>JAQIJE010000020.1:0-48732 GCA_036946435.1 Microbacterium arborescens | reverse complement strand
TGCCCGGCGCGCCGGGCGAGAAGGCGCGCAACGCCGGCAACAACATGAGGCGGCCGTAGACCGAGCCCCCGAACGGGCTCGCAACGGCCACCATGCCGCGAACGCGCGGACCGACGGCGGCATCCGTCATCATCTGCTTGCCGATGAGACCGCCCTTGCTGTGGGCGACGAGGACGACGTCGTGGAGCTCATGGGCGCGGCAGGTAGTCGGCGACGTGCCGCGCGCCGCGGGGCACGGGCAGCGGTTTGCGCCCGAGAGCGGCGATGACATGGACGGGGTGGCCGCGTCCATGGAGCTCGGTGATGAGCGGCTGCATGAAGCGCCAGGTCTCGTAGATGCCCGGCAGGACGACCAACGGCACCCGGTCGCCGTGGCGAACTCGGTGGGGTCGGTGCGCGAGAAGAACGCCCGCACCTGCCACGTGATCGCATAGGCGTAGTCCGCGATCCACCAGACGAGATCGCGCAGCGGCCGGGGCCGGTCGCGGCCGTTCAGTGGGCGCCCCCGGCGGCGTCGCGCTCTCCGTGGCGAACCCGCCGGACCACGGTGATCACCCCGACGATCACGAGACCGATCAGCACACCGGCGACGGCCGAGACCGCCGTCTCACCGATCCAGACGATCACTCCCCCGGCCGGTTCGAGCAGGTGCTCGACCCCGTGCAGCAGGTCGAGCGCGACCGTCACACCGACCTCGCCGAGGTTGGCGAGCACGAGGTGACCGCCGACCCACAGCATGGCCACGGTGCCGACGACGCTGATGACGCGGAAGACGGCCGGCATCGAGCGGACGATGCGCATGCCGGTGTGCCGCACGCGCTGCGACGGGCTCTTGGCCATCCGCAGACCGATGTCGTCGATCTTCACCAGCAGCGCGACGGCGCCGTACACGACGCCGGTCATGATCAGCGCGATGACGGCGAGCACGGCGAGGGTCTGCCAAATGCCCATCCCCTCGTCGAGGTTCGACAGCGAGATGAGCATGATCTCGGCCGAGAGGATGAGATCGGTGCGCACGGCGCCGAGCACGAGCTTCTTCTCGTCACGGGGGCCGTCGTCGGCCGCCCCGTGATGCACCCCGAGCCATTCGAGGACCTTCTCCGCGCCTCGTAGCAGAGGAACAGCCCACCGAGGATGAGGAGGAACGGCAGGACCGCCGGGGCGAACGCCGTCAGCAGCAACGCCACGGGGATGATGATGAGGAACTTGTTCGCGATCGATCCGAGCGCGATCTTCGCGACGACCGGCAGCTCCCGCGCGGGCGTGATGCCCTGCACGTACTGGGGCGTGACGGCAGCATCGTCGATGACGACACCCGCCGACTTCGCCGAGGCGCGCAACGCCGCACTCAGGATGTCGTCGACGACAGCCAGCAGACCAACCGACATGTTTCCCCTTAGCCGTAAAAGAGCTTCTCGAACACGCGACGAGCCTGGCGCGCGGCGCGCATCCAATCCTCCTCGACGACGGTCGCCGAGCGGGCCGGGTATCCGAGCAGCCGCCCGATCCCGTCGAGGCGGCCCCGGTCCGTCGGCAGGACGTCGCTCGTCTGACCCGAGAGGAGGGTGTTCGCCGATCGGAGGCGGCTCGCCAGGCGCCACGCGGCCGCGAGCCGTTCCGCTCCCTCGCGCGGGACGAGGCCGGCCGCGACGGCCGCATCGAGCGCGCCGACCGTGGACGTCGTCCGGAGCCCCGCGACCTCGTGACCGTGCTCGAGCTGGATCAGCTGGACGAGCCACTCGACGTCGCTGAGACCGCCCGGACCGAGCTTGAGGTGTCGTGAGCGGTCCTGCCCCTGCGGCAGGCGCTCGCTCTCGACGCGCGCCTTGATGCGGCGGATCTCCCGGAGTCCCTGCGGGTCGGGCGCGACCGGGTATCGCAGGTCGTCGGCGAGCGCGAGGAACCGCTCGATGAGCGACACGCTGCCCGCCACCCCGCGGGCACGCAGGAGCGCTTGCGCCTCCCACGAGAGCGACCAGCGGCGGTAGTACTCCGCGTAGGAATCGAGAGAGCGCACCAGCGGACCGTTGCGCCCCTCGGGCCGAAGACCGGCGTCGAGGTCGAGAGGCAGCCGGTGGTCTTCCGAGTACCGCCGGATGCCCTGGACGAGCTGGAGGCGAGCTCCTGCGCCCGCTGCGCGGGAACCCCGTTCGCATCGAAGACGTACATGATGTCGGCGTCGGAACCGAAGCCGAGCTCGGAGCCGCCGAAGCGCCCCATCGCGATGACCGCGAAATCGAGCGCATCGTCCTCGGCGGGGACGATCTCGCGGCGAACCGCTCGCAACGTGGCCTGGATCGTCACCTCGCTGATGGTCGTGAGCGATTCGGCGAGCTGCTCGATCGACAGGTCCCCGACGACGGCGGACATCGCGAGCCGCAGCAGCTCGCGTCGGCGGAGCGCGCGCACGGCCGACATCGCGTCGTCGATCGACGCGTGCCTCGTCTGGATGGCACGGGCTTCCTCCTGCAGAACGTAACCGGGGCGCGGCCGCAGCTGATCGGTCGCGTCGAGCCACGCGATCGACTCGGGGATCCACTCCATGAGCTCGCCGACGTACCGCGAGCCCGAGAGCAGGCGCGTGAGGCTCTCGGCCGCCCCCGACGAGTCCCGCAGCACACGCAGGAACCACGGGGTGCTCCCGAGCCGTTCGCTGATCCGTCGGAAGGCCAGCAGACCGTAGTCGGGGTCGACGCCGTCGGCGAACCATCGGATCATCACCGGCATCAGATGCCGCTGGATCACCGCCTTGCGACTGAGGCCGCTCGTGAGGGCGGCGATGTGGCGGAGGGCCCCCGCGGGATCGCGGAAGCCGATGGCGGCGAGGCGGGCCTTCGCCTGATCGGACGAGAGCGTGTGCTCGTCGGCGGGAAGGGCGGCCACCGCCGACAGCAGCGGGCGGTAGAACAGCCGGACGTGGATCTCGCGGACCTCGCGCTTGATGTCCTCCCAGACCGCGACGACCCGGTCGCCGCCGTCGCCCAGCCGGGCCGCCCGTGCGAGCGTGCGCAGTGCGGCGCCGTCCTCGGGCATGAGGTGCGTGCGTCGCAGGTCGCGCAGCTGCAGCCGATGCTCCAGGACGCGCAGCCGGCGGTAGTCGAGCGCGAAGCGTGCGGCGTCCTCGCGCCCGATGTACCCCTCGCTCACGAGGGCGTCGAGGGCGTCGAGGGTCGAGCGCTCGCGGATCCGCTCGTCCGACGACCCGTGCACGAGCTGCAGGAGCTGGACGGTGAACTCGATGTCGCGGATGCCGCCGGGTCCGAGCTTCAGCTGACGGGCGACCTCGGCCGGCGGGATGTGGTCGGTGACCCGCTCCCGCATGCGCTGGACGCTGTCGACGAAGTTCTCACGCGAGGCGCTCGACCACACCATCGGCTGCACGGCCTCGACGTAGCGCTCGCCCAGGTCTTCGTCGCCCGCGAGCCACCGCGCCTTGAGCAACGCCTGGAACTCCCAGCTCTTGGCCCAGCGGTCGTAGTACGCGACGTGCGAATCGAGCGTGCGGACCAGCGCGCCCTGCTTCCCCTCGGGCCGCAGGTTCGGATCGACCTCCCACAGGGGAGGCTCGATGTCGACCTCGGAGATGCCGCGCATCGTCTGCATCGCCAGTCGCGTGGCGATGTCGATGGCCCGCGACTCGCTCAACGTGACCTCGTCCGAGGTTCCCCCGACAAAGATGACGTCGACGTCGCTCACGTAATTGAGCTCCCGCGCGCCGGCCTTGCCCATGCCGATGATCGCGAGGCGGGTCGCGGCGACCTCGTCGGCACCGAACCGGCCCGCCCCGGGCACGCCCGCGACCAGGCGGGCCCGCGCGACCGCGAGCGACGCCTCGAGCGCGGCACCCGCCGCATCGGCGAGCGCGGCGGCCACGGCGTGGAGCACGAGGGTCGGATCGGAGGCCGTGAGGTCGAAGCGCGCGATGCGGGCGAGGAGCCGCCGGTAGGCAACGCGCAGCGCGATCCAGCCCTCGTCGCCGCCTATTCCGGCTACGCCGTCGGAGGCGTGGACGGCTGCCAGCATGTGGTCCCGCAACTCGTCGCGTGCGGGGAGCCCCTCGCCGTCGGCGGTCAGATCCGCGAGCTCGCCCGGATGCCGCAGGTAGAAGTCGGCGAATCCCGACGAGGCCCCGAGCACCGCCCAGACCGCGTCGGGCCGGCGCCGCAGCGCGTCGCGCACCGCGTCGGCGTCGCGCCGGGCGATCCGAACGAGCGACGCGACGGCGCCGTCGGGGTCGGCGGCCGCCTCTGCTGCCGACACGAGCTCGTCCCGCGTGACATCCGTCAGCTCGGCCAGCTCGTCGAGCTGCTCGCCCGCCGATCCCAGGTCGTGGAATCCCGCGCGTGCCAGTCCGGTCAGACCGACCGACCGCGATCCTCGGGTCATGGCCTCAGAGCATCTCCAGATTGCTCTTGAGCTCGAACGGCGTCACCTGGGCCCGATAGTTCTGCCACTCGCGGCGCTTGTTGAGCAGCACGTAGTTGAACACCTGCTCCCCCAGCGTCTCGGCGACGAGCTCGGACTCCTCCATGTACTCGAGGGCGTGGTCGAGGCTCGCCGGGAGCGGCGCGTAGCCGAGGGCGCGGCGTTCGGCATCCGTCAGCGACCACACGTTGTCCTCGGCTTCGGAGGGGAGCTCGTAGCCTTCTTCGATGCCCTTCAGGCCGGCGGCGAGGAGCAGGGCGTAGGCGAGGTAGGGGTTCGCCGCGGAGTCCAGGGCGCGGTACTCGACGCGCGACGACTGGCTCTTGTTCGGCTTGTACATCGGCACGCGCACGAGGGCAGATCGGTTGTTGTGGCCCCACGTGATGAAGCTCGGCGCCTCGTCCCCGCCCCACAGGCGCTTGTACGAGTTGACGAACTGGTTGGTCACCGCCGAGATCTCGTTGGCGTGGCGCAGCAGGCCCGCGATGAACTGACGTCCCGTCTGAGAGAGCTGGTACTGCGCGCCCTCTTCGTAGAAGGCGTTGACGTCGCCCTCGAACAGCGACATGTGCGTGTGCATCCCGCTGCCGGGCTGACCGCTCAGGGGCTTCGGCATGAACGTCGCGTAGACGCCCTGCTCGATCGCCACCTCTTTGATGACGGTGCGGAACGTCATGATGTTGTCCGCGGTCGCCAGCGCGTCGGCGTAGCGGAGGTCGATCTCGTTCTGGCCGGGGCCGCCCTCGTGGTGGCTGTACTCGACCGAGATGCCCAGGTCTTCCAGCATCCGGACCGAGCGGCGCCGGAAGTCGTGCGCCGTGCCCCCGGGCACGTTGTCGAAGTAGCCCGCGGAGTCCACCGGCTCGGGGCCGTCGGGGCCGTACGACGACGACTTCAGCAGGTAGAACTCGATCTCGGGGTGGGTGTAGAAGGTGAAGCCGGCGTCGGCGGCCTTCGCCAGCGTGCGCTTGAGCACGTGACGGGGATCGGCGACCGCCGGCTGACCGTCGGGGGTCGTGATGTCGCAGAACATGCGCGCCGTCGGGTCGACCTCGCCGCGCCACGGCAGCAGCTGGAAGGTCGTCGGGTCAGGATGCGCGAGCAGATCGGACTCGTAGCTCCGGGTGAGGCCCTCGATCGCCGATCCGTCGAACCCGAGCCCCTCGGTGAAGGCCCCTTCGACCTCGGCGGGGGCGATCGCCACCGACTTCAGAGTGCCGATGACGTCCGTGAACCAGAGACGGACGAACTTGACGCCCCGCTCCTCGATCGTTCGCAGTACGAAGTCCCGCTGCTTGTCCATCGCGTCCTCTCCGAGACAGGGTCGCTCCCCAGACTACTGGCGGTCGGAGCCCTCCGACGGCGGCGTGCCCCAGTCGTCCTCCTGAGCCTCGTCCTCGCGCCAGGCCTGGGCCCGCTGGGCCATCAGCTGCGGGGCGCGGGCGGCCTCGTCGGCCGTGGCGAAGGGGCCCGCGCGGTCTGCTCCCGGAGACTGCTTGCCGTGCTCGACCTCGTGGGTGGTGAGGTTGTACCAGTACTCGCCGTCGCTCTCGGGCATGTCCGCTCCAGACTGCGCCACCGGTGGCGCTCAGCCCGAGCCTAATCGGGCCCTGCCCGCGCTCGATAGGGTGGGTCGCATGAGTGCGAGTGCGACGCGGGCCGTCGGAGTGGACATCGGCGGAACGGGCATCAAGGGAGCCGTGGTCGATCTCTCGACGGGAACCCTCCTGACGGACCGGATCAAGGTCGCCACTCCGAAGGGCGCCGAGCCCGAGGACGTGCTCGATGCCGTCAAGGAGGTGCTGGACCGTCTCGGCGTCTCGGACGACGCCGACGTCCCCCTCGGCGTCGCCTTCCCCGCCATCGTGAAGAACGGGCGCACGCTGTCGGCCGCGAACGTCGCCGACACCTGGATCGACTTCGAGGCCGAGAGCTTCTTCGAGAAGGGCCTGGGACGCCAGATCCATTTCGCGAACGACGCGGATGTCGCCGGTGTCGCCGAGCTGCGTTACGGGGCCGCTCGCGGACAGGACGGCCTGGTGATCCTCACGACCCTCGGCACCGGCATCGGGTCGGCCATGATCTACAACGGCGTCCTGATCCCCAACTCCGAGCTCGGCCACGTGCATCGCGCGAAGCACGGGAAGGATGCCGAGGCCTGGGCCGCGTATTCGGCGATGGAGCGCGACGAGCTCGACTGGCCCGAATGGGCCGAGCGGCTGCAGTGGTACTACAGCCACATCGAGTTCCTCTTCTCCCCCGACCTGTTCGTGGTCGGCGGCGGCGTCTCGAAGCACGCCGACAAGTTCCTGCCGCTGCTGAACCTGAAGACCCCCATCGTTCCGGCCGTGCATCGCAACAACGCGGGCATCATCGGCGCCGCGGCCCTCGCCCTGGCCGGTGAGCGCCCCGGTGTGCTCGATGACACCACGGAGGACCTCGCCGACGCGACCGCGCACTGAGGCGGTTCCGGACGCGCCGTCGCTCCGGTGGTCCGGACGGTTGGGTCCGCCGCGCGGGCAATCCGATGCGGCGAGCGCTCCGGATCACCTCGGGCGTCGATCGCATTTGGGGAGCGCACGGCGCCTCGGCCCCGTTCTGATTCGGGTCAGGCCGGGGCCAATCGAAGGTCCGATCGGGATTCGCGACCTCAGGGTTCGGACAACTCCCGATGATCGATGCGTCCCCGTGGGCCAGGATGAGGCATGCTGATCGTTGCCCGTCCTGCACCTCGTGACAGCTACGAGTCGGCTGCCGCCCTCCATGGTCGCCGCCCCGAACCGACCGGATGCAGGACGCGGCGCCTCGCCAGCGGCCTGGCCGTGGCGTTCGCCGGCCGTGGACAGCGTGCGCCCTTCGTGCCAAGGTGACGGGATGCGAGTCTCAGAGAAGCGACGGACGCTGGCCCGGATCGTCCTCTGGTTCGCCGTGGCGTACGGACTCGTGATCGCCACGCTGATCCTGGCGGGCGTCGTGGGCCCCACGCTGTGGTTCACCGTGGTCGGCATGGCCCTGCTCGCCATGTCTCAGTTCGGGGTGCTCCGATCGTTTCGCCGAACGGATGAAGCCCGGCGCCCCGACGGACCTCCCGTGGTCTGATCCACCGGCGGGCTGGGGCGAATGGGCCGGCCTGTACGCCGGGTTCTGTCCGGGGGCGTGAGCCCCGTGGACGGCCATCTCTCTCGGCGACACGTTGCCGTGCCGCTCCAGCGGTCTACCCGGGGACTCGGCGGACCGCGTCACCATCCCCTGTCTGACCTTGCTCCGGACGAGGTTTACCGTGCGGGTCGTGTCACCACGAACCCGGTGGTCTCTTACACCACCCTTTCACCCTTACCGGCCCGGGGGCCGGCGGTCTGCTCTCTGTGGCACTGTCTCGCGGATCACTCCGGGTGGGTGTTACCCACCGTCCTGTCCTGTGGAGCCCGGACGTTCCTCGGTGCGGTTTCCCGCCACGTGACCGTCCAGCCGACCCATTCGCACGTCCGAGTCTATCCGCCCCGCCCCCACGCTCGACGGTCACCCCTCACGTCTTGTCGGCGGAGTCGGCGATGCGGATGTCGAGACGGAAGTCCAGCGGGAACGCACCGAAGAGCAGCTCGCCCGCCGCTCGCGCAGCCTGCCGCACGGCGTCGGCCGCGGCCTCCGCGTGTTCGTGCGGTGCGTGCACGATGATCTCGTCGTGCAGGAAGAACGCCAAGTGGGCACGGCCGGTCACGGGATGCGGCCCGGTGGCGGGAAGGCCGACCAGGCGCTGACGGAGATCGGCGAGCCAGGCGAGTGCCCACTCCGCGGCGGTCCCCTGGACGACGAAGTTGCGCGTGAACCGTCCGAACTCCCGGCCCCGCGACCGAACCGCCGAGCGGAGCACCTCCGAGGCGTCGGACTCGGCGGCATCCGCCTGCATCTGCTGCCAGGCGTCTGCCGGCGGCGGGCTCGTCCGGCCGAGCAGTGTCCGGACCACCCCGCCCTGCTCGCCCACGCGCGCGGCGTCGTCGACGACGGCCATCGCGCGCGGGTACGCCCGCCGGAGCGACGGGACGAGGCGCCCGCTGTCCCCCGTCGTGGCGCCGTACATCGCCCCGAGCATCGCGAGCTTCGCCTCCTGGCGGGTGGATACGGCTCCCCGCTCGACGATGCCCTCGTACAGGTCCCGGCCGCGCGCCGCGCGGGCCAGGGCGGTGTCGCCCGCCATCGCGGCGAGGATGCGCGGCTCGAGCTGCGCGACGTCGGCGACGACGAGCTTCCAGCCCGGGTCGGCCCGGACCGCGGGACGGAGCATGCGCGGCAGCTGCAGCGCTCCCCCGCCCGACGACGCCCAGCGGCCGGTCACGACCCCGCCGGGCACGTACACGGGGCGGAACCGGTCGCCCGGGATCCACTCGTCCATCCACGCCCAGCCGTTGGCCGTCAACAGACGCATCGCGCGCTTGTACGCGATGAGCGGCTCGACGACGGGATGCTCGTGACGCATGAGCTCCCACTTGCTCGTGGACTCGACGAGCACTCCGGCGCGGTGCAGCGAGCGGAGGAGCCGCGGTTGCGAGTCCAGGCTCGCGGCGGGGTCGCCGAGCTCGGCGCGCACCCGTTCGGCGAGCTCGCGGACCCGCGCCGGCAGCTCCCCCGCCCGCGGACGAGGCCCGAGGACCGCGGCGAGGATCGCGTCGTGCTCGGCACGGCTCCACGGGACGCCGGCGAAGTGGAGCTCGGCCGCGATGAGCGCGCCCGCGGACTCGGCCGCGGTCAACAGCCGCAGTCGCCCCGCGTCGGGCGAGGACGCGAGGGCCCGCAGCTGCCGGGAGAACTCCGCCAGCACCGAGTCGAGATCCGTGGGGATCGCGTCGGCGGCGGGCTCGAGGTCGAACAGCGCCTCGCGAGCAGTCGCGGGCTCGGGCGCCGCGCCGTCCCACGCCGCGGCGGCGCGCAGCTCGCCGCGATCGGGCACGAGGACGCTCCCGCGCAGGATCGCGTGGACGAGCCGCAGGTCGTGGCAGCGAGCCACGCGCACTCCGGCCGCGAGTGCCGGCGCGTACCACGTGGCCGTGTCGGACCAGACCCAGCGGACGTCCGGGGTCGCCACCAGCTCGGCGTTCAGATCACCGGCCGCGAGACTGCGCCGTTCCAGGATGCCGCCGGCGGCATCGAGCTCGGCGACCTCGACCGTCCCGTCGGCGCCGCGTCCGACCGCACGCCACACGGCGCGCGGCGGTGTCATCGACGGGTCACAGACCCGACTCGTCGGTGCGGACGAGGATGCATCCGCACTCGGGGCACGTGAGCACGTCGTCGTCGGCGGCCTGGGCGATGACCTTGAGGTCGGTGCCCGACAGCTCCATGTGGCATCCGCCGCACGTGCGGCGTTGGAGCAGTCCGGCCCCGGGGCTGCGCTGGGCGATCGTCTCGTAACGCGCGAGCAGGTCGGCGGGCACGCGCGCGGCGACCGCGGCGCGATCGCGGGTCGCGGCGTCGAGGCGCGCCTGAGCCTCGGCGACGGATGCCTTGCCCTCGGCACTCAGGCGCGCGCCCTCGTCGTTGACCTGGGCGATGAGGGCCTGCTGCGCCGAGACGGCGGCCTCGGCCTGCTCCAGCCGCTCCATGGCCGCGAGCTGGCCGTCCTCGAGCTCGCTCTTGCGACGGGCGAGCGAGGCGATCTCGTGCTCGAGCCCCTGGGCGTCCTTGGCATTGGTGGATGCCGCGAGCCGGTCCGCGTCCCGTGCGGCGCGGGCGTCGACGACGGAGACGTCGGAGGCGATGCGACCGAGCTCGGCCTCGATGTCGTCACGGGTTCCGAGCAGACCGGTCAGCTCGACCGACAGCTCCTGCCGACGAGCGAGGAGCTCGTTGACGCGGGCGGCCTGGGCGGGGTTCCGCTTCGCCGCCTCTGCACCTCGTGCCTGCGCATCGAGTCGGGCGATGTCGATGAGCAGCAGCTGATCTGCGGGGGTGGCTTTCATGTGGGCCCAGAGAGACTCGAACTCCCGACCCCCTCGGTGTAAACGAGGTGCTCTAACCAACTGAGCTATAGGCCCGCGCTCTCAGTCTACGAGAGCGCGCCGACTGCCCGCGGCGTGGGTAGGCTGTCCTGCGGTGCTTGTGCGCGCCCGACAACGCCCGCGCCCTGCCCGTGGTGATTACCTGGCACGATCTGCCATACGAGAAAGGTCGCCCGTGACTGTCAACGATCAAGACCCGTACTCCCAGGACTCCCTGGACAGCGACCCGGAAGAGACCGGTGAGTGGCAGGAGTCCCTGCGTCAGCTGGTCGATGCGAAGGGGTCGGGTCGTGGTCGCGAGATCATGCTGAGCCTCCTGCAGGCCTCGCACGAGCTGCAGCTGAACGTCCCCCAGGTCCCGGTGACGGACTACATCAACACCATCGCGCCCGAGAACGAGCCCGAGTTCCCCGGTGACGAGGAGCTCGAGCGCCGGTACCGCCGGTGGATCCGCTGGAACGCCGCGGTCACGGTCCACCGCGCACAGCGTCCCGGCATCGGCGTCGGCGGGCACATCTCGACCTACGCGTCCTCCGCATCCCTGTACGAAGTCGGCTTCAACCACTTCTTCCGCGGCCCCGACCACCCGTCCGGCGGCGACCAGATCTTCATCCAGGGCCACGCCTCCCCCGGCATCTACGCCCGCTCCTACCTCGAGGGCCGCCTGAGCGAGAACCAGCTCGACGGATTCCGCCAGGAGGCCTCGAAGGCCCCCGACGGCATCCCTTCGTACCCGCACCCCCGCCTGATGCCGGACTACTGGCAGTTCCCGACGGTCTCGATGGGCATCGGCCCCATCAACGCCATCTACCAGGCGATGAACAACAAGTACCTCACCAACCGGGGCATCAAGGACCTCTCCGACTCGCACGTCTGGGCCTTCCTGGGCGACGGCGAGATGGACGAGGTCGAGAGCCGCGGTCAGCTGCAGGTCGCCGCCAACGAGGGGCTCGACAACCTCACGTTCGTCATCAACTGCAACCTGCAGCGTCTCGATGGACCCGTGCGCGGCAACGGCAAGATCGTCCAGGAACTCGAGGCGTACTTCCGCGGTGCCGGCTGGAACGTCATCAAGGTCGTCTGGGGCCGCGGCTGGGACGAGCTGCTCTCGCAGGACGACGAGGGCGCCCTCGTCCGCCTGATGAACACCACGCCCGACGGCGACTTCCAGACCTATCGCGCAGAGGACGGCGGATTCATCCGCGAGCACTTCTTCGGCCGCGACGAGCGCACCGCCGCCCTGGTGAAGGACTGGTCGGACGACGACATCTGGGGCAAGCTCCGCCGCGGCGGACTGGACTACCAGAAGGTCTATGCCGCCTACAAGCAGGCCATGGAGCACAAGGGCCAGCCCACCGTCATCCTCGCCAAGACGATCAAGGGCTACGGACTCGGTCATCACTTCGAGGGCCGCAACGCGACCCACCAGATGAAGAAGATGACGCTCGAGAACCTCAAGCACTTCCGCGACTCGATGCGCATCCCGATCACGGACGCCCAGCTCGAGGAGAACCCCTACCTCCCGCCGTACTACCACCCGGGCGCCGAGGACGAGACGATCCGCTACATGCTCGATCGCCGTCGCGACCTGGGCGGCTTCCTCCCGCAGCGCCGCAAGACGCACACGCCTCTCACGCTTCCGGGCGACGAGTCGTACGCGCTCCCGAAGAAGGGCTCCGGAACGCAGGAGATCGCCACGACCATGGCGTTCGTGCGACTGCTCAAGGACCTGCTGCGCGCGAAGGACTTCGGCCACCGCATCGTTCCGATCATCCCCGACGAGGCACGCACGTTCGGTATGGACGCGTACTTCCCGACGGCGAAGATCTACAACCCGCACGGCCAGAACTACACCTCGGTCGACCGCGAGCTGCTCCTGGCCTACAAGGAGAGCCCGCAGGGACAGATCCTGCACGTCGGTATCAACGAGGCGGGCGCCGTCGCGGCGTTCACCGCGGTGGGCACGTCATACGCCACGCACGGCGAGCCGCTCATCCCGGTCTACGTCTTCTACTCGATGTTCGGGTTCCAGCGCACCGGCGACGCCCAGTGGGCCGCCGGCGACCAGATGGCGCGCGGCTTCATCATGGGCGCCACCGCCGGACGCACCACCCTGACCGGTGAGGGCCTCCAGCACGCCGACGGTCACTCGCACCTGCTGGCGTCGACGAACCCCGCCACGGTGTCGTACGACCCCGCTTACGGGTACGAGATCGCTCACATCGTCCGCTCGGGTCTCGAGCGGATGTACGGCGGCAACCACCCCGACCCCGACGTCATGTACTACATCACGCTCTACAACGAGCCGCTGGTGCAGCCGAAGGAGCCGGAGGACGTCGACGTCGAGGGCATCGTGCGCGGCATCCACCGCATCAGCGTCGGCGAGGGTGAAGGCCCCCGTGCGCAGCTGCTCGCCTCGGGTGTCGGTGTGCCGTGGGTGTACGAGGCCCAGAAGCTGCTCAAGGACGACTGGGGCGTGATCGCCGACCTCTGGTCGGTCACGAGCTGGACCGAACTGCGTCGTGACGGTCTCGCCGTCGACGAGCACAACTTCCTGCACCCCGCCGACGAGCCGCGGACGGCCTTCGTCACGCAGAAGCTCAACGACTCCGAAGGTCCCGTCGTCGCCGTCAGCGACTTCATGCACGCCGTGCAGGACCAGATCCGTCCGTGGGTGCCTCGTCGCTTCGCGACGCTCGGCGCCGAGGGCTTCGGTTTCTCCGACACCCGCCCCGCGGCACGGCGCTTCTTCAAGATCGACGGCCCGTCGATCGTGGTGCGGACGCTCCAGGCGCTGGCCGACGACGGTGTCGTCGACCGAAGCCTGTCGGCTCAGGCCATCGAGCGCTACCGCCTGCACGATGTAACCGCTGGCACCAGCGGTAACGCGGGCGGGGAAAGCTGACGCCGACGGTGACCGAAGCACGGTCGAAGGCGGAGACACTGACGTGGCTCCGCCGGATCTCGGGTGATCTGGCCACGGCCACGATCAATCGCCTTGAGGAGACCCTGCCCTGGTACGCCGAGATGCCGCCTGCGCGCCGGTCCTCCGTGGGATTGGTCGCGCAGGCGGGCATCACATCGTTCATCCAGTGGTACGAGGACCCCTCGTCCACTCCCCGGATCGCCGCCGACATCTTCGCGGCGGCGCCACGCGAGCTGCTGCGGAGCGTCAGCCTGACGCAGACGCTGCAGCTCGTGCGGGTCACCGTCGAGGTGACGGAGGAGCGCGTCGCCGGCCGCGGCGACGACGTCCGCGAGGCGATCCTGAAGTACTCGCGCGATGTCGCCTTCGCCGCGGCCGACGTGTACGCCCGCGCCGCGGAGGCACGGGGGCTGTGGGACGCGCGCCTCGAGGCCCTCGTGGTCGACTCGATCCTCACCGGCGAGACCGACGAGGAGCTGCCCAGCCGGATCGCGGCGCTCGGGTGGCACGGTCACGGCGCGGTCGCCGTCCTGGTGGGCACGACCCCGGCCCAGTTCGACGTCGATCAGCTGCGGCGCGCCGCGCGCAAGATGGGGGTCGACGTCCTCATCGGCGTCCAGGGGCTCCGCCTCGTGCTCGTGATCGGGCGTGCCGACCTGCCGGGACGTGTCGAGCCGGTGCCGGAGCTGACGTTCGTCGAGATTGCGGGGCGACTCGAGCCGGGGTTCGGAGCCGGTCATCTCGTGCTCGGCCCGACCGTGCCCGCGCTCGTCGACGCGAGCCAGAGCGCACGGGCGGCCCTCGCGGGCTTCGCCGTCGCCGGAGCGTGGCGGCACGCCCCGCGCCCGGTCGAGGCCGACGACCTGTTGCCCGAGCGCGCCCTCGCGGGGTGATCCCGTCGCGAAGGCGACGCTCGTCGAGCGCATCTATCGGCCGCTGCTCGCGCATTCCGCCGACCTGGTCGCGACGCTGTGGAGCTATCTCGACAACGGCCGTTCGCTCGAAGCCACCGCGCGCGAGCTCTTCGTGCACCCGAACACGGTGCGATACCGGCTGAAGCGGGTGTCGGATGTCATCGGGTGGGATGCCACGGGGCCGCGCGAAGCCCTGATCCTGCAGACGGCGCTGATCCTGGGCTCCATCGGCAACGACCTCACGCGACGCCGCTCGCCCGCGCAGCGGCGCACCTGACCCCCGTTCTCGATCGACTGTACGGTCGACACAAAGGTTCCCCGCATTGTTGTGATGCTGTCGCCAGCGGGTGAGCCTCCGAAGTTGGAAGGATGGAACCGTGATCATCGCCGTGTTCCCCGGTCAGGGCTCTCAGTCCCCCGGGTTCCTCGCACCATGGCTCGAGCTCGACGGGGCGCGTGAGCGTCTCGAGCAGTTCTCCGAGCTCGCGGAGGTCGACCTGGTCGCCGCCGGCACCGAGTGGGACGCCGATCGCATCCGCGACACCCGTGTGGCTCAGCCGCTCATCGTCGCCGCGAGCCTCCTCTCGTACGACGCGCTGGTCCAGAGCGGCGCTCTCCCCGCCGGTGTGGCCGGCCACTCCGTCGGCGAGATCGCGGCGCTGGCCGCCGCGGGAGTGCTCGACGCCTCCGACGCGATGCGTCTCGTCGGACTCCGTGGCCGGGCCATGGCCGAGGCCGCGACGCTCGAGCAGACGGGCATGAGCGCGGTGCTCGGCGGCGACGAGGATGCCGTCCTCGCACGTCTCGGCGAACTCGACCTCACCCCCGCGAACTACAACGGCGGCGGCCAGATCGTCGCCGCCGGCGCGCACGACGCCCTCGCCGCCCTCGCCGCAGAGCCCGTCCGCGCGACGCGCGTCGTGCCGCTGCAGGTGGCCGGTGCGTTCCATACGCGCTACATGGCTCCCGCCGTCGAGGCCCTCGCCGCCGCGGCCGCCGCCACGTCGGTATCGAACCCGGCTCGTACGCTCTGGTCCAACCGCGACGGCGCCGTCGTCGCAGACGGACGCGACGCGCTCGACCGACTCGTGGCTCAGGTCGCCTCCCCCGTGCGTTGGGACCTGTGCATGGCGTCCTTCGCCGAGCACGACGTCACCGGCATCATCGAGCTCGCGCCCGCCGGCACCCTGGTCGGCCTCGCCAAGCGCGCCCTCCGCGGCATCCCCTCGGTCGCCGTCAAGACCCCCGACGACCTCGTCGCCGCATCCGCTCTCATCTCCGGAGGTGCCGCATGACCGCAGCCATCCGCCAGGCCACCGGCCCCGCACACACCCGCATCTACGCGTACGGAGCCGCCCGCGGCGAGAACGCCGTGCCCAACGACGACCTCGTCGGGCCGATCGACTCCAGCGACGAGTGGATCCGCCAGCGCACCGGCATCGTCACGCGCATGCGCGCCGACAAGGAGACGACGGTCATCGACCTCGCCGCCGACGCCGTCGCCGAGGCGATCAGCCGGAGCGGCGTTCCGGCCGACCAGGTCGACGCCGTCATCGTCTCGACGATCTCGAACCCGAAGCAGACGCCCTCGGTGTCCGCCATCGTCGCAGACCGCGTCGGGGCGAACCCCGCGGCCGCTTATGACGTCAACGCCGCGTGCGCGGGCTTCTCGTACGGTGTCACGCAGGCCGATGCCCTCGTGCGCGCCGGCGCCGCCCGCTACGTCGCCGTCGTCGGCGCCGAGAAGCTGAGCGACATCGTCGACCCGACCGATCGGACGATCTCGTTCCTCCTCGGCGACGGGGCCGGAGCGGTCATCGTCGGCCCGAGCGACACCCCCGGCATCGGGCCCACCGTCTGGGGCTCGGACGGTTCGAAGGCCGACGCCGTCGGCATGAACCACACGCTGGTCGAGTTCCGCGACGGCACCGCCCCGTGGCCGACGCTCCGCCAGGAAGGCCCGACCGTCTTCCGGTGGGCGGTGTGGGAGATGGTCAAGGTCGCACGACGCGCGATCGAGGAGGCCGGCATCCAGGCCTCCGACCTCGCCGCCTTCATCCCCCACCAGGCCAACATGCGCATCATCGACGAGTTCGCGAAGCAGCTCGGCCTGCCCGAGACCGTCGCGATCGGCCGTGACATCGAGACGACCGGCAACACGTCGGCCGCCTCGATCCCGCTGGCGACGCATCGCCTGCTCGAGGAGAACCCCGACCTCAGCGGCGGTCTCGCCCTGCAGATCGGCTTCGGCGCGGGTCTCGTGTTCGGCGCGCAGGTCGTCGTCCTTCCCTGATCCGCGGCTGCCCCGCACCTAGACTGAACAGCGGCCCGCGTCCGGGTCGGTCCAGAGATAACAAGGAGAATCCCCATGGCATTCAGCAACGACGAGGTCCTCGCCGGACTCGCTGAGCTCATCACCGACGAGACCGGCATCTCGGCCGACGAGGTCGCGCTCGAGAAGTCGTTCACCGATGACCTCGACATCGACTCGATCTCGATGATGACGATCGTCGTCAACGCCGAGGAGAAGTTCAGCGTCACGATCCCCGACGAAGAGGTCAAGAACCTCAAGACCGTCGGCGACGCCGTCACCTACATCACGTCCAACCAGGCGTAACCCGAACCGGCGGGGGCACACGCCCCCGCCGGGGTTCCACCGAGGAGATCCATGAGCACCCCGCGTATCGTCGTCACCGGAATCGGAGCGTCGTCGCCCCTGGGCGGCACCGCTCCCGAGAGCTGGGACGGCCTGCTGGCCGGCCGGTCCGGCGCCCGCACCCTCGAGCACGAGTGGATCGAGAAGTATCAGATCCCCGTCTCGTTCGCGGCCGAGGCCATCGTCCGCCCCGAGACCGTGCTGGAGCGTCCGGTCGCCAAGCGCCTCGACCCCGCGTCGCAGTTCGCGATGGTCGCGGCCAAAGAGGCGTGGGAAGACGCCGGCAGCCCGGATGTCGACCCCGAGCGTCTCGGCGTCGACTTCGCCACCGGCATCGGCGGCGTCTGGACGCTGCTCGACGCGTGGGACACGCTGCGTGAGAAGGGCGCCCGCCGCGTCCTGCCCATGACGGTGCCCATGCTCATGCCCAACGCCGCTGCCGGCAACCTGTCGCTGCACTTCGAGGCGCGGGCTTTCGCCCGCACCGTCGCGAGCGCCTGCGCGTCGAGCACCGAGTCGATCGTCAACGCGATCGAGCACCTGCAGGACGGGCTCGCCGATGTCGTCATCGCCGGTGGCACCGAGTCGGCGATCCACCCGATCACGATGGCGTCGTTCGCGTCGATGCAGGCACTGTCCCGCCGCAACGACGACCCCGGCACCGCATCGCGGCCCACCAGCATCGACCGCGACGGTTTCGTCATGGGCGAGGGCGCCGGTGTGCTGATCCTCGAGACCGAGGAGCACGCCAAGGCTCGCGGCGCGAAGATCTACGCGTACGCGGTCGGCGGCGGTGTCACGGCCGACTCGTACCACATCACCGCGAACGACCCGGAGGGCGTCGGCGCCTCCCGCGCCGTGCGTGCCGCGCTCGAGCAGGCGGATGCCTCCCCCGACGACGTCGCGCACATCAACGCGCACGCGACCTCCACGCCGGTGGGCGATCCCAACGAGTACCAGGCGCTGCGCACCGTCTTCGGCGACCGCATCGACGAGATCCCCGTCTCGGCGACGAAGGCCTCGACCGGTCATCTCCTCGGCGGCACGGGCGCGCTCGAGGCGATCTTCACGATCTTCGCGCTGCGCGATCGCATCGCCCCGCCGACCATCAACATCTCTGAGCAGGACCCGGCCGTCCCGTTCCGCGTGTCGGGCGAGACGCAGTCGCTCGGGTCGGGCGATCTGCTGGCGATCAGCAACTCGTTCGGGTTCGGCGGTCACAACGCCGTCGTCGCCTTCCGCTCCGCCTGACCGGAGCGAGAAGGATCGACGAACGAACCCCCGGGACGAGGTCCCGGGGGTTCGCTTCTTCTTGCGATCGATCGACCCGTATGCGCTCCCGTCCCCCGGGGACTGGCACCGGGGCCCGGTACGGGCACACGGGTCGACCGAGATCTCGGGGTCGCGGTCAGCCCACCTTGTGGAGCCAGACGACGGCGACGTCGTCACCCGCGTGGCGGAAGGGCTCGAGCTCCTCGTCCCAGGACACGCCCAGAGCGACGTCGAGCTCGCGCTGGAGCTCGAACACGTCGCCGGCGGCGATCTCCATCGCGTAACGGATGCGGTCTTCGCCGATGACGACGTTGCCCGACGCATCCGTCTGGGCGTAGTGGATGCCGAGGCTCGGCGTGTGCATCCACCGGCCGCCGTCGCTGCGGGGCGTCGGATCCTCCGACACCTCGAAACGCAGATGCTCCCACCCACGGATCGCGGTCGCGAGGGCCGCTCCGGTCCCGGCGGGGCCTTCCCAGTAGAACTCGGCCCGCCGGCTGCCGTCGAGCACCGGCTGGTCGTCCCAGTCGAAATTGACGGCGCGCCCGAGGGCGCGACCGGCCGCCCACTCGAGGTGCGGGCACAACGCGCGGGGCGCGGAGTGGATGAAGATCACTCCACGCGCCTGTGGTGTCGCCATGACTTCTCCGTTTCGTCAGGTACGTCTTCCCCTACGACCTGAGACCGGATGCGGCGGTGTTTTCGGTTGTCGCGTCGATTATCGCCCATGCCGCCTGAGAAAGACAACAGTGTCGCGCGCCGGATCTCGGAGGTGTCAAGGCGGTTCTCGGCCGCGAGCTCGCGGGGCAGGGTGGATCACGACGAAAGGACACGATATGAGCGACACCACTCCCCATCAGCGTGACGCCGACGATGCGCACGCCGACGACGGCGCGCCCACCGAGGCCATCACCGACGAGGTGAAAGCCGACGCCGCACAGGCTGACGCGGGACTCACCGGCGGCGACGGCGAGTCCGACACGGAGGCGCCGGATCACTCCTGAACTCCGTCAGCATCTCAACCGTCGAACGGCCGCTCCCCAAGAGGAGCGGCCGTTCGACATGGTAGGGCGGGTGGGACTTGAACCCACGATCGTCGGGTTATGAGCCCGCTGCCTTGACCAGCTTGGCCACCGCCCCGTCCGAGAACGAGCCTAGCGCGCGAGGCGACGTCGCCGCCGTCCCGAGACGATCAGTCGTCGATGGTGCGGCCCTTGCTCCCCCGCGGGATCGGCAGCTGCTGACTGTCGAGCACGACCTGCGGATGATTGCGGGCGAGAGACGTCACGCCGTACACCGCGACGGCGCCCGCGATGACGAATCCGACGAACGCCGGCCACGGGGCGGTCGCGGCCTCCTGCAGGATCACGATGCCGATGACGACGGCGACGATCGGGTCGATGACGGTGAGTCCGGCGATGACGAGATCGGGCGGCCCGACCGAGTACGCGGTCTGCACGAAGTACGCGCCGATCGCCGTCGCGGCGATGAGACCGACGAGGCAGAGCAGCGTGAGCCATTCGAAGTCGCCGGCCTGGATGCGCGAGATGACGACTTTCGCGAGCGTCGCGACGAACCCGTAGATGATGCCGGAGGTCGCGATGTAGAAGAGCGGCTTCGCGCCCTTGCGGACCAGCAGCCAGACGGCTCCCGAGATCACGAGGACTCCGGCGAGCAGAGCGAGGATCGTGATCAGCTGGCCCTGGTCGATCGGCTCCTCGGTCGCCACGAGCGCGGCGATGGTGACGAACGACAGGATGCCGCCGATGCAGAGGACGATCGCGCGAACGGAACGCCCGGTCGGCTTGACGCCGGTGATCCGGGAGTTCAGCAGCGTCGTGATGACGAGCGAGATGGCGCCGAGCGGTTGCACGAGGATCAGCGGCGCGAAGGTCAGCGCGGCGAGCTGGCAGACGATCGCGAGGCCGAGCATGATCGTGCCCGCGACCCAGGACGGGCGCTTGAGCAGACTGAACAGCTGGGCACCGTTGAGACCGGCGCTTCCCGAGGAGTTGGTCAGGCGCTCGACCTTCTGCACACCGCGGTGCTGGTACAGCGCGCCGAACGACATGAACACCGCACCGAGCAGGGCGAGCGGGATGCCGATGAGGATTCGGGGTTCGCGAAAGACTCCGATGAGCTGGTCGGTGACGTCATCGAGGGACGCGACAAACGGAATCACCTCTCGACCCTAACGTCGAAGGTGCCTCGATTAGGCTCGAAACGTGCCCGTTCTTCCGATTCGCATCATGGGCGATCCCGTGCTGCACGCCCCCGCCGCCCCCGTCGACGAGATCACCGACGACATCCGCCGACTCGTCGCCGACATGTACGAGACGATGGACGCCGCCCCGGGTGTCGGTCTCGCCGCCCCGCAGGTCGGCGTGGGGCTCCGGATCTACGTCTACACCTATCAGGATGACGACGGGCAGCCCTGGCGTGGCGAGATCATCAACCCCGAGCTCTGGATGCGTCCGACCGAGCCCGGCTCCCCCGATCCCGACGACGAGTCGGAGGGGTGCCTGTCGTTCCCGGGCGAGCGCTTCCCGCTGCGCCGGTCGGACGAGGTGCTCGTCACCGGCACCGACCTGGAGGGGGCGCACGTCGAGATCCGTGTCGACGGCTGGCGAGCGAGGATCATGCAGCACGAGTTCGATCATCTCGACGGCATCCTGTACATCGATCGACTCGACGACAGCGACTGGAAGACGACCCAGAAGATCGCCCGCAAGCGCGGCTGGGGCCGGCCCGGGAACGCCTGGCTTCCCGGCGTCGACGACCTGGACGCCTGACGCGCATGACCTCCTCGCGCGACGCGTCCACGTACGACCTCGACGCGTTGCGCGCGCGCCTGCTCCCCGAGCGGGGCGGGGAGCGCTCGACGAGCATCCCGCAGCTCGCGGAAGCGGATCCGGATCTCTTCGCCCTGGCCCTGGCCCTCCCCGACGGCTCGGTGCGGACGAGCCGACAGGGCGATGAGCTCTTCAGCATCCAATCGGCCGTCAAACCGTTCCTGTTCGCCCTCGCCCTCGCCGACACCGATGGGATGGCGCTGGAACGCGTCGGGATCGAGCCGACGGGCGAGTCCTTCGACGCGATCAAGCTCGAGAGCGGAACGGGCCGGCCCCCGAACCCGATGGTCAACGCCGGTGCCATCCTCACCTGTGCACTCGTCGACGGAGACGATGCCCGGGCGCGCTCGGATCGGATCCGCGAGGGCCTGTCGCGCTTCGCCGGACGGCGCCTCGAGATCGACGACGAGATCGCGCGAAGCGAGCATCTGCTCGGCGACCGCAACCAGGCGCTCGCCCACTTGATGCGCTCCGAGGGGACGCTCGAGGTGACCGCCGACGATGCGGTGGCCGTCTACGCGCGGGCCTGCGCGATCCGGGTCGACGTCTCCGTGCTCGCGGTGATGGGCGCGACCCTCGCCCTGGGCGGCGTGAACCCCGTGACCGGAGAGCGGGTCGTCTCGGCGGAGATCGCGCGCGACGTGACAGCCGTCATGGCGACATGCGGCGTCTACGACGGGTCGGGACGATGGATGCGGTCGGTGGGAGTGCCCGCCAAGTCCAGCGTGTCGGGCGCGATCGTCCTGGCGGCACCCGGCGTGCTCGGCGCCGCGGTCGTCAGCCCGCCTCTCGACGAGCAGGGAACGAGCGTCCGGGGTCACGCGGCGAGCCGCGTGTTGAGCGACGACCTCGGGATCCACGTCTTCGGCTGACGATGCCGGAGCCCGGCCTGGTCTGCGGGGCACCTGTGGATGACGCCGAGGCGATGTCGGAGGTCCGTGGCAAAATTCGAACATGTCTTCGATTGACCGGTTCGGGAGCGACGCGGATGCCGCGGCGCTGGCCGAGCTCGTCGCCGATGCTGAAGCCATCTCGGACGCCACGCGAGCCGCGCAGATACGCGAAGCACGCATGCTCGCCGCTGCCGGACAGCTCGCGAAGGAACAGGCCGCGGGCGCGTCGGAACGGGTGAAAGCACGCGAGATGGCGCTGCGCGGGATCGCCGCAGAACTCGCCGGGGTCTTGGCGTTGACGGATCGGACGGTGCAGCGGCGCATCGACGAAGCCTGCGACCTGGTGGAGAACTACCCGGTCACGTTCGCGGCGTGGGAAGCGGGGCGGATCACGCGAGGGCACGTGCGGGTCATCCAGGATGTCGGATGCATCGTGCCCGTCGGAGAACGCGAAGAGTTCGAGCACGTCGTGGTCGCACGGTGCGAGGGAGAGACCCCGAACCGGGTGCGGGACGCGTTGCAGATGGTGGCGGAACGGATGCATCCGCGGACGTTCACGGAGCGGCATGAGGAGGCCGCGGCGGGGCGGTGCGTGCGGGTGCTCCCGGGGCCGGATGGGATGTCCGACCTCATCGCGACGCTCCCGACGGCGCTAGCGGACGGGATCGCGGACCGACTCACACAACAGGCACGGGAGATCGTGCACGCCCGGGCCCGCGTCGATGCCGCGGCGGCCGTGGACGGTGCAGATGGCGCCGCCGACGGCGCTCTCTTTGAGGCCGGAACGGAGGCATCGACCTTCGTCGGCGACTCCCGCACGATCGATCAGGTCCGCGCCGACGCGTTCGCCGATCTCCTTCTCGCGGGGGCGCCGAGCTTGGATCCAACAGAGACCGGAGACGGAAACGGTGCCCTCGGCGCGATCCGCGCGAAGGTCCAGGTCGTCGTGTCCGCCCTCACCCTCGCCGGACGTGACGAAGACCCCGCCGACCTGGTCGGACGCTCCCCCATCGACGCGGCGACCGCCCGGACGCTCGCGGGCGAGAACACCGCGTGGGAACGACTGCTCACCCACCCCGTCACCGGCACTGTGCTGGAGTGCGACGCGTACGAGCCGACCGCGGCGATGAAGCGCCTGTTGCGGGCGCGGGACCGGCACTGCCGATTCCCCGGATGCCGGCAACCCGCCATCCGATGCGAGAGAGACCACACGATCGCGGTGACCGACGGCGGCACCACCCACGTCTGCAACCTCGCACACCTCTGCAAACGACACCACGACGTCAAACACCACACGAGATGGCACGTCAGACAACTCCCCGGCGGGAGGCTCGTCTGGACCTCACCCACCGGACGGGTCTACCGCGAAGATGCACCACCACCCCTGGTGGCGTTCACCATCGAGCCCGGAGGGGCGCCACCACCGTTCTGATGCCGACCGGGCCGCGTTCGACACGCGGGGAATCGAGCACGCGATCATGAGAGAACGCGGTCACGTGAAGACGCGGTCACTCGAGAACTCGGCCATGAGAGAACGCGTGCGCCCGGGCCTGCGAGTGCCCCCACCTGCCCGGTGGGAGAGCACCCGTACCGGGGGCGACGCGACGATCCCGGGAATGAGTAAAGGCCCGGGGTGGAAGCCCGGGCCTTCGGTGAGAGCCGCGGTAGATAACGCGGGTCTCTCGCTCCCCGGCTTGGACTCGAACCAAGAACCTATCGGTTAACAGCCGATTGCTCTGCCAATTGAGCTACCGAGGATCAGTCACCCGATCAGACCGGGCAACCCCTCTATATTAGCAAAGCTCCGGGGGTGCTCATGACACCGACGGGTGTCACGCGGTGCGCGCCCGTCCGTCTGGTGTCCATGCGAGCTCCGATGCCCGCGGCCCGTAACCGATCGGACGCCCCCCATGCAGCACGAGCGCCGCGGCATCGAGCTCTTCTGCCGTCTCGACGTCGTTCGTCGCGATGATGATCGCCATGCCCGTGTCGTCCCGCCGCGAGAGCAACGCCTCGCGAGCGGCGATCCGCACCTCGATATCGAGGTTCGCGTACGGGTCATCGCCGATGAAGACCCGAGGATCGAGCACCAGCGCCCGCGCGAGGGCGACGCGTTGACGCATACCCGCGCTGAGCTCGTACGGGTACTGAGTCGCCGCGCCGAGCGGCAAGTGGAGCTCGTCGAGCAGCGACGCCACGCGCAGCGACAGGGCACGCTGGCTCACACGACGATCGCGAGCCGTGATCGGCTCGGCGATGACCTCGGCCACCGTCAGCCGCGCGGGCAGAGACGCCCCCGCCGCCTGCGGCATGTGGCCCGCGTAATAGGTCAGCATCCGCCGCGACCGGCCGCCCTTGCGGGCGGACACCCCCGCGACCTCCGCCGAGCCGCCGACGACGCCGACATCGGTCGGCGCGGTCCCCGCGAGCACCGAAAGCAGTGTCGACTTGCCCGAACCGGTGGCCCCCATGACCGCGAGCGCCTCACCGGCGCGCACCGTCATGCTGACGCCCTCGACGACCCGCTCGGCGTCTCCGGTGCGAGCGATCGAGAGGTCATCGCAGCGCACCGCGATCTCCGCGTCGAGTCGTCGGGACATGCGCATCATCCTGCCTCGTTCGCCGCGATGGCGCTACTCCGCTTCCATCAGTCGCCGGACGCGGACGTCCAGATCGCGGATCGCCACCCCGATCGACCGGAACTCCGCCGAACCGGGCTCCAGCCGTTGCTGCGCGCTGCGCAGCTCGGCCTTCTCGCGCTCGAGAGCGCGCAGCCTCAGCTTCCGCAGCGACTCCGTCGCGGTGGTCTGGGCGATGCGCTCGGTGCCCGCCGGGAAGTCCGCGGTGAGGAGTTCGATCGTGAGCGTGCGATACGGCTCGCGGGTGGCATCGACCGCAGCGGACGTCCACCCGGGCGAGTGAGGTCGGCCTGCATCGTGATCGCCTGACGCACCGCCTCGAGCGCCGGATGAGCCATGGGCAGCCCGAGGGCGATGTCGACGGCCTGCTTCTCGAGCAGGTGCCCGTACTGCAGCACCCCCATGAGCGCGCGCTTCTCGAGTTCGAGCGAGGCGGGCAGCGAGGCCAGCGTCACGCGGACGAGGTGGGTCTGATCCTCCCCCGGCTCGGCACGCCGCTCCGGCGTGGCGGCCCGGGCGGGCGCGGACTCGGTCGCGGGACCACGGCGGGCTGCGCGGTCGACCTCGGGCTGGACCTCGGCGAGGTCGAGCCCGAGCTTGCCCGCCAGCACCCGCGTGTAGCCGGGGCGCAGAGCCGTGTCACGGATCTCGGCGACGATCGGCGCCGCGGCGCGCAGTGCCCCGATCCGCCCCTCGACGGTCGCGAGGTCGAAGGTCGAGATGCGCTGATCCATGACGAACTCGAACATGGGAGCTTTGGTGTCCATCAGGCCGCGGACGGCGGCGTCGCCACGATGAAGCCGGAGGTCGCAGGGGTCGAGGCCTTCGGGGGCGACCGCCACATAGGTCTGCGCGGCGAAACGCTTCTCTTCGCCGAAGGCGCGGAGCGCGGCCTTCTGGCCCGCGGCATCCGGGTCGAACGTGAAGACCACTTCACCCGAACTGCCCTCACTGTCTCCCATGACCCGGCGCAGCACCGTGATGTGGTCCGACCCGAACGCCGTGCCGCACGACGCGATCGCGCCCGTGACGCCGGCGAGATGACAGGCCATCACGTCGGTGTAGCCCTCGACGACGACCGCGCGATGCTCGCGCGAGATGGACTTCTTCGCGAGGTCGAGGCCGTAGAGCACCTGGGCCTTCTTGTAGATCGGGGTCTCCGGGGTGTTGAGGTACTTCGGCCCCTGGTCGTCGTCGTACAACCGGCGGGCGCCGAACCCGATCGTCTGCCCGGCGACATCCCGGATCGGCCAGACCAAGCGCCCCCGGAAACGGTCGTACACGCCCCGCTGGCCGCGCGAGACCAGACCGCCCGCGAGCAGCTCGTCATCGGTGTACCCCTGCGACCGCAGAGCGTCGCGGAGCGCCGACCACCCCTGCGGCGCGTAGCCCACACCGAAATGCGCCGCGGCTCCCGCGTCGAACCCGCGCTCCCCCAGGAACTGGCGGGCCGCCTGCGCGTCCGGCGACGACAGCTGCGAGCGGTAGAACTCCGCGGCCGCGGTGTGCGCGGCGTACAGCCGCGACCGCCCGCTCGTCTCGGGTGCCGCCGCACCGTCCTCGTAGTGCAGTTGATACCCGATGCGCGCCGCGAGCCGTTCGACGGCCTCGGTGAACGACAGGTGGTCCATGGCGCGCAGGAACGAGTACACGTCGCCCGACTCGCCGCAGCCGAAGCAGTGGTAGTAGCCGACCTGCGGCCGCACGTGGAAGCTCGGGCTTCGCTCGTCGTGGAACGGGCAGAGCCCCTTGAGCGAACCGACGCCCGCGGACTTCAACGCGACCCGCTCGCCGACGATGTCGCCGATGTTGGTGCGCGACTTCACCTCTTCGATGTCGGTCTGTCGGATGCGGGCCATCAGAGGCCCTCGAGCGGCTCGGGCAGGGCGAAGTGGCTGGGCGCCGTCGCCCGCGGGTCCGAAGACCAGAGCCCCAGCTCGCGCAGATCCACTGGACCCACCAGGCGGCTGTGCCACTCGATCGCGAACCTGTCGGTGAGGGTGGCCACCTGATCGACGATGACGCGGCGCCGTTCGGCGTCGGTCGCAGCTGCCGCGAAATCCTCCGCGTGGAGGGCGTCGAGGTGCTCGGGCCGGTCCGACAGCGCGTCGGCAAGTCGGCGCAGCACGCGGCGCTGCTCCTTGTAGAGGCCCTTCCGCCCCTCGATCGAGACGACGAAGGCGCCGATGACGCCCTTCAGCACCGCCATCTCGACCTCGATGACGCGCGGCACGATGACGCGTCCGCGGAACCGGGTGAGGACCGGGATGTCGTAGTGCTCGCGCGTCGCCGACGTCGCGGCCCGGGCGAACCGACCGATGAGGTCGGACGTCAGGTTCTTCAGCCGCGCCATGTCCTCGCGCGATCCCGAGTAGCCCGTGAGCCACTCCGGGAGGCGTGTGAGACGGTACAGCGCGTCGCCGAGCTCGTCGCGGGTGAAGCCGTAGCCCACCCAGCTCTGGATCGCCGAGAGCAGCGCCTCGCGCTCACGGGGGTCGGCCAGGCGCCGCGGGTCGAGGTATCCGTTGAGTACGGCGTCCTCGAAGTCGTGCACGGAGTACGCGATGTCGTCCGAGAGGTCCATGACCTCCGCCTCGATGCAACGCAGCCGCCGGGGGCGCCCTCGCGCATCCAGCGGAAGACGGCCTCGTCCTCGGGATAGACGCCGAACTTCTGCCGTCCGCCCGGATCGGGGATCGCGTGCTCGACGGTCCAGGGTACTTGCACGTCGCGTCGAGGCTCGCGCGCGTGAGGTTGAGCCCGGCGCTCCGGCCGAACGCGTCGACGACCTTCGGCTCGAGACGCGAGAGGATGCGCAGCGACTGCGCGTTGCCCTCGAAGCCGCCGATGTCCTCGGCCCAGTCGTTGAGCGCCCGCTCACCGTTGTGCCCGAAGGGCGGATGCCCCAGGTCATGGCACAGACACGCGGTGTCGACGACGTCGGGAGACAGCTCGAGCGCGATCGCGAGCTCACGGCCGACCTGGGCGACCTCGAGCGAGTGCGTCAACCGGTTCCGGGCGAAGTCCGCCGGGCTCGCGGGGCTGAGCACCTGCGTCTTGGCCGCGAGCCGGCGCAGCGCACCCGAGTGCAGCACCCGCGCGCGATCCCGGGCGAAGCTGTCGCGGCGCGAGCGATGCTCCTCGTGGTGGAAACGAGCGGCGTCGTGGTCGTCGTATCCCGAGGGGCGGCCGGCCGACACTCCGACGGCACTCGTCACGTCATCCGCCACTGTTCTCCATCTCCGCTGCCGCGATCGCCGACGACTCCGCGGCGTCGACATCCCTCGACTCGAGCCATCGATCCGGCAGCGCAGGTCGCTTGGGGGTGCCCGCCCGCCCCCGCTGCCCCTCGGCCGCCGCCCCCGGGTAGGGCGCGTCGAGGTCGAGCGTCGCGAGGATGTCGTCGATCTCGGCGAGGCTCGACGCCGTCGCGAGTCGCGCACGCGTCTCACCGCCCACGGGATAGCCCTTGAAGTACCAGGCCACGTGCTTGCGGATGTCGCGGCAGCCGCGACCCTCGTCCTCGAAGAACTCGACCAGCAGCTCCGCATGCCGACGGAACGCCGCGGCGACGAAGCCGAGCGTCGCGTCGACCTCGGGTCCAGCCGAGCCCGGCTCACCCAGGGCGCGGGCGAGGTCGCCGAACAGCCAGGGCCGCCCCAGGCAGCCGCGGCCGACGACGACGCCGTCGCAGCCGGTCTCGGCCATCATCCGCACGGCGTCCTCGGCCGACCAGATGTCACCGTTGCCGAGGACCGGGATGCTCTTGACCGCCTGCTTGAGAGCGGCGATCGCGGACCAGTCCGCGTGCCCCGAGTAGAACTCCGCGGCGGTCCGCGCGTGCAGAGCGACGGCCGAGACACCGGCGTCCTCGGCGATGCGTCCGGCGTCGAGGAACGTCAGATGATCCGAATCGATGCCCTTGCGCATCTTCACGGTCAGCGGCACGTCGCCGGCCGCGCGCGCCGCGCGCGTGACGATGTCGCGGAACAGCCCGAGCTTCCACGGCAGCGCCGCGCCCCCGCCCTTGCGGGTGACCTTGGGCACGGGACAGCCGAAGTTCAGGTCGATGTGATCGGCACGATCCTCCTCGACCAGCAGCCGCACGGCCGCCTCGGTCGTGGCGGGATCGACGCCGTACAGCTGGATCGAACGCGGCTTCTCGGACTCGTGGTGCGTGATCAGCCGCATCGTGGTGGCGTTGCGCTCGACGAGGGCGCGCGTCGTGATCATCTCGCTGACGTAGAGGCCCGCGCCGTACTCGCGGCACAGCCGACGGAACGCCGTGTTGGTGATTCCCGCCATCGGCGCGAGGACGACGGGGGCGTCCAGTGCGATGGGGCCGATCCGCAGGGGCGGGGAGGCGGACAGGACGGTGCTCACCCGACCATTCTCCCAGAACCCGAGGTGCCCCGAGGCAGCCGGGCGTAGCCTGAGGACGTGACCGAAGCGACCACCGACATCCGTTCGATTCCCTTCTCCGCCGCGGACGGCACCGCCACGACGCTCGGCGACCTCGGCGACGGGGTGCTGCTCATCGTGAACGTCGCCTCCAAGTGCGGACTCACCCCGCAGTACGAGCAGTTGGAGCAGCTCCAGCGCACGTACGGCGAGCGCGGGCTGCAGGTCGTCGGGTTCCCGTGCAACCAGTTCATGGGGCAGGAGCCGGGCTCGATGGAGGAGATCCTCGACTACTGCGCCATGACATGGGGCGTGAGCTTCCCGGTCATGGACAAGGTGCGCGTCAACGGATCGCACGCCGCACCGCTGTACAAGGCGCTGAAGAAGATCCGCAACGCCGAGGGAGCTCGCGGGCCGGTCATGTGGAACTTCGAGAAGTTCGTCGTGACGCCCGCCGGAGACGTGCACCGGTTCCGCCCGCAGACGAAGCCCGATGCGCCCGAAATCGTCTCGGTGATCGAGGCCAATCTCCCCCGCTGACGCGACTCAGTCCGCGACGTCGACGGTGTTGCGCTCGGACCACACCTGACGGGCGATCTGGGCGAACGCCTCGGCGGGCTGGGCGCCCGAGACGCCGTACTTGCCGTCGATCACGAAGAACGGCACGCCGTCGATGCCGTACTGCCGAGCCTGATCCTGATCGGCGCGGACGTCCGCCAGGTAGGTCTCGGACTCGAGAGCGGCGCGCGTCTCGTCGGCGTCAAGGCCGACCTCGGCGGCGAGATCGACGAGATCGTCGATGCGGCCGACGTGACGGCCCTCGGTGAAGTACGCCGACATCAGCCGCTCGGCCATCTCGTGCTGCCGGCCCTGCGCCTTGGCGGCGTGCAGGAGCTCGTGCGCCTTGACCGTGTTGGTGTGCTGGAGGATGCCGAAGTCGTAGTCGAGACCGGCGTTCTTCGCGACGCCCGTGACGTTGTCGAGCATCTGCTGCACCTGGTCGCGCGGCATCCCCTTGTGGCTGGAGAGGAAGTCCAGTTCGTCGCCCTCGAAGTCGACCGGGGTGTCGGGCGAGAGCTCGAAGGAGTGGTAGACGACCTCCACGCGGGGGGCGTCCTCGTCGTCGACCGTGGCCGCGAGGCCCGACTCCAGGTTGCGCTTGCCGATGTAGCACCACGGGCAGGCGATGTCGCTCCACACGTCGATCTTGATGGCGTCGCTGAGGGCGGTGTCCGTGCTGCTGTTCTGATCCGTCACACCCGGTGCAACGCACGCGTCGAAGCCCGGTATTCCCTCAAGCCGTCGGTGCGTCGATGGCGCCCCCGAACCGACGGTCTCGCGAGAGGTAGAGCTGGATCGCTCCCCACAGGTCGCTGCGCGAGAAGTCGGGCCACAGGGTGTCGAGGAAGACCATCTCGGCGTACGCGGCCTCCCACAGCAGGAAGTTCGACGTGCGCTGCTCACCGCTGGAGCGGATGAAGAGGTCGACGTCGGGCATATCGGGCACGTAGAGGTGGCGTCGGAGCATCTTCTCGGTGATGGCCGAGGGCTTCATCCGTCCCGCGGCGATCTGCTCGCCCATGGCGCGCATCGCGTCGATGATCTCGTGCCGACCGCCGTAGTTGACGCACATCGTGAGCGTGAGCACGTCGTTGCCGCGCGTGAGCTCCTCGGCGTACTGCAGTTCGGAGATGACCGAACCCCACAGTCGCGGCTTACGCCCCGCCCACCGCACCCGCACGCCCCATTCGTTGAGCTGATCGCGGCGTCGGTGCAGCACGTCGCGGTTGTAGCCCATCAGGAAGCGCACCTCATCGGGTGAGCGCGACCAGTTCTCGGTCGAGAACGCGTAGACGCTGAGGTGCTTGACCCCGGCCTGGACGGCGCCGGCGACGACGTCGAGCAGCACCTCTTCGCCGGCCCGATGACCCTCGATGCGGGTGAGGCCGCGGCGGTTCGCCCAGCGCCCGTTGCCGTCCATGACGATCGCGACGTGCTCGGGCACACCGCCGCGCGGGAAGGCGGGCGGGTACACACCGGTCCAGTCGAGGGGACGGTAGGGCACCGCGTCGCGATGCGTATAGGGCTTCGGGCTCATCGGTTCGAGCCTAGGGGCTGGCAGCCGAGCACCGACCGAGGGTCGTCAGCGCGCCGCGCCGATGTGGCCGAGCGAGCGGATGCCGCGCTCGAGATGCCACTGCGCGTACGCCGCGATGAGCCCGGACGCCGACGCCGAGGCATGCGGGGAACCGGCGTCGACGATCTCCCACTCCCCCGCGATGAGGGCGCGCAGGCGTTCGCCGGTCTCGGGCGCGATGCGCGCCGACCCCACGGGCGCGCAGTCGTCGCAGACCGCGCCGCCGAGAGGTGCGGCGAACCCCGCGTGGGGCCCGGGTCGGCCGCAGCGCGCGCACGCTTCGAGAGACGGTGCCCAGCCCGAGAGCGCCATCGCCCGGAGCAGATACGAGTCGAGCACCGCCCGGCTGTCGTGCTCGCCGCGCGAGAGGGCACGCAGGCCGCCCACCAGCAGGAGGTACTGCTGCGGCGTCGTCTCGGCCTCGTTGAGGCGGTCGGCCGCCTCGACCATCGCCGACGCCGAGGTGTAGCGGTCGTAGTCGCCGGCGATGTCCGCTCCGTACGACCCGAGGGACTCGGCCTGCTGGACGATGTCGAGGCTGCGTCCCTTGTACAGCTGCACATCCGCGACCATGAACGGCTCCAGGCGGGCACCGAACCGCGAGGACGTCCGACGCACGCCCTTGGCGACACCGCGGAGCTTGCCGTGGCGCCGGCTGAGCATGGTCACGATGCGATCCGCCTCGCCCAGCTTGTGGGTGCGGAGGATCACGACCTCGTCGCGATATGTGGGCACACCTCGATTATCCCGCCGACCCGCGACAATGGATCGGTGACAGAGCCTCAGTTCGTGATCCCGCTGTGGGCGGACCTCACCGCCGTCGGACTCGGCGGTGTGCAGGGCGCCCTCTTCGCATCGGGCTTCCGGGGACGGCAGCGCCTCGATCCGCTCGGGGTGATCATCATCGGCATCCTGATCGGCATGGGCGGCGGCCTCATCCGTGATCTGCTGCTCGGCGTGCCGCCGGTGACGCTGCAGAGCAACTGGTACCTGCTCACCGCCACCTCGGCCGCTCTCGTCGGGATGCTCCTGTCGAACATCTTCCAGCGCCTCAACGCCGTGATCATCGGGCTCGACGCCGTGGTGATCGGGCTGTTCGGCGCGTTCGGCACGAGCAAGGCACTCGTGCTCGGGCTCCCCGTCGTCCCCGCCGTCTTCATCGGCTCATGCGCTGCGGTCGGCGGCAGCATCCTCCGCGACGTCATCATGGGCCTGCCCGTCGCCATCATGCACGTCGGATCGCTCTACGCGGTCGCCGCGGCCGCCGGCTGCGCCGTCCTGGCCGGTTCCGCCGCGCTGGGCGCCCCGATCGTGATCGCGGCGATCGTCGGCATCGCCGTCACGACCGTCATCCGGCTGCTCGCCGTCGTCTTCGACATCTCCCTGCCCGAGCAGCGCGCGTTGCACCGCCGCAAGGCCGCCGTCGAGACGGCCTCGATCCCCATCGTCCGGCCCTGAAGGGATCGCTTCGTCGACGGGAACGACGAAGGCCCCGCCGAAGCGGGGCCTTGATCGAAGAGCGGCTTACTTGGAGCCGAAGTTCTTGAAGCGCTGGTTGAACTTCTCGACGCGGCCGGCCGAGTCCATGATGCGCTGCTTGCCCGTGTAGAACGGGTGCGAAGCGGACGAGATCTCGACGTCGATGACCGGGTAGGTCTCGCCGTCCAGCTCGATCGTCTTGTCGCTCGAGACCGTCGAACGGGTCAGGAAGGTCTCGCCGGAGCCGAGGTCGCGGAAAACGACGGCGCGGTACTCGGGGTGGATGTCAGTCTTCATGGGTTTCCTTACGTGGTGCCCTGGATTTTGCCAGGGCGAGGGAAGTCTGCGGTGCGTCTGCACCAAAGAGGAAGTTTACCAGGTTCAGGATGCCGCGCGTGCCGCGTAGCGGCCGTCCTGTGCGGCGAGCGTGATCGGCATGCCGAACGTCTCCGTGAGGTTCTCCGCCGTCAGGGCATCGGCCAGCGGCCCCGCCGCGACGACGCGTCCCTCGCGCAGCAGCAGCACGTGGGTGAAGCCCACGGGGATCTCCTCGACGTGATGGGTGACCATCACCATCGCCGGCGTCGTGGGCGCCTGGGCGTATCCGCCGAGAAGACTCAGCAGCTCCTCGCGGGCGCCGAGGTCGAGGCTCGCCGTCGGCTCGTCGAGCAGCAGCACCTCGGGGTCGGTCATGACGGCGCGGGCGATCTGGACGCGCTTCTGTTCGCCGTCCGACAGGGTTCCGAACGTGCGGTCGGCGAGCCCGTCGAGCTTCCACTCCGCCAGCACCCGCATCGCACGACGCTCGTCGATGTCCTCGTAGTCCTCGCGCCAGCGGCCGACGACGGCGTAGGCGGCCGTGAGGACGACGTCGAGCACGGTCTCCTCCGGCGGCACGCGCCGCGCCATGGCGGACGAGGCGAATCCGATGCGCGGGCGCAGGTCGAAGACGTCGGTGCGCCCCATTCGCTCGCCGAGGATCTCGACGGTCCCGGCGGTGGGGTGCAGCAGGCTCGCCGCCAGCTGGAGAACGGTCGTCTTGCCCGCGCCGTTCGGTCCGAGCACGACCCAGCGCTGGTCGCCCGTGACCGTCCAGTCGACGTGATCGACGATGTTCCGGGCGTTTCGGCGAACGATGACGTCGGAGAACTCCAGGACCTGCGGCATGGCTTCAGCCTAGTGGGCGCGCTCCATCAGCCCGGCGTACAACGCGGCGGTCTCGTCGGCGATCGCGCGCCAGCTGAAGTCCTCCGCGGCACGCCTGCGGCCGGCCTCGCCGTACCGCCGCGCCGTCTCGGGGTCGGTCACGACCTCGGTCAGGGTGGCGGCGAGGTCGGCGACGAAACGCTCGGGGTCCACGGGGGTGCCGGTGCCGTCGTCGGCCTGGTCGATCGGCACGAGACGTCCGGTCACCCCGTCGACGACGACCTCGGGGATGCCGCCCGTCGCGGTGCCCACGACCGCGGCGCCGCACGCCATCGCCTCGAGGTTCACGATGCCGAGCGGCTCGTAGACCGACGGGCAGACGAACGTCGTCGCCGCCGTCAGGATCGCGCACAACTGGTCGCGCGGCAGGAACTCCTCGATCCACACGACACCGGAGCGCTCGGCCTGGAGCTCGCGCACCAGCCCCTGCACCTCCGCCATGATCTCGGGGGTGTCGGGCGCGCCCGCGCAGAGCACGACCTGCACGTCGGCGGGCAGCTGTCGCGCGGCCCGCAGGAAGTAGGGCAGACCCTTCTGCCGCGTGATGCGTCCGACGAACACCACCGACGGGCGGCCGGGGTCGATGCCGAACCGCTCCAGCACCGCGGGGTCGTCGACCGGCCGCCAGGACTCGACGTCGATGCCGTTGTAGATGACGGAGACCTTCTCGGGGTCGAGCGTCGGATAGCTGCGCAGGATGTCGCGCCGCATGCCGTCGCTCACCGCGATGATCGCCGCGGCGTTCTCGTAGGCGGTCTTCTCGATGTAGCTCGACACGGCGTAGCCGCCGCCGAGCTGTTCGGCCTTCCACGGCCGCAGCGGCTCGAGCGAGTGAGCCGTGATGACGTGCGGGATGCCGTGGAGGAGCGAGGCGATGTGACCGGCGAAGTTCGCGTACCAGGTGTGGCTGTGCACGACGTCGGCGCCCGCGACGTCGCCGACGATCTCGAGGTCGGTGCCGAGGGTCTGCAGCGCCGGGTTGGCGTCCGCGAGACCGGCCGGGGTGTCGTACGACGCGGTGTCGGCCTCGTCGCGGTCGGCGCCGAAGGCACGCACCCGCACCTCCATGCTCTCGCGCAGGGCACGCACGAGTTCGGTGACATGCACCCCGGCGCCCCCGTAGATCGCGGGAGGGTACTCCTTCGAGACGATGTCTACACGCATGGCTCGAACGCTAGTACAGGACGCTTCGCCGGGCCTAGTGTGGTGCCATGCCAGCAGCGCCCAAGGTCTTCGGAATCGTTCTCGCCGGCGGGGAGGGCAAACGCCTCATGCCCCTCACGGTGGACCGCGCGAAGCCCGCCGTCCCGTTCGGCGGCCAGTACCGCCTCATCGACTTCGCGATTTCGAACCTGATCAACTCGGGCCTGCGGCAGGTGGTCGTCCTCACGCAGTACAAGTCGCACAGTCTCGACCGCCATGTCTCGCAGACGTGGCGGATGTCGGCGCTGCTCGACTCGTACGTGGCATCCGTGCCGGCGCAGCAGCGCCTCGGCAAGCGGTGGTTCTCGGGCTCGGCCGACGCGATCCTGCAGTCCCTCAACCTCATCAACGACGAGAAGCCCGACATCGTCGTCGTGATCGGCGCCGACCACGTCTACCGGATGGACTTCCGGCAGATGCTCGACGCGCACATCGCCTCGGGCGCCCGGGCCACGGTCGCCGGCATTCGCCAGCCCATCGGACTGGCGAACCAGTTCGGCGTCATCGACGTCGACCCCGCCGACGAGACCCGCATCCGCGCGTTCCTCGAGAAGCCCCAGGATCCGACCGGGCTGCCCGACTCACCGCATGAGGTGCTCGCTTCGATGGGCAACTACATCTTCGACACCGACGCCCTCATCGAGGCGGTCGAGACCGACGGCGAGGTGCCCACGTCGAACCACGACATGGGCGGCGACATCATCCCCTACTTCGTCGATCGCGGCGAGGCGGCGGTGTACGACTTCAAGCGCAACGACGTCCCCGGCTCGACCCCGCGCGACCGCAACTACTGGCGCGACGTGGGCACGATCGAGTCGTTCTTCGATGCGCACATGGACCTGATCTCGACGCTGCCGATCTTCAACCTGTACAACACCGACTGGCAGATCCACTCTCAGGCCGTGAACTCCCCGCCCGCGAAGTTCGTCCGCGACAGCGTGGGCCGGATGGGCAACGCGATCGACTCGATCGTCTCGCTCGGATCCGTGCTCTCGGGCACGCACCTCGAGCGCAGCGTCGTCGGGCCGTGGACTCTGTCGGGCGGAGGCGCGACCATCACCGACTCGGTGCTGTTCGACTACGTCAGCGTCGGCGCCGGGGCGCGGGTCCATCGCGCGATCCTCGACAAGAACGTCGTGCTCGAAGACGGCGCGACGGTGGGTGTCGACCGTGAGCGCGATCTGGCGCGCGGGTTCACGGTCACCGACACCGGCATCACGGTCGTCGGGAAGAACGCACGCGTCGAACGCTGAGCGCCGACCCCGCTAGCGTGGACGGCATGACCCGTGCGCGCTTCCTCGTCGTCTTCGATGCCGATTCGACCCTGCTGCGCAACGAGGTCATCGAGCTGATCGCCGACGAGGCGGGCCGCGGCGCCGAGGTGGCAGCCGCCACCGAGGCCGCCATGCGCGGCGAAGTCGACTTCGCGTCGAGCCTGCGCTCGCGCGTCGCACAGCTCGCGGACGTGCCCGTCACCGCCTTCGCCCGAGTGCTCTCGCGCGTCGAGCCGACCCCCGGCGCCCGCGAGCTCATCGAGGCGATCCATGAGCGGGGCGGAGCCGCCGCGGTCGTCTCCGGCGGGTTCCACGAGATCCTCGACGAGGTCGCCCCCGGCCTGGGCGTCGATGTGTGGCGGGCGAATCGTCTGGGCACGAGCGACGGCCGGCTCGACGGGACGGTGGCCGGAGAGATCGTGGACGCCGAAGCGAAGGCCGCGGCGCTGCACGCCTGGGCGGACGAGCGCGGGGTGCCCGCCTCGCGCACGATCGCGGTCGGCGACGGCGCGAACGACCTGCGCATGATGGCCGCGGCCGGCCTCGGCGTCGCCTTCAACGCCAAGCCCGCCGTCCGGCGTCAGGCCGACCTCGTCATCGGGCCGGTCGATCTCCGCGAACTCGTCCCACTGCTCCCCTGACGCGCGACGACGTCTTGTCGCAGGTCGGCGGTGCCCGCTAACGTCGGGCCATGGACGTCATCCTCATCCCCGGTCTCTGGCTCGACGCCTCCTCGTGGGACGACGTCGTCCCCCGCCTGAAGGAAGCCGGTCACACGACGCATCCGCTCACCCTCCCCGGCGCCGACGACCAGGACCCGGCCGCCGTGCACCTCTCCGATTGGGTCGCCGCCGTGACGGCGGCGATCGACGAGCTCGCCGGACCCGTCGCGCTCGTCGGGCACAGCGGGGGCGGCAACGTCGCGTGGGGCGCGGCGGACGCCCGCGTCGACCGAGTGTCGCGCGTCGTGTTCGTCGACACGCTCCCCCCGCCTCCGGGGGCGATGATCTCGGAGTTCCCCGTCGTCGACGGCACCGTGCCCTTCCCGGGATGGGGGTTCTTCGACGAGCCCGACGTGGCCGATCTCGACGGGCCGACGCGCGAGCGCTGGGAGGCGCGCACTCATGCCGTACCCGCCGCGGTGCCCACCGATCGGCTCGATCTGACGGATCACCGCCGACGCGGCATCCCGGTGACGGTGCTCTCGGGGTCGACGGACCGCGACGGGCTCCTCGCGAGGCTGGCGGAGTGGCCGCCGTTCCTCGACGAGTTCACCGCGATCCAGGACGTCACGGTCGTCGAGCTGGGCACGGGGCACTGGCCCCAGTTCTCGCGACCGTCGTTGCTCGCCGACGAGCTGGTAGCGGCGCTGGCCTGACGCGCGGCGTCAGTGGCCCATGCCGAGGCCGCCGTCGACGGGGATGACCGCGCCGGAAATGTAGGCGGCATCGTCCGAGGCCAGCCACGCCACCGCTCCGGCGACCTCCGCAGATGAACCGTATCGGCCCGCGGGGATGCTCCGCTTGTACTCCGCCTGGGTGTCCTCGGGCAGCGCCGCGGTCATGTCCGTCTCGATGAAACCGGGGGCCACGACGTTCGCGGTGATCCCCCGCGCGCCGAGCTCGCGGGTGAGCGAGCGGGCGAAGCCGACGAGAGCGGCCTTCGACGACGAGTAGTTGATCTGTCCCGCCGAGCCGAAGAGGCCGACGACGCTGGAGATGAGGATGACCCGGCCCCACTTGGCGCGCAGCATGCCCTTGGACGCGCGCTTGACGACGCGGAACGCACCACCGAGGTTCGTCGACACGACCGAGTCGAAATCGTCCTCGGTCATACGCAGCAGCAGGGTGTCCTTCGTGATGCCGGCGTTGGCGACGACCACCTCGACGGGGCCGAGCTCCGCCTCGACCTGCGTGAAGGCGGCGTCCAGCGAAGCAGCGTCGGTCACGTCGGCGCGCACGGTCAGCGTCCCTTCGGGGCCCTCGCCCGAACGCGCCGTCACAGCGACGCGATGTCCGTCCGCGACGAAGCGCTCGGCGATCGCGCGGCCGATGCCGCGGTTGCCTCCGGTGATGAGGACGACTCGGGACGTGGACATGCGACTCTCCAGGGACGGCGGCGGTGAACCCGGCAAGCCTATCGGCCGCGATCCGGACGCCGACGACCGATAAACTGGCGGCCCGACGCCGAAGAGGAGCAGATGTGAGCGATCCGACCACGCCGCAGGAGTCCAACGCCGCACCCGGGCAGCCTTATCCGGGCACGCCGACTCCGCCGCCCGCGCCTCCCTACGCGACGCCCCCGCAGTCGGGCTACGGCGCACCGCAGCAGCCCTACCAGCCGGCGGCCTACCCCGCGCCGGCGTACGGCTACGGCGGCGGCTATCCGCAGCAGAAGACGAACGCCCTCGCCATCGTCTCGATGATCGCCTCGATCGTCGGGTTCGTGTGGATACTCCCCGTCATCGGTTCGATCGCGGGCGTCGTCATGGGGCACATCTCGCTCTCGCAGCTCAAGCGCACCGGCGAGAAGGGCCGCGGCATGGCGATCGCCGGATTGATCGTCGGATACGTCGGCCTCGCCCTGACCATCCTCGGCGCGGTCGTGTTCTTCTCCTTCATCGGCTGGGCCGTGCAGCAGGACAGCTACAGCAGCTACTCCTCGACGTTCTGAGCCCGTCCGTGCAGCATCCGGCGGGCGTATCCTGGGTGCACCGTGAAGCATCACCAGGCTCCCCCGTCCGCGACCTCGCTTCCGCGATCGCCGAACGACGACTCCAACCGCCGCATGACGAAGTACTTCATCATGATGGCGGTGCGCGTGGTGTGCTTCGTGCTGATGGTGGTCGTGACGCCGTACGGCTGGCAGACGGCGGTCTTCGCGATCGGCGCGGTCTTCCTTCCCTACTTCGCCGTCGTCGTGGCGAACGTCGGCGACGACGTCCGCGAGCCTCCGGCGGTGTCTCCGCGCGCGGCGATCTCCGACCGCTCCGAGCCCTCGGCCTCACCGACCGAGCCCGCGAAACCGCAGGTCATCCGCATCGAGGAGTCACGGCCGGAGTGAACGACGTCGAATGCTCGCGGGCAGGATGTCGCGCCGGCGCTCGTTGGCGCGTGGTCTGGCGCAATCCGCGCATCCATACGCCTGATCGCCGCAAGGTGTGGACGGCGTGCGACGAGCACGTCGACTACCTCCGCGGCTTCCTTGCGGCGCGCGACTTCCCCGTCGTCGTCGAACCGGTCGAGGCGGAGGCCGCCCCCTCCCGGGAGACGGGAAGATGACGGGTCGTACCGCGCTGCGGTGGTCGGGATACGTCGCCGTGGCGATCGCCTTCGCGATCGCGTGCGCCTATCTGTCGAACTGGCAGTTCACGCGCAACGAGGATCGCAGCCAGCAGCTCGCCCTGGTCGAGCGCAACTACGACGCCGAGCCCGCGACGCTCGACGACCTGATCCCGCCGGGCTCCGATCTCGACCCCTCGGACGAGTGGCATCCCGTCACGCTCGTGGGCGAGTACCTCGCGGACGACCAGGTCCTCGTCCGTAACCGTCCGCACGGGGGCACCTCGGCGTTCGAGGTGCTCGTGCCCTTCCGCACGACCGAAGGACGCGTGTTCGTCGTCGACCGCGGCTGGGTCGCCCCGGGCGCCGACAGCCCCGAGCCCGATGCGATCGCGGCGCCCCCCTCGGGCGTCGTCACGGTCATCGCCCGCCTCAAACCCGAAGAGGCCGCGCCGACGTCCGGCCGGTCCGCCCCCGAGGGGCAGGTGCCGACCATCAACCTCGCGTTGGTCGCGGCCGAGAGCGGCCTCGACGACGAGGTCGTGACCTCGGCCTACGGCCTCCTCGTCTCGGAGGACCCGGCGCCCGCCGATTCGCTCGGGTCGATGCCGACGCCGTCCGAGGACCCCGGGCCGCACCTGTCGTACGCGATCCAGTGGATCCTCTTCGCGATCATGGGCTTCGTCTTCATCTGGTACATGATCCGCACGGAGCGCCGTCATCGCCGGGAAGACGAGGAGGAGCGTGCTGCGGCCGCAGCCTCGGCGGATGCCGGTACGGATGCCGCCGCCGACACGTCACCGCGGACGGTCGTCCCCGCGAGCCTGCGCCGGCGCCGCGACGCCAAACGCGACCGCGACATGCAGGACGAGGACGCGATCCTCGATTCGTCGCCGCGCTGAGCCGGCGCCCGCTCCGAAGCGCGTGATCAGGCGAGCGTGATCAGGTCGAGGTAGTCGCGACCCCAGATGTCCTCGACCCCGTCGGGCAGGATGAGCACGCGCTCGGGGTTGAGCGCCTCGACGGCTCCCTCGTCGTGCGAGACGAGGACGACGGCGCCCTCGTAGTGCGCGAGGGCGCCGAGGATCTCGTCGCGCGAGGCGGGGTCGAGGTTGTTGGTGGGCTCGTCGAGCAGCAGCATGTTCGCGGACGAGACGACGAGAGTCGCGAGCGACAGGCGCGTCTTCTCACCGCCCGAGAGGACCCCGGCCGGCTTGAGGACGTCGTCTCCCGTGAACAGGAACGAGCCGAGCACCTTGCGCGCCTCGGTCTCGGTGATGTCGGGCGCCGACGACATCATGTTCTGCAGGACCGAGCGCGAGACATCGAGGTTCTCGTGCTCCTGCGCGTAGTAGCCGATCCGCAGCCCGTGGCCGGGCTCGAGCTCGCCCGTGTCGGGCTTGTCGACGCCCGCGAGAATGCGCAGCAGCGTCGTCTTGCCCGCACCGTTGAGTCCGAGCACGACGACCTTCGAGCCGCGGTCGATCGCGAGGTCGACGTCGGTGAAGATCTCGAGCGACCCGTACGACTTCGACAGCCCCGAGGCCATGAGGGGCGTCTTGCCGCACGGCGCGGGCTTCGGGAAGCGCAGCTTCGCGACGCGGTCCTCCTGACGCACCTCGTCGAGGCCGGACAGGAGCTTCTCGGCGCGTGCGACCATCTGGTGGGCGGCAGCGGCCTTGCTGGCCTTGGCGCCGAAGCGGGCCGCCTGCTGCTGCAGGGCGGTCGCCTTCTTCTCGGCGTTCGCGCGCTCCTTCTTGCGCCGCTCCTCGTCGGCCACCCGCTGACGCAGGTAGTTCTTCCAGTTCATGTTGTAGACGTCGATCACCTGGCGCATGGCGTCGAGGTAGAAGACACGGTTGACGGTCTCGCCGACGAGCTCGACGTCGTGGCTGATGACGATCAGACCGCCCTTGTATCCCTTGAGGAACTCGCGCAGCCACACGACGCTGTCGGCGTCGAGGTGGTTGGTCGGCTCGTCGAGGATCATCGTCTGCGCGTCCGAGAAGAGGATGCGGGCGAGCTCGATGCGACGCCGCTGTCCGCCGGAGAGGGTCTTGAGGGGCTGATCGAGGATGCGGTCGGGAAGGGAGAGGTTGTGAGCGATCGAAGCCGCCTCCGCCTCGGCCGCGTAACCGCCGAGTGCCTCGAACCGCTCCATGAGGTTGCCGTACCGGCGCATCGCCTTCGCGGCGACGGCTTCGTCGTCCGAGCCCATGTCGAGGGACGCGGCCTGCATGTCGACGGCGATGCTGCCGAGCCCGCGCGCGTCGAGGATGCGCGTACGGGCGAGCATCTCCGGATCGCCCGAGCGCGGGTCCTGCGGCAGATAGCCGAGCTCGCCGGAGCGGTCGACCCGACCGTCGCTCGGGAGCAGATCGCCCGCCAGGACCTTGGTCAGGGTCGTCTTGCCCGCGCCGTTGCGACCGACGAGGCCGATCTTGTCGCCGTCCGACACGCGGAAGGACACGTCCGCCATCAGCGTGCGCGCACCCACGCGGATTTCGAGGTCGTGCACGGCGAGCACAGCGATCGTCCAATCGTCGAGAACGGGAGGTACGGCCGAACGGCCAGCCCCACAGTCTACGCGCTCGTCCGGGCCCGACGATCCGATGACCGACGGCCGACCGTTCGCGCTCGACGTCGACCCGACCTTCAGTCGTCCTGCAGCGGATTAGCGCCGGTCCCGTCCGCGACGTAAAGTAAGCCTGCCCTTACTCACTACTCCCCTGGAGGATCCTGTGCCTCGTCTCCGCACAGCCGTCGCGACCCTCGTGGCCGCCACCCTGCTCTTGGCCGGCTGCGCATCGAGCGCCGCCCCCGACGACGCGCCCGCAGCATCCGGCGAGGCATCGTCGGACGCCTTCCCCATCACGATCGAGCACGCGTTCGGCGAGACGACGATCTCCGCCAAGCCGGAGCGCGTCGCGACCGTGTCGTGGGGCAACCAGGAAGCAGCCCTCGCCCTCGGCGTCGTTCCCGTCGGCATGCCCGCCGTCACCTGGGGCGACGATGACGGCGACGGCATCCTCCCCTGGGTGAAGGATCGACTCGACGAGCTCGGCGGCGAGACGCCCGTGCTGTTCGACGAGTCCGAGGGCATCGACTTCGAGGCCGTCGCCGACACCCGCCCCGACGTCATCCTCGCCGCCTACTCCGGCATGACGCAGGACGACTACGAGACGCTGTCGAAGATCGCCCCCGTCGTCGCCTACCCGGATGTCGCGTGGGGCACCAGCTGGCAGGATCTCACCGTCATCAACGGCACGGCCCTCGGCCTGCACGACGAGGCCGAGGCCCTCGTCGGCGACCTGACCGCGCACCTGGGCGAACTGACGTCGGCCTACCCCGCCATCGCGGGCAAGAAGACGCTGTTCAGCTCCTTCGACGCGACCGACCTCAGCCAGATCGGCTTCTACTCGACCGCCGACCCGCGCCCCCTCTTCCTCGAGGACCTCGGCCTCACCCCGGCCGCGACCGTCGCAGAGCAGTCGCAGGGCACCGACCAGTTCTGGATCACCAACAGCACCGAGGAGATCGAGCGCTTCGACGATCTGCAGGTCCTCGTGACCTACGGCGACGACAGCACCGTCGCCGCCATGCAGGCCGACCCGCTGCTCTCGCGCATCCCGGCCGTCGCCTCGGGCGCCGTCGTCGCGCTCCCCGCGATCAACGACCCGCTCGCCGCCGCCGCGAACCCCAGCCCGCTCTCGATCACCAACGACCTCACCGCCCGGTACGTCGACCTCATCGGCGCCGCGGCGCAGAAGGTCGGCTCGTGATCCGCAGCACCCGGATGCCGTGACCGCGCCCGCGGTGACGTCCCCCGCCGCCGCGACCGTGTCTGTGCGACACGGCTCGCGGCGGCGGGCCGTCTGGCTCCTCGTCCTCATCGCGGCCGTCGTCGCCGCGTGCGCCGTCTCGGTGACCTTCGGGACGCGCGCCGTCGGCCTGCCCGACATCGTCGCCGGCCTGTCCGGAGACATCGACACCGCGTCGGCCGCCGCGGTCGCCAAGCGCGTCCCGCGCACCCTGCTGGCACTCCTGGTCGGCGCAGCGCTCGCCGTCTCGGGCGCCGTGATGCAGGGAGTGACCCGCAACCCGCTCGCCGACCCGCAGATCCTCGGGATCAACGGCGGCGCATCGCTCGCCGTCGTCATCGGTCTCGCCTTCTTCGGCGTCACCAGCTCGTTCGGATACATCTGGCTGGCGATGCTCGGGGCGGCCGTCGCCGCCGTCTTCGTCTACACCATCGGGTCGCTGGGGCGAGGCGGCGCGAGTCCGCTGAAGCTCGCTCTCGCCGGCGCGGCGACGGCGGTCGCCGTCAGCTCGCTCATCAGCGCCATCCTGCTGCCGCGGATCGACGTGATGAGCGTCTTCCGGTTCTGGCAGATCGGCGGGGGTCGGCGGCGGCACCTTCGAGAAGGTCGCCCTCGTCCTCCCCTTCCTCGCGGTCGGCATGCTCATCTGCCTCGCCGCGAGCGGCGCCCTCAACTCCCTCGCCCTCGGCGACGAGCTCGCCGCGGGTCTCGGCGAGCGCGTGCGCACGGCGCGCCTGTTCGCCGCCCTCGGCGCCGTCATCCTGTGCGGTGCGGCGACGGCGGTCGCGGGGCCGATCGGCTTCGTCGGCCTCATCGTCCCCCACATCTGCCGGCTCGTCGTGGGGCCCGACCACCGGTGGTTGCTCCCCGTCTCAGCCCTGGTGGGCGGCGGGCTGCTCGTGACCGCCGACGTGGTCGGTCGCGTGATCGCCCGGCCGCAGGAGATCGAGGTGGGTATCGTCACCGCTCTCATCGGGGCACCCTTCTTCATCGCCATCGTGCGCCGCCAACGGATGCGCGCACTGTGACCGCCGCGCCTGCCACGGTCGCCGCGGTCACCGCCGGCCGCGCCCGCCGCGCCCGGCGGCGACGCCTCGTCCTGGCCGCACTGCTGGTCGGCGTCGTCGTCACGTACGCCGTGTCGCTGATGGTCGGTCAGACCTTCTACTCCCCCGCCGAGGTCTGGGGGGTCATGACCGGACAGATCGTCCCGGGAGCGTCGTTCACCGTCGGCGAGCTCCGGCTGCCGCGGGCGACCCTCGCGCTGCTGACCGGACTCTGCTTCGGCATGGGAGGCGCCGTGTTCCAGACGATGCTGCGCAACCCGCTCGCGAGTCCCGACATCATCGGCGTCAACGCGGGGGCCAGCGCGGCCGCCGTCGTCGGCATCGTGTTCCTCTCACTGAGCGAGACCGGGATCTCGGTGCTCGCCACCGTCGCCGCCCTCGCCACCGCCCTGACGATCTACCTGCTCGCGTACAAGGACGGCGGAGCGGGCGCGCGGTTCATCCTCATCGGCATCGGTGTCGCCGCGATCTTCAACAGCGTCGTGTCGTACGTGCTCTCGCGCGCCGCCGAATGGGATCTGCAGGCCGCCATGCGCTGGATCACCGGCAACCTGAACGGGGCGTCGTGGGGTCAGGCGGTTCCCCTCGCCCTCGCGATGGTCGTCGTCGTCCCGGTCCTCCTCTGGCTCGTGCGCGACCTCGAGCTGATGCGACTGGGCGACGAGACCGCGGCTGCACTCGGTGTCGCCGTCGAACGGCGCCGCATCCTCCTGATCATCGCCGCTGTCGCCCTGCTGGCCTTCGCGACCGCGGCCGCGGGCCCCATCTCGTTCGTCGCGTTCCTCTCCGGCCCCATCGCCGCGCGTCTCATCGGCCCCGCCGGCTCCCCCGTCCTCGCCGCGGGGCTGTTCGGCTCACTGCTCGTCCTCGTGGCAGACCTGGCAGCCCAGTACCTTCTGGGCCTCCGCCTGCCCGTCGGTGTCGTGACCGGTGTCCTCGGTGCGCCCTATCTCATCTTCCTGCTCATCCGCAGCAGCCGTTCTGGAGGCTCTCTATGACCGCCGACCGCACGCTCGAGGTCCACGGCGTCCGCCTGGGCTACGGCGACCGCGTCATCGTCGACGAGCTCGACTTGGTCGTGCCGGCGGGGCGGATCACCGCGATCGTCGGGGCGAACGCGTGCGGCAAGTCGACGCTGCTGAAGTCGATGGCCCGCCTGCTGACCCCGCGGACGGGACAGGTCCTGCTCGACGGCAAGGACATCCACCGGATGTCGACCAGACAGGTCGCCCGCGACCTCGGCCTGCTGCCGCAGTCCCCCATCTCCCCCGAGGGCATCGCGGTCTCGGATCTCGTCAGCCGCGGCCGTACCCCGCACCACGGCCCGCTCGCACGCTGGACACGGGCCGACGACGACGCGGTCGCTCAGGCGCTCGATGCCACCGATACGGCGGCGATCGCCGACCGCTCCGTCGACGAGCTGTCGGGAGGTCAGCGTCAGCGCGTGTGGATCGCGATGGCGCTGGCGCAGCAGACCGACGTGCTCCTTCTCGACGAGCCGACCACGTTCCTCGACGTCAGCCACCAGATCGACGTGCTCGATCTGCTGACCGACCTGAACCGCGCTCGGGGAACGACCATCGTCATGGTGCTCCACGACCTCAACCTCGCTGCACGATACGCCGACCATCTCGTCGCGATGGCGGCGGGACGCCTGTTCGCCGCCGGCGAGCCGTCCGAGGTTCTCACCGCCGACACGGTCCGCGCGGTCTTCGGCCTCGACAGCCGCATCATGCCCGATCCACTGACGGGCCGACCGCTCGTCCTGCCGATCGGCCGCCACCACGTTCCCGACGCTTCGCTGCAGCACCGCGGCGATGCTCCCACCGCCTGACCCCTCGGAGCCGACATGTCAGACAGCCCCCTCGGATTCTTCCGCGCACCGGTCGCGGCCATCACCGAGCTCACCCCGAGCTTCCGACGGTTCACTTTCCGCGGCGACGATCTCGCCGACTACGGCGACCCCGGCTTCGATCAGCGCGTGAAGGTGCTGTTCCCGACCCCGACCGCGGCGCTGGCGACCATGCCGACGGGGCCCCGACTGGTACGACCGGTGGCGCGCACTGCCCGACGACCACCGCCCCGTCATGCGCACCTACACCACGCGGGCCGTGCGCCGCGGGGCGCGGGAGGTCGACATCGACATGGTCGCCCACGATGTCCTCGGGCCCGCGTCGGCGTGGATCGCCGAGGCCCGGGTCGGCGACGAGGTGTGCTCATCCTCGGACCGACCACGGCGCACAGCGGTTGTGAGCTACGGCATCGACTTCGTCCCGCCTGCGGCCACCGACGCGATCCTGCTCGCCGGCGACGAGACCGCGGCGCCGGCGATCGCGGTGATCCTCGAGCAGCTGCCGCCCGAGGCACGGGGCACCGTGGTGCTCGAGGTTCCGACCGCCGCCGACCTGGGCTACCTGCCCTCGCACCCCGGCTTCGAGATCCGCGCCGCCGCGCGCGCCGGCGAGAGCGAGCGTCACGCGCACCTGATCGCCGCCGTCGAGGAGACCGCCGCACGCCTTGCACCGGGAGGCGTGGGCGCCGACGTCGAGGAGATCGACGTCGACACCGACATCCTCTGGGAGGTGCCGCGTACGGCGAAGGGCGGCGCCGCCCTCAAGCGCGCGCCGCTCTACGCGTGGCTGGCCGGCGAGGCCGGGCGCGATCAAGGCCTTGCGACGCCACCTCGTCGGCACGGTCGGGTCGACCGCCGCGCGGTGGCGTTCATGGGGTACTGGCGACTCGGCCGCTCCGAGAACTGAGCGGCGGCGGCGCTCGCGAACGCGCCGATCCGCTCGACCGCCTCGCGGGAGCACATCGGGGCCGCATCCGAAGTTGAGTCGGACGTGCCCCGCGCCTTCGCTTCCGAAGAACGGCCCGTGATGGAGGGCCACACGCGCGCCCTCGCGGACGGGGTCTGCGGGATCGTCGCCCCAGCCGTAGTCCGATACATCGATCCACGCCAGGAACCCCGCTTCGGGGATGCGGTACCGGGCGAGCGGCAGATGCTCCGCGAGCAGCTCTCCGAGCAGGATCGCGTTCTCGTCGAGGCGCACCCGCAGGGCATCGAGCCACGCATCGGACTCGGGTTGAGAACGCCGCGATCGTCGCGATGGCGCCGAACAGCCCCGTGCGCCACTCGACCTCCCACGGGAGCCCACGTACGATCCGCGCGTTCCGCTCCGCAGCCGTCGCGATGACCGCGCACTTGAGCCCCGCGAGGTTGTAGGCCTTCGACGAGCTCGTCACGGCGAAACCGACCGCCGCGGCATCCTCCGAGGCGGTCAGGAACGGGGGTGAACGGCAACGCCCGTCCTCGTGAGCGGCCCATGGATCTCGTCGCTGATGACGACGGCGTCGTAACGCGCGGCGATCGCGCGAGACGCGCCAGCGTGTCGGGCGTGGTGCACCGTGCCCGTCGGGTTGTGCGGGTTGCACAGCAACACGGCCCGCGCGCCGCCGGCGAGAGCCGTCTCGATGCCGGCGAGGTCGAGCTCCCAGCCCGCCCCGGTGTCGTGCAGCGGGACCTCCTCGACGACGGCGCCGGCCTCGGCCACGGTGTCGAAGAACGGCGGATAGGACGGGCGGGTTGATCACGACCCGCTCCCCCGGAGCCACCGTCGCCCGCAACAGTTCGACGACGCCCATCATCACGTCGCCCGTCCAGCGGACGCGATCGGGGTCGACGGTCCAGTCCCAGTGACGATCGGCGAAGGCGACGAACGCCGGGGCGATACCCGGCTGCGGCGGGGTGTAGCCCGTGTCGCCGAGCTCGACCGCGGTGCGGAGCGCATCGGTGATGGGCTCGGCGAGGGCGAAATCGGTCTCCGCCACGAACATGGGGATGACCTCGTCGGGATACGACCGCCACTTCGTGCTCGATCGCTTCCGCAGCGTCTCGATCGGGGAGGGCGTCGAGGGGTCGGATGCTCATCCGGCGAGCCTATCCGCGCGGTCGCGCACGACGTCCGCGAATGACCCCCGCGTGACGGACGGACCGACGGACGGCGATCAGATGGCGAAGCCGAGCGCCCGCATCATGTCGCGGCCGTCGTCGGTGATCCGCTCCGGGCCCCACGGCGGCATCCACACCCAGTTGATGCGGAACCGGTCCACCACGTTGTCGAGCGCCTGCGCCGTCTGCTCCTCGAGCACGTCGGTCAGCGGGCAGCCCGCCGACGTCAGCGTCATGTGGATGATGAGGGCGTCGTTCTCGTCGTCCCACGCGAGGTCGTAGATCAGCCCCAGGTCGACGACGTTGATCCCGAGCTCGGGGTCCATGACGTCTTTCAGGAG
>JAQIJE010000019.1:0-41351 GCA_036946435.1 Microbacterium arborescens | reverse complement strand
TCGGCGCCGGCGGCATCGGGCGCGAGGTCGCGCGGCTGCTGACGGCGGTGGGCATGACGGTCGGGCTCGTCGCCCGCACCGTCCGCGAGACCCCCGAGGGCCCGGTCGCCGCCCTGCGGGATCTGCCCGCGCTGCTGACCGAGGCCGACGTGTTCGTCGTCGCCCTCCCGGCGACCGCCGAGACCGAACGCATCGTCGACGCGCGGACGATCGCGGCGCTGCCTCCGCACGGCCTCTTCGTCAACGTCGGGCGAGGACGCACCGTCGACGAGCGAGCCCTGCGCGCTGCCCTGCGCGACGACCGGCTCGGCGGGGCGGTGCTCGACGCCTTCGAGGTCGAGCCGCTCCCCGCGGACGACCCGCTGTGGGGCGACCCGCGCGTCATCGTCTCGCCGCACACCTCGTCGCGCACCGACGGATGGCGAGACCGCCTCGCGGCGCAGTTCGTCGAGCAGTACCGGGCCTGGCGCGCGGGTGCACCGATGACCGCGCTCGTCGACAAGGGGCGGGGGGTACTGATGGACGCCGGCGTCATGCTCGTGCTGGCCCCCGACGGCTGGCGGCAGGTCGACCCCGACGCGGCGCTCCTCGCCGGTGACGACCTCGCCGCGACGCGGGGCGACGGCGCGTTCGAGTCCATCGGCGTGTTCGGCGGTGCGCCCCTCGCGCTCGATCCGCACCTCCACCGCCTGCACCGCTCGATGCGGGCGGTGGCATGAGCCCCCTCGATGCGGCCGTGCTGCACGCCGGCGTCGCGGAGGCCGTGGCGCGGCATCCGGTGGCCGACGAGCTGCTGGTCCGCCTGTTCGTCTCGCACGGACGCGAGCACGGCGGCGACGCCGCGCCCACGGTCTGGATCGCGGCACGCGAGAACGGCGACCACCGACGCGCCCGCAGCGACGGCATCGACGCCGTGCTGCTGCGCCGCGGCATGATGCGCGCGGGTGCGGCGGATGCTCCGTGGCTGCTGCGGGCGTGAAGTCGCTGTCGTACGCGGTGCAGCGTGCGGCGCTGCGCGAGGCGCGACGGCGCGGCGCCGACGACGCGATCTTCATCACGGACGACGGGTTCGTGCTCGAGGGCGCGATCTCGACCGTCGTGCTGCGCCGAGGCGGCGTCTGGGTCACCCCCGATCCCGCCGACGGGGCGCTGGACGGCACGACGCAGCGGGCCGCGTTCGCCGGGCTCCGCGCGCGCGGCGACGAGGTCGTCGTGCGATCGGTCGAGGTCGACGAGCTCCTCGACGCGGATGCCGTCTGGCTGTGCTCCAGCGGACGACTCGTCGCCCCCGTGCGGTCGATCGACGGGCACGACATCCCGGTGTCGGCCGCCTCGACGCGCGTCCTGTGGCGCGCGCTCGGCCTGTCCGCGGTCCCCGCGGGCGCTCCCGATGACGAGGAGCCGCCATGCTAGCTTGCATTCTGTATACAGTTTCGATCACCGAAAGGGGACGAGCCCGTGGATGAGAACGTCACCGCCGGCACCGCGTACTTCCGCAAGCAGGACTGGGCCTACGAACAAGTACGGGCGCAGATCCTCTCGGGCGCGATCCCCGCCGGCCGGCCGATCGGGCAGGAGGATCTGGCCGAGTCCCTCAGCATCAGCCGCATCCCGCTGCGCGAGGGCCCTCTCGCGCCTCAAGGCCGAGGGATGGCTCGAAGGACTCCCCCACCGCCGGATGGTCGTGCCCGAGCTCTCGCTCGACGGCGCCCGCGACATCTACGTTGGTCGCGCCGCACTCGAATCGACCCCTCGCGCGCTTCGCCGCCGAAGCCGGGCCGCACGAGTCGCTCGGCGCGGCGCACGCGGCCCTCGACCACCAGCGCGACGCGTTCGCCGCCGGCGACCTGCCGCGCTTCCGCTCGCTCGACCGCGACTTCCACATGGGGCTCTACGCCCTCGCCGCGATGCCGCAGACGATGTCGGCCGCCAGCCAGCTGTACGCGCTCGGCGAGCGCTACGTCGGCCTGTACCTCGGCACCGTCGACCGCAGCGGCGAGTCGCTCGCCGAGCACGCCACGATCCTCGCGGCGATCGAGGCCGGCGACGGCGCCACCGCCGAGCGGCTCACCCGCGAGCACATCTCGCGCGGCCTCGTCGTGCTCGAGGACTTCCTCCTTCCCGATTCACCCGACCCGACATCAGAAAGCGACCGATGAACACGACCACGTCTCACGCCGTCCCCGCCGCGATCGAGCGCCTCGACCTGCCCGAGGCGAGCTCGTACGCGGGTCAGTCCGTGCGCGCCGCCGAACGCGAGCTCGAGCGCACGCCCGCGGCATCCGTCGCCGTGCTCGATGCGACCTACGCGAACACGCACCGCTTCCCCGCGCCCGGCTACGCCCTGACGGCGTTCACCGAAGCCGCCTCGGGCGCCGGCATGACCTACACGCCGTACGTCGGCGACAACGGCGTGCGCGCCACCGTCGCCGCGAACATCGAGGAGCACCTCGGCCTGACGGCGACCGGCGACGTCGACCTCATCCTCGCCCCGGGCACGCAGGGCGCGCTGTTCATCGCGCTGAGCGCCATCATCGAGCCGGGCGACCTCGTCATCCTGCCCGACCCCGACTACCTGTCGACCGAGCGGACGCTGCGCTACCTGGGCGCCGAGGTCGAGCGGGTGAGCGTGTCGTTCGAGGACGCCGCGGGGCGCCCCACCCTCGACGCCGACCGCCTGCGCGAGCTCGCCGACCGCTCGCCCAAGCTCTTCATCTTCAGCCACCCGAACAACCCCACCGGCGCGATCTACTCCGACGAGACGCTCGAGCTGATCGCCGAGCTGGCCCGCACCCGCGACTTCCTCGTGCTCGCCGACCAGCTCTACTGCCGCCTCGTGTACGACGGGGAGGCCTACACCCACATCGCCGAGCTCGAGGGCATGCGCGAGCGCACCATCACGACCCTCGGGCCCTCGAAGACCGAGTCGCTCTCGGGCTACCGGCTCGGGCTCGCCGTCGCGCCGGTCGAGCTCATCGAGCGCATGGAGGACGTGCAGTCGATCACCGCCCTGCGCGCCCCCGCCTACGCGCAGCACGTCCTGGCGCACTGGCTGGCCGAAGACGGCGAGTACGTCGCCGAGCGCACCGTCGAGTACCAGGCCCTGCGCGATTGGACCGTCGAGCGCCTCAACGCCTCGCCCGCCTTCTCGGCGACCCGCTCGTGGGGCACGTCGTACATCTTCCCGCGCGTGCTCGCCCCGGTCTCGGACCAGGAGCTCGCGATCGCGATCAAGGAGCGCGCGGGGGTCATCGTCAACCCGGGCTACCAGTTCGGCGCCGAGGGCGTCGGCCACATGCGCCTGTGCATCGCCCAGGACGAGGCCGGGTGGCGCGACGCCCTCGAGCGGCTCATCGCCGTCACCGAGTCGTTCCTGCCCTGACTCCCGACCGGTCGGCGGGACCCGCCTCCCGCCGACCGGTCCGGCACGTCGGCCCACCACCCGCTCAGTAGGATTGTCCCCATGTCCAAGGTCCTCCAGTCCCTGCCCGTCGGCGAGCGCGTCGGCATCGCCTTCTCGGGGGGTCTCGACACCTCCGTGGCCGTCGCGTGGATGCGCGACAAGGGCGCCGTGCCCTTCACCTACACCGGCGACCTCGGACAATACGACGAGGACGACATCGCCTCGATCCCCGGACGCGCCCTGCAGTACGGCGCCGAAGGCTCGCGCCTGATCGACTGCAAGCCGATGATGGTCGAGGAGGGTCTCGTCGCCCTCTCGTGCGGTGCGTTCCACATCCGCTCGGGCGGACGCACCTACTTCAACACGACGCCCATCGGCCGTGCCGTCACCGGCACCATGCTCGTGCGCGCCATGAAGGAGGACGGCGTCGACATCTGGGGCGACGGCTCCACCTACAAGGGCAACGACATCGAGCGGTTCTACCGCTACGGCCTGCTGGCCAATCCCGCGTTGCGCATCTACAAGCCCTGGCTCGACGCCGACTTCGTCACCGAGCTGGGCGGCCGCACCGAGATGAGCGAGTGGCTCGTCGCACACGGCTTCCCCTACCGCGACTCCGTCGAGAAGGCGTACTCGACCGACGCCAACATCTGGGGTGCGACGCACGAGGCGAAGACCCTCGAGCACCTCGACGTCTCGCTCGAGATCGTCGAGCCGATCATGGGCGTGCGCTTCTGGGACCCGGCCGTCGAGATCGAGACCGAGGACGTCTCGGTCACGTTCGAGGCCGGTCGCCCCGTCGCCGTCAACGGCGTCGAGTACTCCGACATCGTCGAGCTCGTCATGGCAGCCAACGCCATCGGCGGCCGCCACGGCCTCGGCATGAGCGACCAGATCGAGAACCGCATCATCGAGGCCAAGAGCCGCGGCATCTACGAGGCCCCGGGCATGGCGCTGCTGTTCATCGCGTACGAGCGCCTGGTCAACGGCATCCTCAACGAAGACACCCTCGCGACCTACCACGAGCAGGGCCGCCGCCTCGGCCGCCTGATGTACGAGGGCCGCTGGCTCGAGCCGCAGTCGTTCATGCTGCGCGAGTCGATCCAGCGCTGGGTCGGCTCCGCGATCAGCGGCACGGTCACGCTGCGCCTGCGCCGCGGCGAGGACTACACGATCCTCGACACCTCGAGCCGCAACCTGTCGTACTCGCCCGAGAAGCTCTCGATGGAGCGCGTCGGCGACTCGGCCTTCGGCCCCACCGACCGCATCGGCCAGCTCACGATGCGCAACCTCGACATCGCCGACTCGCGCGCCCGCCTCGAGCACTACGCCGGTATCGGTCTCATCGGCGGCCCGACCGCCGAGCTCGTCGGCGACCTCGAGCGCGGCGGCGCGGCCGAGATCACCGGCAACGTCGAGGCCACCGACCAGGCCCTCGCCGACAAGGTGGATGCCGCCGGCGAGTCGGCCTCGTTCGACTTCGGCGCCGACTGACCCGACCCCAGCCAGGCCTCGAATCAACCCGCTGCACCCGAATCAATCGGAGGCAGCGGGTTGATTCGTGCGGGACGTGTTGACTCGCTACCCGGCAACGTCGAGGCCACCGACCAGGCCCTCGCCGACAAGGTGGATGCCGCCGGCGAGTCGGCCTCGTTCGACTTCGGCGCCGACTGACCCGCTCGCGGCCGAATGCGTTAATGCCGCTCTTAGACGCACTCCATCTGCGACCGAGGTCCCGCGCATATCCCTGAGGGATGCCTCGAGATGCCCGCACCAGACGCCCTGTTCGCACCGCCCTCATCGCCGGGGGTGCCGCCCTTTCCCTCACGCTCGCGGGGGGAGGCGTCTGGGCCGCGGATCGCTTCCTGATCGAACACGTCGAGATCGCCGACGTCTCGGCGTACGAGACCGCGAACTCCGCCGTCGAGTCCGTGGCTGCCGTCGATACGTCCGACACCACGACCGGCACCGCCGACGGCGACACCTATTCCGACGGCGCAACCAACGTCACCGTGTCGCAGGTCGTCACCGGCACCGGCGACGACACGCTCACCTACTACGTCGCCGACGTCGTCCTGTCGGATGCGACGAGGCTGCGCTCCGCGTTCGCGAAAGACCAGTACGGCGAGAACATCACCGAGACGACGAGCGCCATGGCGGCGGACCACGACGCCGTGTTCGCGATCAACGGCGACTACTACGGATTCCGCGACACCGGGATCCTCATCCGCAACGGCGTCGTCTACCGCGACATCCCCGCACGGACGGGCCTCGCCTTCTCCGTCGATGGTTCGGTCGAGATCTACGACGAGACCGAGACCACCGCCGACGAGCTCGTCGCCGCAGGGGTCTGGAACACGCTGAGTTTCGGTCCTGCCCTCGTCGAGGGGGGTGCGGTGGTCGACGGCATCGAGGACGTCGAGGTCGACACCAACATCGGCAACCATTCCATCCAAGGCGAACAGCCTCGCACCGCGGTCGGTGTCATCGACGACAACCACCTGGTCTTCGTCGTGGTCGACGGCCGGTCGGAGGGCTACAGCCGCGGCGTGACGCTCACCGAGCTGGCCGACATCATGATCGGCCTCGGCGCCGAGACGGCGTACAACCTCGACGGCGGCGGGTCATCGACCATGTACTTCGACGGCGAGGTCGTCAATCAGCCGTGCAACGGCGGTGAGCGCGGCACGAGCGACATCCTGTACATCGCGGAGTGACGCTGTGCTCATTCTGATTGCCGCATACGAACCGACGGACACCCTGGTCGATCTGATCCACGACCTCACCCTCACGGCGCGGGTCGTGGTCGTCGACGATGGTAGCGGCGACGCGTTCGCTCCGGTTTTCGCCCGTGCTCGGGCGGCAGGGGCCGAGGTGCTCGTTCACGCGCTGAATCGCGGAAAGGGCGCCGCGCTGCGCACCGGCCTCGAGCACATCCTGCGGACCGATCCCGGTCAGATCGTCGTGACGGCCGATGCCGACGGGCAGCACACGCCCCGCGACATCCGGCGCGTCGGCGAGGCGGTGGCAGCCGAGGGCGACGCCCTTGTGCTCGGCTGCCGCCGCTTCGACGGTGAAGACGTGCCGAATCGAAGCCGCCTGGGCAACAAGGCCGCACGTATCGTCTTCCGGATCGCGGCCGGCTGGTCGCTCTCCGACACGCAGACGGGGCTGCGCGGTATCCCTCCCGCGATGCTGCCCTGGCTGCTGTCGCAACCGGGCGACCGGTTCGAGTACGAGCAGAACGTGCTGCTGCGTTGCCGGCCAGCCGGGTGGCGCACGTGCGAGATCGCCATCGACACGGTCTACATCGCCGGCAACGACTCGAGCCACTTCCGACCGCTCGTCGACAGCATCCGCGTGGGCCTGCCGCTGCTGCTGTTCGCCGCCTCCTCGCTCGGCGCCTTCGTCGTCGACTCGCTCGTGATGCTTCTGCTCGCCGAGCTCACGGGCTGGCTCGTACCGTCGATCGTCGTCGCCCGACTGCTCAGCGCCACGCTGAACTTCACCGTCAACCGCCGCATCTTCTCCCCCGGCCGAGATCGGGTGGGCACCGCTCGCGCGGCGGCCCGGTACGCGGCCCTCGCGGCAGCCCTTCTGGCCTCGAACATCGTATGGATGACCACCCTGACAGCGGTCGGGCTCCCTCTCTTGATCGCGAAGGCCACGACCGAGGCTGCCCTGTTCATGCTCGGCTACCTGCTGCAACGCAGCGTCGTGTTATCGCCGGCGATCGGCCGTGCGGTCGAATCCGCCGTCAAAGAGCCTCATAGGAACGGTGAAGGAATCGAGGCTCGAATGATCTCAGCAACCGACAACCGACGGAGAAACCCATGACCATCCCCCTCGCTTCTGCTGATCGCGATCGACCTCGTCGCCGCCGTCGTCCTCAGCGTCGGCCTCTACTACCGACGTCACCGCCGGCGGGACCTCGTCGTGGCCTTCCTGGGCGTCAACGTCGGCGTGCTGGCCGTGGCGACCGTGCTCGGCACGGCCGAAGTCGCCCTCGGGCTCGGGCTCGGGCTCTTCGGCGTCCTGTCGATCATCCGCCTGCGCTCGTCGGAGATCTCCCAGCGCGAGGTCGCCTACTATTTCGCCGCTCTGGCAATGGGTCTGATGGCCGGGCTTCCCGCAGCCGACCCCCTCCCCGTCGCGGTCCTCATCGGCCTGATCCTCGTCGTGCTGTGGATTGCCGACCACCCCAAACTGCTCTCCCCGCAGCCGGCACCAGATCATCCGACTCGACCGGGCCGAGCCCGACGAGCACGTTCTGCGGATGCTGATCGGTGAACGCATCGGCGCGACGGTCACCTCGCTGACCGTGAACGAGCTCGACCTCGTGAACGACACGACGCTGGTCGACGTGCGATTCCGGGTCGACGTCGCAGCCGACCGAGTCGGACGTCACGGAGCGGACAGCGGCGTCCTGCAGCCGGAGTCGGCCGAGGCGCTCCGATGAGCCGGGAGGACGACCGCCTCGCTGGTCTCGGCGCGGTGACACTCGACGAGATGGTCGCCGAGGCCGCGCTGCTGGCCCGCGTCGACCGCAAGTACATCCTCCCGAGTGCCGACCTGGACCCCGTTCTCCGCGCCCTCGACCCACGCACGCGCGTCCTGGAGATCTCCGGCTCCCGTTGCTTCGCCTACGAGTCGGTGTACTTCGACACCCCCGACCTGCTCAGCTTCCGCATGGCGGCTCAGCCGCGTCGGCGTCGATTCAAGCTGCGGACCCGGGCCTACCTCGACACCGACGCGGCGTTCCTCGAGATCAAGACTCGCGGCACCCGCGGCACCACCGTGAAGGAACGCTCCGAATACGACCTCGATCTCCGCGCGACGCTGACGGACGACGCACGCGATGAGGTGACCGCGGCCTTCGCGGCGATCGGGGTCGACCCGAGCCGAGTGGACGAGCTCGAAGCGACGCTGGTCACGCGCTATTCGCGGACCACGCTCCTCGCCCCCGACGGCGCCGCTCGCGCGACCATCGACACCGGACTGCGCTGGGATCGTCCCGACGGCTCGGGGTTCACGCTCCCGCATCTCGCGATCGTCGAGACGAAATCGCCATCGTCGGCCTCGGTCATCGATCGGCTGCTGTGGCGATCCGGCCACCGCCCGGTCTCGGTGAGCAAGTACGCCACCGGGCTCGCGGCCCTCCATTCCGATCTCCCGCGCAACCGCTGGGACCGACTGCTGCGCAGCGCGTTCGCCGACGCGCAGCGTCATCCGCACACACCATCGACCACCCCGACCCGAATCGAGGAGCTGCCATGCGCCGCCGCCTGATCCTGCCCGCCATCCCCCTCACGCTCGCCGGCCTCGTTCTGGCCGGCTGCGCCGCCACCGGCACGGGTGCTCTGGGGCAGGCCGCCGATGACACCACGACGCAGACCACGACCGCTGTCGTCACCGATCTCACCTCGAGCTCCGTGCTCGCGGCGAACGACGAGGCCACGGTGGTCGAGGACGACGAATGGTCGGACACCGACGCTGTCGATATCGATCTCACGGGTTCGACGGCGACCACCGCGGGCGAGGGAGCGAACGTCGACGGCGCCACGGTCACGATCACCGCGGGGGGCGTCTACCGTCTCAGCGGCGAGCTCGAGGGCTCGATCGAGGTCGCCGCTCCGGAGGACGCCCAGGTCGTGCTCATCCTCGACGGCGCGACGATCTCGAACACCGCAGGACCGGCGATCTCCGTCACCAACGCCGATGATGTCGTGATATCGCTCGCGGCGGGGTCGACGAACAGCGTCTCTGATGCATCCTCCTACGCCGACGACGCGTCAGCGAACGCAGCCGTCTACGCTGACTCCGACCTGACCATCTCCGGCACGGGTTCGCTCGAGGTCGAGGGAAACGGCAACGACGGCATCACGAGCACGGACGATCTGGCCGTGATCGGAGGGATGATCACCGTCGACGCCGTCGATGACGCTCTGCGTGGGAAGGACGCACTGGTGGTCTCGGGCGGCACGCTCGATCTGACCGCCGGTGGCGACGCCCTCAAGAGCGATCAGGACGACTCCGAGACCCGCGGCTACGTGTGGCTCTCGGGCGGCGAGATCACCGCCACCAGCGGCGACGACGGCATCGATGCGGCGACCGACGTCGTCATCACCGGCGGCACGACAACGCTCTCTGCCCTGGGCGACACCGCCGACACCGAGTCGTCGGCGAAGGGCATCGCCGCCGGCGTCGTCATCGCGATCGACGGCGGCACGACGTCGATCGACGCGACCGACGACGCCCTGCATTCGGACGGCTCGATCGGGATCGGCGGCGGCACCGTCACCGTCTCGGCCGGCGACGACGGCGTGCACGCCGACTCGACCCTGACCATCACGGACGGCGTCCTGACCGTCGCCGAGTCGTACGAGGGGCTGGAGGCGACCGACATCCTCATCAGCGGGGGGACAGTCGACGTGACGGCGTCGGACGACGGCCTGAACGGCAGCGGCGGAAGCAGCGAGGAGGAGACGAACGCCCAGGGCGGCGGGATGGGCGGCGGCATGGCCGACACCGGCGAGACCATCGTCGTGTCCGGCGGCACGCTGACGGTCGATGCGGGCGGAGACGGCATCGATTCCAACGGCTCGGTGTCGATCACCGGCGGCGACATCCTCGTGTCGGGCCCGACGATGCAGGGCAACGGAGCGCTCGACAGCAACGGCGGCCTCGAGGTCAGCGGCGGCACGCTCGTCGCGCTCGGCAGTGCGGGCATGGCCGAGTCGCCCGATTCCTCATCACCGCAGGCGTGGATCGCCGCGGCCCCCTCGGGATCTGCGGGTGAGACCATCGAGATCTCGGACGCCGAGGGGACGGTCGTGGCCACCTTCACCGCTGAGAAGGAGTTCGAGACCGTCGTCTTCTCGTCGGCGGATCTCGTCTCCGGCGCGAGCTACACCGTCACCGCGAGCGGCGGCAGCAGCGAGACCGTGACGACCGGGGAAGCACTCGCCGGCGGCATGGGCGGAGCCGCCGGTCCGGGCACCGGCACAGCCCCCGGTGGATCCGGACAACGTCCCTGACCGAAGCGGCCGTGCGGCGTCACGCGCCGCGCGGTCGCTTTGCGACCCAGAAGAAGGAAAACTGAACGTATGACCGCTTCCGGTTCCCGCCCCGTCCCCCTGACACGCATCGATGGATCGCCGATCCGCGTCGCGGTCGTCGACGACGAGGCCAACCTCAGTGACCTCCTGCGCATGGCGCTGCAGAACGAAGGCTGGGACGCACGTACCGCCGCGAACGGTCAAGAGGCCCTCAACCTCGTCCGCGAGTTCGTCCCCGACCTGCTGGTCCTCGACATCATGATGCCGGGCGTCGACGGCATGGAGGTGCTGCGTCGCATCCGCGCTGCGGGCAACGACGTCCCCGTGCTCTTCCTCACGGCGAAAGACGCCGTGGAGGACCGGATCGCGGGAATCAGCGCGGGCGGCGACGACTACCTGACGAAGCCGTTCAATCTGGAAGAGGTCGTCGTGCGCCTGCGCGCCATGGCGCGCCGACACGTCGCCGCCGCGGCGAACGTCGACACGGTGCTTCGCGTCGGCGACCTCTCGCTGGACGAGGAGTCCTACGAGGTGGCCCGCGCGGGCGTGCCGATCGTGCTCACGGCGAAGGAGTTCGACCTGCTGCGTTACCTCATGCAGAACCCGAGGCGCGTGCTGACGCGGGCGCAGATCCTCGACCAGGTGTGGAGCTACGACTTCGGCGGCACCTCGAGTGTCGTGGAGATCTACATCTCCTACCTGCGTAAGAAGATCGATCCACTCGGAGAACCGCTCATCCACACCGTTCGCGGCGTCGGGTACACCATCAAGCCGCCGCGATGAAGCGCTGGACCCTGCGACGGACACTCGTCGTCGGCATCGGAGCGCTCGTGGCGCTCGCTCTGCTCGCGACCGGCGTCGCGACCTCGGTCGCGCTGCGGAATTTCGTTTACGAACGTCTCGACGCTCAGGTGCTCGAGACGTTGAAGATCACTCGTGCGAACCAGGGTCAGCCGTCGCGCAGCCCGTCGCAGGACATCGGCGGATTCCGCGGTGACGGGCCTGCTCCCCGGATCGGCACGCTCCACCTCGTGATCGACGACGACGGCGCGGTGATCGACTCGAGCTACACGGCGGACGACGGGCTCGAGACAGACCTCGACGACGACCAGGTCGCCGCGATCGAGAGAGCGGCGTTGTCGGAACAGACCCCGACGACCGTGGACCTCGGTGGCGAGCTGGGCTCGTTCCGCCTCGCCCAGGAGCAACGCGACGGCGTGCGCGTCGTCGCCGGGAACTCCCTCGAAGAGGTCGACGCGACGACGAACGCACTCACCGTGATCCTGGTGAGCGTCGCCGGCAGCTCTCTCCTGCTCGTACTGCTGGGGCTGTCGTTCTGGGTGCGGCGTACCCTCCGTCCGCTCGAACGCGTCGCGGCCGTAGCGCAACGGGTCTCGGCGCGCCCGCTCGCCGCGGGCGAGGTCGACATCCCCGAACGCGTCGCCGAGCCCGATACCGACCCCGTCACCGAGGTGGGACGCGTCGGCCACTCGCTCAATGTGCTGCTCGCGCACATCGAGGACGCCCTGCGCTCACGTCAGCACAGCGAGGACCAACTCCGCCGGTTCATTGCCGACGCGAGCCACGAACTGCGCACCCCCCTGGCGTCCATCCGCGGTTACGCTCAGCTGTCGCTCGGCGAAGGCGCCCCGATGACCGCGACCCAGCAACGGGCGTTCGATCGGATCGCGTCCGAATCGACCCGCATGGCCGACCTCGTCGAGGATCTGCTCCTGCTCGCCCGACTCGACGCCGGCCAGCCGCTCCGGCGCGAGCCGGTCGACCTGACACTGCTCGCCATCGATGCGGTCAGCGATGCGCACGCCGCAGACCCTGCGCGGACCTGGCTGCTCGATGTCCGCGAGGAGGACATCGTCGAGGTCGTGGGCGATGACAATCGCCTGCGACAGGTCGTCGCCAATCTGTTGCGCAATGCCCGTACGCACACGCCTCCGGGCACGACGGTGACGACAACGCTTCGGCGCGACGCAGCCGACGCCATCATCGAGGTCGCAGACGACGGACCCGGCATCGATCCAGCGGTGCGGCAGCGGCTGTTCGAGCGGTTCGCCCGGGGCGACCTCTCGCGTAACCGCGACGCGGGGAGCACCGGGCTCGGCCTCTCGATCGCGGAGGCGATCATCTCCGCACACGGCGGCACCATCGCAGTCGCGAGCGATGTCGGAAGGACCGTCTTCACCGTGAAGCTGCGGCTCTAGCTTCACCGCCCTGCGACCGGTCGGACTCCGAAGCGATCTCATAGGCAACTCTGATGAACCGTCAGTGACGTGTTTGGGAAGTGGCTTCACGATCCTCCTACCGCCACCGTTCGAGCGCATTTCCCCACGACTGAAGAGATCGACATGACCCAGATCCCCGACCCTGATATCACCCCGCGGAATTCGCATCGCGTCGAAGCACCTACCGACGCATCGAATCTTCCTCCTGTCCTCCGCCCCGAGAATCCGCCGCGCCGCTCACTGGAACACCTCGCTGCGCACATCGGCGGACGGGTGATCGGAGCGCCCGCGGGCGTCGACGTGACCGGCATCACCCTCGCGACCGCCGATCTCCGCCCCGGCGAGGCCTTCGTCGCCCTACGCGGGGGGACGCGGCACGGAGCGGAGTTCGCCGCGATCGCCGCGGACACCGGTGCGACCGCGATCGTGACGGATGCCGAAGGCGCCGAGCTCGCCGCCGCCGCAGGACTCCCGATCGTGGTGGTCGAGGATCCGCGGGCGCGGCTCGGCGAGCTGTCGGCATGGATGTACGGCACCGGCCGCGACGACCGCCTGCCGGTGCTGTTCGGGACGACCGGCACGAACGGCAAGACGAGCGTCTCGCACCTCATCGAGGGCATCCTCGGCCAACTGGGCGCCGTGACGGGGCTCTCCTCAACGGCGGAGCGTCACATCGCGGGAGACGTGATCGTCTCGCGCCTGACCACTCCGGAGGCCTCCGAGTTCCACGCCCTCCTCGCTCTCATGCGCGAACGCGGCGTCGAGGCCGTCGCCGTCGAGGTCAGCGCTCAAGCCCTCACGCGTCACCGTGTCGACGGTGTCGTGTTCGACGTCGCCGGGTTCACCAACCTGACCCACGACCATCTCGACGACTACGGCGACATGACCGAGTACTTCGAGGCCAAGCTCCCCCTCTTCCACGGCGACCGGTCGCGTCGCGCGGTCGTCTGCCTCGATTCGGCCGCCGGGTCCGAGATCGTCGCCCGCGCGCAGGTGCCGGTGGTGACGATCATCACGCCCGCCCTCGCGGAGGATCCGGACGCCACGGCGGACTGGAGCGTCGAGATCGTCGCAGAGCGACAGAACGGCACGGAATTCCGCCTCCGCGGCGCCGACGGCCGCGCGCTCACGACCACGGTGCCCGTCATCGGCCGGCACATGGCCGCCAATGCGGGTCTCGCGATCGTGATGCTGCTCGAGGGCGGGTACGCTTGGCAGGACCTCGTCGACGCTCTGGAGGGCGGCCGCATCGACGCGCACCTCCCGGGCCGTACCCAGCGCGTGTCGGGCGATCGTGGACCCGCCGTCTACGTCGACTTCGGGCACTCGCCCGACGCGTTCGAGAAGACCCTCGCCGCGGTGCGCCGCGTCACTCCCGGAACGGTGCTCATGCTGTTCGGCGCCGACGGCGATCGCGACAAGACGAAGCGCCACGACATGGGGGCGACCGCCGCGCTCGGCAGCGACATCCTCATCGTGACGGATCATCACCCCCGGTTCGAGGACCCCGACGCGATCCGCGCCACCCTGCTCGAGGGTGCGCGCCGGGCGGCGCCCGATGCCGATATCCGCGAGTGGTCGCCACCCGAGCGCGCGATCGTGGAGGCGGTATCGCTCGTCGGCGAGGGCGACGCGATCCTGTGGGCCGGTCCGGGGCACCAGGACTACCGCGACATCCGCGGCGAACGCACGCCGTACTCGGCCCGCGAGCTCGCGCGCCGCGCGCTGCGGGACGCCGGGTGGCCGGTGCCGGAACCACGGTGGTCGGTGCCTTACCCCGACTGAGCGCGTTCGGAAGTCGGACGGAATCGCGAGCGACGCACGTCGATGCCCCGAGGCCCCGAGATTGAAACTTGCACATTAGTGTGCAGGTTTGTACCATCGACGGGTGACCGACACCGTCTCTCCGCGCCGACCGCGTAAGGATGCCGCCGCCAACCGCGCCGGCCTGCTCTCGGCCGCGGCGCGCACCCTCGCCGTCGACCCCGGCGCCTCCGTCGATGCCATCGCCCGCGCCGCCGGCCTCAGCCGCCGCGCCCTGTACGGGCATTTCGACGACCGCGATGCGCTCGTGCGCGAGCTCGTCTCCTCAGGCGCGCAGCGATTCAACGCCATCGCCGCCGACCCCGACCTCCAGCTCGACGGCGAGCCCGCACCCCTCGTGCTGGCTCGCCTCACCGGACGCCTGTGGGGCGAGGCGTCGCACGTGCAGGTCGCCGCCGCCATCGCCCTCGACGAGCGTCACGTCGAAGACTCCGCCGCCGCGCTCGCTCCGCTGCGCCGCACGCTCATGAACCTCGTGCGCCGCGGGCAAGACGACGAGACCCTGCGCACCGATGTCGCCGCTCCCACCCTCGCGCGCCTGATCGAAGAGACGGCACGCACCGTGCTCGTCCGTCTCGACGCCTCCTCACCCGAGGCGCGCTCGCTCGTCGTGCGCTCGGTTCTCTCGATCGCCGGCCTGTCGTGGCGCGAGACCGCCGAGCTGCTCGCCGCGCACCCCCGACGTCGTGGCGGCGTCCTGATGCGGGTCGAGCTGCGCGACGTCGCGAAGGGCCGGCGCGACCTCGCCCTGCCCCCTACGAGCCTCACCTACCGCACGGGCCGCGCGACCCTCGCGATCGCCGAGACCGAGCAGCGCCCGACCGTGCTCGGTCTCATCGCGAGCGGACGGATGCGGCCCGACGCGGGCGCCGTCCGCCTCGACGGCACCCGGGCTTCGCGCACTCTCCGCCACAAGACGGCGCTCATCGATGCCCCCGACGTCAGCGACCCGCCGCCGAACATCTCCACGGTCGGCATGGTCGGCGAGGAGCTGATGTTCGCCGGGCGCCTCGCCGATCCGATCTCGGCGCGGCGCTGGCTCGACGAGCACGGGCTGCGCGCCTACTCGCGCGTTCCGATCGCCGATGTGCCCGCCACCGACCGCATCCGCATGCTGCTCGAGCTCGCCGCCCTGCGTCCCGGCGTCGAGGGCCTCGTGCTCGTCTCGCCCGACCGCCACGGCGGCGATCCCCGCGCGTGGTGGGACCTCGCGCAGGAGTTCGCCGACCGCGGCCTCGCCGTCCTCGTCATCGCCGGCCAGGCCGCCGCAGACCTCCTGAACGACGCCCCCGACGCCTCCGACTCCCCCGCACCGCACCGCCGGCTCGTGCCGAGCGGCATCCGCCTCCGGGGCACCCGCCCGAAAGCCGCCCGATGAAGATCCCCGCCCTGATCACCGCCGAGCTGCGCCGCCTCACCGCGACGCGGATGTCGGTCGTCGCCCTCGTCGCCCTCATGCTCGTGCCCGTCCTGTACGGCGGCCTCTATCTGTGGGCCAATCAGGACCCGTACGGCAAGTTCGCCGACATCCCCGTCGCCCTCGTCGACCTCGACACGGGTGCACCGTCGTCGGACGGCACCGGCACCGTCGACTACGGCTCGCAGGTCGCCGAGCAGCTCATCGACGGCGGGGCGTTCGGATGGCAGCGGATGAGCGCCATCGAAGCGCAAGAGGCGCTCCGCACCGGCGAGGTCGACTTCTCGGTCACCCTTCCGGAGGACTTCTCCCTCGCCCTGACCAGCGCCGCCGGCGAAGCCCCCCGCCAGGCGACGATCGCGCTCGCGACCAACGACGCCAACAACTACCTGGCCTCCTCCATCGGCACGCAGGCCGTCGAGCGCATCCGCAGCTCGGTCGCCGAGCTCGTCGGGCGTGAGGCCGCGTCGCGTCTGCTCACCGGCATCTCCGACATCCGCGCGCAGTTGCAGAGCGCCACCGACGGCGCGAACCAGCTCGTCGACGGCGCCGGCCAGGCCCTCACGGGAGCGAACCAGCTCGCCGACGGCACCGGCCGCCTCTCGAGCGGCGCCGTTCAGCTGCGCGACGGCGCCGGCACGCTCGCCGACGGCGCGTCGCAGCTCGCGACCGGCACGCGCTCGCTCGCCGACGGGGCGGGCGACCTCGCCGCGGGCGCTGCTCAGGTCTCGGACGGCACGGCCCAGATCGCCGGCTACGCCGACCGTGCCCGCAGCGCCGTCGACGAGGCGGCGGGTCAGCTGCCGCAGGTGCGCTCCGACATCGCGCAGGTGCTCGCCGACCGGGGGCTCGACCAGGCCCAGATCGATGACGTGCTCAGCCGCCTCGACCCGATCGGCGACCGCCTCGAGGCGGGAGCGGCCCGGGTCGACGACGCCGTCGGGCAGATCGACCGGCTCGCGACGGGCGCGGCTCAGGTGAGCTCGGGCGCCGCCCAGCTGTCGTCGGGAGCGGCGCAGGCCGCCGACGGTGCGGCATCCGTCTCCGACGGCGCGAACCGGCTCGCCGAGGCGACGGGCGAAGCCGCCGCCGGCGCCGCCCAGCTCGACGACGGCGCCAAGCAGCTCGCCGGCGGTCTCGGCACCCTCGACGGAGGTCTCGTCACGCTCCGCGACGGTCTGAGCTCGGGCGTCGCCCAGCTGCCCGACTCGTCGCAGCAGCTGCGCGACCAGCAGGCGCAGACGATCGCCGACCCCGTGTCGGTCGACTCGGGCAACCTCGCCCGCGCCGGCGAGTACGGCGCCGGGCTCGCCCCGTTCTTCGCCGCCCTCGCCGGGTGGATCGGCATCTACGCGCTGTTCCTCATCGTCAAGCCGATCTCCCGCCGCGCCGTGACGGCCCTGCGCTCGCCCGTGCGGGTGACTCTCGCCGGCTGGCTCACCCCGGCGATGCTCGGCAGTGTCGGGATGGTCGTGCTGTTCGCCGTGCTCTCGTTCGCCCTGGGCTTCAACTTCTCGAGCCCGATCGGAACGCTCGGGATGCTGCTGACGGCGTCGTTCACGTACGCCGCGATCATCCTCGCCCTCAACGTCTGGCTGGGCTCGGTCGGGCAGTTCGTGGGGCTCGTGCTCATGGTGCTGCAGCTCGTCACCGCGGGCGGCACGTTCCCCTGGCAGACACTGCCCGCCCCGCTCGCGACGCTGCACCACGTGCTGCCGATGGGCTACGTCGTCGACGGCATGCGGCAGCTGATGTACGGCGGCGACCTCAGCCGCGTCAGCCTCGACCTGGCGGTGCTGTTCACATGGATGGCCGGCGCGCTGATCCTCGCGGCGATCGGGGTCACGAGGATGACCCACGGGCGCACGCTGCGCGACCTGCAGCCGAGCCTCATCGGCTGATACGCCCGCCCCCCCTGGCGCACCCCCTATCCCGCGAATCAACACCATCTGCGCGAGTCCATACCCTGCGGCGCATTGACTCGCGCGTAGCGCGTTGACTCGCGGGCTAGGCGGGAGCGGGGGCCGGGGGCGGGCGCGGTGGGGGTCAGTCTCGCGTGTCGCTCGGGGCAGGAGCGTCGGCGAACTCGTCGACGAAGAGCGAGTCGCGGTCGAGCGTCTTGTTGCGATAGGCCTGGCGTCCGACCATGTGCGCCGACAGCGGCGCCGTGGCGAGCTGGATGAGCGCGACCGGCACGAGGAACGCCACGACCGGCCACGACTGCAAGGCGACGCCCACGGCGATGCAGATGATGATGAACCCGAGCACCTGCGGCTTGGTCGCCGCGTGCAGTCGCGTCGGCACGTCGCGGAACCGCAGCAGGCCGATCGCCGCGGTGAGGCACAGCAGCGCGCCGATCAGGACCAGCACGAGGGCGATGACGTCGGTGATGCTCATGCGTCCGTGTTGTCCTTCCGGGCGACGAACCGGGCGATCGAGATCGACCCGAACACCCCGACCGCAGCCACGATGAGCAGCACGGGCAGCGTGCGGGTGTGGTGGTTGATGGCCATCTCGGCTCCGAGAGCGCAGATGACGAGGGTCAGCAGGACGTCCGAGGCGACGGCGCGGTCGAGGATCGACGGCCCCGTGATGATGCGCCACAGCGTCAGCAGCGCCGAGACGGCGAAGACGACCGAGATGAGGATGACGAGCCAGGTCACGAGCGCTTCCTCCGCAGGTCCGAGAGCTGGTGCGCCTGCTCCTTCGAGCCGACGGCGCGCACGATGCGCTCCTCCCAGTGCTGGATCGACCGGCGCTGATCCTCGAGCTGCTGCTGGTTGCGCACACCGATGGCGTGGACGTAGAGGATGCGGCGGTCCCGATCGATGTCGATGATGAGCGAGCCGGGGATGAGGGATGCCGTCACGGCGACGTGCGTCATGATGAGGTCGTCGTCGGTGCGCAGCGGCACCGCGATGATCGCCGCCCCCGGCTGACGGCGGGGGTCGACGACCTGCCAGGCGACGAGCAACGAGCCCTTCACGAGCGAGAGCAGGAACTCGAGGAAGAACACCGCGCCCCACCAGAGGTTCACGCGTCCCGACAGCTCGACCGGCGGCAGCCGGAAGATGCGCGTGACGAACAGGGCGATGATGATTCCGGTCACGGCGGCGAGCACCGTGAACTGGCCCCACAGCAGCATCCACAGGGCGACGAGCCACACGAAGAACGGCAGCTGACGCCACAGCGCCGTGGCGGCGTTGCGTTTGGCTTCGCCCATCATCACTGCACCTCCTGCTCGAGCTGGCTGATCGTGACCGGCTGCAGCAGCGACTCGCCGATGTCGGCGCACAGGTCGTACAGCGGACCGGCGAACACGGTCAGGGCGATCGTGACGGCGACCATGCCCGCGGTGGCGGTGGTCATGATGCGCGGGATGACACGCTTCTCGGTCTGCACGTCGGCACCCTCGGCGTCGCCGAGGTAGGCGATGCGCGAGTCCGTCTCGCTCTCACTGTCGCCGCCCTCGTCCTTCTCGCGCCAGAACGAGAGGTTCCAGGCCCGCATGAGGGCGTAGAGGGTCAGGAGCGACGTGATGATCCCCGCGACGATGAGCACGTACATCAGCGGCGTCCCCTCCGACGCGGCCGCGTCGAACAGGGCGTACTTGCCGATGAAGCCCGAGAACGGCGGCAGGCCCCCGAGGTTGATCGCCGGGATGAAGTACAGCACCGCGAGCAGCGGCGCCGCGCGCATGAGCCCCTTGACCTTGAGGATCGAGGTCGAACCCGCTCGTCGCTCGACGAGCCCGACGGCGAGGAACAGCGTCGTCTGCACGACGATGTGGTGGACGATGTAGTAGATCGTCGCCCCCACGGCCGCCGGTGTCGCTATCGCGAGACCGAAGATCATGTAGCCGATGTGGCTGACGAGGGTGAACGACAGGATGCGTTTGAGCTCGGCCTGCGCCACGGCGCCGAGGACGCCGACGATCATCGTCGCCAGAGCGACGATCAGCAGCAGCGTGTTGACGTCGTTGTCCTGGAAGATCTCGGTCTCGGTGCGGATGATCGCGTAGACGCCGACCTTCGTCAGGAGCCCCGCGAACACCGCCGTGACGGGCGCGGGCGCCGTCGGGTACGAGTCCGGAAGCCAGAACGACAGCGGGAAGACGGCCGCCTTGATGCTGAAGGCGAGAAGCAGCATGAGGTGCAGCACGAGCTGGGTCTCTTGCGGCAACTCGGTCATGCGCTGCGACAGCTGCACCATGTTGACCGTGCCGAGCGCGCCGTAGATGGCGGCGATGGCCGAGAGGAACAGGATCGACGACACGAGCGAGACGACGATGTAGACGACGCCGGTGCGGATGCGCGACTCGGTCGAGCCGAGGGTGATGAGCACGTACGAGGCGACGAGCAGGATCTCGAACCCGACGTACAGGTTGAAGAGGTCGCCCGCGATGAAGGCGTTGAAGATGCCGGCCGACAGGATGAGGTACGACGGGTGGAAGATCGAGACCGGCGTCTCGTCGTCGCCGTCGGCGGCGCCCTGGCCCACCGAGAAGAGCAGCACCGCGAGCAGCACGACGCTTGACACGACGACGAGCAGCGCCGCCAGCCGGTCGACGTACAGCACGATGCCGAACGGGATCGGCCAGCCGCCGACCGAGACGGCGATCGGGGCGCCCGTCGCGTTGATGGCGTTCAGCAGCACCGCAGCGATGACGGCGGTCGCCGTCAGCGTGACGAGCGACACCCCGACCTGGATGCGGCGACGGCGACCGAAGATCAGCGCGACGGCGGCGCCCAGCAGCGGCAGCGTGACGAGGAGGGGTACCAGGGCGCTCATCGGTCTCCTCCGGGGCGATCGGTGGGCGCGTCGTCGCGCAGCGCGTCGAAGTCGCGCGAGTGCAGCACGGTGATGGGCGAGGTCTGGTCGCCCACGAAGTCGGTCGTCGCGTCGTCGTCCTCGTCGGTGATCTCCTGCTCCATGGCCTCGTCGTCCTCGGCGACGCGGTCGCGCACGGCGAGGTCGGCCTCGTCGTCCTCGACGGTGTCGGCCTGGCCGAGCTGCCACGAGCGGTAGATGAGGGCGAGCAGGAACGCCGACACGGCGAAGGTGATGACGATCGCCGTCAGGGTCAGGGCCTGCGGCAGCGGATCACTGTAATCGGCGGGATCGTCGGCCGAGCCGAAGAAGGGCGCGACGCCGGGAGGGCCCATGACGACGAGCAAGAAGAGGTTCGCGGCGTTGCCGAGCAGCAGGAACCCGATGAGGACCCGGGTGAGGCTGCGCTCGAGCATCGCGTACACGCCGGCGGCGAAGAGCACGCCCATGATGATGATCAGGGTGAGCGAGACGTTCATCGGGCGAGCTCCTCTCGCTCCTTGCGCTGCCGATCGACTTCGGCGCCCAGCGAGCGCAGCACGTCGAGCACGAGCCCGATGACCACGAGGTAGACGCCGACGTCGAAGACGGTCGAGGTGACGAACTCGACGTGGCCGAACAGCGGCAGCTCGGCCTCCCAGAAGGTGCTGGTCAGCGCGGGAGCGCCGAAGAAGAGGGGCACGATCGCCGAGGCGACCGCGAGCGTCATGCCCACGCCGAGCAGCCGGCCGGCGTCGGTGGGCGCGGCCGCTCCGAGCTCGTAGGGGCCGCCGGCGACGTACCGCATGACGAGGGCCATGCCCGCGACCAGGCCGCCGGCGAATCCGCCGCCGGGCAGGTTGTGACCGGCGAAGAGCAGGTAGATCGACACGACGATGATCGTGTGGAACAGGATGCGCACGATCACCTCGAGCATGATCGAGCGCGTCTCGGGCTTGAGCTTCTGGCCGCCCACGAGCCACGCCTGCCGCGACGATCCCGATCCGGCGCGCGGGCGCGGCCCCTCGGAGGTCTCGACGAGCGGACGCCGCGTGCGCAGCGCCCCCGTCGGCAGCGACGAGATCGCCCGCGAGAGCGTGTCGGATCGGTGGGTGACGAACACGAGCGAGGCGACACCGGTCGCGGCGAGGATCAGCACCGACAGCTCGCCCATCGTGTCCCAGCCGCGCAGGTCGACGAGCGTGACGTTGACGACGTTCTTGCCGTGGCCGATCTCGTAGGCGAGGTCGGGGAACGCGGTCGAGATCGGCTCGGCCACGCGGGCGCCCGTCGCGACGATCGCCACGAGCGCCATCGTCGCACCGACGCCGATTCCGAGCAGCGCGCGCCCGATCGGGAACACCGAGGCGTTGTGGTCGCCCATGCGCGACGGAATCCGGCGCAGGACGAGGGCGAACGCGATGAGGGTCACCGTCTCGACGAGGATCTGCGTGAGCGCGAGGTCGGGAGCGCCGCTCGAGGCGAACAGCGCGACCATGCCGAGACCGGTCACCGACACCAGCACGACGCCGGTGTAGCGCTTGCGCGTCCGGACGGCGATGATGCCCGCGATGATCATGACCGGGGCGACGAACACCTGCATCGGCGAGTGCCACGCGGCGAGGTCGGCCTGCCAGCCGCCGTGCGCGATGAGCGCCGTGCCCTCGGCGGCGACGAACACGACGAAGATCGTGCCGACGTAGACCGGCAGCGAGCCGCGCTGCGTGAGCGAGGTCGTCCACACCGACGTGCGCACCACGGCGCGCACCGTGCCGTTGTAGGCATCGACGGCCGTGAAGGGCAGCCAGCGACGCTGGGTGCCGGGGCGCCGCCCGACGAACCAGAACAGCACGAGACCGGCGAGGATGCTGCCGATCGACAGGAACAGCGCCGGCTCGAGCCCGTGCCAGAGCGCGAGGTGGTATTCGTACCCGTCCGACCCGGCCGATTCGGGCATCGAGTCGGCGTAGCCGCTGAACGCGGCATCCAGCAGGGGCGCGGCGACGCCGCCGACGATCGTCAGGCCGCTCAGCAGCACCGGCGCCGCGAGGAAGCCGATCGGCGGGTCGGGCCATTCGGTGCGGGCAAGGGTCTGGCCCTCGGCATCCTTCTTGGTGAAGAACGCCCCCCAGACGAAACGGGCGCCGTACGCGGTGGTCAGCAGCGAGCCCAGCACGATGCCGATGAGAGGCGCGAGCGCGACGGGATCGGTGCCGCCCTCGAGCAGCGACGACAGAGCCGCCTCTTTCGCGACGAAGCCGACGGTGGGCGCGAGGCCGACCATCGAGCCGATCGCGATGATCGAGAAGACCGCGAGTGTCGGGGCCTGGCGTCCGACACCCGACAGCTCACGGATGTCGCGCGTCGAGAGCTGACGGTCGATGACGCCGACCACGAGGAACAGCGACGACTTGAACAGTGCGTGACCGACCAGCAGGGCGAGACCCGCGAGAGCCGAGTTCCGCTCGCCGTAGCCGAGCACGACGGTGAGCATGCCGAGCTGGCTGACGGTTCCGAACGCGAGGATGCGCTTGAGGTCGGATTCGCGCAGCGCCTGGAGTCCGCCGAGCAGCATCGTGAAGACGCCGAGCCCGATGATGATCGGCCGCCAGGGGTCTTCGTGGGCGAAGGCGGGAGCGAGGCGGGCGATGAGGTAGATGCCGGCCTTGACCATCGCCGCGGCGTGCAGGTAGGCGCTGACGGGGGTGGGGGCCGCCATGGCGCCGGGAAGCCAGAAGTGGAACGGGAAGATCGCCGACTTGCTCAGCGCGCCCACGAGCATGAGCACGATCGCGACGTTCAGCAGGGCACCGGCCGGGGCGGGCGCCGCGACGATCGTGCTGAGGCTCGTCGTTCCGTAGAGGACGACCAGCATGACGACGCCGATCAGCATCACCAGGCCGCCGAGCGTCGTGACCAGCAGGGCCTGCAGCGCGGCGCGGCGACTCGCGCCGCGGCCGTTGTAGAAGCCGATCAGCAGGTACGACAGGACGCTCGTGATCTCCCAGAACATCACCAGCACGACGATGTCGTCCGTGAGGACGAGGCCGTACATCGCGCCCGAGAACGCCAGCAGCACGGCGGCGAACTGGCCGACGCCCACCTTCTTGCCGTCGAAGTACCAGCGGCAGTAGATCATCACGAGGGCACCGACGCCGGTGACGATGAGCGTCATGATCCACGCGAGGGTGTCCATCCGCATGGAGAGAGCGATGTCGAGCTGCGGTATCCAGGCGTATGACTCGAACGGAATACCTCCGTCGAGCACCACGGGTCCGCGCAGGGCGGCATCGATGAACGCTGCGATCGGCAGCAGGGCCGCGACGTAGAAGGCCCGGGCGCCGATGCGCTTGACCAACCACGGAAGGACCAACGGCAGAACCGCGAACGCACCGAGGAAGATCAGCAAAAGGCCTCCTCTGGGCGTGGGGGGTCGTGTCACCCATCTTACCGACAGGATGGGGTGCCGCGGCGCGCGGGCTCAGGACTTGACAGCCGCCGGACCGGTCGTGTTCCCCGCGCGGAACGTACTCACGAAGCGCTGCGACTCGGGCGTGTCCCCCGCCAGCAGGGCGGCCACCGTCTCCCCGGCCGCTCGCCCCTTCTCCCATGCGGGCTGCACCAGGGTCGTCAGCTCGTAGGGAGCGAGTCCGTCGACGACGATGCCGTCGAACCCGGTGATGCTCACGTCACGGGGCACGCTCAGCCCGGCCTCCTCCGCGGCGCGCAGCACCCCGACGGCGAGCAGGTCGCTCTGGGCGACGACCGCGGTCGGACGGGGTCCGTCGCCGCGGAACAGCGCGCGGCCGACGGCGGCACCCGAGTCGATCGAGCTGTCGACGGCGGCATAGGCCGCGGCATCCGGGAACACGTCGCGGAACCCCGCCAGCCGGTCTGCCACGACATCGACCGACGTCTCGTGCTCGTCGGCGCGCGACAGCCAGCCCGACTCGGATCCCCAGCCCACCGGCATGGTCACGGCGACGACCTCGGTGTGGCCGAGCCCGCGCACGTGCTCGGCGGCGAGCCGCTGGGCCTCGCGGTTGTCGAGCGCGATCTGCGGCACGCTGTCGCCGCCGTCGCCCTCGATCACGACGACCGGGATGCCGCGGGCGCGCACGCTCGCGAGGTGCTCGCGCAGCAGTCCGCTGCATCCGATCAGCACGGCGGCGTCGATCGGCGCGGTCATGAGCGTCGGAGCCCCCGCCACCACGCTGCCTTCGCGCAGCAGCAGCAGGCCGGCGCCCAGAGGCGCGACGGCGTCGGCGAGCGCATCCATCGTGATGCGCATCACGGGGTCGCCGAACACACTGCCGAGGCGCCCGCCGCTGACGACGCCGATGATGCCGCTGCGACCGCGGCGCAGCGACGCGGCCCTCGGGTCGGGGCCGAGGTAGCCGAGCTCGGCGGCGGCGGCGTGCACCTTCTCGCGCGTCGCATCGCTGACGGGCGTCTTGCCGCTGAAGACGACGGATGCCGTCGACGGCGACACTCCGGCGGCGCGCGCGACGTCGCTGATGGTCGGCCGGCGTGCGTTCACGCCCCGATCGTACCCGGCCGAGACGGCAACGCTGGCGCGATGTCGAATCGATTCGGTAATCTGGGCCGGTGTCCGAAACGATGACCCGCTCCGTCTACCTGCGCTGGCGCAACGCCGTCTTCGCGATCTTCGCCGCCAGCGGCCTGAGCATCGCGACGTGGGCCGCGCGCGTGCCCACGATCAAGGTCGACCTCGGCATCGAGAACCGCGAGATCGGTCTCGCACTGCTCGCGATGGGCATCGCCTCGATCCTCGGCCTCTCGGCCAGCTCGGTCGTCATCGCACGATTCGGCACCCGCACCGGCATGTTCGCCGTTCTCATCGTGCTGTCCGTCGGACTGGCGATCCTCGGGCTGGGCGCCGGCTTCTTCCACTCCTACGCGATGCTCGTGGTCGGTCTCGCCCTCTTCGGCTTCGGCAACGGATGCCTCGACGTCATGATGAACGTCGACGGCGCGGCGATCGAGACGCAGTCGGGCAAGACGATCCTGCCGCTGTTCCACGCCTTCTTCAGCTTCGGCACGGTCATCGGCGCGGGCCTCGGTGCCATCGCCGCCGGCCTCGGCATCGGGGTGGCGATCCACGCCGTCACGATGGCGGCGATCATCGTCGTGCTCGCCGTCGTCGCGATCGCCAACGTCCCGCGCCGCGCCGTCGTCGACGCCGTCTCGGCCGACGAGGCCTCCGGCGGCGCGCAGGCCGACGCCCCGCGGCCCGGTTGGCGCGAACGTCTCGCCGTCTCGCTGTCGGCCTGGCGCGAGCCGCGTACCTACACCCTCGGCATCATCATGCTCGGCATGGCGTTCGCCGAGGGCGGCGCGAACGACTGGCTCGCCCTCGGCGTCGTCGAGCACGAAGGCGGCACGGCCGCGCTCGGAGCCGCGGCGCTCACCGTGTTCAGCGTGTCGATGACGGTCGTGCGCGTCTTCGGCGGACCCCTCGTCGACCGGTTCGGCCGCGTCGCGACGCTGCGCGTCCTCGCCGTCGCGGCGACCGCCGGCATCCTGTTGTTCATCCTCGCCCCGAACCTGCCGCTCGTGTTCGTCGGGGCCGCGCTGTGGGGCATCGGCGCATCGCTCGGCTTCCCCCTGGGCATGTCGGCCGCCGCCGACGACCCGGCTCGCGCCGCGGCGCGGGTGAGCGCTGCGGCCACGATCGGCTACGTCGCCTTCCTGTGCGGCCCGCCGATCCTCGGCTTCATCAGCGATCACATCGGTCTGCTGCCGACGCTCTTCATCCTCGTGGCCCTCGTGGCGGCATCCGGTTTCGCCTCGTCGGCCGCCAAGCCCCTGCCCGGAGCGAAGGTCGGCGCCGGCCGCCACTGACCCGCGTCCCCCGCTGCGCGACCGCGCGGTCGGACGGGCACTCCTCCGCGTCGTCCCGCGATCAGGATCAGGCCGCGCCCCGGACCGATCCAGCCGGCAGAGACGCCTCCCAGCCTGATGACGGCACCGCGCAGGCGCCGCAACGGCGGCCTGGCGCGCCGGCTCGGCATCCGCTTCGGTCGGAGGATGAGCTCACCTTCCGTCTTCGAAACGGTTCCCGCGCACGAGCGGATCGTCGAAACCGACCTCGTCTTCGCGCTGCGCGACGCGAATCCGGTGTCGCCCGGGCACACCCTGGTCGTCCCGAAACGACGCATCGCCAGCTGGTTCGAGGCCACCGAAGACGAATGGCGAGACGCGATGCGCGTCGTGTCGCTCGTCAAGACGCAGCTCGACGACAGCCATCACCCCGACGGGTACAACGTCGGGTTCAACGACGGCGTCGCCGCCGGACAGACCGTCTTCCACGCGCACATCCACGTCATCCCCCGGTTCACCGGGGACATGCCCGACCCGCGAGGAGGGGTGCGGCACGCGGTGCTGGGCCGGGGCCACTACTGACCGCAGCCCCCGCCGACGCATCGCGCCCGCCGCGCGAGGTCCCACTTGGGCCGGGTATCGCCTCGCCATTCACGGCCGGAGCGGGACCTCGCGCACAGTGGGGTCACGGATGCGGCGATGCCGGCGCATCCATGCCGGCGAGCAGCGTGCGCACGGCGTCGACGAGCGACCCGGGCGCGACGCGAGCGGATAGCGCGTCGGCGGCGGCGCCGTCGAGCAGCCAGCGGATGGCGCGCGCCTGGCCGGCGCATCTCGCTGGATCCGCACCGGAGGCCTGCGCCACATGACGAGCGAGGAAGTCGTCGAGCATCGCGGTCTCGGCGGCGAGCGCGGCGCGAACGGGCTCGAGTCGCTCGACGTCGGAGATGGCCCGCACCAGACCTGCGAACAGCTCGTCCGCGAGCTCCGCCTCGAGGTGGGCGGCGTATGCCAGTACCGCGTCGGCGCCCCGCACTCGTCCGTCGATATCGGCGAGCACCCGGTCGGTCTCGACGCGTCCGGCCTCGAGCACACCGAGGACCAGGTCGAGCTTCGTCGGGAAGTAGTGGAAGAGCGTGCCGGACGAGATCCCCGCTCGCCGGTGGATAGCGGTCGTGGTAGCTGCGGCGTACCCGGATGCCGCGAACTCCGCCGCAGCCGCATCCAGGATCTCGGCGCGACGCTCCTCGAAGCGTTCGGGATCTCGGAGGCGGGCCACATGCCCACGATAGCTGTCGGACAATTACTAGAGCAGTAACTCTAGAGCAGATACTCTATTGACATGCCATCGGATTCCGACCACGTCAGCCCGCGGGCGACCACTCCCGCGCCCCGCCCGCGCCGCGGCGGCACGGCTCGCGCGTGGGTCACCGCGCTGATCGGGATCGCACTCGCCTGGACGCCGATGTGGCTCCCCCCGATTCTTCGCATCTCCGGGCTCGATCCTCGCGGGCCGCTCGCCGCGCTAGGACTGGCCGGCCCCGCGGCATCCGTGTTCTGGAACACTCTCGCGACCGCGTTCCTCCTCGGGTGGGTGTTCGGAGTCGAACGCCGACGCCTGTCGTCGCTGCGGATCGTGCGCCCGACGGGAAAGGACCTCGAGTGGGCGCTGATCTTCTTCGGTGGCGCGATGGCCTGGAGCTGGCTCGCGCAGCTGATCCGCCCGCAGGCAGCACCCGACACCGGCTCGGCGAGCATCGCCGCCCTGCCCGTTCTGGTCGTCGCGGCGATGATCCTGAGCGCCGCGGTCTGCGAGGAGATCCTCTTTCGCGGCTACCCCCTCGAACGCCTGATCGAGCTGACCGGGCGGCGGTGGCTCGCGGTCGCTCTTACTCTGCCGTTCTTTCTCGTTCCGCATCTGACCACCTTCGGGCCCGAGTGGTTGCTGTACCACGCGAGCGGCACGGTCGCGATCTACGCGCTGTATCTCTGGCGCCGAAACCTCGTCGCGTGCATGGTGCTGCACGCCGCCGTCAACGCGCCGATCCTCATCCCGACGATCGCCTCGCAGCTGCGCTGAACCCCACGGACGACGCCGGTTCTGCGAAGATCTTCGGCGATGACGATCACCTCACAGCCCTGGCACCACCCGCATCCGGAGCGGTCGGCCGTTCGCCTCGACATGATTCCCGTCGAGGTGCTCCACGCATGGGCCTCCGAAGGCACGTCCGGCCTCGATGCCGGCTGGGCGACGCCGTTCCTCACCGGTCCCGAGTGCGCCGGGCTCTGGCGACACCGCAGCGCACAGATCCACGCCTCCCCCGGTGACGCGCCCTGGATCACACGCCTGATCGTCGATCCTCTCGTCGACGCGCCCGTCGGCGTCGCCGGCTTCCACGGTCCTCCCGACGAGAACGGGATGGTCGAGGTCGGCTACCGCGTCGACCCCGCTCTCCGGCGCCGGGGCTATGCGCGCCAGGCGCTCGAGATCCTCCTCGCCGTCGCGGCGGCGCACCCCGACGTCCGCACCGTCCGAGCCACCATCAGCCCCGACAACGCGGCGTCCCGGGCGCTCATCGACGGCTACGGTTTCGTCGAGCGGGGCGAGCAGTGGGACGACGAGGACGGCCTCGAGATCATCTACGAGCACGACACGGATGCCGCATCCGCTGCCTCGCCGAAGGCCGCGGGCCCCGCCGAGAGCGCATAGGCTCGACGGGTGCGTCTGGTCATCGCCCGCTGCTCCGTCCAATACACGGGGCGCCTCAATGCTCACCTTCCGCTGGCTACCCGGCTGCTGGTGCACAAGGGCGACGGCAGCCTGCTCGTGCACTCCGACGGCGGCTCCTACAAGCCGCTGAACTGGATGAGCCCGCCGTGCACGCTCACCGTCGAGACGCCCGAGGACGATCCGGATGTCGAGGAGCAGGTCGTCGAGCAGTGGCGGGTGAGTCACGCGAAGTCGGGCGACACCCTCGTCGTGCGCATCTACGAGATGATCCACGACTCGGCGCACGAGCTCGGTGTCGACCCCGGTCTCATCAAGGACGGCGTCGAGGCCGACCTGCAGCGCCTGCTCGCCGAGCAGGTCGAGGTCATCGGCGAGGACCTCACCCTCGTGCGCCGCGAGTTCCCGACCGCGATCGGCCCCGTCGACCTGCTGCTGCGCGATCCCGCGGGCGGCACGATCGCCGTCGAGGTCAAGCGCCGCGGCGACATCGACGGCGTCGAGCAGCTCACGCGCTACCTCGAGCTGCTCGGGCGCGACCCGCACCTCGCCCCCGTCACCGGGGTGTTCGCGGCACAGGAGATCAAGCCGCAGGCGAAGGTACTCGCCACGGATCGCGGCATCCGCTGCGTCACCCTCGACTACGACGCCATGAAGGGCATCGAGTCGGGCGCGCCCCGCCTGTTCTGACCCGTCGCGTCCCGGCGACGCGGCGGCGGGGTGCCGTCCGCCGAAAAATCGAATTCCGCGTATCGACTTCCGTATATCTTCGGCTGTGAACCCGTCGAAGGAGCACCGTGGTCATCTGGCGTCGATGGATCTTCCCGATCCTCCTGCTCATCGTCTGCGGCGTCGTCGCAGCCGCCCTCGTCAAACTCGCGTTCTTCCCCGACGCCGTGAGCGCGCGCGCCGAGCCGGGAGCGGAGATCTCGCTGCCCACGGTCGCCGTGGAACGCGGAGCGGTCACCGACGCGCTCGAGATCACCGGGACCGTCGCGCGCGACGAGGCCGTGACGATCCGCTCGACGGTCGACGGCACGGTCACCGAGGTGCAGGTCGCCGAGGGGCAATCCGTCGAGGCCGGTCAGGTCATGTACCTCGTCAAGCAGTTCGATCCGGTCCGTACGATCGAGGTCACCGCTCCCGAAGCGGGCGACCTGCTGGAGTTCCCGATCGTGAAGGGCCAGACGACCGCCATCGGCGGCGAGGTCGCGAGCCTGTCGCCGGCACGGTTCCACGTGCTGGGCCCCGTCGACCCTGTCCTGCTCTACCGCCTGATCGACGCGCCCACCGAGGCCCAGGTGAGCATCCAGGGCGGACCGGCGCCGTTCACGTGCACGGGGATGCGGGTGCAGGTCGCGCAAGACGGCACGACGAGCGTCGCCTGCGCGATCCCGACCGACCAACGGGTCTTCGCCGGCCTGCAGGCCACTCTCGACGTGCAGGTCGGCGCGGCGTCGGACGTCCTCACGATCCCCACGACGGCCGTCGCGGGCGGCGCGGGCTCGGGTACCGTCTGGATCGATTCCGACGGCGAGGTCACCGAGCGCGCCGTCGAACTGGGCGTGACCGACGGATCGATCGTCGAGGTCCGTTCCGGTCTCGACGAGGGCGAGACGGTGCGGCAGTTCGCTCCCGGACGTACGAGCGGCGACGAACCGATCTGCTACGACGACGGCAACGGCGGGCAGTTCTGCGAGGACCCGGGAATGAACTGGTGAGTCTCGTCCAGCTGCGAGGCGTCACCCGGGAGGTGACGCTCGCCGACGACTCGCGACTGCAGATCCTCCGCGGCATCGACCTCGAGGTCGGTCCGGGCGACCACGTCGCCATCGTCGGACGCAGCGGCTCGGGCAAGTCGACGCTCCTGAACATCCTCGGTCTGCTCGACCTCCCCTCCTCCGGCGAGGTCGCGTTCCGCGGCCGGTCGGTGACGGCGATGCGCCGCGGCGCGCTGGACCGCATGCAGGGACGCGACGTCGGCTTCGTCTTCCAGCAGTTCCACCTCCTCAGCGGACGCACCGCCGTGGAGAACGTCGCGATGCCGCTCGGGTACGCCCGCGGCCGAGAGTTCTGGCGTCGTCGGCGACTGGCGGCCGAGATGCTCGACCGCGTCGGGCTGGACCACCGGCACGACGCGACTCCGGAGCAACTGTCGGGCGGCGAGCAGCAGCGCGTGGCGATCGCGCGGGCCCTGGTGCGCCGACCCGCCCTGATCCTCGCCGACGAGCCCACGGGCGCGCTCGACCTCGAGACCGGCGCGTCGGTCATGACGTTGCTGGACGACGTGGCATCCGACACCGGCGCGGCGCTCGTGACGATCACGCACGACCTCCACGTCGCGGCGCGCGCCCGACGGCACTACCGTCTCGAGGCGGGGCTGCTGTCGTCCGTCGACCTCGCCGACGCCTCGCGAGAGACCGCGCTGGGCGCCGTGACCACGCGGGCCGCAGCCCGAGCCGAGGCCCGCTCGTGACCGGCTTCATCGGCGCCCTGTCCGAGGCGTGGGCGGAGCTTCGGCACCACCGGCTCCGCGTTCTGCTCAGCCTCATCGGCATCGCGGTCGCGGTGGGCGCGATCGCGGGGGTCCTCGCCCTCGGCGACTACATCCGGCAGTCGACGGCGGAGCAGTCCGATCGCTACGGCGGCCGCGAGGCGACGATCGCGATCTCGGCGTTCCGCACCGACGGCCGCCCCATAGACACCGCCGCTTTCCAGCACGCGGTCGACGGCGCCGCCGACCGCTTCGGATTCACCCACGTCACGCGCCGGGTCGAGAACATGTCGGCGGGTGCCGACGTGCAGACATCCGACTACGTGCGCCCCGTCACGACGCGACTCGTCGACGTCGCATACCCCGTGATGCATCGCCTGCCACTGCACGCCGGACGCTGGTTCACCGACGCGGATGCCGCTTGGCTCGCGCCTCCCGTAGTGGTGTCGCAGTCGCTGTGGCAGAGTCTGGGCGGCGTGCCGTTGGACGATCACCCCACGCTCGAGCTGACCGGGGCACTGGCAGGCACGTACCGCATCATCGGCGTGACCCCCGCCGAGTACGTGGGCGACAGCCAGAAGAGCATGACGATGCTCGCCGACACCTACCTCGCCCGCACCGGCGGCCTGTCGGGCCAGGACTCGATGATCTGGGAGGTCTGGGTCGGTCCCGACGTCGTCGACGAGATCGGCCCGGCCCTCGCAGCCCAGCTCCGAGCCGCCGCCGGCCCCGGCGTCGAGGTGTCGGCCAACCGCTCCGGCTGGGCCACCCGCCCCGAGACCCAGCAGCAAGCGCAGATGTTCGAGCTGGTCACGGGTCTCATCGCCGGCCTCGTGCTGCTGCTGGGAGGCCTCGGCCTGGTCAACATCCAGCTGGTCGCGATGCGTCAGCGCATCCGCGAGATCGGGGTGCGCCGAAGCTTCGGAGCGACCAGCGCGCGCATCTTCACGTCGGTGCTGCTCGAGAACGTCGTCGCGACCGCGGTCGCCGGGGTGGTCGGCATCATGCTGGCCATCGTGACGATGCGGACGCTCTTCGCCCTCGACGTGCTCCCGTCCGTCCAGGACGACCCGCCGTTCCCACTGCGCGCCGCCCTCATCGCGCTGGCCGCAGCGGTCGCGATCGGCGCGGTGGCCGGTTTCCTTCCGGCCCTCGCGGCGGTGCGGTCTCGGGTCATCGACGCGCTGCGATTCTGAGTCGACGCCACCGTCCTTCGGCGCCGAGCTCCGGGCGCGACCAGGGAGGCTGGAGACTCAGACGACGAAGGCGCACCCGGCCGTCGTCGATCCGGATGCGCCTCGTGGTCATCGCCTCAGGAGCCGAGCTTCGACAGCTCCTCGAACTCGTCGTCGGTGAGCGTGATCTCGGCGCCGCGGAGGTTGTCCTCGAGGTGGTCGACGCTCGACGTTCCCGGGATCGGCAGCATCACCGGCGAGCGCCGGAGCAGCCACGCGAGCGCGATCTGCGCGGGCGTCGCATCCTTGCGCTCGGCGAGCTCGCTCAGCGGCGAGTCCGAGCCGGTGAGTCCGCCGGTCGCGAGAGGGAACCACGGGATGAAGGCGATGCCCTGCTCGGTCGACCAGTCGAGCAGCTCTTCAGCATCCCGCTTCTGCAGGTTGTAGAGGTTCTGCACCGAGACGATCGTCGCGACCTGCTGGGCGGCCTTCACCTCGTCGACGGTGACCTCGGAGAGTCCGATGTGGCGGATCTTGCCCTCGTCCTGCAGCTTCTTCAGCTCGCCGACCTGGTCTTCGAGAGGCACCTGGGGGTCGATGCGGTGCAGCTGGAACAGGTCGATGCGCTCGAGACCGAGGCGCCGCAGGCTCATCTCGGCCTCCTGACGCAGGTACTCGGGGCGTCCGACGGGCGGCCATTCGTTCGGGCCGGTGCGGGTGAGTCCCGCCTTGGTCGCGATCACGACGTCGTCGCCGTAAGGGTGCAACGCCTCTTTCAGGAGCTCCTCGGCGACGTAGGGACCGTAGGAGTCGGCGGTGTCGAAGAAGTTCACGCCGAGCTCGACAGCGCGCTTGAGCACGCGGATCGCTTCGTCGTGATCCTTCGGCGGCCCCCAGACGCCGGGGCCGGTGAGCTGCATGGTGCCGTAGCCGAGGCGGTTGACCTCGAGGTCGCCGCCGATACGGAAGGTGCCGGAAGCGTGGGCTGAGGACGTGCTGGATGTCGTCATGGGAGGGTCAGCGCGCGAGGCGGTCGAGACATTCCCGCGCGGCGCGGAACGTAGGGTGGGAGCATGACCCGTTCGCCGTTCTCCTGCGTCCTGTGGGACATCGACGGCACGGTCGTCGACGCCTCCGAGGGCATCCTGCGTCGCCTCACCATCACCCTCGATCACTTCGGGCACCCCGCGCCGACCCACGATCAGCTGATCGACTGGATCGGCCCGCCGATGCACGAGTCGTTCCAGAAGAACCTCGGGATGACACCCGAGAAGGCGACCGAGGCCGTCTCGTTCTATCGCGTCCTCGGCAAGGCCGACGGATACACGACCGGCGCCCGCCTCTACCCCGGTGTGGCCGATCTGATCGTCGAGCTCAACGAGGCGGGCGTTCCGCAGTCGACCGCGAGCTCGAAGCCCGAGGTGCAGGTGCGAGCGCTCATGGAGCACTTCGGACTCACGCCCCGCCTGCGCGAGATCGTCGGTGCGACGAGCGACGAGAAGACCCTGAGCTCGAAGGCGGATGTCGTCGGCGAGGCCCTGCGCCGCCTGACCGCGGACGGCACGGACGTCTCTCGTCCGGTGCTCATCGGCGACCGTCACCACGACGTCGAGGGCGCAGCCGAGCACGGGGTCCCCGTCATCTTCGTCTCGTGGGGCTTCAGCACTCCCGACGAGGCGCGCGGAGCGATCGGCGTGGCGGACGACATCGAGCAGCTGCGAGCGCTGCTGCTGCCGAACGGCTGACGGGCGGGAGCCCCCATTCGACGCCCGGGCTGCGTGCGAGAAAGCAGCGCCCGGGCGTCGACGGATCCCCCCGGATACGTCACGCAGTGCGTGACGGGCACCACTGTATCGATTCTCGGCCCGCGGCGATACCCGTATATGAGAACCCTTTCATCCGAATATCGTGCCCGCATGGAACACGTGGATCTGCGAGCACTCGACGACGCCGACCTCGACGTGATGACCGGGGTTCCCGCCGACGCCGCGGCCCGTGAAGACCTCCTCGCCTGGATCGATCGGGCTCGCTCCCGTGACGACGCATCGCTGCGAGCCATCACCCGCGACGGCGATCCCGTCGGCTTCGCGGCGACCTTCACCGTCGACGGCGATCGCACGGTGGCGCTTCGGCTCGGTCCGAGCGCGCAGGCCGCCGACATGACCGCGGCTCTGCGACTGCTCGCCGCGGGCGAGGCGGAGCGGCCGCTGTACGCACGCGCAGATCACGGCGACGGGATGGCCGAGGTCTTCCGTGCGGGCGGGTTCAGCGACCTGACGCCGCAGCAGGAGTCACCCGCCGACGCCGAGGTCGTCCTCGTGCTGCCGCCGACCCTCGACGGCGTCTGACCCGCGCTCCGGGCTGCGCGTCTTCTCGAACCGGAACATCCGGTCGGGCACGTCCTCATCCGGCGCCGGCGGTGCAGCATCCGTCGCCGCCTCGTCCGCCAGGGGGTGCCCGGGGTGGAAGAACTCGACGATGTGGAATCCGCAGACGTTGACGTAGAAGTGGATGTTCCGCACCTCGAAGTACGGCGTATGGGTCTCCCAGATCCGCGTCGCGGGGTACTGCCGCTCGATCGCCTGCCACGACGCCCGACCGAGTCCGCGGCCGTGAGCACCGGCGTCGATGAAGAACAGATCGAGCACGCGCCGGGCGTCGTCACCCGACACCACGGCGCCGCCGACGCGCTCGTCCTGGGCGCAGAGGTTCCACACGTCGGACCGGTCGTCGTCGAACGCCTCGTGCACGTCGCGGTCCGACGGCATCGGAACCGACGCCGTCACGCCCTCGGTCGTGACGGCGAGCGAGAACGCCGCGTGCAGCCGCCGGGCGAACGACGCTCGCTCCGCCGTGTCGACGGGGACCAGGTCCACCACGGGGGTCGTCGTCTCGCGCATGTCGATCTCCTCTCGGTCGCTCGCCGCACCCTATCGACCCGGCGTAGGAGCCCGATGAGCGGCGCGACGGGGCTCTGAGACCGAACGCGCGAGCCGTCAGCCGCGTCCCGCGTGCAGCTCCGTCTTCGCCAGCTGGTGCGCGAGGTCGTCGGGGGCGAGCTCCGCCTCACGGAACTCGCTCGTCAACGGGAGCCTCAGGTGCAGATCGGTGCAGAGGCACAACTCGACCGTGCCCTCGTCGAGGGTGAAATCGAGCACGTGACCACCCCGCGTGCGACCGTCGTCGATGAAGTGCGCGTGACATCCGGGCACTCCGATCCCCTGCTCGTACAGCGGCGTGCGGAACGCCACGATCGTGCCCTCGACGTCGTCGAACTCGAGCACCGCGTCGTCGTCGGTCGCCTCGGTCATCGGCCGGTAGGGCTTCTCCTGCCGGGTGACGGTCCGGGCCGTGACGCGGCGGAAGCGGCCCGTGATCCGCAGCGCGTACATGTAGTTCGCCGACGCGGCGATCGCATCGATGGCCGCCGACGCCTTTGCCCGCGTGGCCCCGGCGGGCAGGGCGCGGGTGATGGTGGGCGAGAAGTCGGTGACGACGGCGTACGGCGTCGCGGCATCCCCCGCCACCGCATCGGCCGTGCCGTCGCCGCGCAGACGGTAGGCGACACCGTCGACGACGACCATCTCACCGTCGAGGGCGTTGAACGTCCCGATGCCGAAGTCGCCGTGACCGAGCAGCTCGTCGACGGTCATGTCGTCTTCGTAGATGCCGTCAAGGAGGGCGGCCATGAGGCTGGTCTGGAAGAGCGCGTGGCGTTCGGGGGCGGTCATGACCGGTCCTTTCGGTACGGACGGAGCGGGAGGGTTCACAGCAGCACGTCGGCGAGCAGGTCGCCGCCGAGGCGCCGCAGGTTGTCGCGGTAGTCGACGGGCACGTCGATGACCGACGGTCCCGGCTCGGCGAGCGCGGCGACGATCGTCGGCACGAGGTCGGCGAGACGGGTGACGCGGTGACCGTGCGCCCCGAACGACTCGGCGAACGCGACGACGTCGTAGGCGCCCAGCTCGACGGCGGCGGTGCGACCGTACTTCTCGACCTGCTGGAAGGCGACCATGTCGTAGGCCGAGTCGTTGAACACGACGTGGGTGAAGTTCGCCCCCACGCGCACGGCGGTCTCGAGCTCGACGGCCGAGTAGAGGAACCCGCCGTCTCCCGAGACCGACAGCACCGGTTCGCCCGATCCGGCGAGGCTCGCCGCGATCGCCCAAGGCAGGGCGACGCCGAGGGTCTGCTGGCCGTTCGAGAACATCAGCGACCGCGGCCGGTAGGTGCGGAAGTGACGTGCCATATAGAGGTAGTTCGAGCCGACGTCGCACAGGACCGTCGCCGAATCGGGCAGCGCGTCACGGATGCCGGCGACGACCGCGACCGGGTCGAGACCGAAGGCGTCGTCGTGCTCGGGGTCGCCGCGGTCGGTGTTGGCGGCGAGCCGCGCCCGTTCGCGGTCGACGACGTGGAGCGTCTCGGGGGCGTCGATGCTCACGCCGCCCGCCGACTCGATCGCGGCCGTCAGTGCACGGAGGGTGGTCGGGAGGTCCCCGACCAGTTCGACGGCGGGACGGTAGTCGTTGTCCATGTCGGCGGCGATCGTGTCGACGTGGACGATGCGACGGCGCTTGCCGAGGTTCCATTCCGCCGGCACGAACTCGACGGGGTCGTAGCCGAGCGTCACGACGACGTCCGCGTGGTGCAGCAGGACGTCGCCGGGCTGGTTGCGCGCGAAGCCGACGCGGCCGAGGTAGTGGTGCTCGAGCTCGCGCGAGATGATCCCCGCCGCCTGGAAGGTCTCCACGACCGGCAGGCCGGTCACGCGCAGCAGGTCGTGCAGCGCCGCGACGGTCTCGGGATCACCGCTGCGTGCTCCGGCCAGCACGACGGGAAAGTGCGCGTCGCGCAGCTGCTCGACGGCCGCCGAGATGGCCGCGGTCGCGGCACCGCCGGCGGGGGCGGGCACGACGGTGTCGGCGAATCCGATGGGCGTCACCGCCGTCGAGACGTCGTAGGGAAGGACGACGGCGGCAGCCCCGCGGGGCTCGCTCCGGGCGACGCGGAACGCCTGGACGATCGCCTCGGCGACGTTGTCGGCCGCCGTCACCTCGCACGCCGACGATGTCACCGTCTGCAGCATCCCGACGGCATCCATCGCCTGGTGGGTCCGCTTGAGGTGCTGCGATCGTGAGACGGCACCGCAGATCGCGACGACGGGGTCGCCCTCAGTCGTCGCCGTCAACAGCCCCGTCGCGAGGTTCGCGGTGCCCGGGCCGCTCGTCACGAGCACGACGCCGGGAACACCGGTGAGTCGGCCGATCGCCGCGGCCATGAACACCGCGTTCTGCTCGGTGCGGCAGGTGATCAGTTGCGGTGCCCCGGGCTCGCCCTGCACCGCGGCGAGCGCGTCGAAGACGGGATCGATCTTCGCGCCCGGTACGCCGAACACCCAGCGGACGCCGTGGGCGCGCAGCACCTCGACGACGCGGTCGGCGGCGCGGAGCGCAACCGCGGGGGATGCTGCGAGGGATCGGTCTGCGACCGAGGTCGGTGCGGAGGTCATGGCTCCATGGTCGTCCCGGGCGCGGCGTCGATGAAGACGAGAATGGCGATGCGTCTCATCTGATGCGCAGATGAGACGTGGCGCGGCATGATCGAAGGATGGACGTACGCCACCTGTCGGTCTTCGTCGCCGTCGCGCGCGATCTGAGCTTCACGCGGGCGGCGGAGCGGCTGCTGCTCGCGCAGTCGGCGGTGTCGACGACCGTGCGCGAGCTGGAGCGTCAGCTCGGTGTCGAGCTGTTCGACCGTTCGCATCGACAGATCAGACTCACCGGTCCCGGTGAGGAGCTCCTGGCACGCGCGACCGACGTGCTCGAGCGGATGCGGGGAATCGAGGAATCAGTCGCGGCGACGGCCACGACCCTGCGGGGCACCGTCACGATCGGGCTGATGACCGGGGTCGACCTCGTCGACGTCCCGCGTCTGCTCGGTGCGTATCACGAGCGTCATCCGGCCGTCGTCGTGCAGTTGCGGGCGACGGGGCTCGGATCGTCGGGGCTGGTCGCACAGCTGGAGCGCGGCGAGATCGACCTCGCCCTGCTGTCGGTCGTCGACGGTCTGCCGGCGAGCCTGCGCGGCGAGGTCGTCGCGACCTCGCCCTACGTGCTGGTCGTGCCCGAGCAGCATCCGCTCGCCGCTGCGGCGTCCGCGACTCTGGCCGACCTCGAGGGCGAGAGCTTCGTCGACCTCCCACCCGGTTACGGCTCGCGCCGCATCGTCGACGACGCGTTCGCGCACGCCGGCGTCTCGCGGAAGGTGCTCATCGAGGTGGCCGAGATCTCCACCGCGGCGCACTACGTCCCGCAGGGCCTCGGTCTGGCGCTCGTCCCCCGGTTCGCGGCCGGAGCCGCCGGCTCGGTGCCGGGCACGCGGATCGTCCCAATGGACGACGTCGTCCCGCCGTTCGCGATCCTCGCTGGCCTGGTCACGGCGCCGGCCGCCGACCTCCGCGGCCGAAGCGCTCGTCGCGCTGCTGCGCGCGGAGCTCGTTCCCGCGCCGTAGCGCGCGTGAGGCGCGTGCGGCGGGCGCCCTCACCCGGGCAGCAGGGAATCGATCTCCGCGAGCACCCCGGCGATGCGAGCCGCGAGGTCGGGCGTCGTCACGGATTCCCCGACCGGCTCCTGCCGGAGGACCCACCGCACCCGGAAGAGGATCTCCGTCCCCGTGGTCCCCGCCGCGACCGCCTCCGCCAGCCGCTCCGCGGCATCCGCGCGCCCGTGGCTCATCAGGGCCGTCTCGAGCTCGCGCAGGCGCGCGTACAGATCATCCATCGTCCCCATCCTGCCCCGACGCCCGGCTCGTGCCTTGAGCAACCCGAGATCAGGCGCCGCAGCGCCTCACCCTCAGCCGTGGCCAGAGCATCCATGACAGCCTCAAATCACGAGTCACCCGATACCCACGCTCGCAGCGGAGCATACGCACCAGAGGGCGCCGGCAGAGCCCCCGTTGACACGTGCGCAGCCGGAGGGTCTGCTGCACGGGAGACAACGGTCAGACATACCCGCGACGCTGTCCATAGATCGAGTGAGCGGCCAGCAACACGCCGCGTGTCGCCATAGATCAAGCGACAGTGACAAGTACGTGTCAATAGCTCGAGCTGACGGCGACGGCGGCACCGGGGAGCGCGCCGGCCCGGAACGCATCAAGGGTGCTGCGCTGATCCCTGTGGAATCCCGGCGAGGCCGGCCCTTGAACCGCTTCGATCCGCCCCCCGGGCGGTGGGTATCAGCCGATGACGCGGCACCGGCGGGACGACCGAGAACCGCAGAGAGGATCACGAGCGATGAGCATTCATGTCACGGTGTACGGTGCACAGCGCTGCGCCTGGCCGGGATTGACTTCGAGCTCGTCGACGTCGACGCCTCTGGCCTGGTCGACGAGCTGCGCACCGCCGGTGTCCGTGAGCTGCCCCTGGTTGTCACCGACGACGGCGACTGCTGGACCGGCCTGCGGCTCGACAAGATCATCGAGCTGCGCCGCGGCGAATCGCTGACTTGCGGCCTGGCAGCTGTCGGCAAGCCAACTGCGTTGAGCATCGTCGACTGAGCGAACATCTCGGTCGACACTTTCGCGCATTCAATCCTGAGAGCCCCTCCGGGCACCGGCCGAGACGCTACGGTTGCGCTCATGGATCCTGGGGTTACTTGGGCGGTAGTCGGCGTCGCGATAACCGCGATCGTAGGTGTTTACACCGTCATCACCTACTACCGAGCAAACCCCAAGAGGCGCCTTGAGTATGCGGTCGAGGTGGTGCGCTTAGTGGCGGCGCCAACTGCGATCGAAAACCTCGACGTTCGAGTGAACGGGTTGCAGATACAGGATCCTCACCTGGTGACCCTGCGAGTGTTCTCGAACAGCCGGGCTGACATCCCGTCCGACGCGTTCGACGCCGCGAGGTCGCTGGTGTTCCGTGTCGAGCCCGGTGGCGCTCTGCTGCTCTCGGAAACGAACGAAGGTATTCGCATAGGCCCCGGCTCGGGATACGGCTTCGATTGGGCAGAGTTCCCTGTCAAGCCTCAACTCATCAAAAAGCGAGCATCTGGGTCGATCACATTCGTGAGCGCCGGCCTGCCGGGAATCGTGATCGAGGATGGTTCTCCCCTCATCGACATTTCGGTCAGGAGGGTGAGCCCGCCGCCTGAACACGCAAGTAACCCCTTCGCCTCTAGACGACTGGCTTCCCTCAGCATGGCGATCCTGGCTGCGTTGAGCATCGTTTCGGCGGCGTCGATCACCGCCCTCGTAATCGACGTCATCACAAAGTGGTCTACAACTAGGCCCTAAGAGCTCGTTAACCGCGTCCGCTTCGGAGGCGAGTCCATCGTGCTCACCCGGCACGGCAAGGGC
>JAQIJE010000018.1:0-50217 GCA_036946435.1 Microbacterium arborescens | reverse complement strand
GCCGCGATCAGGCGTCGACCGGGACGGCGGATACGGTCCGGTCGATCGTGAACTGTCCGAGCACGCGCGTGCCGTCGTAGATCACCGCGGTCTGCCCGGGGGCGACACCGTCGAACGGAGTCTCGGGGACGACGACGATCTCGCCGTCGCGGATCTCCGCGATCGCACCGACCGGATCGGCGTGTGCGCGGATCTGCACCTCGCACGCGAAACGGCTCTCGCGCGGTGCGGCGCCGGCCCAGGTGAACCGCTCGCCCGCGATCTCGGCGGTCGCGAGGGCCTCCTTCGGCCCGACGACGACGCGGTTGTCGACGGGGCGCACCTCCAGGACGAACCGGGGCTTGCCGTCGGGGGCGGGAACCCCCAGCTGCAGGCCGCGCCGCTGCCCGACCGTGAACGCGTGCGCACCCTCGTGGCTGCCGACGACGGCACCCGTACGGTCGACGATCTCGCCCGTCTCGGCGCCGACCTTGTCGGCCAGCCAGCCCCGGGTGTCGCCGTCGGGGATGAAGCAGATGTCGTGACTGTCGGGCTTCTGCGCCACCGTCAGTCCGCGATCGGCCGCCTCGGCGCGCACGATGGCCTTCGACGGCGTCGCTCCGAGCGGAAAGTACGTGTGCGCGAGCTGCTCCGAGGTGAGCACGCCCAGGACGTAGGACTGGTCCTTCGCCGCGTCGGAGGCCCGGTGCAGCTCTCGTCCCTCCGCGCCCTCCACGAGCAGCGCATAGTGCCCCGTGCACACGGCGTCGAAGCCCAGCTCGAGCGCCCGCTCCAGCAGCGCGGCGAACTTGATCTTCTCGTTGCAGCGCATGCAGGGATTCGGCGTGCGCCCGGCCCGGTACTCCGCGACGAAGTCGTCGATGACGTCGTCGCGGAAGCGCTCGGAGAAGTTCCACACGTAGAACGGGATGCCGAGCTTGTCGGCCGCGCGCCGGGCGTCCATCGCGTCCTCGATCGTGCAGCAGCCGCGGCTTCCCGCGCGCAGCGTTCCGCCGGCGCGGGAGAGGGCGAGGTGAACGCCGACGACGTCGTGTCCGGCGTCGACGGCGCGGGCGGCCGCGACGGCCGAGTCGACGCCGCCGCTCATGGCAGCCAGTACTCGCATCGCTCCAGTCTACGGATGCGACGAGGCGCGGGCTCGGGCCGAGGCCGCGCGCTCGTGGACGCCCGGCAATGCGGCGAGGAAAGCGTCGACGTCGGCCGCGGTGCTCGTGCGTCCCAGGGTGAGTCGGAGGACCGCGCGCGCGTCGGCGTCGCTCCGGCCCAGCGCCAGCACGACGTGCGAGGGCTCGGCGACACCGGCCTGGCAGGCCGACCCGGTCGAGACCGCGATGCCGACGGTGTCGAAGAGGAACAGCAGCGTCTCGCCGACGGCATCCGGGAACAGCACGTGGACGTTGCCGGACAGACGGTGCTCCTCGTCGCCGAGGACGACGGCCCGCGGGACGGCGGCACGGATGCCGTCGACGAGACGCGTGCGCAAGGCGGTCAGCCGCGCGTTCTCGTCGGTGCGGACGCGTTCGGCCTCGGTCATCGCCGCCGCCAGCGCCGCGGCGCCCGCGACGTCCGGCGTGCCCGCGCGAAGGCCCCGCTGCTGTCCGCCGCCGTGCGCGAGCGGCGAGAGCCGCGCGTGGCGCGACACGACGAGAGCGCCGGTGCCGACCGGCGCGCCCACCTTGTGTCCCGACACCGACATCGCCACGAGGCCGTGCGCCGCCGAGGACGCCCCCCGCCAGCCCGAGAAGTCCAGCGGCACGGAGCCGAGGGCCGCGACGGCGTCGAGGTGGAGCGGGACGCCGGCGTCGTGGGCCGCACGGCTCAGCGCGGCGGCGTCGTTGACCGTGCCGACCTCGTTGTTCGCCACGAGGGCGGTCGCGAGAGCGGCGCCCGGGAGCGCGATGGCGAAGGCCGCCGGCGAGATGCGGCCGACGGCGTCGAGAGGAACGGGTCGCACCGGCGCGCCCCACCGGCTCGCCAGCCACCCCACGGCGTCGAGAGCGGCGTGGTGCTCGCCGTCGGGCAGCACCACCGCGGCGTCGGTACGACCGTCCGCGAACCACAGCCCTTTGACGGCGAGGTTGATCGCCTCGGTGCCGCCCGAGGTGAACACGACCTCGATGGGCTGGCATCCGAGCGCCGCCGCGACCGCGTCACGGGCGTCCTCGAGCAGGCGGCGCGCGGCCTGGCCCGCACCGTGCACCGACGAGGCGTTGCCGAGCGTCTCGTGGGCGGCGAGCCAGGCCTCGCGGGCCAGCGGGTGCAGCGGCGTCGTCGCAGCGTGATCGAGATAGACGGTCACTGTGCCTCCCGATGCGATCGCCGACCCTCATTACTGTAGAACCCATGCCCGACAGCCACTCGCCCGCCGGACTGCTCGATCCCGACGGGTCGCTCGCTCCCGCCGCGCCCCCTCTCGGGGTGACCCTTCACGACGACGGCGCCACCATCCGGGTGTGGTCGGCGCACGCCGACGCGATCGATCTCGTCATCTTCGACGACGACGACCTGGACTGGGCCGTCGACGAACGACCCCTGCGTCCCGTCGGCGGCGGTGTCTGGGAGGCATCGGTCGACTCGCTGCGTCCCGGCGTCCGCTATGCCCTGCGCGTCGACGGGCCGCACGGCGCGGGGCACGTGTTCAATCCCGAGACCCTGCTGCTCGACCCGTACGCGCGCGGCATCGTCACCGGCGGGCCCGGCGACCACCGCTCGGTCGTCGTCGACCCGGCGTTCGACTGGCAGGGCGTCGTCAAGCCCCGGATCCCGCGCGATCGCACCGTCATCTACGAGGCGCACGTCAAAGGCCTGACCAAGCGCCACCCCGACATCCCGCCCGCGCTCCACGGCACCTACGCTGGCCTCGGCCACCCCGCCATGATCGAGCATCTCCTCTCGCTCGGCGTCACGAGCGTCGAGCTCCTCCCGATCCACGCGTTCGAGAGCGAGCCCCGCCTGCTCGCCCTGGGACTGTCGAACTACTGGGGCTACAACACACTCGGCTTCTTCGCGCCGCATCCCGGCTACGCCACCGCCGAGTCCCGGCGGCGCGGCCCGGGCGCCGTGCTCGCCGAGCTGAAGTCCGCCGTCCGGGCCCTGCACGCGGCCGGGCTCGAGGTGATCCTCGATGTCGTGTTCAACCACACCGCCGAGCTCGAGCTGGGCGGACGGCGCTCCGGCTTCCGCGGGATCGACAACCGCTCCTACTACCGGCAGCTCGACGACGGCGCCTACGTCGACGTCACCGGGTGCGGCAACTCCGTCGACACCTCGGTGCCCGCCGTCGCACGTCTCGTGCTCGACTCGCTGCGGTACTGGAGCTCCGAGGTGCAGATCGACGGGTTCCGGTTCGACCTCGCCGTCACCCTGGGGCGGGACGAGAACCACGCGTTCGACCCCGGGCACCCGCTGCTCCGCGCGATCGCCGACGACCCGACGCTGCAGGGCGACAAGATCATCGCCGAGCCGTGGGACGTCGGCCTCGGCGGCTGGCAGACGGGCGGTTTCGGCCCGGGATGGCAGGAGTGGAACGACCGGTACCGCGACGGCGTCCGCAACTTCTGGCTGAGCGACATCGACTACCTGCGGCGCGCGGGCACGTCGCCCGCGGGGGTCGGCGGGCTCGCGACGCACCTCGCAGGATCGGCGCCGATGTTCGGCGCCGAGCGGGGGCCGCTGGCGAGCATCAACTTCGTCACGGCGCACGACGGCTTCACGCTCCGCGACCTCGTCTCCTACGAGGTCAAGCACAACGAGGCCAACGGCGAGCAGGGGCGCGACGGAGCCGACACCAATCGCTCGTTCAACCACGGCGCCGAAGGCGAGACCGACGCCGAGCACGTCACCGCCGCGCGCCGCCGAGCCATCCGCAACCTCGCGGGCACCCTGCTGCTGTCGGCGGGAGTGCCGATGATCACGGCGGGCGACGAGCTCGCGCGCACGCAGGCGGGCAACAACAACGCCTATTGCCACGACAGCCCGCTGACCTGGGTGGACTGGCAGCTGGCCGACTGGCAGGTCGAGGTGCTCGAGCACGTGCGGCGCCTGCTGCGTCTGCGCGCGGAGAACCCCGCGTTGCGTCCGGTGCGGTTCGACGAGCCCGAGGACGCGGTGCCCGAGGCGTCGGTCATCCACTGGTTCGACGAGTCGGGCGAGCCGATGACCCACGAGCGGTGGACGGATGCCGAGCAGCGGACGCTCCAGTACGTGGCTGGCTCGACGCCGGCGCACGAGCCCGAGAACCGCGTGCTGCTGGTGGTCCACGGCCGCGAGAGCGACACCGAGGTGGTGCTCCCCCCGCATCCCGGGCGTCTCGGGGTTCGTCTCGCTGTGGTCGAGCGAGGACGAACGGCCCCGCCGCGAGGGAGCACCGATGGCTCCCGGAACGCGCCTCGCGGTCAGCGGACCGACCATGCATCTACTGCGAGCGGGCTGACGCGCAACCCCGTTCTTCGAATCTGTCGACCGCGATAGGTTCGTCACGTGGCATCAACGACGCGCACGACCGCATCCGTCCCGTTCCGCAGCACCGCCGAGATCCCGGTGCGCCCGGCCGCCCGGTCCGACCGGGCGAGCGACACCGTCGCCGGGCGCATCCCGATGCAGGATGCCGCGCCCGCAGTGCCCGGCGGGCGCTACCGCCCGTCGGCATTCGCCGGCGAGGCCGTGCCGTTCCGCGTCACGGCGTTCCGTGAGGGTCACGACCTGATCGGCGTCCATCTCAGGCTCACGTCGCCGTCGGGCACGGAGTCGCTGCACCGCCTCTCCCCGCTGGGTGACGGCTTCGACCGCTGGGCGGTCCTCGTCGCACCTCTCGAGCAGGGCGTGTGGCGGTTCCGGTATGAGGCGTTCGCCGACGACTTCGCCACGTGGCAGCATGCGGCCGAAGTGAAGATCGCCGCGGACGTCGATTCCGACCTCATGCGCGAGGCCGGCGCCCTACTCCTCCAGCGGGCCGCCGGCGACAAGGGGCGTCCCGCGTCGGAGCGCAAGTCGCTCGAGAGGACGGCAGCGCGCCTGCGCGACGACGCGATCGATGCGGTCACGGCGCTCGAGATCGTCCGGGACCCGGCTCTCGCGGCGATGTTCTCGGCGCGCCCCCTTCCCTCACTCATCACTCTCGGAGACGAGCAGGAGCTGCTCGTCGAGCGCGAGCGAGCGGGCGTCGGCGCCTGGTACGAGTTCTTCCCGCGTTCGGAAGGGGCACGGCGCGAGCCTGACGGCACGATCCGCAGCGGCACGTTCGCCACCGCGACCGAGCGGCTCGACGGCGTGGCGGCCATGGGATTCGACGTGCTCTACCTGCCCCCGATCCACCCGATCGGCCGGGCTCACCGCAAGGGCCCGAACAACACCCTCACCGCCGGGCCGGAAGACCCCGGCTCCCCGTGGGCGATCGGCTCGGCAGACGGCGGTCACGACGCCGTGCACCCCGACCTCGGCACGCTCGCCGACTTCCGTGCCTTCGTCGCCGCGGCATCCGAGAGAGGGCTCGAAGTCGCCCTCGACCTGGCCCTTCAGGCATCTCCCGACCACCCCTGGGTCGCCGCTCACCCGGAGTGGTTCACGACCCTGCCCGACGGCTCGATCGCCTACGCCGAGAACCCGCCGAAGAAGTATCAGGACATCTACCCGATCAACTTCGACAACGACCCCGCCGGCATCCGCGCCGAGGTGCTGCGCGTCGTGCGTCACTGGGTCGCGCAGGGCGTCCGGATCTTCCGCGTCGACAATCCGCACACCAAGCCGCTGCAGTTCTGGGAGTGGCTCATCGCCACCGTCGCAGAAGAGGCTCCCGACGTCGTCTTCCTCGCCGAGGCGTTCACCCGGCCGGCCCCGATGCAGGCCCTGGCGATGGGGGGCTTCCAGCAGAGCTACTCGTACTTCACATGGCGCAACACGAAGGAGGAGCTGGAGGAGTTCCTCGGCTGGGTCTCGCACGGCACGGCCGACTTCATGCGCCCGAACCTCTTCGTCAACACTCCCGACATCCTCACCGAGTACCTGCAGTACGGCGGTCGCCCCGCCTACAAGATCCGTGCCGCCCTCGCCGCGACCGCCGGGGCGTCGTACGGCGTGTACGCCGGGTACGAGCTCGTCGAGAACGTCGCCCGGCCCGGGTCCGAGGAGAACATCGACAACGAGAAGTACGAGTACAAGCTCCGCGACTGGGACGGAGCCGAGGAGCGCGGCGAGTCGCTCGCCCCGTACCTGCGGCGTCTCAACGAGATCCGTCGCGCGCACCCCGCGCTCCGCCAGCTGCGCAACCTCTCGTTCCACTGGTCCGACGACGACTCGATCGTGGTCTTCTCCAAGCACCTGCCCGCCGAGCTCACCCCCGACGGCGTCGCCGACACGATCCTCGTCGTCGTCAACGTCGACGCCCATTCGGCACGCGAGACGACCGTGCACCTCGACACGACGGTGTGGGGGGTCGCCCCCGGCGACGCCTACGAGGTCGAAGACCTCCTCACGGGAGACGCCTGGACCTGGAGCGACCACAACTACGTCCGTCTCGACGCCTTCGTCGAGCCCGTGCACATCCTGCACGTGAAGGGAACCCGATGAACGCCCCCGCAGACCACGTCCTCGACTCGGTCGCGGCCGGCTCGTACCACGCACCCCACGACGTCCTCGGCGCGCACGCCGTCGCCGACGGCTGGGTGATCCGCGTTCGCCGACCGCTCGCCCGCACCGTCTCAGCCGTCTTCGCGAACGAGCCCGAGGCGTCGTTCCGGCACCTCCGCGGCGGCATCTGGGAGGCGGCCCTCGACGCGCAGCCGCCCGCGTACCGCGTCGTCGCGACCTACGACGACGCCCCGGCTTGGGTCGCCGACGACCCCTATCGCCATCTCCCCACGATCGGCGAGCTCGACCTGCACCTCATCCACGAGGGGCGCCACGAGGAGCTGTGGCGCGTGCTCGGCGCGCATGTGCGACTCCACAACGGCGTGCCCGGTGTCTCCTTCACCGTGTGGGCGCCCAACGCCCGCGCGGTCCGGGTGGTCGGCGACTTCAACGGCTGGGACGGCGCGGGGCACGCGATGCGCTCCATGGGCGAGACCGGCGTGTGGGAGCTCTTCGTCCCCGGGCTCGTGGCGGGGGCGGTCTACAAGTTCCAGATCCTCACTGCCGACGGCGCCTGGATCGACAAAGCCGACCCGATGGCCCGCCTCGCCGAGGTGCCGCCGGCGACGGCATCCGTCGTGGCCGACAGCTCGTACGAGTGGCAGGATGCCGCGTGGCTCGAGCACCGCTCGACCTCGACACCGATCTCGCAGCCGATGTCGGTGTACGAGGTGCACCTCGGGTCGTGGCGCAGCGGGCTGGGCTACCGCGACGCCGCCGATCAGCTCATCGACTACGTGACGGCCCAGGGCTTCACGCACGTGGAGTTCCTGCCCCTCGCCGAGCACCCGTTCGGCGGCTCGTGGGGCTACCAGGTGTCGGGCTACTACGCCCCGACCAGCCGCTTCGGATCCCCTGACGACCTGCGATACCTGATCGACCGGCTGCACGGCGCGGGCATCGGCGTGATCATGGACTGGGTGCCGGGTCACTTCCCGAAGGACGCGTTCGCCCTCGCGCGCTTCGACGGCAGCCCGCTCTACGAGCACCCCGACCCCCGCCGGGGCGAGCACCGCGACTGGGGAACCCTGATCTTCGACTACGGACGCAACGAGGTCCGCAACTTCCTCGTCGCGAACGCGCTGTACTGGTTCGAGGAGTTCCACGTCGACGGGCTGCGGGTCGACGCGGTCGCCTCGATGCTCTACCTCGACTACTCCCGCGAGGCCGGGCAGTGGGAGCCGAACATCCACGGCGGCCGCGAGAACCTCGAGGCCATCTCGTTCCTGCAGGAGGTCAACGCCACGGCGTACAAGCGGTACCCGGGCATCGCCATGATCGCCGAGGAGTCAACGAGCTTCCCCGGGGTGACCGCGCCCACCGAGTGGGGTGGGCTCGGATTCGGGTTCAAATGGAACATGGGGTGGATGAACGACTCCCTCCAGTACATCAATCGCGACCCGATGTACCGCGAGCATCACGAGGGCGAGCTGTCGTTCTCGTTCGTCTACGCCTTCAGCGAGAACTTCGTGCTCCCCATCAGCCACGACGAGGTCGTGCACGGCAAGGGCAGCCTGTTCACCCGCATGCCGGGCGACCACTGGCAGAAGCTCGCGAACATGCGCGCCTATCTCGCGTACATGTGGGGCCACCCGGGCAAGCAGCTGCTGTTCATGGGGCAGGAGTTCGGGCAGATGTCCGAATGGTCCGAGGCACGCGAGCTGGACTGGTGGATGCTGGACCAGCCGGCCCACCGGGGACTGCACACTTTCGTCGGCGACATGAACCGCGTGTATCGGGAGGAGTCCGCGCTGTGGTCGCGAGACTCCGACGGCGAGGCGTTCCAGCGTCTGGGCGCACCCGCGTGGAACCCCAGCGTCATGGCGTTCGCGCGACACGACCACCACGGCAACACCGTCGTGGTCGTCTGCAACTTCTCGGGGGTGCCGCTCCACGACTTCACGCTCGAACTCCCCGAGGACGGCGCGTGGCTCGAGGTCCTCAACAGCGACGCCGAGGCGTACGGCGGTTCGGGCGTCGGGAACTTCGGCACGGTGCAGGCGGTCGACGGGCGCGCCACGATGGTGCTGCCGCCGCTCGGCGTGCTCTGGTTGCGCAACCCCGCGCGCTGACGATCCGCGTCTCGCGGGCGACGCTCCGGCATCGCCCGCGGGACGACGGCGTCAGAACATCAGCGAGGTGAGCCGGCGTCGTGCCGCGACGACGCGCGGGTCGCCGTCGCCGACGAGCCCGAAGAGCTCGAGCAGGCGTGTCCGGACGGTCGCGCTCTCGTCCCCCCGCCGTCGAGGCGAACAGATCGAGGAGCCGGGCGAAGGCGTCGTCGACGTGGCCACCGGCGACGTCGAGGTCGGCGACGGCGAACTGCGCCTCGACATCGGTCGGCGCCGCGGCCGCCGCGGCCCGGGCCTGGACGAGATCCAGGTGCTGCACCCGGTCGAGCAGCCGGACCTGACCCAGTCCGGCCGCGGCATCCGCGTCTCGGGGGTCCTCGGCCAGCGCCTGCTCGTACGCGGCGATCGCGCGGGGGTAGTCGCCCTGCTCGATCGCGGCGAACGCCTCGGCATGAAGCAAGGGCATCGGCGGCTCTGCCGGCTGCTCGTCGCTCGCGCCGGCCTCCGCGTCATCCATCGGCACCGTCCCGGTCACGCCGTGCTGAGCCGCGAGCTGAAGCAATTGGTCGAAGACCTCGCGCACCTGCTGCTCGGGCACCGCGCCGGTGAACAGCGGAACCGGCTGCCCGGCAACGAGCGCGACGACCATCGGGATCGACTGGGCGCGGAAGCCCTGCGCGAGCTGCGGGTTCGCGTCGACGTCGACCTTGGCCAGGACGAGCCGGCCCGCGAGCTCGGTGACGACCTTCTCGAGCACCGGGCTCAGCTGCTTGCAGGGTCCGCACCACTCCGCCCACAGATCGACCACGACGGGCACGGTGCGCGAGAGCTCGAGCACATCGCCGAAGCTCTGATCGGTCGCGTCGAACACCAGACGCGACGCGGCAGCCGCATCGCCGTCGGCGCCGCCCGCCGGGGCGGACGCCGTCGCGGCGGGCCGATTGCGCAGGGACGACAGGTCGACGGCGCCGCGGAGGACGGCACTGGACGTGGGATCGCTCATTCAGACAACCTTCGCGGAGAGGACGTTGGATCGGTAGCCGAGGAACTGGATCGGCTCGGACGAGCCGGCCCCGGGGACGAAGAAGAACAGTTGGTCGGCATACGTCGTGGTGAAGCCCGAGGACGATTGGGAGACGCCGGTCAGCGCACTGGCGACGGGGTTCGTGTCGGGCACGTTGATCACGGCGTCGGGGTTGCTCGGGGTGAACGTGTGATCCTCGTTGATCGTCACCGCGACGATCGCGCCGCTCTCGAGCGTCTGCATCGCGATCGGCGCCTGCGATCCGGCCTGCGTCGTGAACGAGACCGTGCCGGTCTCGGCGCCGGTCTGGTTGAAATCGTCGAGGATCTGCTGACGGTTCGAGGCGACACCCGTGCGGAACGCGTCGCCTTCCGCTTCGAACAGCTTCGCGTAGGGACTCGTGTCGCCGTTCGTGAGCAAGTCCGAGTAAGCGGCCGCGAGATCCTGCGGGGGCAGGACGAGGAACGGCGAATCCGGAGCCACCTGAGCAGCGCCGAGGTAGGCGGGCGCGAGCTCGGGGAACGTGTCGGTCGCGAGCTCCGCGATGTAGCCGAGCTTGTAGTCGGACCACGGATCCTGCTGGCTGACCGTCATGATCGTGTCCGGGGACCCGTCGGCGCCCTCGACGACGGCGAGGAACGTCCGCGGCCACTGCGCGAAGGTCTCCGGCAGGAGGATCTCGAGCGGGGTCGCCGGGATCGGTGCGAGCGGGGCCCGGTCGCTGATCTTGGAGCGCAGGGTGTAATTCGTCTCGCGTTCGGCCAGGGCCGGACCGCTCAAGCGGGTGGCGGCGAGGGCGGCATCCGCGCTGGCATCCGCCGACGACACGTCCTCGGCGATGCGCTGCAGGATGCGTTCCGCCTGGCGCTGCGTCACCGCCGGCGGTGCCTGGTCCGGATCGGCGACGACGGTCGCCGTCGGAGACGGGGTCTCGGTGGCCGCCAGCTGCGGCCACGCGTCGGCCGAACAGCCGGAGAGCGCGATGACGGACACGACGGGAAGGGCGATGAGTGCCTGACGTCCGCGGGCGAGGCGGCGGCGAGCGGGCGTGGACGAGATGACGCCCTTCGCCTCGTCTTCGAGGGCGAGGTCGATGGGCTGCGTCGCCGACATCGGGATGCCCTTGCGGCGCGGGCCGCGCGAGCGTCGCAGATGACGCCAGCCGAGGATGTACATCACGACGCCGACGGCGAGGATGATGCTGCCGCCGACGATGAGGGGCCCCGCCCAGGGCGTCGTCGACTCGATCGGCCACGTCACCGAGACGCTCGCGGGAGCGGGCGCCGTTCCGTCGGACGCGATCACGATGCTCATCCCCTCGGGCAGCTGCAGCGACGTCTGCAGGACGTCGTCGTTCTGGAACTCCTCGAGCCACAGGTCCGACCCGACGGGCGAGGGCGCCGGCGAGACCGAGCCGTCGGCGTTGGGAGCCGGCGACGATGTCGCCGCGACCTCCGACACCGCGATCGTGCCGTCGTCGGCGACGGCCAGTCGGTTGTAGTCGGAGCGTGCGAGCCAGGCCTCGACGTCATCGGTGCGGCCGTAGGCGGCGAAGACGGTGCCCGTACCCTCGATGCGAAGAGCCTGCGACCCGGAATGCGACGCGAGGACGGAGCCGTCGAGGAGCGTGAAAGGTGCGCTCGAGGACGTCGACGCGCTCTCGCTCACCGCCTCGGGGCCGCGCAGGATGGTCCGTTGCGCGATACCCGCGCCGATCATCACGGTCGCGAGCACGAACGCGACGACAGCCCACACGAAACGCACGAAGGAACACCTCTCCACATCCGGAACGGGATCACCGAACGCTTGATCGACGTTTCAGGATATCGAAAACGACCTGAAAGCGTCGTGGGAGGGGTGTCCTGTCGTCAAAGGCGCGCCCTGACCGTAAGGTGAGGTGATTCGACCCCCGGAGGCGTTCGTGAAGCTGCAGAACCCGTTCCGTACCGCCCTCATCGCGACGCTCGGCGTCGGTGTGGGCATCGTCATCATCGGCGGCATCCAGACGCTCTCGACCATCCTCCTCTACGTCGGGACGGCGCTGTTCCTCGCGCTCGGTCTCGATCCCGTCGTCTCGTGGCTCGAGCGTCGGCGCCTCCCCCGCTGGGGCGCTCTGCTGATCACCTTCGCCGCGCTGCTGGCCGCCTTCGCCGGGATCATCCTGATGGTCGTGCCGATCATCGTCTCGCAGATCTCGCAGCTCGTGGCCGCCGTCCAACAGCTCGTCACCAACGGCAACTGGGACCCGGTCGGCGCGATCAAGACCTGGCTGACGAGCACCTTCCCGCAGCTGAACGTGGACGAGCTCTTCCAATACCTGTCCGACTGGTACAACTCGCTCGACATCGGCGCCATCGGCGGCTCGATCACCGGGTCGATCCTGCTCATCGGCGGCGGCATCATCAGCGGGTTCACCGGTGCCGTGGTGGTGCTCATCCTCACGATCTACTTCACCGCCTCGACCCCGAACCTCAAGGCGGCGGTCTACCAGCTCGTCCCCGCCTCGCGCCGCCCGCGCTTCATCGACCTCGCAGAGCAGATCACGGCCTCGGTGGGCTTCTACGTCATGGGCCAAGTGTCGCTCGGCGTGATCAACGGTGTGCTGAGCGCCATCTTCCTCACGGTCATCCAGGCGCCGTTCCCCGCCGTCCTGGCCGTGATCGCCTTCTCGTTCTCGCTCATCCCGCTCGTGGGAACCCTGACGGGCTCGGCGATCATCGTGCTGACCTGTCTCATCCCGGGGCTGTCCGAGCCGCAGACCGCCCTCTGGGCCGCGATCTGGTACATCGTCTACATGCAGGTCGAGGCGTACTTCATCTCGCCTCGCATCATGAACCGCGCCGTGTCGATCCCCGGCGCCGTCGTCGTGATCGCCGCCCTGGCCGGTGCGGCGTTGGGACAGCTGCTGGGCGCGCTCGTCGCGATCCCCGTGGCCGCGAGCATCCTCATCATCTACCGTCAGGTCGTCATCCCGCGGCAGAACGAACGCTGAGCCTCAGGAGGCGGGCTGCGGCTCCGCGTCGTCCCATTCGGTCGCGAGCGGAAGCGCGTCGGGGTTGACCGCGGCGACGATCTCGGTGAGGACCCGTCGGGTCTGCGTCTCACCGACCCACAGGTGCTTCCCGCCGTCCACCGCGATCAGATCCGCGTGCGGGATCGCGGCGAAGCGCTGACGGGCCTCGGGAGGGCGCAGATAGTCGTCGAACTCGGGCACGACGACGATCACCCGGCGGCCGTCGCCCGCCCACGCTGCGACATCGGCGTCGGTCGCGCGATGCAACGGCGGCGAGAGGAGGATGACGCCCTCGACGTCGTGATCGCGTCCGTATTTGAGCGCCAGCTCGGTTCCGAACGACCAGCCGAGCAGCCACGGTCTCGGCAGACCGCGCTCGCGCACGAGATCCATCGCGGCCGCGACGTCGAACGCCTCGGCGGCTCCGCCGTCGAAAGCCCCGTCGCTCGTGCCGCGGGGCGAGGTGGTGCCGCGCGTGTTGAACCGGAGCACCGCCAGATCGGCCAGGGCCGGCAGGCGTCCCGCAGCCTTGCGGAGGATGTGGGAATCCATGAACCCGCCCGCGGTGGGGAGCGGATGCAGCGTCACGAGGGTGGCGGCGGGTGCCCCGGTCTCGGGTACCGCCAGCTCGCCGACGAGCGTCAGCCCGTCGAGGGTGTGCAGCTCGATGTCCTCCCGCCGCGCGGGGAGCTGAACGGGTCCGCGAATCTCGAAGCTCATGCGATCCTCCAACATGCCGAATGCCAATGCCGTCTTGCGGCGAGATCGGCGGCGTCGCCGAGAACTCCGTCGGCGCGCCACGCCACCACGTGCGCGACGCCGATGTCGATGACCCGGGCGCAACCGGGGCAGATGTAGGTCTTCTGGGCCTGCGCGGCCGAGACGGGCTGAACGGTCCAGGTCGCGCCGCGGCGCACCTCGGTACGCTTCCAGCCGTTCAGCAGGCGATCGAGCGCGTCGTCGTTCGGTTCGGGCCGACGGCGATTGGAGCGGGGCATGAGAAGACCCGTCACCACCAGTGGTTGCTGGTCCAGAACGCGTGCGCGTCGGCCCAGCTGCCGTAGCGACCGACGGCGTAGCCGTTGGCCCATTTCAGGTTGTCGACGGGATCGTAGCCGCTGCCGGGGACCTTGCTGCACGGATAGGCCTGGACAAGCCCGCACGCGCCCGACGAAGCGTTCGTCGCGTTGGGGTTCCAGCCGCTCTCCTTGGAGACGATGTAGTCGACGTATCCCCAGTCGCTCTCGGAGATGCCGGCGGCTGCGAGCCAATCGCTCGACGAACCGCCTCCGGAGTACCGCACCGGAGCCGACCGAGACGAGCCGGCTCGCTCGCCCTCGGCGGACGGTTCCGGCGTGGGCGTGGGCGTCGGCTTCATGTAGACGGTGAAACCGCTGCGGTCCAGCGTCACGGCATCCGCCGGTGCATCGTCGGTGGCCAGCGCCTGCGCGTCCCCGCGGGAGTCCGCCCACAGCGACACGACCTCGACCGGCTTCTCCTGCGCCACGGCGAGGCTCGTGCCCAGGGGCGCCAGAGCTCCCACGGCCATCCCCACGGCGGCGAGGCCGGCGAAGACCGAGACGACGCCGCGTCGACGCGACCAGCGCGACTCCGCGCCGCGCGTGCGCCGGGCGACGCGAGGCGCTCGATACGGGGTGAGATCGGAACCGGAAGCCACAGTGTCCCCGAGTTTAGCGTGCCCGGTTGCGGCAGGCCATCGTGGTGCGGCGCCGCGTTGGCTCAGCCGATGGCGAGGATCACTGAGACGACGGCATCCAGCACCGCGTCGACCTGGGCCTCCTGGTAGCCGCCGCGCTGCATGCGGAAGGCGACCGACCGCACCTGCTCGACGGTCAGCGGCTCACCCGACTCGAGGTAGCGGACGATGCGCTCGGCCACGATGTCCACCTCGTCGACGCGGTAGCCGTACGAGAGCACTCCGACACGCTCGAACCGTTCCTTCGGCTCGCGCGACAGCCGGTCGAGGACCTCCTGTGCGAGGTTGCGGGAACGCCCCACCCAGGCCCGCGCCCCGGCACGCGAGAGCGCGTGCTCGCGCTCGCGTGCGGCGAACGCGTCCTCGATCCGCCCCACCGCGCCGTCCACCGCGGTGATGGCGTACCCGCCCCGGACGAGAGGGAAGGCCGTGCGCCGCACCTCGGCGGAGTCCAGGCCTTCTCCCGCCGGAGCCTCGAATGCATCGCGGGCCCGCGCGAGGAAGTCGTCGACGGCAGCCCGGTCGTATCCCTTCGCGCGCCCGGCGACCACCGGGAACGGGGTCTCGGGGACGGCTGTCTCGGTCGAGGTCATGACACCACCAGGGGGGAGAGCGCGTGGAACAGGATGAGGGCGACCACCGTCGAGGGCAGGATCGAGTCGAGGCGATCGAGCACTCCCCCGTGGCCCGGGAGCCACGAGCTCATGTCCTTGATGCCGAGATCGCGCTTGATCATCGACTCGGCGAGGTCGCCGAGCGTGGCCGATCCGAGGATCGCGAGACCGATGATCACGCCCGTCCAGACCGGCAGGTCGAGGAGCAGCCAGGCGAAGCCGAGCGCGACGACGACGGCGACCACCGCGGCCCCGGCGAGACCCTCCCAGGTCTTCTTGGGGCTGATGCGCGGCGCCATGGGGTGCCGTCCGAACGACAGCCCCGCGGCGTAGGCGCCGGTGTCGGCCGCCACGACGACGGCGATCATGGCGAGCACCCAGAACTCCCCGCCGTCCTGGCGAAGCAGGATGAGCAGGAGGCTCCCGAGGAACGGGACGTACAGCTGCACGAAGCCGCCGATGAGGACGTCGCTCAGGACGTCGCCGTACCGGCGCGGTTCGGTGCTCACCATCTGCGCCATCAGACGCCAGACGATGATCGAGACGACCGCGGCGAAGACCACGACCCAATGGGTGCCGGGGTCGAGGAAGTACCCCGCGGCGAGCACCGCCGCGCCCGCCACGAGCTGCGGCACGACGTCGACGTGGCGTCCCGACGCCTGCAGCGCGCGCACGAACTCGAACACGCCGAGCAGAGCGACGGGGACGGCGAACAGGACGAAGACCCACTTGACGAAGATCAGCGACCCCACCACGACGACACCGATCGCGAGACCGATGAGGATCGCGAGGATCAGGTTGCGCCCGGTGCGGGCGTTGATGCGTTCGTTCGCCTGCTCGAAATCGGCACGCGCCTTGACGATCTGGCTCTCGAACTCGCTCCGAGCCGCACGCACCTGATTGTGGAACGCCGAGTCGCCGTGCTCGCGCGAGCGGGACCGCTCTCGATCGGGCTTCGGCGGGACGTCGTCACCGGGTACGCTCATGCGCGTCAGACCTCGAGGAGCTCGGCCTCTTTGCGCTTGAGCGCCTCGTCGATGAGGTCGACGTGGGCACGGGTGAGGGAGTCGAGCTCCTTCTCTCCGCGCACCAGCTCGTCCTCGCCGACCTCGCTCTTGAGACCGTCGAGCTCGTCCTTGGACTTGCGGCGGATACCGCGCAGGTGAACCTTGTGGTCTTCGCCCTTCGAGCGGACGAGCTTGACGTACTCCTTGCGGCGCTCCTCGGTCAGCTCGGGCATGGTCACGCGGACGATGTTGCCGTCGTTCGTCGGGTTGACGCCGAGGTTCGGGGTGTCGCGGATCGCCTGCTCGATCGCCTTCAGCGCCGACTTGTCGTAGGGCGTGACGATGATCGTGCGCGCCTCGGGGTTGTTCAGAGAGGCGAGCTGGGCCAGCGGCGTCGGCGAGCCGTAGTAGTCGACGAGGATCTTCTGGAACAGGGCGGTGTTCGCACGGCCCGTGCGGACCGTCGAGAAGTCCTCCTTCGCCGCGTCGACAGCGCGCTCCATGCGGGTTTTCGTGTCAGCGAGGATCTCGGGGATCACCGTCACTCCATTCGTCGGTACGTCCGGTCAAGTCTAGTAGGCGATGGCGTGCGGCTCAGACGGTCACGAGCGTGCCGATGCGCTCGCCCAGGAGTGCGCGCGTGACGTTGCCCGCGGGCTCCATGCCGAACACGCGCATGTCGATGCCGTTGTCCATGCAGAGGCTGAACGCGGTCGAGTCGACCACCTTGAGCCCGCGCTGCAACGCCTCGGAGTAGGTGATCTCGTCGATCTTCTCCGCGGTCGGGTCCTTCTTCGGGTCGGCGGTGTAGACCGCGTCGACGCCGTTCTTGGCGACGAGCACCTCGTCGGCCTTGATCTCGAGGGCGCGCTGGGCGGCGACGGTGTCGGTCGAGAAGTAGGGCAGACCGGCGCCGGCTCCGAAGATGACGACGCGGCCCTTCTCCATGTGACGCTCGGCGCGCCGCGGGATGTAGGGCTCCGCGACCTGGGTCATCGAGATCGCCGACTGCACGCGCGTGGCCGCACCGGCCTGCTCGAGGAAGTCCTGCAGCGCGAGCGCGTTCATCACCGTTCCGAGCATGCCCATGTAGTCGGCTCGGCCGCGGTCCATGCCGCGCTGGCTCAACTCCGCACCGCGGAAGAAGTTGCCGCCGCCGACGACGATCGCGACCTCGACGCGATCGACCGCAGCGGCGATCTCGCGTGCGATCTGACCGACCACGTCGGGGTTGACCCCGAGCTGCCCGCCGCCGAAGGCCTCGCCGGAGAGCTTCAGCAGGACGCGGCGGCGTCCCGTCTTCTCATCGTTCATCGTGTGCCTCTCGTCGCTGTGTTGCAGAGTATCGCCCTGACGGGCACGGAAAAGGCCCGCATCCGTGGATGCGGGCCTTTTCGATGATTACGCGCCGACCTTGAAGCGGGCGAAATCGGTGATCGTGATGCCGGCGTCCTTCGCGACCTGGGCGACGGACAGCTTGTTGTCCTTCGCGTAGTCCTGGTCGAGCAGGGCGACCTGCTTCAGGAAGGCGTTGACGCGACCCTCGACGATCTTCGGCAGCGCGGCCTCGGGCTTGCCCTCGTTGCGGGAGATCTCGGTGACGATCTCGCGCTCCTTCTCGACGTCGGCCTCGGGCACGTCGTCGCGGGAGAGGTAGCTCGGGTTCGCGAACGAGATGTGCTGCGCGATGGAGCGAGCCGTCTCGGCGTCGGAGCCCGTGTAGGCGACGACGACGCCGATCTGCGGGGGCAGGTCCTTGCTCGTCTTGTGGAGGTAGATCTCGAACGCGTCGCCCGTGAGGGTGCGGACGCGACGGAGCTCGACCTTCTCGCCGATGATCGCGGCCTCGTCGTCGATGAGCTGAGCGATGGTCTGGCCCGAAGCGTCGGCGGCCAGGGCGGCCTCGACCGAGTCGGCGGATGCCGCAGCCGCGGCGTCGGCGACCTTGTCGGCCAGCGCGATGAAGCGGTCGTTCTTCGCGACGAAGTCGGTCTCGCAAGCCAGCTCGACGAGGGTGACCTTGCCGTCCTGCTCACGTGCGACCACGAGGCCCTCGCTCGTCGAGCGGTCCGCGCGCTTCGCGTTGCCCTTCGCGCCCTTGAGGCGCAGGATCTCGACGGCCTTCTCGACGTTGCCGTCAGCCTCTTCGAGAGCCTTCTTGGTGTCGACCATTCCGGTGCCGAGCTGCTCGCGCAGAGCCTTGATGTCGGCGATGGTGAAGTTTGCCATGAGTGGCGGCTCCTTCTGTGTGTGGGAAATCTCGTGGATGCCGATCGGCGCGGCCGGGCACAGCCGCGGCCGCGCCGATCGTAGCGGGTCTGGAGGACGCGCTGATTACTTCTCGGTGGCCTCGGCGGACTCGGCGGGAGCCTCGCTCTCGACGGCCTCGGCGGCGACGGTCTCGGCCTGAGCCTCGGCACCGGCCTCGTCGGCGGCCGACTCGGTCGCGGCGACCTCGGCGGCGGCGCCCTCGACGGGTGCGCTCTCGAGCAGCTCGCGCTCCCAGTCGGCGAGGGGCTCGGCCTCGGCCGACTCGTCGGTGGGCTGGTGGCGCTGGATGAGGCCCTCGGCCGCGGCGTCGGCGACGATGCGGGTGAGCAGGCTCACCGAGCGGATGGCGTCGTCGTTGCCGGGGATCGGGTACTGGAACTCGTCGGGGTCGGCGTTCGTGTCGAGGATGCCGATCACGGGGATGCCGAGCTTCTTGGCCTCGTCGATGGCGAGGTGCTCGCGCTTGGCGTCGACGACCCAGATGGCCGAGGGGGTCTTCTGCAGGTTGCGGATACCGCCCAGCGACTTGTGCAGCTTGTCGAGCTCGCGCTTCTTGAGCAGCAGCTCCTTCTTCGTGAAGCCGCTCGCGGCGGGGTTCTCGAAGTCGAGCTCCTCGAGCTCCTTCATGCGCGCGAGGCGCTTGGAGACCGTCTGGAAGTTGGTCAGCAGACCACCGAGCCAGCGCTGGTTGACGTAGGGCTGGCCCACGCGCGTCGCCTGCTCGGCGATGACTTCCTGCGCCTGCTTCTTGGTGCCGACGAAGAGGATGGTGCCACCGTGGGCGACCGTCTCCTTGACGTACTCGTAGGCGCGGTCGATGTACGACAGCGACTGCTGCAGGTCGATGATGTGGATGCCCGAGCGCTCGGTCAGGATGAAGCGCTTGACTTTCGGGTTCCAGCGGCGGGTCTGGTGCCCGAAGTGGACGCCGCTGTCGAGCAGCTGGCGAATGGTGACGACGGCCATGGCCGTTCTCCTTCTGTTTGGGTTGCTGACCGGACCGACGGCCCGGTGTTCCTGGCACCCGACGCACTTCCGCTCGCCGCCGGAGCGGGAGACCTGGGGAAGATGCGCCACGGTCCGGATCGGACCGCTGTGGGCACGCGTAGTCACCTCGACGGGCGAGGTGCGACGACAAGCATAGCAGTCGGCGGCCTCCTCCCCTGGCGCCGGATCGGACCGTGCCCTCCACAGTCCGATCCGACGCGGACGGCTGACCCGGCCGGTGCGGTCAGAGTGTTCCCCATGATGCGGGCACGGGTGATGACGACGGCGCCGTTGCTCGTCGCGCTGCTCCTCGGCGGCATCACGACCGCGTCCGCCGACGCCGCCGACCCGGCGCCGGCCGCGAGCGACGGCGGTTGGATCCTTCCCCTCCCCGGTGCGCGGGTGGTCCGCGGCTTCGATGCCCCGGCGCACGAGTACGCCCCCGGCCATCGCGGCGTCGACCTCGCCGGAGCACCGGATGCCACGGTGCTGGCGCCCGCGTCCGGCGTCGTGGCGTTCGCGGGCCAGGTCGCCGGTCGCGCGGTCATGACGATCGACCACGGCGACGGGACGGTCTCGAGTCTCGAGCCGGTCGAGACGATCCTCACGGCGGGCGCCGCGGTGAGCGCCGGCAGCGCGATCGGCTCCCTGTCGCCCGGCGGACACGTGGGGCCGGGGACCCTGCATCTCGGGGCGCGCCACGACGGCGAGTACGTCGATCCGATGCTGCTGCTCGGAGGCGTTCCGCGCGCCGTGCTCCTCCCGTGCTGCTGAGGTCTCAGCGGGTGCGGATGTCGTTCCGGTCGCCCGACTGCTGCGAGCTCCCGAGACGGGTCGCCTCGACCGAGTTGTCGTTGCCCGACACCGAGACGGACCCGATCTCGTCGGCCTCGACCGTGTTGCGATCACCCGCGACCGTGAGCGCGCCGATGCTGTCGGCGTCGATGTCGGCGGACTGGCCCGTCACGTCGAGCGAGCCGACCGATCCGAGATCGACCTCGATGCGGTCGCCTCGGACCACGACCGCCCCGATCCGGGCGTCCTCGAGGTCGACGTCGAGCTCGTCGCCCTCGATCTGCACACGATCGCACTCGCCGGAGAACGAGACGTCGACGTCCGACCCACGGATCGCCATCGTGCCGTCGACGCACGCCAGGCCGTCGGTACCGGGCCGCGCCTCCTCGGACGACGGCGCTTGCGTCTGCGTCGATGCGCTCGATCCGTCGTCCGGGCCGCTCGTCGGCGCGGTGATCGTCGCCGGCGCGGAAGGACGCACGATGCGGTCGGGCTCCTGCGATGCGGCGGGTGTGCACGCGACCAGCACGAGGGCCACCCCGGCTGCTCCCATCGACGCGAGGACTCTTCTCATGGCCACCACGCTAGGGCTGACGCGCACGCCGCGCCACGCTCGGGGGCAGGCGAGTCTCCGGCATCCGGCACCGCACGCCGGTCGCGCTCACGCGCGCGGATGCGCCTGTCGGTAGGCGGCGGCGAGACGCTCACCAGAGACGTGCGTGTAGATCTGGGTGGTCCCGAGGCTGGCGTGCCCGAGGATCTCCTGCACCGCTCGCAGGTCCGCGCCCCCGTCGAGCAGGTGCGTCGCCGCGGAGTGGCGCAACGCGTGCGGGCCCACGCGATCGGTCCCGAGGACGGGACCGAGCCGTTCCGACACGATCTCGTACACGCTGCGGGAGCCGAGACGAGAGCCGCGCGCACCGAGGAAGACCGCGTCGGATCGCGGTGAGCCGTCCGGGCGCCGCGCGACGAGCACCGGTCGCGCGCGGACGAGGTACGCCTGGAGCGCGGCCAACGCCGGCCCCCCGATCGGGACGACCCGGTCCCGATCTCCCTTTCCGGTCACGAGGGCCGTGCGCCGGTCGCGATCGACGTCGTCGACGTCGAGACCGCACAGCTCCGAGACGCGGATGCCGCTCGCGTAGAGCATCTCGAGCACGGCATGGTCGCGCAGGAGCAGCGCATCACCCGAGGAGGCGGCCTGGAGGAGGCCGTCGAGCATGTCCCGCACGGCATCGACGGTGGCGACCTGCGGAAGCGTTCGCGCCCGCTTCGGCGAGGCCAGCCGCAGGGCCGGGTCGGCGTCGAGCATCCGCTGCTCGACCGCCCACGCGAAGAACCCGCGGATGCTGGCGGTCCGCCGGGCGAGTGTCGACCGCGCGTCGCCGCGTTCGCTCGCCCGCCAGATCCAGTCGCGCAGAACCTCGATGTCGACCTCCGCGAGCTCCGGATCCCCCGATGCCGCGGCCAGGTCGGCGAGGTCCGACAGGTATGCGCGCACCGTATGGTCCGACAGGCGGCGCACCCGGCTCAGGTGCTCGCCGTACGTCGACGCCGCCGCGGAGATGCGCATGACACGAGCATGACGCAGCGGAGCGCGCGTGCACGGATGCCGCGCCGCCGGCATCCGTGCACGCGCGGACGTCGCAGGCGCTGGCGTGCGGATGCCGCGAACGGAGAGGGGCGGGGAGGCCCTCTCCGTGCTGCGATCTCGACGGGCGGTTCATCCCGGGCCCGCACGCCACCCCCGCGGGTCCGACACCGCCCGCCCGTCGAGGCTCATCAGGCCCAGCACGGCGGCCGCATCGTCGACGGCGAGTCCCGCGCGCCGCGCCACCTCCGCAGCGGAACGGGGGACGCGACGGTCGAGCGCGTCGAGCACCCGAGTCTCGTGCGTCGTCGGCCCCGGTGCAGGTCCGCCCGTGGCCGCGGGCTGTCCCACGAGCTCGCGGACGTCGTCGGCGCTCGTTATGCACACCCCGTCGTACTCCCGCAGGATGCGGTGACATCCCGCCGAGGCCGCCGAGGTCACCGGCCCCGGCACCGCCCCGAGCGCCCGCCCCAGCGCCGCCGCGTGCCCGGCCGTGTTGAGCGACCCCGAACGCCATCCCGCCTCCACGACGACCGTCGCGTCCGCGAGCGCCGCGATCAGCCGATTGCGCTGAAGGAACCGCCACTTCGTCGGTGCGGTGCCGCAGGGGACCTCGCTGACGACGGCTCCGCGCTCGAGCATGCTCGCCAGCAGAGCGGCGTGTCCGGAGGGGTAGGCCTTCTCGACGCCGCCGGCGAGCACGGCGATACCCGTACCCGAAACCGCGACGCACGCCCGGTGCGCGGCGGCGTCGATCCCGAACGCCGCGCCGGACACGATCGTCGCCCCGGCGTTCGCGAGCTCGCCCGCGAGATCGGCGGCCACCCGCACGCCGTAGGCGGTGGCCGCCCGGGCGCCGACGAGCGCCACAGCGGCGGCCGGGCGAGCGAGCGTCGCGGCACTCCCCCGCACCCACAGGGCGATCGGGGCGTGGACGCCGAGGTCGTCGACCCGCTCGGGCCACTCCGCATCCCCCGGCGTGAGCAGGCGTGCCCCGACCCGCCGGGCCAGCTCGAGCGCATACCCGTGATCGTCGCGGCGCGGAGACCAGCGGGCCCGGGCCCGCTCCCAGTCCCGCGCCGGTATATCCAGCTCTGCGGGCACCGTCGTGCTGCCCAGCGCCGCTTCGAGGGCGTCGGCGGCCCCCAACCGGGCGATCGCCAGACCCGCGACCCCGTCGCCCGGTTCGGCGATCACCGACCATCGCGCTCGCGCGAATCTCTCCTCCGCTGCTTCCCGCGAGTCGCGATGCTCCTCGGGGACGAGACCCCGCAGCGCCTCCCGCGCGGACGCGCCGGTCACCGGTCGGCGCCCTTCTTCAGGAACAGCGCTCGGCCGACGTCGTCGAGATCGAGGCGGTCGTGGCCGGCGAGGTCGGCGACCGACCAGGCGACGCGCAGCACCCGGTCGTAGCCGCGGAGGGTCAGGGCTCCCCGCTGCAACGCCGTGTCGAGGGGTGCCCGCACCCGCGGCTCGGGCGCGAGCGGGCCGTCGCGGAGCCACGCGCCCGATACCTCGGCGTTCGTGCGCCAGGGAGTATCGGCGAGGCGCCGTGCCGCGCGCTCCCGCGCCGCCGCCACCCGGGCGCGCGCGGCGCCCGAGCTCGGGCCGGAGGTCGCCGACACCGCGAGCTGCGCGAGCGAGACCCGTTCGAGGGCCAGTTCGATGTCGATGCGGTCGAGCAGCGGACCCGACAGACGCCCGAGGTACCGCCGGATCGCGAGCGAGGGGCAGGAGCAGTTGCCGCCGCGCACCCCGTACTGTCCGCACGGACACGGGTTCGTCGCGAGCACGAGCTGGAAGCGCGCCGGAAGGGTCGCGCGGAACCCCGCGCGGTGGATCTCGATCGACCCGGCCTCGAGCGGTTGACGCAGGGAGTCCAGCGCATGAGCGCTGTACTCGCCGGCCTCGTCGAGGAACAGCACGCCGCCGCTCGCACGGGCGATCGCACCCGGACGGAGCACGCGGCTGCCGCCGCCGACGAGGGCGGCCACGCTCACGCTGTGGTGCGGGGCCTCGAACGGCGGGACACGGCTGAGGTGGTCGACGGCCGTGCCCGAGAGCGAGCGGATGGAGGCGACCTGCAACGCCGTCTCGTCGTCGAGCGGAGGCAGGATGCCCGGGAGTCGCCGCGCGAGCATCGTCTTGCCCGCCCCGGGCGGGCCGCTCATGAGCAGATGGTGCCCGCCGGCGGCCGCGACCACCACGGCCTCGATCGCCTCGTCCTGCCCGCGGATGTCGGCGAGGTCCACCTCGGGCGCCTGCTCCGACCCCGATGCGCTCGCTCCCGTCGGCGCCGAGGCGACGGCGCCTTCGTGTTCGTCGATCTCGACGTCGAGACCGTGCCACCGAGCGACCGCCGCGAGGGAGGAGCACGGCACGACGCGGATGCCGTCGACGAGCTCCGCCTCGGCACGGCACGCCTCCGGGACGATCGCCACGCGCCGCCCCGCGCGCGCCGCGGCGAGGACGGCGGGGAGGATGCCCGGCACGGGCCGCAGGCGCCCGTCGAGAGCGAGCTCGCCGAGGTGAACGGTGTCGGCCAGCGACGCGGCGTCCATCGGCAGTTCGGTGGCCAGTGCGGCGATCGCGATGGCGAGGTCGAAGCCCGACCCCTGCTTGGGCAGGCTCGCGGGAGAGAGGTTGACGGTGATGCGGCGACGCGACAAGGGCAACCCGCTGTTGGCGCAGGCGTTGTGCACCCGCTGCTGCGCCTCGCCGAGCGCACGGTCGACCAGGCCGACGATCCGGAACGCGGGCGTCTGGTTCGACAGATCGGCCTCGACCTCGACCAGGTCGCCGACGAGTCCGGTGAGCGAGACGGCCCACGTGCGACCGACGCTCATCGCAGATCCTCGATGTGCTCGATACGAGCCGTGGCGACGTCGTCCCCCGTGATGCCGATGACGTCGAGCCTCATCCGGCGACCGCGGACGAGGCCCGGATGCGCCGACATCCACGCGCACGCGACGCGCCACAGCCGATCCTTCTTTCGCACGTCGACCGCCTCGAACGGATGCCCGAAGCCGTCGCTGCGGCGGGTCTTCACCTCGACGACGACCAGCTCGGCCGGGGTCGAGGCGACGATGTCGATCTCGCCCTGGCGGTCGCGCCAGTTGCGGTCCAGGATGTCGTACCCGAGGTCGGTCAGGTGCCGGACCGCGCGCTCCTCGCCGGCACGTCCGCGTTCGTCTTTCGCTGCCATGCCCCCCAGCGTGCAGCGCCGGTGCGGCCGAGGAGACGGTGCGACCGTCACCCGTGGAGACCGGGTCGCGGGTCGAGGGTGGGGAGGAAGGGCGTCAGCTGTCGAGCGACAGCTCGTCGGGCAGCTCGAAGTCGCGGCGCTGGAGCTCCTCGACGTTGACGTCCTTGAACGTGAGCACCCGCACCGACTTCACGAACCGGTCGGCGCGGTAGATGTCCCACACCCACACGTCGGTCATGGTGAGCTCGAAGTAGAAGTCGTGCTCGGTGTCGCGACGGACGACCTGGACGTCATTGGCGAGGTAGAACCGGCGCTCGGTCTCGATCACGTACTGGAACTGCGATACGACGTCGCGGTACTCCTTGTAGAGCGCCAGCTCCAGCTCGCGGTCGTAGTCCTCGAAGACTTCGTCATCCATGGTGCTTCCATCCTAGGCCGCACGCCGACGCGACGAGATTCCCCGCACGCGGGCATCCCCGTGAGTTCGTGGGCATCAGAAGAGCGTGGGCGCCTCGGCGATCGCCCACGAGGCGCGGTGGTGCGCGGTCAGTCCGTGCGCGCGAATCGCTTCCCGGTGGGCGGCGCTGGCGTACCCCTTGTTGCGCTCCCAGGCGTACACGGGCGACTCGTCGTGCAGCCGGACCATGAGGTCGTCGCGCGCGACCTTGGCGAGGACCGATGCCGCGGCGGCGCTCGCGCAGTCGCGGTCGGCCTTCACGATCGTGCGGATGGTCATGCCGGGGCCCGAGACCGGGGTGACGTAGTCGTGATTCCCGTCGAGGATGACGACGGCGTCGGCGGTCATGGGGTCGACGCGCTCGAGGCCCGAGAGCGCCCGAACGGCGGCCAGCCCGAGAGCGCGCATGATGCCGAGCTGGTCGATCTCCCCCGGCGTCGCCCACCCCACCGCCGAGGCGACGACCCAGTCCGCCGTGCGCTCGGCCAGCTCGGGCCGTCGGGGTTCGGGCACGAGCTTGGAATCCCGGAGCCCGTCGGGGATGCGCCGTCGAGCCCGCGCGGCATCCAGCACCGCGGCCCCGACCGCGACGGGCCCCGCCAGCGCACCGCGCCCGACCTCGTCGAGGGCGATGACGAGCTCGTGATCGCGCAGCAGCCGCCGCTCGACGGTCAGCCGCGGTGCGACGACGGTCATCGCGACGCGGCGTCGGGGACGCCGGCGAAGACGTCGTGGTGGAAGTCGATCGGGCCGAACCGGTCCAGCGGCCAGGTGATGAGGAACGCGCGGCCGACGACGTTGTCGAGGGGGACGAAGCCCTGCGAGGGCTGGTCGCGGTTGTAGCGCGAGTCTCGCGAGTGGTCGCGGTTGTCGCCCAGCACCCACAGCGCGTTCTCGGGCACCGTGACGTCGAACGGCACCTCTTGGGGGGCCGACTGGCCGTCGGCGAGCGAGACGTAGGAGGACTCGTCGATGGGGACGTCGTTGACCGTGATCTGCCCCACGGCGTTGCAGCAGACGACGTGGTCTCCCGCGACGCCGACGATCCGCTTGATGAGGTGGTCCTTGCTGTCGGGGGCGGACAGCCCCACGATCGACAGCACCCAGTCCACACCCTCGACGAACGGGGAGCGCGCGGGCTCCACGGTCGGCGGCAGCCACCCGCCCGGGTCGCGGAAGACGACCACGTCGCCGCGGTCGTAGCCGCCGAAGCGCGGCGTCAGCTGGTCGACCAGGATGCGGTCGTCTTTGACGAGCGTCCGTTCCATCGAGCCCGACGGGATGTAGAACGAGCGCACCAGGAACGTCTTGACGAGGAACGACACGACCAGCGCGATCGCGACGATGACGAGGACGTCGCGCAGAAGGAGCCAGAGACGGCGCGAACGCGTGCGCGCGGGCGCGTGCGCCGACGCGGCAAGGTCATCGGTGGTCATTCATCGCCTCTCGTCCGACTCGCCCGCCGGGGAGCCCATCCCAGGGTCGCACATTCCGTGCGCATCGCCGCTCGCCGCGCAGGACGACGCAACGACGGATGCCCCGAGCCTGAGCCCGGGGCATCCAGATGACGCGTCGCTGAGATCAGCGGTCGCGCTTCTCCTTGATCTTGGCCTTCTTGCCGCGCAGGTTGCGGAGGTAGTACAGCTTCGCGCGACGCACGTCGCCGCGGGTGACGACCTCGATGTGGTCGATGACCGGGCTGTGGACCGGGAAGGTGCGCTCGACGCCGACCTGGAAGCTGATCTTGCGGACGGTGAAGGTCTCGCGCACGCCATCGCCGGAGCGGCCGATGACGACACCCTGGAAGACCTGGATGCGCGAGCGGTTGCCCTCGGTGATGTTGACGTGCACCTTGACGGTGTCTCCGGGGGCGAAAGCGGGGATGTCGCTGCGCAGCGATGCTGCGTCGACGGAGTCGAGGATCTGCATGATCGTTTCTTCCTGCGACCGCCTCAGGTCGACCGCGAGAGAGTGTGAATAAGGATGCGGTGCCCCGGGCGCCCGCCGGGCGCCGCTCCCCTGAGGCAGAGACCTGCAGGGCACAAATGACCATTCTGCCACGAGCGGTGCCCGTGACCAAACCTTCAGGCGTCGCGGCGCGGCGCCTCTTCGACGACGTACACGTTCTCGGCGGCATCGGGCTCCCGACGCGGCATCGTGGTGCCACGGAGGAACGCCGCGTCCATCGGTGCCGTGAACAGCGCGACCGGCCGAGCCTCGCGGAACAACTGCCACAGCGACACCCAGAACAGCGCGAGGAAGGCCGCGGTCGCCGCGATCAGCAGGGGCCAGAAGGCGCCCGCGGGATACAGGCCGACGGCGATGACGAGGACGTGCCATACGCCGAAGACGAGGACGTCCCACCACGACAGCGTCCGCGTGTGCCGGACGGTTCCGCGCGCGCGGACGAGCATCGTCGTCACGAGCTGCCCGACGAGCACCGACGGGACCGCGATGAAGAGGACCCAGAGGAAGACCCATCCCCCGGCACCCGAGACGGCCCACCCGACGACGAGCCAGAGCGGCAGCACCAGCGCGGCCGGAAGGAGCCAATGGAAGAGTGCGCGTCGCAGCCACATGCTCCCGATGCTACGCGGGTCCGGCAGGATAGAAGCTGAAGAGAGGATCACGATGATCGAGCTGCGCACCCCCGCCGAGATCGAAGCGATGCGTCCCGCGGGACGTTTCGTGGCCGAGACGCTGGCGACCCTCCGCGACGAGACGCGGGTCGGGACGAACCTCCTGGCGATCGACCGCCGCGCTCACGAGCTCATCCGCAAGGCGGGTGCCGAGTCGTGCTACATCGACTACCACCCCTCGTTCGGAGCGAGCCCGTTCGGCAAGGTCATCTGCACCTCGATCAACGACGCGGTGCTCCACGGCCTCCCCCACGACTACGCGCTGCGCGACGGCGACCTCGTCACCCTGGACTTCGCTGTCTCCGTCGACGGCTGGGTCGCCGACTCCGCCGTCTCGTTCGTCGTCGGGACGGCCCGCGACGAAGACCTCGCCCTCATCGACACGAGCGAGCGCGCGCTCGACGCGGCCATCGGGGCGGCCGTCGTCGGCAACAAGATCGGCGACATCTCGCACGCGGTCGCGACCGTCGCCCGGGCCGAGGGCCTGTCGATCAACACCGACTTCGGCGGCCACGGCGTGGGGCGCGAGATGCACGGCGACCCGCACGTCCCCAACGACGGCAAGCCGGGCCGCGGCTACCCTCTGCGTCCCGGCCTCGTGGTGGCGCTCGAACCGTGGTTCCTCCAGAGCACCGACAAGCTCGTGACCGACCCCGACGGCTGGACGCTCCGCAGCGCCGACGGCTCGCGCGGAGCGCATTCCGAGCACACGGTCGCGATCACCGCCGACGGCCCGATCATCCTGACCGACCGGTCGTTCCTCGGCGTCGACTGACAGCTCGGCCGTACGCGGCCGGCGGGCTCAGACCCCGTCGGCCTCGGCGGGGTTCGCCAGCAGGTCCGGACGTCGCGCACGCGTGCGTTCGACCCGCTGATCGTGGCGCCACGTCGCGACGCGACCGTGATGGCCGCTCAGGAGCACGTCGGGAACGTCGTAGCCGCGCCAGGAGGCGGGCTTCGTGTACGACGGGTACTCCAGCAGGCCGTCCTCGTGCGACTCCTCGACGAGGCTCTCGGGGTTGCCGACCACCCCGGGGATCAGCCGGCCGACGGCCTCGATCATCGCCATCGAGGCGACTTCTCCCCCGTTGAGGACGTAGTCGCCGAGGCTCATGAGCCGCACGTCGCCGAGGGTCGCGGCGTACGCGAACACGCGCTCGTCGATGCCCTCGTAGCGACCGCATCCGAACACCAGATGCGGCGCGTCGCTGAGCTCGCGCGCCGTCCGCTGCGTGAACAGCTCTCCGGCGGGCGACGGGAAGATGAAGGTCGGCCGGTCCGCGGCATCCGCCACGATCGCATCGAGGGCGGCGCCCCACGGCTCGGGCTTCATCACCATGCCCGCGCCGCCGCCGTACGGTGTGTCGTCGACGGTGCGGTGCCGGTCGACCGTGTGCTCGCGCAGATCGTGGACGCGGACGTCGAGCAGGCCGGCACCGCGCGCCTTGCCGAGCAGCGAGACCTCGAGGACGTCGAAGAACGCGGGGAAGATCGTGACGACGTCGACGCGCATCTCAGTCCTCGGCGGGGGGCGTCTCGCCGGCAGTCTCGTCGGACGGGGCGGGAGCCGTCTCTGCGGAAACGTCGTCGTCGGCCGCGAGCTCTTCGAACAGACCGGCGGGCGGGGTGACGATGACGCGGCCCGCGGCCACATCCACCTCGGGCACGATCGCCTTGACGAACGGAACGAGGATCTCGCTCTCGTCGCCGTCGCGCTGGACGATGAGGAGGTCCTGCGCCGGGAAGTGGTCGACGCGGGCGATGCGGCCGACGCGCACACCGTCGCGCACGACGTCGAGACCGACGAGCTGGTGGTCGAACCACGCGTCGTCCTCGGCGACGGCGTCGCCGTCCTGATCGATCCAGAGGATCGCCTTCACGAGGCTCTCGGCGGCGTCGCGATCTGCGACGTCCTCGAGGAAGACGACGGGGTGCGAGTTCATCCACCGGAACTCGCGCACGGTCACGGTCTTGCCGTGCCAGGGGGATGCCTCGGGGACCTGCAGCGTGAAGGTCGCACCCGGGACGAAGCGCCCGTCGGGGTCGTCGGTGTAGAGCTCGAGCTTGAGTGCGCCCTTGAGGCCGTGCGCCTTGACGAGGCGCCCGACGCGCAGCTGCGTGCGAGCGGGATCGGCGGCCATCTCAGTCGTCCGCGACGTCGACGCGGACACGGGTGCCGTCGGCCAGTGCGGAGATGAGGGCTCGCAGGGCCTTGGCGGTGCGTCCGCCGCGCCCGATCACCCGTCCGCGGTCGTCGGGGTGCACGCGCACCTCGAGGACCTCGCCGCGAGGCGATGTGGACGAACGGATGACGACGTCGTCGGGGTGATCGACGATCCCCTTGACGACGTGCTCGAGCGCGGCGGACAGCAACGGATTACTCCGCGTCGGTCGCGTCGGCGGCGGGGGCCTCGTCGGCCGGCGCTGCGGCGGCGGGCTCGTCGGCCTTCTTCGCCTGCGGCTTGATGACCGACTTCTTGGACGGGTCGGCGACGAAGTCGCCCTTGGCCTCGGCCGTGCGAACGGTCGAGACGGCGTTCGCGTCGCCCTTGAACTTGCCCCAGTCACCCGTGAGCTTCAGCAGCGCGGCGACCTGCTCGGTCGGCTGCGCGCCGACCGACAGCCAGTACTGGGCACGCTCGGAGTCGACCTCGATGAACGAGGGCTCCTCGGTCGGGTGGTACTTGCCGATCTCCTCGATGACGCGACCGTCGCGCTTGGTGCGCGAGTCGGCGACGACGATGCGGTAGTAGGGCGCGCGGATCTTGCCGAGGCGCTTGAGACGGATCTTGACAGCCACAATTCTCCTGAGTGGTGTGATGTGAAGTGAACGTCGCCTGGAGCGTGGGGTGCACACCCGGCGGGAGCTCTGAGGGTGGACCGCCTCGCCGGATAGAGGGTCGAGCGGGTGGTCCAACCGTCTATTTTGCCAGATGATGACGGCCGTGGCGAACCGCGCCGCGCCGCGTGTCAGACTGTGCCCATGACGGTCCCCTTCGCCACGTCCGCCCGATCGTCCGTGGGCATCGAGTGGGAGCTCATGCTCGCCGACCGGGCGAGCGGCGATCTCGCGCCGCGGGCGCCGGAGGTGCTCGCCGAGGTCGAGGAATCCTCGTCGCTCGAGCGGTACACGATCACCGGCGAGCTGCTCACCAACACGATCGAGGTCACGAGCGGTGTCGGCGACACGGTGGCCGCCGCCGTCGACGATATCGACGATGCGATCCAGCGCGTGCGCGAGTTCGCCGCGCCGCGCGAGCTCGAGCTCCTGTGCGCCGGCAGCCACCCGTTCGCTCGCTGGTACGAGCAGGAGATCACCGACAAGACCCGCTACCACAAGCTCATCGAGCGGACCCAGTGGTGGGGTCGCAACATGATGATCTGGGGCATCCACATCCACGTCGGCGTCGAGGACGTCAACAAGGTCTTCCCCCTCATCAACGCGCTGTCGCTGTATCTGCCGCACCTGCAGGCGCTCTCGGCGTCGAGCCCGTTCTGGGCCGGCGACCGCACCGGCTACGCCTCGAACCGCGCGCTCGTCTTCCAGCAGCTGCCCACCGCGGGGCTGCCGTGGGACTTCACCGAGTGGCGCGACTTCGAGAACTACCTCGACGGGATGGTGCGCACCGGGGTCATGGTGGACGCCTCGGAGGTGCGGTGGGACATCCGTCCGGCTCCGAAGTGGGGAACGATCGAGATCCGCGCGTGCGACGGGATGTCGACGCTGCCCGAGCTGGCCGCCGTCGCCTCGCTCGTGCAGGTGCTGACCGAGCACCTGTCGCGCGAGCTCGACGAAGGCCGCGCGCTGCCGACGATCCCGCCCTGGTTCGTCCGTGAGAACAAGTGGCGCGCCGCACGCTACGGCCTCGATGCACGGCTGATCGTCGACGCCGAGGGAACCCAGCGTCCGGTCGTGGACCACGTCCGCGAGATCGTCGACCGGCTCGAGCCGATCGCCGCCGAGCTGCACTGCGCTCGCGAGTTCCGCGGCGTGACGTCGATCCTCGACCAGGGGGCGAGCTACCTGCGCCAGACCCGGGTCGCGGACGCCGCGGACGGCGACCTGCGCGAGGTCGTGCAGCACCTCATCCGCGAGTTCCGCGACGGACCCACCCTGCGTCAGCACCTCGCTCAGCCCGACACGTCGCGCTGACGAGCGCCGAAGCGCTCGGGCTCAGCCCTTGCCGAAGAGCTTCTGGATCTCGGCGAGGTCGGCCTCGCTCGGCTGACCGGCACCGCCGCCCGCACCGAGTCCGAACCCCGATCCCGTGGGCGCAGCGGCCGTCGCCGTCGCGAGTCCTGCGTTCTCGGCGGCGCGCTTTGCGGGGTTGCCCGAACGCGAGCCGCTCTTGCTCTTGGCCTGCTTGCCGCGCTTGCTGGATGCGCCGGGCTTGCCGCCCATCGGCCCCATGCCGGGGATGTTGGGCACGCCGCCGCGCGCGACCGTCTTCATCATCTTGGCGGCCTGCTCGAAGCGCTGCACGAGCTGGTTGACGTCGGTGACCGTCATGCCCGAGCCGCGGGCGATGCGCAGGCGGCGCGAGCCGTTCAGCACCTTGGGGTTGCGGCGCTCCCCCGGCGTCATCGAGCGGATGATGGCCTCGGTGCGATCGATCTCGCGCTCGTCGAACTGCTCGAGCTGCTGCTTCATCTGCCCCATGCCCGGCAGCATGCCGAGCATCTTCTTCATCGAGCCCATCTTCTTCATCTGCTGAAGCTGGTCGAGGAAGTCCTCGAGCGTGAACTGCTCCTTCGCGAGCTTCTCGGCGACCGCCAGCGCCTCTTCCTCGTCGAAGGCCTGCTGGGCCTGCTCGATGAGGGTGAGGATGTCGCCGAGGTCGAGGATGCGGCTGGCCATGCGATCGGGATAGAACGGCTCGAGGTCGTCGAGGGCCTCACCCGTGGACGCGAAGATGATCGGGCGCTGCGTGACCGATGCCACCGACAGGGCCGCGCCGCCGCGTGCGTCGCCGTCGAGCTTCGACAGGACGACGCCGGTGAAGTCGACGCCCTCCTGGAACGCCTTGGCCGTGTTCACGGCGTCCTGACCGATCATCGCGTCGATGACGAACAGCACCTCGTCGGGGTTGGTCGCCTTGCGGATGTCGCCGGCCTGCTTCATCAGCTCGGCATCGACGCCGAGGCGTCCGGCGGTGTCGATGATGACGATGTCGTGCTGCTGGCGGCGGGCGTGCTCGACGCCGTCGCGGGCGACACGGACCGGGTCGCCGACCCCGTTGCCCGGCTGGGGCGCGAAGACGGCGGCACCGGCGCGCTCGGCGACGACCTGCAGCTGGTTGACGGCGTTCGGGCGCTGGAGGTCGCACGCGACCAGGAGGGGCGTGTGACCGTCCTTCTGGAGCTGCTTGGCGAGCTTGCCGGCGAACGTCGTCTTACCCGAGCCCTGGAGCCCGGCGAGCATGATGACCGTCGGGGGGTTCTTGGCGAACTGCAGGCGGCGCTGCTCGCCGCCGAGGATGCCCACGAGCTCCTCGTTGACGATCTGGACGACCTGCTGCGCCGGGTTCAGCGCGCGGTTGACCTCATCGCCGAGGGCCCGCTCGCGCACCTTGGCGGTGAACTCCTTGACGACCGACAGGGCGACGTCGGCGTCGAGCAGCGCTCGTCGGATCTCGCGGACCGTCTGGTCGACGTCAGCCGCCGAGAGCTTTCCCTTGGTGCGGAGGTTCCGGAAGGTCTCGGTGAGACGGTCGGAGAGCGTGCCGAAAGTTGCCATGATGCGTCGATTCTATGCGAGCGGCCCGTGTCGCCGTCGCGCGCGGGTCACCGTCGGGCGATCGCTGCGGCACGCACCATGTAGGTCGAGAGCTCCGAGCGACCGGCGCCCGCGCGCGACCAGGCCGAGACCGCGGCGAGGACGCCGCCACCCCACGCGGCACCTCGCACGTCGGCTTCGAGACGATCGACGCCCGCGCGCGTGATGACCGCCGACACGGCGCGCGCGATTCGCGCGCTCCGCACGGCCGCCTCACGCGCAAGCTCGTCGGCCACCCCCATCGCGACGTCGTTGACGATCGCGAGGGCGAGGGCATCCGGGGCGAAACCGCGGGCCAGGGCATCGACGGCGACCTCGACGTCCGACGGACGCGACGCCGAGCGCAGGCGGACCTCGAGCTCGTCGATGCGTTCGTCGAGTCCCGACCAGAGCACGGCCGACTTCGACGCGAAGTAGTTGAAGAAGCTCGAGCGACTGACCCCGGCACGGCGCGTGATGTCGGCGACCGTCGTCGCCTCGTACCCGCTCTCGAGGAACAGCTCGCACGCCGCCTCGGCCAGCGTCTCGCGCGACGACACCCGGGGACGACCCGCTCGGCTCTCTCGGCTCACCAGCTCAGCCTAGGGGTGTCGTATTGTTGGACCGCGTCTATCAACCGAGGAGGAACCGTGCTCGATGTCCGTGTCGTGGGTCTCGCCCCCGACGTCCTGCCCTATACCGACGGGTGGGCGATGCAACGTCGCCAACATGCCGAGGTCGTCGGCGGTGGCGCCGACACCCTCTTCCTGCTCGAGCACGAGGCCGTCTACACCGCCGGCGCGCGCACGGCTCCGCACGAGCGGCCGACGGACGGCACCCCCGTCGTCGACGTCGATCGCGGCGGCAAGATCACGTGGCACGGACCCGGTCAGCTCGTGGGCTATCCGATCGTCCGCCTCGCCGAGCCCGTCGATGTCGTGGCGCACGTCCGTCGTATCGAGGACCTCCTGATCGCCGCCGTCGGCGACCTCGGGGTCGACGGCCATCGGGTGCGGGGGCGCAGCGGCGTGTGGGTCGAGCGCGACGGGGCCGAGGCGAAGGTCGCCGCGATCGGCGTCCGCGTCGAACGGGGCGTGACGATGCACGGATTCGCCCTCAACTGCAGCAACGACCTCTCCGCCTTCGGCCGCATCATCCCGTGCGGGATCGTCGATGCGGGGGTCACATCCCTCTCCGAGGTGCTGGGCACCGCGCTCGCTCCCGCGGCGGCCGTTCCCGCCGTCGCCGCACGGTTCGCGGCCTCGTTCGAGACGGCGGTCGCCGCATGACCGGGTGCGCGGTGCCCGCTGCCCCCGCCGCCGGCGGCCCCGAGGGCCGGAGACTGCTCCGGCTCGAGGTGCGCAACGCCCAGACCCCCATCGAGCGAAAGCCCGAATGGATCAAGACGAAGGCCCGCATGGGGCAGGAGTACCGTGCGCTCCACGACCTCGTCCGCGAGGAAGGCCTGCACACGGTCTGCCAGGAGGCGGGCTGCCCCAACATCTACGAGTGCTGGGAGGACCGGGAGGCGACCTTCCTCATCGGCGGGTCGCAGTGCACGCGGCGCTGCGACTTCTGCCAGATCGACACCGGCAAACCCGCCGACTACGACACGGACGAACCGCGCCGGGTCGCCGAGAGCGTGACGCGGATGCAGCTGCGCTACGCCACCGTGACGGGTGTCGCCCGCGACGACCTGCCGGACGGCGGCGCCTGGCTCCACGCCGAGACCGTGCGCCGCATCCACGCCGACAATCCGGGTACCGGAGTCGAGATCCTCGCGACCGACTTCAACGGCGACCCCGCCCAGCTCGACGAGGTGTTCGACTCCCACCCCGAGGTCTTCGCCCACAACGTCGAGACGGTGCCGCGCATCTTCAAGCGCATCCGCCCCGCCTTCCGCTACGAGCGGTCCCTCGGCGTGCTCACGCGCGCCCGCGAAGCGGGTCTCATCACGAAGTCGAACCTGATCCTCGGGATGGGCGAGACGCCCGAAGAGGTCGTGCAGGCTCTGCAGGACCTGCACGACGCGGGCACCGACATCGTCACCATCACGCAGTACCTCCGCCCCACGCCCCGGCACCTCCCCGTCGACCGCTGGGTCAAGCCCGACGAGTTCGTCGGCTTCCGCGAGGAAGCCGAGCGCATCGGGTTCCTCGGCGTGCTCGCCGGGCCGCTCGTCCGCTCGTCGTACCGCGCCGGGCGCCTGTGGGCGCAGTCGATGACCGCGAAGGGACGCGACATCCCCGCGCACCTGTCTCACCTCGCCGACGCCGCGTCGTCGGGCTTCGCTCAGGCCGTGTGATGCACGCCGGGTCCCGCGGTGCTCAGGGGGCCGTGGGATCCGGCGGCCACACGTACGGCAGGTCGTCGGGGACGTCTCCGAAACGCGGACGGTAGAACTCGGGGTCCTTGCGCACCAGATTCGACCGGTGCGACAGGTGCAGCGCCTCGTCGCCGAGCCAGGGCGGCAGCTCGAGCTCGTGCTGCGGAACGCCCTCGACCTCGGGAGCGAAGGCGAGCAGTTGCGGTCGCACCGAGTCGGCGTGACCGGCGGCGATCCAGGCATCCGTCATCGTCGATCCGTACGCCACGAGCGCCGGCAGATGGCCCCGCCACATCTTCGCGGCCGGGTGGTGGCGCCATCCGTAGTCGGGCACCGTGAGGGCGCGCAGAAGCTGGAGCGTCTCGACTCGCTGCTTGCCGAGCCGCGCCGTGTCGAGGGCGGCGGCGGAGTCGGCGAACGAGGCGTAGGGCAGGAAGGTCTGCACGTCAGTCGGCGCTGGTGACCGACTGGATGCTGCCATCGCTCGTCAGGTTCACCAGCAGCACCTCTTCGGTCGAGTCCGGGTCGAGGGCGTACTCGAGGACGGCGAACGGGTCGCTGCCGCCGTGCTCGTCGGCGAGGATCGTCATGCTGATCAGCTGCAGGGAGCGGATGACGTCCATGTGGGTGTCGCCCGAGATGTCGACGAGGAACGACTCGATGTCCTCCCCCAGTTCCTCCTGCTGCTGCAGGATGAACTCGGTCACCTCGCTCGTGCGGTCGTTGAGCTCGGAGACCATCGCGTTGCGTGCGGAGAGGTCGATCGACTCGATGGCCGAGATCATCGCGGCGGCGACGTCGAGCGCCGCGGCGGACACGTCGTCCTGGTCGGGCGCGGTCAGGTCGACGGTGACCGTCTGGTCGCCGATCTCGACGTGATCCGACCAGAAGATCGATCCGTCCGGACCCGACTCGAGGAGTCCGAAGTAGTCGTGCTCGATCGCCATGTGTTTATGAAACCAGCCGTGAGGGTGCGGGGGAAGTGGCGCCGCGGCGCGGCGCGAGAGTCAGTCGACGAGAGCCGACGCGAACACGTGCGGCGTGAAGCCGGTGAGGTCGCCGATGCCTTCGCCCTGGCCGAGGAGCTTGACCGGGATGCCGGTGCGCTCCTGCACCGCGAGAACGAAGCCGCCGCGCGCCGAGCCGTCGAGCTTGCTGATGACGAGGCCCGTCACACCCGCGTGCTGGAGGAACGCCTCGGCCTGCATGACGCCGTTCTGACCCGTCGTCGCGTCGAGGACGAGCAGGACCTCGCTGATGGGCGCCTGTTTCTCGATGACGCGGCGGATCTTCGTCAGCTCGTCCATCAGACCGCCCTTGGTGTGCAGGCGCCCGGCCGTGTCGACGAGCACGATCTCGGTGCCCGTCTGCTTGGCGTAGTCGATGGTCTGGAACGCGACGGACGCCGGGTCCTGACCCTCCTGCTGCGGGCGGACGATGTGCGCTCCCCCGCGCTCGGCCCACGTCGCGAGCTGATCCACCGCCGCGGCGCGGAACGTGTCGGCCGCGCCCACGACCACCGAGCGGCCGTACCGCTGCAGGAACTTCGCGAACTTGCCGATCGTCGTGGTCTTGCCGACGCCGTTCACCCCGACGACGAGGACGACGGCGGGGCGCTCGGTGAGGCGGAGCGTCGAGTCGAACGCGGCGAAGCGCTCCTCGAGCGTCTCCTTCAGCATGCGCTGCAGGTCGCGCGGGTCGGTCGTGCGATAGCGCTCGACCTTCGCCCGGAGCTCCTCGACGAGGCGCTCGGTGATGTCGGGACCGAAGTCGGCGGTCAGCAGCGCCGTCTCGAGGTCTTCCCACGTGTTCTCGTCGATGGTCGGCTTGACGAAGAGCCCGCGCAGCGCGCGCGAGAGCGACCAGGGGTTCTCGGCCATGCTCTCAGCCTACGGCGCCCGCGGCTTCGCGTTCGCGCACGCGCTGACCGACGACCGCCGACACGCCGTCCTGTCGCATCGAGACCCCGTAGAGCGCATCGGCGATCTCCATCGTGCGCTTCTGGTGAGTGATGACGATGAGCTGGCTCGATGCGCGCAGCTGCTCGAAGACGCCGAGCAGACGGCCGAGATTGGCGTCGTCGAGTGCCGCCTCGACCTCGTCGAGGATGTAGAACGGGCTCGGGCGCGCCTTGAAGATCGCCGTCAGCAGCGCGACCGCCGCGAGCGAGCGCTCGCCACCCGACAGGAGCGACAGGCGCTCGATCTTCTTGCCCACCGGGCGCACCGAGACCTCGATGCCGGTCGTGAGCGGGTGCTCGGGGTCGGTGAGGGAGATGCTCCCCGTGCCGCCGGGGAAGAGGATCGGGAAGACCTCGCCGAAGGCGATCCTGGTGTCTTCGAACGCGGCGAGGAAGATCGTCTGCATCCGCTCGTCGAGCTCGTCGATGATCGTGAGCAGATCGGCGCGGGTCTGGGTGAGATCGGCGAGCTGCTCGGTGAGGAATGCGTGACGCTGTTCGAGCGCGGCGAACTCCTCCAGAGCCAGAGGATTGACCCGTCCCAGCTGGCCGAGCTTGCGCTCGGCGTCGGCGAGCCGCCGTCGCTGGGCGCCTCGCTCGAACGCGACCTCGCCGCCGTCGCCGTCGGGGACCGGCTGGTCCGGGCCGTATTCCGAAATGAGAATGTTCTCGTCGATGCCGAGCTCCGACCCCACGCGCTCGAGCAGGCTCGTGACGTGAAGCTTCTTCTCGTGCATCTGCATCTCGAGGCCGTGCACCGATTCGGTGAGAGCCGCGAGCCGGCCGCGGGCGGACTGATCGCGCTGCCGCAGGTCGGCGAGCTCCGCGGTGATCTCGCTGCGCGACTGCTCGGCGCGCCCGAGCTCGACGCGCGCCTGGGCGACGGAGCGGTCCAGAGACTCGAGGAGCGGGGGCAGCTGCGCGGCGACGGCATCGGCGATGGCGCGCTGGCGCCGGCGGATCACCGCACGTCGAGCCGCCTCGGCGGCCGCGGCCTTCTCCCGCTCGCGCTGACGCTCGAGCTGGACGACGCGCGCCTCGCCGGCGCGGACCCGCTCGCGCAGCGTCTCGACGTCGAGGCGGGCGCGCATCTCCTGCTCGCGCGAGCGCTCGAGGGCGTCGAGGAGACCGTCTCGGGACGAGGCGTCGAGGATCGGACGCGGGGCCGCGGCCGCCGCACCGAGCGCTTCGTCCGCCTCGCGCGCCGCCGACTCGGCTTCGGCCACGCCCGCCGCCGCGGGAGCGAGCCCGGCCTCGAGCCGATCGCATTCGGCGACCGCCGCCTCGAAGCGGACGGTCGCCCGGTTCAGCTTCTCGGCGTCGGCCGCCAAGGCCGCGTCGTGGGCGCGCAGCGTGTCGAGGGAGGTCCGCGTACGCGTCCTCGCCTCGTTCCAGACCGTCTGAGCGTCGCCCAGCGATTCACGCAGGGCATCGGCCACGACGGTCATCTCCGACAGGCGGTCGGCGGCGGCGTCGCGCTCCGCGGCGAGCTCGAGTCGCGACCGGCCCTCGCCGGATCCGGCGCGCATCGACCGCCACGACACCAGCTCGCCGTCCGCGGTGACGATGACCGCCCGGTCGCGGTCGTCCTCAGCGAGACCATCGCGCAGACGGATGGCCTCGTCGAGATCGTCGACGATCAGCACCCCCGCGAGGCACGCGAGCACTCCGTCCGGCGCGGTGGTGACGTCGAGCGCGCGGACCGCGCCGTCGACCGCAGCGACGGGTGCGCCGGCGGGGGCATCGGCGAACACGATGTCGACCACGCCGAGGTCGTCGGAGCGAGCCGTCCCGGCGACGACCACCGCTGCCGACACGTCGTCGACGAGGATGCCCTCCGCGAGGGCGCCGAGAGCGGCGGCGACGGGCGCCTCGTATCCGGGCTGCACCTTCACGGCATCCGACACGAGGGAGCGGACACCACCCGCGCCGCGGTGCAGCAGGTCGGCCGCGGCGTTGCGCACCTCGAGGGCGCGACCGAGGGCTGCCGTCTGCGCGGTGAGCGACTCGACCTCCCGTTCGGCCGCGTGCAGACGCTCACGGATGCCGGAGACCTCGGCCTCGGCGGCGGCGGCGTCCCGCTGCGCGCGCTCGTACGCCGAGGCGTGCTCCGCCGAGCCCGCCTCGGGCGCGGCCTCGGCCTGTACGGTCGCGAGCGCCTCCTCGGCCTCCTGACGACGGGCGCGCGCGGCGTCGAGGCCGCGCTGCTGGCGTTCCACGGCGGCGCGGAGCGCCTCGAGACGCGAGGCGGCGGCGTCCGCGCGGCCGCGCAGCTTCGTCAGCCGCATGTCGTGCTCCGACACGAGTGCGCTCTGCGCCGCGATGTCGGAGTCGAGAGCGTCGAGCTCCGCGCGGGCGCGGATGACGTCGCGCGAGGCGGCAGCGGCGACGTCCTGCGCGTCTCCGACCCCCGCTGCGATGTCGTCGACCTCTTGCCGCGCCTCGTCGATCGCGCCCTGACTGACCGTGGAGACCTCGATCGCGAGCGTGCCGTCGTCTTCGAGAAGAGCCCGGCGTTGAGCGGTGAGGGTGTGCAGGCCGCGGACGCGTTCCTGCACCTGCTCGAGGGCGAACGCCGTCGCGCGCGCGCGATCGACAGCCTCCGATCGCTGCTCCGCCTCGAGGGCGTCGATGCGCTGCTTGACGGTGTCGAGCTGGTCCTGCAGCACGACGCGTTCGGCGTGGCGCTCGTGCTCGGCGCGGGCGTGATCGGCCAGCTGGGTGCGCAGCGCCACGAGGTCGTCTGCGAAGATCCGGGCCTTCGCGTCGCGGACGACCGCGGCGATGCCGGCGGCCTCGCGGGCGATCTCGGCCTGCTTGCCGAGCGGCTTCAGCTGACGGCGGAGCTCGCCCGCGAGATCGCTCAGCCGGGTGAGGTTCGCCTCCATGGCCTCGAGCTTGCGCACGGTCTTCTCTTTACGACGGCGATGCTTGAGGATGCCCGCCGCCTCTTCGATGAATCCGCGCCGGTCCTCGGCGCTCGCCTGCAGCACGGTGTCGAGACGGCCCTGCCCGACGATGACGTGCATCTCGCGCCCGAGCCCCGAGTCGCTCAGCAGTTCCTGGACGTCGAGCAGCCGACAGGTCTCGCCGTTGATCGCGTACTCGCTCGCGCCGTTGCGGAACAGGGTGCGGCTGATGGTCACCTCGGCGTACTCGATCGGGAGCACGCCGTCGTGATTGTCGATCGTGAGCTGCACCTCGGCTCGTCCAAGGGGGCCGCGCGTCGAGGTGCCGGCGAAGATGACGTCCTCCATCTTGCCGCCGCGGAGGGTCTTGGCCCCCTGCTCGCCCATCACCCACGCGAGCGCGTCGACGACGTTGGACTTGCCGGATCCGTTCGGCCCGACGATGCAGGTCACCCCCGGCTCCAGCAGGAACGTGGTCGGCTGAGCGAACGACTTGAAGCCCTTGAGCGTGACGCTCTTCAGGTGCATGTCGGGCCCTCCCGGCGCTCGGTGAACGTCCACACGCTACCGGAGGATCGGCACGCCGACTTGACGCCGCACCGCGAGGGACGCTAGCGTCACTTCCCGCATCCCCGATGAAAGGAGGTTCCCCGATGTTGATTTCTGTCACCGCGTTTAACGCAGTTGCTGTTCGTTCCGAGCACCGCAACCGTTTCTTCCGCGTTCTCGGAGGAGCCGCCGTCATGGGTGCTCCGCTGAACGCCTGACGTCTGCGAGTCTCTCGCCCCCGTTCCGCCTCTCTGCCCGTGCCCACGTCCGTGCGCACGCGCCGCGGCTGATCCGCCGCTCCCGACGACAGACCTGTCGTCCTGCTTTCCGCCCTCTCCGAACGAGGACACCATGCACACCGTCGTTCCGCGACGTCCTTCGGTCGCGCCTTCCGCGCCGGCCATCCCCGAACCGGCGGACCTCCGCCGCCTGACCATCACCCAGCGGGTCGCGTTGCGCGTCGCCCTGCGGCTGATCGTGTGGAGTGCGCGCGAGCGCGCCACCTCCTCTCCCGCCGTGGCAATGGAGCGCGAGCTCCGGGCCGCACGCGAAGAGCGCGAGCGGCTCTGGATGCGCTCCTACCTCCTCACCCCGTACCGCTGAACCGTGCGGGGCCCCACCCGGGGCCCCGCATTCGCGAAAGAGACCCCGATGAACCATCACCACACCGCGCAGCTCGAGATCCGCGAGCTGCGCATCCCTCGACACGTCGACGATGTCGACGCGGCGGACTTCCGCGCCATGATCGATGTGCGCAACCGCATCTACCGCGAGATCACCGGCGCATCCGACGACGACGCGCCGGCGCACGAGCTCCTCCCCCATTACCGCCCCAGCGCGGACGAGCGGCGCCTGAGCTGGCTCATCCTGTGGGGCGGGGACGTCGTCGGCCGCGCCGGCCTCGACCTCCCGCTCGAACCGGGGTCCGCCACGGCGTTCTGGCTCATCGAGCTGGTACGCGAGGTCCACGGCCGCGGTATCGGCAGTTCGGTCTACGAGGTGATCGAGCAGACCGCCCGCCAGCACGGGCGGCGCGTTCTGCAGTCGTTCACCGAGCATCCCGACGCGCCGGGCGAGCGGCTGACGGCCCCGACCGGTTTCGGGGACATCCCCCGCGATCACGCCGCCCGGTTCTATCTCCGGCACGGCTACGCGTTGGAGCAGATCGAGCGCAAGAGCGTGCTCGACCTGTTGGCCTCGGACCCCACGGTCGACCGCCTGCTCGACGGCGCCCGCGACGCGGCATCCGGGTACCGGATCGTCCACTGGACCGCGCCGACCCCCGACGTCCACGTCGACGGATACGCGTGGCTGAAGTCGCGGATGTCGACGGACGCCCCCGTCGCCGGACTCGACATCGACGAGGAGGTCTGGGACGCCGCGCGCGTCGCGCGCCACGATGCTCGGTACGTCGACGCCGGACGGACGCTGTTCGTCACCGCGGCGCAGCACGTACGGACAGGTGAACTCGCGGCGTTCAACGAGCTGATGATCGGCGCCGACCGCACCCTCGCGACGCACCAGAACGACACGCTCGTCGCCGCCGCGCATCGCGGACACCGGCTCGGGATGCTGGTGAAGTGCGCCGCCCTCGTCGCCTGGCGCGACCTCGCGCCGCGATCGCCGCGGGTCATCACCTACAACGCCGAGGAGAACCGACCGATGCTCGACATCAACGAGGCCATCGGGTTCCGGCCGTTGGGGTACGAGGGCGCGTGGAAGAAGGTGCTCACGGACGACGGCGCCGCTGACAGCGCGGGCAGTAGTGCGACGAACGGTTCGTGAACGCGACCCGCACGATCGCCGAGCCGCACCGCGAGCACTCCGCTCCGGTACGGCCGTAGGCCTCGAGCGAGTGCGCGAAGTAGCCGGCCTGGCCGTTGACGTTGACGTACTGCGCGTCGAAGCTCGTGCCGCCCTCGGCGAGAGCCTTCGTCATGACCGCGACGACGGCCTCGAGCAGGCGTTCCCGCGCGGCGCGCGACAGCGCGGACGCCGGGGTCTCGGGGTGGACGCGAGCGGCCCAGAGCGCTTCGTCGGCGTAGATGTTGCCGATCCCGCTCACGACGCCCTGGTCGAGGAGGACGCGCTTGACAGCGGGCGAGCGACGGGCGAGCTCGGCGTGGAAGCGTCCGACGTCGAACGCGGGGTCGAGCGGGTCGCGAGCGATGTGGGCGACCTGCGTCGGCGCGAGTGCGGCGTCGGTCCCCCGGCCACCCGGCGCCCCGTCGGCCGTGGGGCGCAGATCGTCGACGGCGAGCGAGCCGAACGTCCGCTGATCGACGAAGAGGACCGACAGCTCGCCGTGCTCGGGGTGGACGACATCCCAGCGGATGCGCTCGTGGCGCTCGGTCGGCGCCCCCGGCTCACGCAGGAGCATCTGCCCGCTCATCCCGAGATGCGCCACGACGGCGCGCTCCGTGCCCGCGACGGGGAACCACAGGAACTTACCCCGTCGCGCGGCCGCGGACAGCGACCGACCCGTGAGTTCGCGCTCGAACGAGTCGGGCGAGCCGACGTGGCGCGTCAGGGCCCGCGCGTCGAGCACCGTGCACGCCTCGATGCGGGCGCCGACGACGGCCGGCTCGAGGCCGGCGCGGACGACCTCGACCTCGGGCAGTTCAGGCACGGGCGGAGAGCACGTGCCAGACGGCGAGGGCCGCGGCCATCTCGGCCTGCTTCTTGCTCGAGCCGACGCCCTCGCGCGAGACGTCGCCGACGGTGACGGTCGCCGTGAAGACGCGGTGGTGGTCGGGGCCCGAGGCTTCGACGCGATACACGGGCGGGGCCAGCGTCAGGTGCGCCGCGAGCTCCTGCAGCGACGTCTTCGGGTCCATGGCCGCGCCGTAGCGGGCAGGGTCGGCGAGGAGGGGCGCGACGAGACGCAGCACGAGCTCTTGCGCGGCATCCTGGCCCGCCGAGAGGAAGGCGGCGCCGATGACAGCCTCCATCGCGTCGGCGAGGATCGAGTCCTTGTCGCGTCCGCCGGTCTGCGTCTCACCGCGCCCGAGCAGGATGTGATCGCCGAGTCCGATGGTGCGCGCGACCTCGGCCAGCGCGACCGTCGAGACGACGCTCGCCCGTCGCTTGGCGAGCGAGCCCTCGTCGAGATCGGGATGCGTGCGGAAGAGGTGCACCGTCACGGCCTGGCCGAGGATCGAGTCGCCAAGGAACTCGAGACGCTCGTTGTGCGGCGACCCGCCGTTCTCGTAGGCGTGGGATCGGTGCGTCAGGGCAAGCGACAGAAGCTCGGGGTCGATATCGACCCCGAGCTTGTCGGTGAGCGCTGCGCGCTCCACGGAGATGTCAGTCACGCCGCTGGACGTCAGACGTCAGCGACCTTGCGACCCTTGTACTCGAGGAACAGCTCGGTGCCCTGCGAGTCGGTGACGACCTTCGCCTGGTGAGGACGGCTGTAGACGACCTTGCCGTTCTCGATGGTCTTGACGAGCGTGGGGACCTCGGCCTTCCACTGCGCGCGACGCGAACGGGTGTTGGAGCGGGAGACCTTCCGCTTCGGGGGGTTACCTGCCATGGTCAGCTCTTCTCTGTGTCGGACGCGACGCGGTGTTCTGCGTCGTCGTGGTCTGGGGTGTAGGCCGTCAGCGCGGCCCAGCGCGGATCGATCTGAGTCTGCTCGGCAGACGGCGTTCCCGGAGCCAGTCGCTCGCCCGTTTCCGGATCGAGTCCGGGGCAATCCGGCTGACAGACCGGCTGGAACGGAAGCGCCAGGACGATCGAGTCCCTGACCGGAGTTTCAAGATCCACGTGGTCGTCTTGAACCTCGAAGTCGGACGCTTCGTCCCCAGAATACCCGAAGAGCTCCTGAAACTCGATTCGGACGGGGCGTGTCAGGTCGGTGAGGCAGCGTCCGCAGACGCCCTCGTAGACGGTGTCGGCCTCGGCGGTCGCGAGAATGCCCTCGTGAACCGACTCGAGACGGACCTCGAGGTCGATCGGCTGGCCCTCGGGTACGAAGACGAGACCCTCGCCCCATCGCGCCGGCGAGGGCACGGAGAACGCGAACTCCCGCATCTCGCCCGGCTGGCGCACGATGTCGTGCACGGGCATGACGAATGGTCCGGTGACATGCTTTCTCCCCATGACCGACAATCGTAGTCGCCCGGGAGCGGACGTTCTCAGATGCCGCGGGATCCGGTGTCGAGGAAGCGGGCGACGGGCGCTGGGACGAACGGCGACACGTCGCCTCCGAGCGAGGCCACTTGGCGCACGAGCGAGCTCGAGACGAGCGCGTGTGCGGGATCGGGCAGGAGGAACACCGTCTCGATGCCGGCGAGGTGACGGTTGACGATCGCCATCGGCGTCTCGTACGCGACGTCGACCTGGGAGCGGATCCCCTTGACGAGGATGCCGGCTCCGACATCGGTGGCGTAGTCGACCAGAAGGCCCATGCTCCATGCGGCCACGACGATCTCACCCTCGATGCCCGCATCGTCGATCGACTGCTCGAGCAGCGCCTGACGCTGAGCGATGGGGAGCATCGCCTCTTTGCCGGGGTTGTGGACGACGAGGACGTGCAGCTGGTCGTAGAGACCCGCGGCCCGCCGGATCACGTCGAGATGGCCGAGGGTCGGCGGGTCGAAGGAGCCGGGCACGACCGCGATCCGGTTGCTCATGGCTCGAGCCTAGTTCCTGTGCAGCGCGCCACGCTCGGACTCCCCCAGCCGTCGCGCGATCGCCGCCGCGAGCCCGGGGTGTCGCGACAGGTCGGGGTCGTCGCGCAGCACGTCCGCCGCCTCGTCGCGCGCCCGAGCGATGAGGTCGGCGTCGGCGACGACCCGCAGCAGGCGAAGCGACGAACGGGCGCCCGACTGGGCATCGCCGAGGACATCGCCCTCGCCGCGGAGCTCGAGGTCGACCTCGGCGAGGGCGAAACCGTCGAGCGTGGCGGCCACGGCCTCGACGCGCGAGCGCGCGGGCGTGTCGGGATCGGCCTCGGTGACGAGGAGGCACAGTCCGGGCACGGCTCCGCGACCGACCCGGCCGCGGAGCTGGTGCAGTTGCGAGACGCCGAACCGTTCGGCCTCGAGGATCACCATCGTCGAGGCGTTCGGCACGTCGACACCGACCTCGACGACGGTCGTCGCGACCAGCACATCGACCTCGCCGCGCGCGAACGCCTGCATCACGGCATCCTTCTCGTCGGCGGGCATCTTGCCGTGGAGGGTCGCGATGCGCAGAGCCGAGAACGACGGATGCTGATCGAGCATCGCGCGGGCTTGGACGACGCCCCATCGGGTCCGCGAGCGCGTGCCGTCCTCGAGCAGACCGGTGTCGTCGGTGTCGTCGACGACGGCCTTCTCAGCGTCGATCGCGGCGCACACGACGAACGCCTGCCGCCCCGCGGCGACCTCCTCGGCGACGCGCTCCCACACGCGGCCGAACCAACCGGGCTTCTCGGCGAGGGGCGCGACGAACGTCGAGATCCCCGCGCGTCCGGCGGGCATGGAGCGGATGGTCGAGACATCGAGGTCGCCGAAGACGGTCATGGCGACCGTCCGCGGGATCGGGGTCGCCGTGAGCACCAGGACGTGCGGCGCCGTGCCCTTGGCCCGAAGCGCCTCGCGCTGTTCGACGCCGAAGCGGTGCTGTTCGTCGACGACCACGAGGCCGAGGTCGGCGAAGGTCGTCGACGCACTGAGCAGGGCGTGCGTGCCGACGACGATGCGCGCCTGACCGGATGCCGCGCGCAGGGCCGCTTTGCGACGCTCGGCCGCCGGCTGTGCGCCCGTGAGGAGCGTCGGCATCAGCTCGGGCGAGAGCCGCGGACCCAGCATGCGCGCGATGGACCGGACGTGCTGCGCCGCGAGCACCTCGGTGGGCGCGATGAGCGCCGCTTGACCCCCGGACTCGGCGACCTGGAGCATCGCGCGGAGGGCCACCAGCGTCTTGCCCGAACCGACCTCGCCCTGCACGAGGCGGTTCATCGGCCACTCGTTCTCGAGATCGGAGGCGATCGCCTCGCCGACGGACACCTGGTCGGGCGTCCGCTCGAAGGGTAGACCGGCGTCGAACTCGCTCAGGAGCGTCCCCGGCCGCCGCCGGGTCGCCGCGAGCTGGCGGACCTGCACGCGATGCTGCAGCAGCGCCGCCTGCAGGACGAACGCCTCGTGCATGCGGAGCGTCGCGAACGCGGGTGCGACCTGCTCGGGAAGGGTCGGGGTGTGCGCCTGGGCGAGCGCCGTGCGCGCGTCGAGCAGCTGCATCCGCGTGCGCAGATCGGCGGGAAGGGGGTCGGGGACGTCGCCGAGCCGCGAAATCACGTCGGCGATGATCTTGCGGACCTGCCAACTGGTCACGGTGCTTGTAGCGGGGTAGATCGGGATGGGCTCGAGACTGCGGGCCACGGCGGTGACGCGCGCCTCGATCTCGTCGTCGAACAGCTCGTAGTCGGGGTGGGCGAACTGCTGCTTGCCCTTGAACACCCCGACCTTGCCCGAGAAGATGCCCTGCCGGCCCGGCCGGAGCTCGTTGAGGCGCCACTTCTGTCCGAAGAAGGTGAGGGTCGCCGTGCCCACGCCGTCGCTGATGACGACCTCGAGCAGCGAGCCCTTGCGCTGGCGCATCGGACGTTCGGACACGGACTGCACCTCGGCGACGATGGTGGCCATCTCGCCCACCGGGAGCGACGAGATCGGTGTCAGCTCGCCGCGGCGGGCATAGCGGCGCGGGTAGTGCGCCAGCAGGTCGCCGACCGTCGCCATCTCGAAGGCCCGCGCGAGCGTCGCGGACGTCTTCTCGCCCACGGCCTCCTGGAGCGGGGTATCGAGGAACACCTGCGGCATGCCCTCGAGTCTAGGCAGGGCCGCCGACACGGCATCGGTGTCCACAGGCTCTACGGTAAGAGGATGCTTCGACGCGCGCTCGCCCGCCTGTTCTGGACGTTCAGTCGCTGGCGCCTCGTCAGCACCCCCGCACCCACCCGGCCCACCGTCCTGATCGGCGCTCCGCACACCTCGAACTGGGACTTCGTCCTCATGCTCGCCATCGCCTGGCGTCTGCGGATCCCGATCCGCTGGCTCGGGAAGAAGAGCCTCTTCCGCGGGTGGCGGGGCGGTCTCATGCGGCGCCTCGGCGGCATCCCCGTCGATCGCGACGACCCCTCACGGGTCGTCGCCGACGTGCTCGCCCAGATCGCCGCGGGAGAGGTGTTCGGGCTCGTCATCACCCCGGACGGGACCCGCGGATCGACGACGGGCTGGAAGTCGGGCTTCTACCGCATCGCCCGCGCCGCGGGCCTGCCGGTCACCCTCGGCTACGTGGATCGGGCCACCATGACGACCGGCCTCGGACCCACGATCGACCTGACGGGCGACGTCGCCGCCGACATGACGACCATCCGCGCGTTCTACGCCGACAAGCACGGCTTCCGGCCCGAGCTGCGCAGCGAGCCCCGCCTGCGCGACGAGGACGGGCGACCCGCCCCCGAGGATGCCGCGTGACACGCATCATCGCGGGTGCCGCGGGCTCCATCGCGCTCGCCGTCCCCGAGCGCGGCACCCGTCCCACGAGCGATCGTGTGCGGGAGTCGCTGTTCGGCGGCCTCGACGCGGCTGACGCCGTCGCCGGAGCGCGGGTCCTCGATCTTTACGCCGGCTCCGGCGCGCTGGGGCTCGAGGCGGTCAAGCCGCGGTGCCGCGTCGGCGGATCTCGTCGAGAAGGCCGCGTCCGCAGCGACGGTCGCCGAGCGCAACGCCCGCACCGTGTCGCGTGCGGTGCCCGGTGCCCGCGTCCGCGTCCACCGCTCGAGCGCGGACGCCTTCCTCTCGTCGCGACCCGACCGGTTCGACCTCGTCTTCCTGGACCCGCCGTACGACCTCGACGACGACGCCCTCGCCGTCACGCTCGCCCTCGTGTGCGAGGCCGCCGCCGACGACGCCCTCGTCATCGTCGAGCGCGCCGCGCGCTCCGCCGCCCCCGTCGTGCCCGAGGCGCTCGCGCCCCTGCGTACGAAGCGGTACGGCGACACCGCCCTCTGGTGGTACGACCGCGTCCCGCGGTGAGAGGCGCCGGGAGACGCGCTCGGCGATCGTCCCTCAGCCCGCCGAGCGGTCCCAATCGCGGTAGGGGTCCCATCCGCCGACGGCCTCGTCCGCACTCCCGTCGACCGTGAGCGCGGCCGCGCCCGGCTCCCCCACGCTGCCGATGCGCCGGAACCCGGCGGGCAGCGGTGCACCCGCCGGGAAGGTCGCGAGCAGCGCATGGTCCTCGCCGCCGTGGAGCGCACGCTCGGGGTCGTCACCGAGCGCGGCTCGGTCGAGGTCGAGGGTGACCCCCGAGGCGCGCGCGAGACGGCGGGCATCTCGGACCAGTCCGTCCGAGACGTCCATCATGGCCGTCGCCCCCGCCGCCGCCGCGATCGGGCCGGCCGAGATGGGCGGCCGAGGACGCAGCTGCCCCCGCACGGCCCGCCGTTCGGTGGGCGTCAGCACGTCGAGGTCCACCGGCACGGGAGCGCCGTCCGCGTCACGGAAGCGACCGAACAGGATGTCGAGGCCGGCCGCGGCCACGCCGACGTCACCCGAGATCGCCACCGCATCACCGGGGCACGCCCCCGTCCGGAGCACCGGGCGCGCACCGGGAGCGAGCTCGCCGATCGCCGTGACCGCGATCGTGAGCGTCTCGGAGACGGTCAGATCGCCGCCGGCGACGCGGCATCCGGGCGCCAGCGCATCGCAGGC
>JAQIJE010000017.1:0-28091 GCA_036946435.1 Microbacterium arborescens | reverse complement strand
CCGACCCGAAGACCTCGGTGATCTCGGTCGGGGCGATGCCCGTGAGCTTCGACTTCGACATCTTCTCGCCGCCGACGAGCAGCCAGCCGTGCGCGAAGACGCCGCGCGGCACGTCGAGCCCGGCAGCCATGAGCATGGCGGGCCAGATGACGGCGTGGAAGCGCAGGATGTCCTTGCCCACGACGTGGTAGGCCGGCCAGCGCCGTTCGAACTGCTCGGGGTCCGCACCGTAGCCGACGCCCGTGGCGTAGTTCAGCAGGGCGTCGATCCACACGTAGAGCACGTGCGAGGTGTCCCACGGGATCGGGATGCCCCAGTCGAAGGACGATCGCGAGATCGACAGGTCTTTCAGACCCGAGCGCACGAAGGAGACGACCTCGTTGCGCGCCGACTCCGGGCGCACGAAGTCGGGCTCGCCCTTGTAGAGCTCGAGAAGACGGTCCTGGAACTCGCTCAGCTTGAAGAAGTAGTTCTTCTCGTGCAGGAGCTCGAGGGGCTTGGAGTGGATGGCGCACACCTTGAGGCCCTCGAAGGCGCCGGTGCCGTCGACGATCTCGGCCTCGGGCTTGAACTCCTCGCAGCCCACGCAGTACAGCGCTTCGTACTCTCCCGCGTAGATGTAACCGCGGTCGTAGATCTCCTGCCAGAACTTCTGCGCGTTGGTCTCGTGGCGCTCCTGCGTCGTGCGGATGAAGTCGTCGTTGGCGACGTCGAGGGTGCGCAGCAGCGGGAACCAGGACTCCTCGACGAGCTTGTCGACCCACTGCTGCGGGGTCACGCCGTTGGCCGCGGCGGCCCGGAGCATCTTCTGTCCGTGCTCGTCGGTGCCGGTGAGCATCCACGTGTCGTCGCCCGACTGGCGGTGCCAACGCGCGAGCGCGTCGACCGCCACCGAGGTGTACCCGTGCCCGATGTGGGGCAGATCGCTCGGATAGTAGATCGGCGTGGTGATGTAGAAACTGCGGCCGTTGCTCACCCCGAGATTCTAGTTCGAGACGCGACGGCCCCCGACCCGTGTGACGCCGACGTGCGGGGTCAGGCCGTCTCGCGGACCACGAGCGTCGTGGGCAGGACGAGGGGCTCGGGCTCGCCGCCGGCGATCACCTGGAGCACCATGTCGACCATCGCCGCACTGATCTCGCTCCACGGTTGACGCATCGTCGTCAGCGGCGGGTCGTGCGTCGCCGCGAGTCCGGAATCGTCGAATCCGGCGACCGCGATGTCGTCGGGCACGCGGCGCCCGGTGCGGCGGATCGCGGCGATCGCCCCGACGGCCATGACGTCGGATGCCGCGAAGACGGCGTCGATGTCGGGGGCGCGCTCGAGCAGCCGGGTCATCGCGGCGGCTCCGGCATCACTCGAGTACACGTCCTGCTCGACGAGGGCGGGATCGAAGCGGTCGCCCATCTCGTCGCGGAACCCCGCGAGGCGGTACCGACCGCCGGGGGTGTCGTTCGGGCCGGTGATGACCGCGATGCGGCGATGCCCGGCCGCGATCAGATGACGGGTCATGGCGCGCGCGGACTCCTCCTCGTCGACCGACACCGTCGGGACGTGAGCGCGATCGCCGAGGGGGACGCCCGTGCAGACGGTCGGCACGCCGGCGGCGATGAGCGAGGACAGCAGCGGATTCGACTCGTGCGAGGAGATCAGCAGCACACCGTCGACGTGACCCGCCCGGACGTAGCGCTCGACGTTCGCCCGCTCGGCCGCCGTGTCGGCGATCATCAGCACGAGGGTCATCGACCGCTGCGCGAGCGCCTCGGTCGCCCCGCGCAGCAGCAGCGCGAACGTCGGGTCGGCGAACAGCAGGTGCTGGGGCTCGGTCAGCAGGAAGGCCAGCGAGTTCGACCGGCCGGTGGCGAGACTGCGCGCGGCGTGGTTGGCCGTGTAGCCCGTCTCGCGGATCGCCCGGTCGACGGCCTCGCGTGCCTCGGGCGAGACCCAGTGACCTCCGTTGATGACGCGCGAGACGGTGCCGTGGGACACACCGGCGGCCGACGCGACATCGCGGATGGTGGGCTTGCGCGATGCGCCGGTGTTCCCGTTCACGTCGGCGAGCCTACTCCGGGCGAGCGCCGCCGGCCGACCGCGGCGGGGTCGCTCTGGGACCGGTCACAGTTCGGTAACGACAACGGATGCCACCGTTGTCAGCCCGTACAGTGGACGCACCCCCTGTGACCGGTAACAGTACGACCGGTCGAGTTCCGAGACACGAGGATGCGTTTCATGCCTGCGAGCGTTTGGCCGGCCGTCGACGGGATCGCCTACGGCGGCGACTACAACCCCGAGCAGTGGCCCCGCGAGGTGTGGCGCGAGGACGTGCGCCTCATGCAGGAAGCCGGTGTCAACCTCGTCAGCGTCGGCATCTTCTCGTGGGCGCTCATCGAGACCGCCGAGGGCGTATTCGACTTCGACTGGCTCGACGAGATCCTGGGCCTCCTGCACGAGAACGGCATCGCCGTCGACCTCGGCACCCCCACGGCCTCTCCCCCCGCCTGGTTCTTCGCGAACCACCCCGACGCGCGGGCCGTCGACCGCGACGGCGTCGTGATGGGCTTCGGCTCGCGCGGCATGGCCTCGCACTCGGCGCCCGCGTACCGCGAGGCCGCCGTCCGCATCGCCGCGACGCTCGCCGAGCGCTACGCCGACCACCCCGCCGTCGTCATGTGGCACGTGCACAACGAGTACGGCGTGCCCGTCGGCGAGGACTACTCCGCCCACGCGGCCCGCGCCTGGCGCTCGTGGCTGCAGGAGCGGTACGGCTCGCTCGACGCGCTCAACACCGCCTGGGGCACCGCGTTCTGGGGCCAGCACTACGGCGAGTGGGACCACGTCGGCGTGCCCGCCGCCGCGCCGTCCGTCATCAACCCCGCGCAGCGCCTCGACTTCGCCCGATTCACCGACGCGCAGCTGCGCGGCTGCTTCGTCGCCGAGCGCGACGCGATCCGCCGCTTCTCCGACCTGCCCGTCACGACGAACTTCATGGCGAACCAGCACCACGGCTGCGATCTGTGGGCCTGGGCGCGCGAGGTCGACATCGTCTCGGACGACCACTACCTGTGGGCCGCCGACGACGAGGGCGAGATCGGCCTGGCCATCGCCGCCGACCTCTCCCGGTCGGTCGGCGGTGGCAAGCCCTGGATCCTCATGGAGCACTCGACCTCGGCGGTCAACTGGCAGCCCCGCAACGTCGCGAAGCGACCGGGCGAGATGGCGCGCAACTCGCTGTCGCACCTCGGCCGCGGCGCCGACGGCATCCTCTTCTTCCAGTGGCGGGCCGGGCGCTCCGGCGCCGAGAAGTTCCACTCCGCGATGCTCCCCCACGCCGGCACCGGATCCCGGGTCTTCCGCGAGGTCGTCGACCTCGGCGCGACGCTGAACCGCCTCGCCGAGGTGCGGGGCTCGCGCGTGCACGCCGACGTCGCGATCCTGTGGGACTTCGAGTCGTTCTGGGCGCAGGACCTCGAGTGGCGCCCCTCCGAAGACGTCTCGCACGACGAGCGCATCCGCGCGTTCTACGAGCGGCTGTGGCGCGACAACATCACGGTCGACTTCGCCCTGCCCGGCCACGACCTCTCCGGATACAAGCTCGTCGTCGCCCCCGCGCAGTACCTCCTGCGGCAGGCCGACGCCGACAACCTCAACCGGTACGTCGAGCAGGGCGGCACGCTCGTGGTCTCGTTCTTCTCGGCGGTCGTGGACGAGAACGATGCCGTCCATCCCGGCGGCTTCGCCGCGCCGCTCGAGCCCGCGCTCGGCATCCGCGTCGAGGAGCACCTGCCGCTGCGCGAGGGCGTGACCACCACGCTCGCCGTCGGCGACGACGCCTTCACCGCCGACGTGTGGCACGAGCACCTCGTCGTCACGGGCGCCGAGGTACGCGGCACCTACGTCGACGGACCGGGCGCCGGCACCGCGGCGATCACACGCCGGCAGCACGGCAGCGGCACGGGCTGGTACATCAGCACCCGGCCGGATGAAGCGGGGCTCGCCGCGATCATGGCCGACGTCTACGCCGATGCGGGCATCGCGCCCCTCGACGCACCCGCCGGCCTCGAGGTCGTCCGCCGCTCCGCCGACGCCCACGACTACGTCGTCGCCATCAACCATGCCGACACGGACGCACGACTCGCCCTCGACGGCGTCGACCTGGTGACAGGACGCACCGTGGCGGGCACGCTGGAGGTGAGTGCGGGCGACGTCGCCGTCGTCCGCGCACCGCGCACAGCACCCGGGGGTGGTCGCTGACCGACCCCGCCGCCGGAGGACACCCGACGTCCCCCGGCAAGCACTGAGAGAACGCCGCAGCCACCCGGAGGCGGCATCCACACCGGTCGTGACGGAGCGACCTCTCGCGAGGACTCCGGATCGGCCACTTCGGAAGGAAGATCCATGCGCAAGATCGGGACCGGAATCGTCGCCATCGCGGCGACCACCGTCCTGCTCGCCGGTTGCTCCGGCGGCAGCACCCCCGCCGAGAGCGGCGACGCCGGCGGCGGCTCGGGCACGTCGCTGACCGTCTGGACCGACGCCAACCGCGCGCCGGCCATCGAGGCGGCGGCCAAGACGTTCGAGGAGGAGACCGGCACCAAGGTCGAGCTCGTCCAGAAGAACTTCGAGGACATCCGCAACGACTTCATCAATCAGGTCCCCACGGGCGAGGGCCCCGACATCACCGTCGGCGCGCACGACTTCCTCGGCTCGTTCGTCTCGGCCGGTGTCGTCGACACCGTCGACCTCGGCGACAAGGCCGACCAGATCGAGCAGGTCGCCGTCGACGCCTTCACCTACGACGGTCAGCTCTACGGCTTCCCCTACGCCCTCGAGACGATCGCACTCGTGCAGAACACCGGCCTCGTGGGCGAAGAGGCGCCCTCGTCGTGGGACGACATGATCGCCCGCGCCCAGGCCGCCGGCGCCGAGCGCCCGTTCGTGATCAACACCGCCGGGCAGAAGGGCGACGCGTACACGATGTACGGCTTCCAGTCGTCGTTCGGTGCCCCCGTCTTCGTCCAGGACGCCTCGGGCTCGTACACCTCCGAGGTCGGCATGGGCGGTGCCGCGGGCGAGGCGTTCGCGTCGTGGCTCGGCGCGCACGGCGAGGCCGGCTCGGGTGAGATCTCCACCACGATCGACTACGACACCAACAACGAGCTGTTCGCCGCCGGCACCGCGGCCTACACCGTGCAGGGACCGTGGGCGATCGAGACGCTCACCGCCTCCGGCGTCGAGGTCAAGGTCAACCCCATCCCCTCGGCCGGCGGCGAGACCGCCGCGCCGTTCGTGGGCGTCCAGGGCTTCTACATCAGCTCGCAGAGCGCCAACAAGCTCCTCGCGCAGGAGTTCCTGACCACCTACCTCGCCACCGACGACGCGCAGCGCGCGCTGTACGAGGCCGACCCGCGTCTGCCGGCGTGGAAGACCGTCGCCGCCGAGGTGTCGTCCGACCCGATCGTCGCGGGCTTCCTCGCCTCGGCCGCCAACGGCGTGCCGCAGCCGTCGATCCCCGAGATGGGCTCGGTCTGGGACCTCTGGAACGCAGCCCAGGTCCAGATCATCAAGGGCGGCGACCCCGTCGGGACCTGGAACACCATGGTGACCGACGTCCAGGCCGCCATCGGCTGACCCCCTCCGGGGGCGGGGCTTCCCGCTCCGCCCCCGGACCCCTCTCGTGAAGGAGATGAACATGTCGGTCCCCCAGGGAACCGTGGGCGAGAGCGCAGCGCCGCCCCGCACCCCCGCTCTGCCGCCGCAGGCCGAGCCGCACGGCCGCCGCTGGTCCGGCGTCGGCTGGGGCTTCGTCGTGAAGCTCGTGCTGTTGGCCGTCGTCAACGCATTCGGCCTGATGGGGATCTTCGCCGCCGTGCAGGCCGAGTCGTGGCTGATCGCGACCGCCGCCGCCGTGCTGCTGATCGCCGCCGACATCATCTACTTCACCAAGCGCGCCCTGCCGCTGAAGTACCTGCTCCCCGGTCTGGCGTTCCTGCTGGTGTTCCAGGTGTTCATCTTCGGCTACACCGCCTACATCGCCTTCACCAACTACGGCGCCGGGCACGTCGGATCGCAGGATCAGGCCGTCGCCGCCGCCCTCGCGCAGGGCGAGCGCCGTATCGACACCTCCCCGTCGTACCCCCTGTCGGTCGTCGAGCGCGGCGGTGAGTACGGCTTCGCGATCGTGGACGACGGCGAGATCAAGGCCGGCGCCCTCGACCAGCCGCTCGAAGTGGTCGGCGACGCCACGACGACCGGCGCCCCCACCGACGTGCCCGGGTGGAACGTCATCGCCCGCGGCACGTTCCTGGGCGATCCTGCGCTGCAACAGCAGATCGTCGAGCTGCGGGTGCCGGTGTCGGACGACCCCAACGACGGCTCGATCCGCACGCGCGACGGCTCGACCGGTGCGGTGTACCTCTCGACGCTGACGTGGGACGCCGACGCGCAGACCATCACCGACACGGCATCCGGCACCGTCTACAGCGCGACCGACGACGGCCGATTCGTCTCCCCCGACGGCGCGGCGCTGCCGACCGGGTGGGTCGTGAACGTCGGCTTCGACAACTTCCTGCGGCTCGTCACCGACCCCGGGCTCCTCGAGCCGATCGCGCTCGTGACCCTCTGGACCTTCGTCTGGGCGGCCCTGTCGGTGATCGTCCCGTTCGCGATGGGTCTCGTCGTGGCGCTGATCTTCAACGACCCGAGGGTCAAGGGACGCAAGATCCTGCGGACGCTGTTCATCCTCCCCTACGCGTTCCCCGCCTTCATGTCGGCGCTGCTGTTCCGCGGCATGTTCAACGCCGAGTTCGGTGTCATCAACGAGTTCTTCTTCGGGGGCGCGAACATCGACTGGCTCGGCGATCCGTGGCTGGCTCGCATCGCCGTTCTCTTCGTGAACGTCTGGCTGACATATCCGTACTACTTCCTGGTGTGCACGGGCGCCCTGCAGGCGCTGCCGGCCGACAGCCTCGAGGCCGCGTCGATCGACGGCGCCGGCAGGTTCCGGCAGTTCCGCGCGATCGTCCTGCCGCTCGTGCTCGTGGCCACCGCTCCCCTGCTGATCTCGTCGTTCGCGTTCAGCTTCAACAACTTCACCGTCATCTACATGTTCAACAGCGGTGGGCCGGCGATCCCCGGCGCGCCCTACGCGCTCGGCTCCACCGACATCCTGATCTCCGCGATCTGGCGCATCTCGGGGGTCTCGGGCGGCGCCGCCGACTACGGCCTGGCCAGCGCCCTGTCGATCCTCGTGTTCATCGTGATCGGCGTGATCTCCGCCCTGGCGTTCCGCCAGACCCGCAAGCTGGAGGAGTACCAGTGATGACTACCGCATCCGTCCGCCCCCGCACCGACCGCACGAACGCGCGCCGGCGCCGCTGGCTGCTCGACGTCGGCTGGAAGTACCTCATCGCCCTCGTCATCCTCTTCTACGCGATGTTCCCCCTGCTGTACGTCGTCTCGGCCGCCCTCAACCCGCGTGGCAACCTCGCGGCGAGCAACCAGCTGTTCGGGGTGTTCGACGTGGCGAACTTCACCGCGCTCGGCGGCACGTCGTACTGGACCTGGTACGGCAACACCCTCATCGTGAGCGGTGCGTCCGCCGTCGGCGCCGTCCTGATGGGAGCGGCGGCCGCCTACGCGTTCTCGCGGTTCCGCTTCCGCGGTCGCCGAGCGGGCCTGACGTCGCTGCTGATCATCCAGATGTTCCCGCAGGCCCTCGCGTTCGTCGCGATCTTCCTGATGCTCCTGGCTCTCGGCGAGGTGTTCCCCGCCCTCGGCCTGAACTCGAAGATCGCGCTGATCTGCGTGTACCTCGGCGGCGCGCTCGGCGTGAACACGTTCCTGATGTACGGCTTCTTCAACACGATCCCGATCGAGCTCGACGAGTCGGCGAAGATCGACGGAGCGAGTCACGCGCAGGTGTTCTGGCGGATCATCATGCCGCTCGTGACCCCGATCCTCGCGGTCGTGGCGCTGCTGGCGTTCATCGCGTCGTTCGGCGACTACATCATCTCGAAGATCGTGCTGGTGTCGCAGGACAACTGGACGCTCGCCGTCGGCATGTTCCAGTGGGTCTCGAACCAGCTCGCCAGCAACTGGGGCCTGTTCGCGGCCGGTGCCGTGCTCGCGTCGCTGCCGGTGCTCGCCCTGTTCCTCGGCCTGCAGCGCTACATCATCGGCGGCCTCACCGCCGGCTCCGTTAAGGGCTGACCCGCCCGCCCCACCCCGTCTCGGCGAGAACGCAGGCTCTCGCCGAGACCCCACCGTGCCCGGTGCGTTCTCGCCGGGACCGTACGTCTCCGCGCGCCCGCGAGGACGCCGAACCTCGAAGGAGAGGCTCATGCCCCGTTCCCTCCCCCGCCTCGCGGCGGTGCTCACCGCGGCGGGAGTCGCCGTCGGCGGCCTCGCGCTGCCGACGGCCGCGGCCGCGGCCGATCCCGCCGCCGATCCCGTTCCCGTCGAGAGCACGATCACCGTGCCCCGCGTCGAGAACCTCCCCGCCGACTTCGCGACGGGCGCCGACGTCTCGTCGGTCATCGCGCTCGAGCAGTCCGGCGTCGTCTTCCGGGACGCCGGCGGACAGCCCGGCGATCTGTTCGAGATCCTCCACGACGCCGGCGTCACCGACATCCGCGTGCGTGTGTGGAACGATCCGTTCGACGCGGACGGCAACGGCTACGGCGGCGGCGACGTCGACGTGACGCGAGCCGTCGAGATCGGCCGCCGCGCGACGGCCGCCGGCATGGGGGTTCTCGTCGACTTCCATTACTCCGACTTCTGGGCCGACCCCGCCAAGCAGCAGGCGCCCCGCGCGTGGGCGGGCATGACGGTCGACGAGAAGGCCGTCGCGACGGGCGACTTCACCCGCGATGCGCTCGAGCGCTTCCGCGACGCGGGGGTCGACGTCGAGATGGTTCAAGTGGGCAACGAGACCAACGGCGGCATCGCCGGGGTCACGGGCTGGGACGACATGTCGCGCATCTTCGCCGCGGGCTCGGCGGCGGTGCGCGAGGTCGACCCCGACGCGCTCGTCGCGCTGCACTTCACCAACCCCGAACGGGCGGGCTTCTATGCCACGGTCGCCCGTGAGCTGGACGCGCGCGACGTCGACTACGACGTCTTCGCGTCGTCGTACTACCCGTTCTGGCACGGCACCCCAGAGAACCTCACCGCGGTGCTGTCGGACGTCGCCACGACCTACGGCAAGAAGGTCCTCGTCGCCGAGACGTCGTGGGCGCACACCCTCGAGGACGGCGACGGACACCCGAACGTCGTCAAGACCGCGGCGGATGCCACGCAGTATCCCGTGAGCGCGCAGGGTCAGGCGACCGCGTTCCGTGACGTCGTGCAGGCGGTGGCGGATGTCGGCGACGCCGGCCTCGGCGTCTTCTCGTGGGAGCCGGCCTGGCTCCCCGTCGGTCCGCCGAGCGCGCTCGCGGCCAACAAGCTCCTGTGGGAGCGCGACGGCTCGGGCTGGGCGTCGAGCTACGCCGGAGCATACGAGCCCGAGGACGCCGGGCGATGGTTCGGCGGATCGGCCTGGGACAACCAGGCGCTGTTCGACGCCGACGGCATGCCGCTCGCCTCGCTCCGCATGTTCTCGTACGTGCGCACGGGCGCCGTCGCACCGCGCACCGTCACCGACGTCGAGCGCATCGTGCGGACGATCGAGGACGGCGAGCCGATCGACCTGCCCGCCACCGTCGCGGTGTCGTACAGCGACGGGTCCCGCGAGCAGGAGACGGTGACGTGGTCGCCGCGACCGGAGGACGGCGCCGGCATCGGCGTCCACACGTTCACGGGCACGACGCAGGCGGGGCACGTCACCACTGCGACCGTGACGGTCGTCGGCCGGAACGCGCTGCGCAACGGCGGATTCGAGGACGCCGACACGTCGATGTGGCATGCCTCCGGGACCGGTCTCACGGTACGCGCGACCGACGACCCCCGCTCGGGCACCTACTCGACGCACTTCTACGCCGACGAGCCGTACGAGTTCACGCTCGAGCAGCACGTGGTCGTCACGAAACCGGGGGACCTACACCGCCACGGCGGCCCTCCAGGGCGGCGCGGCAGGTCCGGACGGCCGGGTCCGTCTCGAGCTCGCGGTGGACGAAGACGAGGCCGCAGCCTCGGCCGACTTCGCCCTCGACGGCTGGCGCGCGTGGTCGACTCCCGTCACGGACGGCGTGTTCGTCGCCGCACGCGACATCCTCACCGTGCGCGTGTCGGCGGAGCTGCCCGGCGGCGCCTGGGGCACGCTCGACGACATCGCCGTCGTGCTCGTCGAGCCGGCGGCCGATGTCACGGAGCTGCGGGCCGCGGTCGACCGCGCCGACGCGCTGGACCGGACGCGCTACGAGCCGGCATCGCTCGACCCCGTCGACACGGCGCTCTCGGCGGCGCAGGCCGTGCTCGCGGCGCCCGCCACTCCGCAGGCAGACGTCGACGCCGCGGCATCCGCCCTGACGGCCGCGCTCGACGCGCTCGTCCCCGTGTCCACCGAGCCCGGAACCGAGCCCGGAACGGGATCCCCCGCGAACCCGGGTACGCCGGGCGGCACGGCCCCTCCGGCCGAGGGCGCGACCGACGGCTCCGCCACGTCCGGCGCGAACGCGCTGGCGTCATCGGGCGGATCCGCCCCCGTCGCCCCGCTCGCCCTCGGCGGCATCCTCGTGCTGCTCGGTGCCGCGGCCCTCGTCGCCCGCGCCGCGGCACGCCGGCGGGCCTGAACCGGCGAGAACGCACCGCCGCAGCGAGGACGCACCCACGACGGTGCGTCCTCGCGGCGGCGGTGCGTTCTCGTGCGGCGCGTCAGCTCAGCGGCGAGCGGCGAGCGCGGCCTGGTACAGGTCGCGGGACGACAGGCCGGTCGCGGCGGAGACCTCGGCGGCGGCGTCCTTGAGGCGGATGCCGTCGGCCACGAGCCGCTGCACCTGCGCGAGCGCGTCGGCGGGGTCGGTCTCGCGCGCACCGGCGCCCTCGACGACGACGACGATCTCACCGCGGACGCCGTCGGCGGCCCAGGCTGCGAGCTCCGCGAGAGTGCCTCGGGCGACCTCCTCGTGGAGCTTCGTCAGCTCACGGCACACGGCGGCCCGCCGATCGCCGCCGAACGATGCCGCCATGGCCGCCAGCACCTCGGCGGTGCGCGAGGGCGCCTCGAAGAAGACGAGCGTGCGCTGCTCGGTCGCGAGCTGGTCGAAGAGCCGCCGACGGTCGCCGGGCTTGCGCGGCGGGAAGCCCTCGAAGGCGAAACGATCGGTCGGCAGCCCCGAGACGGCGAGCGCCGTGAGCACCGCGCTCGGTCCGGGCAGCACGGTGACGGTGACGCCCGCGGCGGCTGCGGCGGCGACGAGGCCGAAGCCGGGGTCGCTGACCGTGGGCATCCCGGCGTCGCTGAGCACGAGGACGTCTTCGGTGCGGGCGCGTTCGACGATCTCGTCGGCCCGCTGCTTCTCGTTGTGGTCGTGCAGGGCGATCAGTCGGGGCCGGTTCGCGATGCCGAGGCCGTGCAGCAGGCGCTGCGTCGTGCGCGTGTCTTCCGCGGCGATGACGGTCGCGGCCTCGAGGGCGGCGACGAGCCGCGTCGTCGCGTCGCCGAGATTGCCGATGGGCGTCGCGGCGAGGATGATCACCGCCCCAGCATAGGCTGGCGGCGTGACGACGACCGCTGAGCCGCTGCCGACCGCGACGCGGCCGACGCTCCTGGACCGGTGGCACCGGTGGGTCGGCGCGAACCCCGTCCTCGCGCGCCGGGCCGGGTGGATCGCGCCGCTGGCGATCACGCTGCTCGCGGCGATCCTGCGCATGTGGAACCTCGGTCACCCGCACGCGGTGGTGTTCGACGAGACGTACTACGTCAAGGACGCCTGGAGCCAGTGGGTGCTGGGGTACGCCGCGACGTGGCCCGACGGCGCCGACGAGCGGTTCCTGGCCGGCGAGACCGACATCTTCACCACGACCGGCAGCTTCGTCGTGCATCCGCCGCTGGGCAAGTACCTCATCGCCCTGCCGATGGCCCTGTTCGGCGCGGACTCCACGTTCGCGTGGCGGCTGGCCACGGCGCTCGCGGGCACGGCGTGCGTCCTCGTGCTCTACCTGGTCGCACGCAGCCTCACGCGGTCGATCGTCTTCGCGTCGTTCGCGTCGGGTCTGCTGGCGATCGACGGTCTCGGCATCGTGATGAGCCGGGTCGCGCTGCTCGACATCTTCCTGACGCTGTTCACGCTCCTGGCGTTCTGGTTCGTCGTGCTCGACCGCCGGCGCCATCTCGTCGTGCTCGCCGAGCGCACCGCGGCGCGCGGCGACGACCTCGGCGGCCCGGCGTGGGGGCCGGTGCTGTGGAACCGGCCGTGGGTGATCGCCGCCGGGGCCGCGGCGGGTGCGGCGACCGCCGTGAAGTGGTCGGGGGTCTGGGTGCTCGCCGCCCTCGGGATCTACCTCGTCGTGAGCGACGCCCTCGCCCGCCGCCGCGCCGGCATCCTCTTCTGGCCCGCGGATGCCGCCGCGCGGCAGGGCGTCGTGTCGTTCCTGCTGCTCGTCCCGGTCGCCGTCGTCGTGTATCTGGCGTCGTGGACGGGCTGGTTCGTCACCGACGGCGGGTACGACCGGCACGCCGCCGACGCGAATCCCGCCACGGGTGTGTGGTCGTGGGTGCCCCTGTCGTTGCAGAGTCTCTGGCGCTACCACCAGTCGATGTACGGCTCGACCGCGGCGATGTCGACACCGCACGCCTATGCGAGCCCGGCCTGGCAGTGGCCCCTGCTGTTGCGCCCCACCTCGATGTACGCGGGAAGCACCCCGGCGGGCACCGACGGGTGCACCGATGCGAACGGCTGCTGGGAGATCCTCTACAGCATGCCCAACCCGATCGTGTGGTGGGCGGGCGTGGTGGCCACCTTGTTCCTCGTCTATCTGTTCGTCCGCACCCGCGACGGCCGCCACGCGCTCGTCCTGACGATGGTCGCTGCGACGTGGGCGCCGTGGCTGCTGTTCCCCGATCGCACGATCTTCCAGTTCTACACGGTGCTGATCCAGCCGTTCCTGCTCCTGGCGCTCGCCTTCGCGGTGCAGACGGCGGTGCGCGCCGCCCGGCGGGACACCTCGCGAGCCCGGCCGGTCGAGGTGGCCGTCCTGGTGTTCCTCGGGGTCGTGATCGTGCTGGCGGCGTTCTGGATGCCGCTGTGGTCGGCCGTCTCGGTGCCGTACGAGTTCTACCGCCTGCACAACTGGCTGCCCGGCTGGGTCTGACGGGCCGCGAGGGCGTCCGGTCGTAGGCTGGGCGCGTGTTCCGATACCCGACCCCCGACGCGCCGCACCGGGCGGGCTTCGCGATGGTCACCGACCGGTTCGCACTGCTGCTCGGGCCCGAGGCGGGCGACGATCTCGCCGCCGCGGTCTGGGAGGCGATGTCGCCCGCGGATGCCGCGTTCGAGGACGTCCTGTCGGTGATCGCCGCCGTCGGAATCGGGAACCTCCCCGACTTCGCCCTCGTCGAACTGGTCGACACGGCCTCGAGCTCGGTCTCGGTCGCCGTCCGCGGCACGACGACGATCGACCTCCACGGATCGCGGCGCAGCAGCTACGCGGGCGCGGGCGTGGGGACCTGGGTCGAGGGCTCCGCGCAGCACGTCGCGGGCATCACCCTCACCCTGCCCGCTCCCGCCCCTGGTCGGCCCCTGCCGCTCGGACGCGGGATCGCGCGCGCCGACGCGCTGGAATGGGGGACGACCGCGACCATCCCGCCGGCACAGGAGACGGCGGGCGTGGCCGAGGCCGTGTCGGAGGCCGTGACGGCGGCCGTGACGGAGCTCGATGACAGCACCGTGCTCGGTTCGCGACGCCTCCCCGCCGGCACGCCGTCGACCGACCCGCCACCGCCTCGGCGATACCTGCTGCACGTCGCCACGGTCGGGGACGTGCCGCTCGATCAGCCCGTCGTGCTGGGCCGGTCGCCGCGCCCGGGGCGGCATCCGGGAGCACGGATCGTCGCGGTTCCGTCGCCGCGCAAGGAAGTGTCGGGCACGCACGTCGAGTTGCGTCTCGACGGCGATCGGCTGCGCGTACGCGACCTCGGGTCGACCAACGGCACGATCGTCCGGGGCGCGTCGGGGGACGACGTGCTGGTGCGGGGCGAGTCCGACGCGCACGTCTCGCCCGGCACCGTGCTCGACCTCGGCGACGGCGTGACGGTCGCGTTCGCGACGATTCCGTGACGGCCCGTCAAGCGATTTCCCGCGTCTCGCCCGGTGTGTTAGAAAAATCTCACCGGATTCGGATTCCGGGGGCACAGCGAAGCGCAGCACCCCCGTCGACAGGGGGTGCATGACTCGTGGCGTCGAGACTGCCCTCCGCGCCGCCCGGTCTCGCGGGATTCACCTACGTCCGTCCTCTCGGAACGGGCGGTTTCGCCGACGTCTTCCTCTTCGAGCAGAACCTCCCGCGCCGCCCGGTCGCCGTGAAGGTGTTGCTGGAGGACATCGTCGACGAGAGCCTCCTGCGGATGTTCAACGTCGAAGCCGACGTCATGGCGCGGCTCAGCTCGCATCCCTCGATCCTGACGATCTACGAGGCGTCCATCTCGGCGGACGGCCGCCCGTACATCGTCATGGAGTACTGCCCGACCTCGCTGACGCACCGTTACCGGCGCGAGGTCATCCCGGTCGCGGAGGTCCTGCACCTCGGCGTCAAGATCGCCTCCGCGCTCGAGACGGCCCATCGATCCGGTCTGCTGCATCGCGACATCAAGCCCTCGAACATCCTGGTCACGACGTTCGGGGCGCCCGTGCTGTCGGACTTCGGCATCGCCTCGGCCATCGCCGGCCGCGGCGACGACGAGGAGGTCTTCGCGATGTCGGTGCCGTGGAGCGCACCCGAGATCGTCGACGAGCGCATCTCGGGGTCGATCGCCGCCGAGGTCTGGGGGCTCGGGGCGACGCTGTACTCGCTGCTGGCGGGCCGCAGCCCCCTTCGAACGGACCGGGAGCGGCCAGAACACGCGCGAGCGACTCAAGACGCGCATCCGCCGCGCGGCGTACACCTCGATCGGACGCGACGACGTACCCGAACAGCTCGAGGCGGTCCTCGCCCGCGCCATGAGCCGGGATCCCGCCGCACGGCACGCGTCGGCGGCCGACCTCGCCCGCGACCTGCAACGGGTGCAGCACGAGCTGGGGCTGGCGCACACGCCTCTCGAGGTCGCGGTCGACGAATGGGCCGCCGCCGGCGCGCCTGTCGACTTCTCGGACGATCGCCCGCGCGGGCCTGTCCGGCCATCCGTCTCGTACACGTCTCGGCGCGCGGCGCGCCCCGCCCGCGCGGTCGACCGCCGCCCCGACGAGGGCACCGTGCTCGCCGGTGCCGAGCCGGCACGTCGCCTCGGCACGGGGGCGCGAGCCGCGCTGCTCGTCGGCGGGGCGCTGCTCGTGGCCGGCGTCGGCGCCGCGACCGCCCTCCTCGTCGTCGGCGGGTTCTGACGATGGCCCGGGTCGGTACCCCGCGACGTCGCGTCCGCACCAGCACCTGGATCGGTGCCGCCGCCGTGACCGCGGTCGTGGCTCTCACCGCGACCCTCGCCGTGGTGTGGCCGGGCTACGACGCCCAGCAGACCCCGCCCGACGATCCCGCGGTCTGGGCGCTCCAGAACGGGACCGGCGGCGGCTACGCCCGGGTCAACCTCGAGCTCGGCGAGATCGACACCGTCAAGCGGGTCGACAACGGCAGCTCGCTCGCGCAGGACGGGGACCGCCTCTTCGTCTACAGCGACGGCGCGTCGCAGTTCTCCGACGTCGACCCCGGCCGACCGGCCGATCTCACCGACGACGCCGAGGACGTCTTCACCCCGACGCCTCCCGGCACGGCCGACATCGCCGTGACCGGCGACGCGATCGCCTACCGGACCGACGCGGGGGCCGTGTTCGGCTCGAGCCTCGCGAGCGGAGGCGCGGCGGTCGCGATCGACCCGTACGCCGACGTCGAGGTCGCGGCGGGCGAAGACCGGCCCCGCTTCGTCGCGACCGCCGTCGCCGTCGGCACGGACGGAACGGTGTACGCCTACTCGTCGGCGGAGAGCCGGATCGTCCGCGCGGAAGCGCGCACCGGCCGCGTCCTCGGCGAGGATCGCACGCCCGCGGCGCCGGAGACCGCCCGGCTGAGCGTCGTGGGCACCCGGTGGGTGCTGCTCGACGACGCCGACGGGCGCGCCTGGGTGCGGGGGCGCGACGAGCCCGTCTCGACCGGACTCGTCGCGGGGGCGCGCCTGCAGGACGCCGCCGCGACCGGCGACGCCGCGTACGGGGCCGACGCCGACGGTCTGGTGCGCATCGACCTCACCGCCGGCACGGCCTCGCGCGTCGTCGACCGACCCGGTGCAGGCGTTCCGGCCACCCCGGCCGTCCTGGACTCGACGGTGCACGCGGCCTGGCTCGGCGACGGCGCCTCGGGGGGCACGCTCTGGTCGAGTGCGCAACCCGACGCCGAGACGCCCCTCGACTACCGCGGCGCCGACATCGGCGACACCGTCGACCCCGCCTTCATCGGCAACGGCACCCGCCTCGCCCTCAACGAGCGTCGCTCCGGATGGGTGTGGCGCGTACCCGACGGTGAGCTCATCGCGTCCTCGCAGCAGTGGGAGACCGACCGGCAGACGGATGTCGAGCAGCAGGAGGAGGCGACGTCCGAGCGCGTCGTCGACCCGAAGCCGCCCGTCGCCGTCGATGACGCGTTCGGGGTGCGTGCCGGCGCCGTCATGCTGCTTCCCGTGCTGCTCAACGACCACGACCCGAACGAGGACGTCCTCAGCATCGACCCCGCCTCGCTCGAGAACCTCGATCCGGCGTTCGGCACCGTCACGATCACCGGGGCGCAGCAGCAGCTGACCGTCGCGGTGTCGCCCGACGCCGGCGGGACCGCGACCCTGCGCTACCGCGCGACCGACGGCACGTCCGCCGACGGCCTGCTGTCGGACCCCGCCACGGTGACCCTCACCGTCGTGGCCGACGACCAGAACACCCCGCCGGTGTGGTGCGGCGTCGAGGGCTGCCTCGCGACGTGGCCGTCGCCGAGCGTCTCCCCCGGCGGCACGGTGTCGGCCGAGCTCCTCGAGGGGTGGGTCGACCCCGAAGGCGATCCGGTGTTCCTCGCGGGCGCCACCAACGACACCGGCGTCGGCACGGTGTCGACGACGCCCGAGGGCACCCTGACCTACCAGCACCCCGATCCGAACGCGACCGAGGCGATCACCGTCGCCGTCTCCGTCACCGTCTCCGACGCCCGCGGCGCGACCGCCACCCAGCCGCTGTCGATCTCGGTCACCCCCGCCCCCGAGCTCGCGGCGGAATCCTTCGCCGTCACCGGCGTCGCCGGCGAGCCGCTCGACGTGTCGGTCGCCCCCTACGTCACGGGCGCCTCGGGCCCCCTCTCGCTGGCCTCGGTCGTCGCGCTCGACGAGTCGCAGTCGACCGCCACCGCGAACCCCGCCGCGCTGAGCATGGCGGTCGCCTCGTCGACGCCCGGGTCGTACCTCATCCAGTACACCGTGCGCGACGCGCTCGCCGAGGCGACGGCGACGGTGCGGGTCACGATGCAGGCGCCGGACTCCGCCGTCATCGCGACTCCGCCGCTGACCGCCTTCGTCAGGCCGAACGAGGATGCGACGGTCGACGTCGCCGCCGCGGCGTCCAATCCCGCCGGGACGGTGCTGCTGCTCAGCGACATCCGGCCCGAGAGCGATCCGTTCGCGTCGCTCGGCATCGACCTCGTCGGCCAGAGCCTGCTCCGCGTCAGCGGATCGACCGACACGGGCGAGCCGGGGCGACTGGGAGTCGTGCGGTACACCGTCTCGGACGGCAGCGGCTCCCCCGCCGCGACCGCGCAGGGCGAGCTGACGGTCGTGCTGCTCCCGGCGGCGAGCGCCGAACCGCCCATCGCCGTCGACGACGCGGTCACCGTGCGGGCGGGCACGCAGATCGACATCCCGGTCCTCGACAACGACACCGCCCCCTCGGGGGCGCCGATCGCGATCGACGCGTCCTCGATCGTCAACGAGACCGGCGGCGGTCTCGCCTTCGCGACGAGCCGTGTGCTGCGCTACCTCGCTCCCGAGCAGGCGGGCACGTACGCGCTGACCTACACGATCTTCCGGCTCGGTTTCCCCGAGGTCCGCGACACCGCGCGCGTGACCGTCACCGTCGTCGGCGACGAGGCCAACCAGGCCCCGCTCCCCCGCACGCTGGTCGGCCGGGTGCTCAGCGGCCAGTCGGTCAGCATCCCGCTCGACGGCTACGCGGTCGATCCCGACGGCGACCCGGTCGTGCTGGACCGGATCGTCGAGCAGCCCGCTCAGGGCTCGGCGACCATCTCCGCCGACGGGTCGGCGATCGTCTACACGAGCCCCGACGCGTACAGCGGACAGGTGCGCTTCCGCTATGCGGTGCGCGACCCGAGCGGGGCGACGGGCACCGCCGACGTCCGCGTCGGCGTCATCGACACGCAGACCGACCCGAGCCCGGTGACCTACAGCGACTACCTGCAGGTGCAGGCCGGACCCGACAGCTCCGTGGTGGTGCGCCCGACCGACAACGACATCGACCCGGCGGGCAGCGACCTCGAGCTCCTCGCCGTCGCGCCCAACGCACCGCAGGGGTCGGAGGAGTACGACGCGATGCAGGGCCTCATCGCCGGAATCGAGGACGGCTCCGTCACCCTCCGCGCCGGCGAGGTGCTCGGCACCTTCTCGTTCACGTACACGGTGCGCAACGATCGCGGCGACACCGCCGTCGGCCTGATCGTCGTCAAGACCGTGCGCGAGCCCGTGCCCGACTATCCCGTCGTGCGCGACACCGTGCTCACCCTGGAGAACCGCGAGGACTTCCCCCGAGGCGTCGACGTGCTCGACGGGCGCGTCTCGTGGAACACCGGCGACGTGTCGGGTCTGCGTCTGTCGCTCTGGGGCGACCCGACCGACGTGCGGGCCGCGGGCCGGCGGATCTCGGGCGAGCTGCCCGAGCGCACCCGCCTGATCCCGTTCGAGGTGACCGGCACGTCGTTCGACGGCACCGAGGTCACGTCCTACGGCTTCCTGCGCGTCCCCGGCGAGGCCGAGGTGCGCCTCGCGCTGCGCGACGGCCTCGCTCCCCTCCAGGTCCGCGAGAACGAGAGCGTCGAGGTCGACCTCGCCGACGCCGTGCGCGTCCCGCGCGGCGCGCAGCTCGTCGTCGACACGGGTCTCCGCACGGGCGGGGCCCGGCCCGGGGCGACCTGCTCGATCGTGTCGGGGACCACGATCCGCTACTCCGCCGGCGCCGGCGCGCCGTGGACCGACAGCTGCATCGTCCCCGCCCGTCTCGCATCGCAGGACACCCCGACCTTCCTGACCCTGCGCGTCGCGATCGAGGCCGAGATCCCGCAGCCGAGCCTGCGCAGCGCCTCTCTGACGGTGAGCCCGGGCACCACGCAGACCTACGACCTCGGCCAGATGGTGCAGTGGGCCGGACGAGCGGACTGGGGTGCCGTGCGCTTCGCCGACTCGTACGGCGGCGACCAGTTCACCGTGACGGTCGACGGCGCCACCGTGACGGTGACCGCCGCCGACGCCGCGCGGCCCGGCCGCCAGGAGCCGGTGGCGATCACGCTGCCGAGCCACCCGGACGCGCGCGCGGCCAATCTGCTGCTGACGGTCGGCCCCGCGCCCTCGGCCCTGCCGAAGGGGGGCTCGGCGGTGCAGACGTGCTCCCAGTCCGGCGGCGCGTCGTCGTGCACGATCGAGGTCATCGGGGGCGCGGGCGAAGTCAATCCGTTGCCCGGCACCCCCCTCCGGCTCGTCGGGGCGAGCGGGCCGGGCAACTGCACCGGGGTGACGTTCTCGCGCGCGAGCGACACCGCGGTGCGCGCCACGTGGCGCGGCGATGCGCCCGGGGCAGCCGAGTGCACGGGCACGTTCACGGTCGAGGACGCGCAGGGCCGGCAGTCCAGCGGAGCGCGCAACGGCCAGGTGATCCTCGACCTGCAGGGGCTGCCCGCCGACCCCGCACGCCTGGAATGGACCGCGTACGCCGCCGATTCGGTGACGCTGCGGGTGACCTCCGACGGCGGCTCGTACCCCGCGGTGCAGGGCTATCGCATCACCGCCGGCGGCCGTGAGGTCGCGACGTGCCCGGCGTCGGGCGCCTGCTCGCCGATCTCGGCGCCCGTCGGCGAGAAGACCACGTACGAGGCACGCGCCTACAGCTCGGTCGGGGAGTCCCGTTCGACCGTCCGCGCGCAGGCGTGGGCGTACCGTCCGCCGGCTCAGCCCACGGGCTCGACGTTCGAGCCCGTCCCCGCCGGCGCCGACGGCGGCCGGGCGGACATCGTGGTGTCGGGGCTCGACGACACGACCGGCAGCGTCCGCTTGACCGGTGGTCGCGGCGCCGCCGACACCCGGCCCGTCGTCGGCGGTCGGGCGACCTTCGCGAACTACGACATCGGCTCCAACGCCGCCGTGTCGCTCACCGCCACTCCCCTGACGACGTTCGACCTGCCGCCCATCGCCGCGGGCTCGAGCGAGGGCCGCTCCCTCGACGTTCGCGCCCACGGTGTCGGGGCGCCCGGGCTGGCGCTGTCGCAGACGAACACGTCCGACTCGATCACGGTGACGGCATCCATCACCCCCAACGGCGACGGCACGTCGACCCGGATCGGGTTCAGCGACACGTCGGCCGCAGACTGCCGTCCCTCTGCGAGCGCGACGACCCGGACCTTCCCGGCGACCGCCTTCCGCACCACGACGATCTGGGCGTGCGCCGAGCACACGTACGACGGCGCGGAGGGATTCGGCGTCGCGACGGCAGACATCTCCGCACGGCCCGTCGGCCGCGTCTCGGCGCCCGACGACATGACCTTCACGGTCTCGCGCTCGCCCGAGGGAAGCGCCGACACCGGATACCGCTACGTTGCGAGCGACCACACCGACCCCGGCCGCCGCCCGTTCGACGACGCCGAGCTGGTCTACTACCGCAACGGGCAGCGTCAGGACTCGTTCGCGCCGCGCGACAACGAGCTCGACGACACCTGGACGGCGAAGTGGTGCGACAGCTTCGCGGGCGCCGATGTCAGTTGCTCGGATGCCGCGTCGATCCGGCCGGCATCCGCTGCCGCGTCGGCGCCGGTCTCGGTGCGCGTACGCGACGTGCCCTCGTGCCGGTCGGATGACGACGCGGTCCGCGACTGGGATCCGCGCTGGTCGGGCCTGCCGTACCGGGTCTCGAAGAAGGTCACGGAGAACCGTGCCGGCTTCGAGCGCGTCGACTACACCGTCACCTGGACCGGCGCCCTGGCGGCGCTCGATCCGATCCGCGTGCGGGTGGACTGCACCCAGGTCACCCCGCCGCCCGCGAACCCGTCGACACCGAGCACACCCGGCGGTTCCGGCTCCGGCTCCGGTTCCGGCTCCGGTTCCGACACCCCCTGACACGCCCCCGCGGCGACCCGAGAGGACACCATGAGCATCACCCCCGAGCAGACCGTCTGGTTCCAGGAGACCTTCGCGACGCTCGTCGACAACGTCGACACGGTGGTCCTCGGCAAACGGCACGTGATCGAGCTCGCGTTCACGGCGATGGTCTCCGAGGGACACCTGCTGCTCGAGGACTACCCCGGCACCGGCAAGACCTCGCTCGCGCGGGCGATGGGCCAGAGCGTCCAGGGGACGAGCAGCCGCATCCAGTTCACACCGGATCTGCTTCCCGGCGACGTCACCGGCATCACCGTGTACGACCAGCGCCGCGGCGAGTTCGAGTTCCACCAAGGGCCGATCTTCGCCAACGTCGTCCTCGCCGACGAGATCAACCGCGCCTCGCCCAAGACCCAGTCGGCGCTGCTGGAGGTCATGGAGGAGGGCCAGGTCACCGTCGACGGCGTCACGCGGCGGGTCGGCGTCCCCTTCCTCGTCGTCGCCACGCAGAACCCCGTCGAGCAGGCCGGGACGTATCGGCTGCCCGAGGCGCAGCTCGACCGCTTCCTCCTGAAGACGACGCTCGGCTACCCCGACCACGCCGCGACCGTCCGGATCCTCGAGGGAGCGGCCGACGGCCGGCGCGAGGTCTCCCCCGTCATCACGCCGCAGGGCATCGTCAGCATGGCCGACATCGCCCGCGGCGTGTACCTCGACGCCCTCGTGCTCGACTACATCGCGCGGCTCGTCGAGGCGACGCGCCTGGCGACCGAGGTGCGCCTGGGTGTGAGCGTCCGCGGTGCGATCGCGCTGACGAAGGCGGCGAAGACCTGGGCCGTCGCGCACGGGCGCAGCTATGTCACGCCCGACGACGTGAAGGCGCTCGCCGAGCCCGTGCTCGCGCACCGGCTGATCCTCGACCCCGAGGCGGAGTTCGACGGCGTCACCGCCGGTGCCGTCATCGGTCAGGTGCTCCTGGACACGGTGCCCCCGAGCCAGAGAGAGACCGTGTGAGCTTCGACACCGAGTCCCGCCTGACCCGGACGTCGGTCGCCGACGGCACGGGCTTCTCGCGTACCCGGTTCGGCACGACGGGCCGCACCACGGTGCTGGCCGTCCGCGGTGTGCAGTCGTGGCGGCGCGTGCGGCGAGCGGTGCGGGGTGCGGCGCGATGGGTCGCCGAGACCGTCACCGTCGCGGGGTGGCTCGTCCTGATCACGGCCGTCGCGGGCCTCGCGTTCGGTGCGGTGCTCGGGATCGTGGAGTTCGCCGCCGCCGGTGTGGCCGCTTCCGTCCTCCTCGTGCTCTCGATGCCGTTCCTCTTCGGCGCGCGGGCGTACGACGTCGACCTGCGTCTCCAGCACGATCGGGTCGTCGCCGGCACGCCGGTGACGGGAGCCCTCGTCGTCACGAACGTCGGCGCGACCCCGGCCCTGCCCGGGCGCATCGACGTTCCGGTGGGCGCCGGCCTCATCGACGTCCACGTGCCGCTCCTCCGCCCCGGACACGCGCACTCCGAGCAGATCGTCGTGCCCACTCAGCGACGGGGCGTCGTCGCGATCGGGCCCGCCCGCACGGTCCGCGGCGATCCGCTCGGAATCCTCAAACGCGAGGGCGCGTGGGACGACGTGCGCACCCTCTACGTTCACCCGGTGACCACCGCGCTGCGCACCACGACGACCGGTTACGTGCGCGATCTCGAGGGCAGCGCCTCGCGCACCGTCGTCGACGCGGACTTCTCGTTCCACGCGATCCGCCCCTACGTGGCCGGCGACTCGCAACGGCAGATCCACTGGAAGTCCACGGCGAAGACGGGCACCCTCATGGTCCGCCAGTACGAGGAGACGCGGCGCAGCCGCATGGTCATCGCTCTCGCCGTGGGAGAGGACGAGTACGCCTCGGACGACGAGTTCGAGCTCGCCGTCAGCGCGGCGGCCTCGCTCGGCGTCCGCGGGATCCGCGACGGCCGCGACGTGGACGTCATCGTCGGCGGCGAGGTGCCCGAATTCGCGCGGCGGCGGGTCCGGACCATCCGCGAGCTGACGACGATCACGACCCGCACCTTGCTCGACGACCTCGCGGGCCTCGAGCGCATCGAGCACGTCAGCCCGCTCCGGGATGCGTCCTCGCTCGCCGCCGAGAGCCACCCGGACGTCTCGGTCGCCTTCCTCGTCTGCGGGTCGACGCTCACCGCCGCGCAGCTGCAGTCCGCGGCGCTCGCCTTCCCCGCCGACGTGGGCGTCCTTGCGGTCGCGTGCGATCCCGCGCGCGAGCCCGGCTTCCGGCGCCTGGGGGCGATGTCGGTCCTCTCGATCGGGCTGCTCGACGATCTGCGCCTGCTGCTGGCCCGGGCGGCCCAGTCGTGACCGTCACAGGCCGGCGCGATCTGCGCGCCCGACGCACCGCCCCCGGGCGAGTCCGTGCTCTGATCGCTCAGGCCGCGGTGCTCGATCTCGTCGTCCTCGTCGGAGCCGTCGCCGCGTGGCCGATCTACCGCAGCGGGTCGTTCGTCGTCCTCGTCGCCGCTGCCCTGGCCGCCGCGCACGCGATCGCCGCCGCGGGTCTGCGCTGGCGCTGGAACGGGTGGTGGATCGCCCTGACGACCCTCGCCGCCTACCTGGTGCTGGGTCTTCCGCTGGCGGCGCCGGGGTCGCTCGGTTCGCTCCCGCAGGCGGCGCAGGCCTTCGTCGGCCTCCTCACGGCGCCGGTCACCGGCTGGAAGGACCTGCTGACGCTCGACCTGCCGCTCGGGAGCTACCAGACCACCCTCGCGCCCGCACTGCTGATCTTCCTCGCCGTCCCCGTCGTCGCGATCTCGATCGCCTGGCGCGGCGGTCGGGCGTGGCCGGTCGCGATCGCCGTCGCCCTCGTGCCGACCGTCTTCGGCGTCGCGTTCGGCTCGACCTCCCCGATGCCCCCCGTCACGCTCGGCCCGTTCGTCGTCAGCCGCGAGGCCGTCGTGGGGACGGCGGCGCTCGTGGCGGCGCTCGCAGCGATCGTCTGGCGGACGCTCGCCGACCGCCGGAGCGCCCTCGCCGCCGCCCCGACGGCCCCGGCACCGCGCGGGCGGACGGGCGGGCGTCGCGCCGTCCGCGGGTGGGCGGGACGCATCGCGACGGCCGCGGGCATGGTCGCCGTCGCCGCCGTCGCGGCCGGTGTCGCGGCGCCCTGGGGACTCGCCGGAGCGTCGCGCGACGTCCTCCGGGCCGGCGTCGACCCGCACCTCGAGCTCGCCGCCGAGCTGAGCCCTCTCGGGCAGTACCGCGCTTCGTTCACCGACGACCGCGTCGACCGGCCCGCTTTCCGCGTCGACGCACCCGACGCGGTCGACCGCGTGCGGCTGGCGGTGCTGCCGTTCTACGACGGCCGGGTCGCGAGGGTCGTCGACCCCGGCGCCGCCGCCGACGCCCGTGCGTCGTTCACGCGGGTGCCCTCCGCACTGCCGGCACCGGCGGGATCGGCATCCGTCTCGGCGCAGGTCTCGATCGAGGAGTACGACGCCGTCTGGCTGCCGACCGTCGGACGCACCACCTCGATCGAGTTCACGGGCGGCGCGGCCGCGACCCTCGACGACGGGTTCTTCTACAACGTCGAGACCTCCGCCGGGGTCGAGCTGGCGGATCCCGGACTGACACCGGGCGCGACCTACCGCCTCGACGCCGCGATCGACGACGACGCGCCACCGCTGGGCTCGCTCGCCCCCGCCCGACCCGGGCCGTCGTTCGCCGAGGAGATCGTTCCCGGGAGCCTGGTCCGCTGGGTCGACGAGCACGCCGAGGGCACGGGCGGCACCGCTCTGGCCGACCTCATCGAGCGGCTGCGCGCCCGCGGGTTCCTCAGCCACGCCCTCGCGGTCGATCCGTCCGCTCCGCCGCGCTGGACGCAGGCGCTCGGCGACTACGCGTTCCAGCCGAGCCGCGCCGGTCACTCGACCGATCGCATCGATCAGCTCTTCACCGACCTCCTCGCCCGCGAGGACGAGGTCGGCGGCGACGACGACTCCGCGCTCGTGGCGGCCGTCGGAGACGACGAGCAGTTCGCGACGGCCGCGATGATGATCGCCGACCGGTTGGGCTTCGATGCGCGCATCGTGGTCGGCATGCGCCTGTCGTCGGCCGACGAGACCCTGAGCACGTGCACCGACGGCGCGTGCACCACGGGCGATCTCGCGGCCTGGCTCGAGGTGCGCGGGCTCGACTCGCCGTGGGTGCCCGTCGACGTCACGCCGCAGCATGCCGCATTCCCCTCTCCCGAGACCCAGCAGCGCCAGGATCCGCGCATCCCCACCGACGTCCGCCAGGAGCAGGCCGACACCGTGCAGCCGGCCGACGCGAACCCCCGCGACGGCGGACGGAGCCCCGACGACGAGACCGCCGACCCGTCGGATCTCGGCGCACTGTGGGCGGTCGTGCGCGTGGCCGGCATCTCGGGACTCGCGCTGCTGGTGCTGCTCGGCCCGTTCGCCCTGATCGTGCTGCTCAAGCTCGTCCGGCGCCGGGGGCGGCGCACGAACGACGACCCGGTGGCCCGGTTCACCGGCGGCTGGAAGGAGTACGTCGACGCCGCCGTCGACCACGGCCTGCCCGCACCGGGCACGCGGACGCGCCGAGAGGTCGTCGAGGTCTACGGCGGCACCCCCGCCGCGATCGAGCTCGCGACCCTCGCGGACCGTTCGGTGTTCGATGTCGCCCCGCCCGGCGAGGCCGACGGCGACCGCTTCTGGCGCATCGTCGAGGCCGAGCGCGCGCACCTCGATGCGGGGCGAAGCGTATGGGCGCGACTGCGCGCGCGGGTGTCGGTGCGATCGCTGCTGCGGCGAGACAGGCCCGACCGCGCCGCGCAACGGATGCCGCGCGAGCGGCGGGGTCGATAGGGTGGCACGCGGCAGACGCGCGTTCGGCCGCGGACGAGGGTGGGAGTACACGTGACGGGATACGGCTTCGCGATCGACGACGCGGCGGTGATCGCCCTCGGCGGGTCGTCGGGCGGCGGTCCCGGCCTGCTGGCGGCTCTGGGCGTCGTGCCCATGCTGGTCGGCATCGGCGTCTACGTCTGGACGGCGCTGGCGCTCACCGCGGTGTTCCGCAAGACCGGCGTGGAGCCCTGGCGCGCCTGGGTGCCCGTGCTCAACATGTGGGAGCTCTTCGTCCTCGCCGGCATGCGCGGCTGGTGGGCGGTGGTGCTCGCGGGCGGCGCGCTCGTCGTGGGCATCGTCACGACGCTCATCACCGGCCTGTTCGCCGGCGCGGCGCTCAACGCCGGCTTCGGCGGCGATGCCGGCAGCGCCGCGGGTGCGCTCGCCGCCGCCGCGATCGTCCCGAGCATCATCTGGCTCGGCTTCGTCGCGTTCGCGCTCGTGGTGCACGTCCGGATGCTGCGCCCGCTGTGCCGCGGCTTCGGCCTCGGCACCGGGTCGATCGTGCTCGGCGCGGTGCTCTTCCCCGTCTGGGCGAGCGTCGTCGGCTGGGGATCGGCGCGGTGGCTGGGCGCGGGAGCGTCCGACTCCGCCGGCAGCACCTCTCCCACCACTGCCGCCACGACGGGATCGACCCCGCCGGCGCCCGGAGGGGCGGCATCCGTCCCCGCCACCGCGGTCTTCGCTCCCGCGCCCCGCCCGGCGGGCGACCCCGCCGCGTCTTCGACATCCCCCGGCACCCCCGCCGCTCCCGCGGAGTCCGGACCGATCGTCGGCAGCCCCTGGGCGCCGCCGCCCCCGCCGGTCGAGCCCGACGCCGTCGACGCGACGCCGCTGGCGTGGTCCGCACCCCCGCCCGGGCCCGTCGTCGACTCCCCCGCGGCCGCAGCGGGCCCGGCCGCGACGCCGGCCGTCGCGGCCGTCCCGCCGGCCGACGCAGCGCCGCCGGTCGACGACCTCGACGACAAGACCGTCCTCGCGCCGCGGCGTTCGCCGCAGGCCTCGCTCCGGCTGCCCGACGGGTCGGCCGTCACGCTGTGGGCCGCCGCCGTCGTGCTCGGACGCAATCCCCTGGCGCCCGCCGACGTCGTCGACGCCCAGCTCGTCCCGGTCGACGACGTCACGCGGACGATCTCGAAGACGCACGCCCTGCTGCGCCTGACCGACGAGGGCTGGACGATCACCGATCTCGCGTCGACCAACGGCGTCTTCGTCGGTGCCGACGAGGTCGAGGCCTCGACGCAGACGGCCGTGACCGGCGTGTTCCACCTCGGCGACGCGGAACTGCACCTCGAGGCCGGATGACCACCACGACGCCCCCGGTCGACGTGCACGTCACCAGCGGAAGCCGCACCGACACGGGGCGGCGCCGGTCGGTCAACGAGGATGCGTTGCTCGCGGAGTACCCCGTGTTCGTCGTCGCCGACGGCATGGGCGGCCACGACGCGGGCGACCGTGCCTCCGCGGCCGTCATCGACGTCTTCCGACCGTTCGTGGGGCGCGACGACCTGCGTCCGGAAGACGTCGCCGACGCGATCGAACGCGCGCACTCGGCAGTCGCCGCGGTGGCGGCGGGCACGCAGCGCGGCGCCGGGTCGACCCTCTCCGGGGTCGTGGCGGTGCATCAGGGGGGCATCCGACGCTGGCTCATCGTCAACGTCGGCGACTCCCGCGTCTACCGTCTGCTGGCCGAGGACCTCGAGCAGCTGACGGTCGACCATTCGGTCGCGCAGGAGCTGGTCGACG
>JAQIJE010000016.1:0-35565 GCA_036946435.1 Microbacterium arborescens | reverse complement strand
GACGGCGGCCATGATGAGGTACGGCGCGGTGTTCTCGGTCGAGGCGGCGGCCAGGCCCGTCGTGGCGAAGACGTAGGCGACCTTGTTGACCGGTCCGCCGAGGTCGAAGCACATCATCAGGCCGAGGATGACGCCGACCACGACGAGGCCCGCCCCGCTCTGGGTGAGGTTGGTGAGGCCGTCGGTCAGCAGCGCCATGAGAGCGGCGATGGGGCGTCCGAGGAACAGGATCATGAGTCCCGACGCGACGATCGAGCCGACGAGCGGGATGATCACGACGGGCATGAGGCCGCGCAGCCAGCGCGGTGCGGGCAGGCGTCCGAGCCACCAGGCGACGAATCCGGCGAGCAGACCGCCGATGATGCCGCCGATGAAGCCGGCGTTCATGGTGACGGCGATCGCACCGGCGACGAAGCCCGGCGCGATGCCGGGGCGGTCGGCGATCGCGTAGGCGATGTAGCCGGCGAGAGCCGCGACGAGGAAGCCCATCGACGTCGAGCCGATCATGAACGCGACCGATCCCAGGTACTGGCCGAGCGGGCCGAAGGGAGAGGTGATGTCTGTGGTCGGCAGGTTCCACAGCGCGTTGTCGATGATGACGTCTTTCGCGTTCGCCGTGACCTCGTAGCCGCCGAGCGCGAACCCGAGGGCGATGAGCAGACCGCCGCCGGCGACGAAGGGGATCATGTAGCTGACACCGGTCAGCAGGATGCGCTGGATCTTCGCGCCCCACGACAGGTTCTGCGTCGCCGCGGTCGAGCCCGATCCGGCCTCGGCGGCGGCGCCGCTCACCCGCGCCGCGCTCGGGTTCGACACCGCGGCGACGGCCTCGCGGATCATCTGCGCGGGCTGCTCGATGCCGCGCTTGACGCCCGAGCGGATCACCGGCTTGCCGGCGAACCGCGAGATCTCGCGGACGTCGACGTCGGTCGCGAAGATCACTGCGTCGGCGTTCTCGATGACGGATGCCGGCAGCGCCTGGTATCCGCTGGAGCCTTGCGGCTCGACCACGAGGTCGATGCCGGCGTCCTTGCCCGCGGCCGTCAGGGCGTCGGCGGCCATGAAGGTGTGGGCGATGCCCGTCGCGCACGAGGTGACCGCGACGATGCGGGCGGGACGGCCCTCGACCTGCAGATCGGCGGCGACGCTCGTCGCAGCGGGGGCGGCGGGCGCGGCCGCGGCAGGTGCGGATGCCGCTGCGGCGGGTGCGACCTGCTCGCCCTCGCCGATCGCGGCGCGCACGATGCGCACGACGTCGTCGGCACCGGCGGCTGCGCGCAGATCGGCGGTGAACGTGTCCTGCATGAGGCTGCGAGCCAAGCGCGAGAGCACGGCGAGGTGCTCCTCGGCGGCGTCGGCGGGCGCGGCGATCAGGAAGACCAGGTCGGCTCCTCCGTCCGGCGCGCCGAACTCCACGGGGGGCGAGAGCCGGGCGAACGCGAGCGACGCCTGCGTCACGGCCGGGCTCTTGGCGTGCGGGATGGCGATGCCGCCGGGCAGGCCCGTCTCGTCCTTCTCCTCGCGGGCGATCGCGTCGGCCGCGAGCGCGTCGGCGTCGTTCGCGCGTCCCTGCGCTGCGACGAGGCGAGCGAGAGCGCGGATGACGTCCTTCTTGTCGGTCCCGAGGGGCGCGTCGAGGCTGACGAGCTCCGGGGTGATGGTGTCGGACACGGTGTCCTCCTGGTTCGGATGGTTCATTGCGGGTGGGGTGTTCAGCGAGACAGGGCGCGGACGGGAACGTCGGCGGTGGGGAGATCGGAGGCGCGCGGCGCCTGGGTGCCCTCGAGCGCGGCAAGCGGCGGAGCCGTACCGGATAGCGGACTCGAGGATGCCGCGGGGCCGGCGCCGCGCACGTCGGCGAGCAGGAAGCCGGCGAGGGAGCTGTCACCGGCACCCACGGTGCTGCGGACCCGCGTCGGCGGCGGCGTGCCGGCCCAGGCCCCGGTGCCGGTGATGAGCACGGCGCCGTCGCCGCCGAGGGTCACGAGCGCGGCTCCGACCGCCGAGGGGACGAGGGCGCGGGCGGCCTCGTGCACGGCGTCGGCGAGGTCGGTCGCCGACGGGAGCTCGGCGCCCAGCAGGTCGGCGAGTTCCTCGTTGTTGGGCTTGATGAGGTCGGGGCGACCGTGCTCGACGACGGCGCGTAGTGCGGGCCCGGACGTGTCGACGGCGATGCGGGGTGCGTCGCCCTGCAGACGGTCGCGGACGGCGGCGATGACGCGCACGTACGCGTCGTCGGGCAGCCCCGGCGCCAGCGAGCCGGCGAGCACGAGCCAGGCCGCACCGCGCGAGGCCGTCACGACCGCGTCGATCACGGCGTCGAGGTCGGTGTCGGTGAGCGCGACGCCGGGCAGATTGATCTTGGTCGTCTCGCCCCGCCGGATCGGTGACGGCGATGTTCGCACGCGTCCGTCCCGAGACCGCCACCGGCTGGACGGCGACCTCCGCGTCGGCGAGGACGGCGGCGAACGGGTCGGCGGGGTCGAGGGGCAGCACGGCGAGACTGTCGACTCCGGCCGCGCGGATCACACGCGCGACGTTGATGCCCTTGCCGCCGGCGTCCTCGCGCGCGGCCGTCGCGGTCTGCACCTCGCCGACGCGCAGGGGCGCGCCGATGGCGACGGTCCGGTCGAGCGACGGGTGCACCGTCAGGGTGACGATCATGCGATCCATACCTCCACGTCAGCGTCACGCAGCGCCCGGGTGAGCGCGGCGTCGGGTTGCCGGTCCGTGACGACGACGTCGAGGTCGGACAGGTCTGCGAACGACACGAGCAGTTCGGCGTCGAACTTGTCGGCATCAGCGAGCAGGATGACGCGGCGCGCGCCGGCGACGATCGCGCGCTTGACGGCGGCCTCGTCGGGATCGGGTGTCGTCAGGCCCGCGCCGACCGCGATGCCGTTGGTGCCGAGAAAGGCGACGTCGGGGCGCAGCCGGCCGATCGCGGCGACCGTGTCGGAGCCGACGGTGGCCGCGGTCAGACCGCGTACGCGTCCGCCGATCGCGGTCAGGCCGATGCCCGGGGCGCCCGCGGAGCGCGTGCGCGATCGTCATCGAGTGCGTCACGACCTCGAACCCGGGGGGTCGATCCGCGGGTGACGAGCGAGTCTGCGAGGGCGGACGTGGTCGTCCCCGCGTCGAGGTAGATCGACCCGGCACCGGCGGGGACGGCGGCGAGGGCTCGGCGCGCGATCCGCTGCTTCGCGGCGGAGTGGCGCTGCGCGCGTTCGGCGACCGACGGCTCGGCCGTGCTCGTCCGGTCCGGCGAGACCGCTCCCCCGTGCACACGGCGGAGGGCACCGGCCTCCTCGAGGGCGGCGAGGTCGCGACGGACGGTCTCGGTCGTGACGTCGAAGCGCACGGCGAGATCGACGACGGCGACACGGCCGTCGTCGGCGAGCAGGCGCTCGATGAGCTGCTGGCGCTCCGTTGCGTACACGACATCCTCCTTCGGATGTCCCACACGTTACAACGCAAACACACGCAAATCAACAGAAAACAACATCGAGATATCCCGCCCGAAAACGGCGGAGGGGCGCCGGCCGAAGCCGACGCCCCTCCGGGCGAGAAACGAGGCTCAGGCCTCGCTCATCGCGATGACCTCCTGCTGCCCGCGGGCAGCCAGCGCGGCGGCACGAGCGGCGATGCGGCGCTCCTGCTCGATCTGACCCGCGTCGAGGGTCTCCTGGTCGACGGGGTAGCTGTCGACCTTGTTCACGCCGTTGTACTTGGCGATGTAGGCGTCGAGCTCGGGACCCGACTCCCACGACGTGATGAGGCAGTAGCGGGGCTCGTCGCCGTAGTGGGCGGCGGCGTGCCACAGACGCTGCGTGTCGACGATGAGCTGCGCGCCGGCGGGGAGGGCGATGCGCGTCTCCTCGCTCGGGTCGGTGCGGTTCTCGCGCAGCACGAAGTAGCTCGTCTTGTCGTCGGTGAGGTTGAAGAAGCCGCGGACGACCCAGCCCGTCCCGTCGGGGTTCAGGCGGTTGTTGTCGTCCTGGTGCAGGTTGTACAGGCAGTCGGCGTACGTGTTCGGCTGCAGCTCGATGATGCGGCAGCGGCCGACGTTGGCGCCGGGCTCGAGGGCACGCTCGGTGAGGGTCGGCGCGACCTCGGTCTGCGCGCCGATCCAGACACCGTCCTTGTCGGTGCGCGGCGGCTTGTGGTTCCAGAAGCCGTTGCACTCGATCTCGCCCTTGGCCGAGGCCAGCGGAGCGAAGCGGGTGTCGCCCGAGGACTTCCAGTCGACGTACTCGACGTCGAGCCACTCCTTCGGATCGATCTCCTTGTTGTAGCGGTCGAGGACGACGTAACCGGTCTCCTCGAGAGCCGCGCTCTTGATGTAACCCATGACGGATCAACCTTTCTGCCGGACGAGCGAAGTTTTTACAGGCCCGACTTAGGTCAGCCTACCTAGGCCGTCCGAGCACGCCGGTAGACTCGTCCGGGGTTTTCGAGGAGCGATTTCGGAGAACATGAGCACTGCCACGAATGTCGAAGCGACCGCCGTCAACACGATCGGCTGGCTCTCGGCATCCGACACCACGATCGTCGTCCCCGTCTACCAGCGGCAGTACCGGTGGGACATCGGCGGCTGCGAGCAACTGCTGGGCGACATCCGCTCGGTCTCCGCCTCCGACGACGCGCACACCCACTTCATCGGGTCGATCCTCTCCACGGCGAGCACGTCGGCCGACGACGACGCGCAGCTCGTCCTCATCGACGGTCAGCAGCGGATCACGACGCTCATGCTGCTCGTCGCGGCGCTGCACCACACGCTGCGCGACGATCACCCCGAGCTCGCGCTCGAGCTCGAGCGCGTCCTGGTCCGCCACGACGACCCCGCCCGCACCAAGCTCCGCCCCCACCGCGCATGGGCCGACATCTTCGAGAGCGTGGTGCTGGATCGACGCGGCGCCGGCGACGAGCATCGCGCATCGCGGTTCGACGACAACTACGCGTTCTTCCGCAGCCAGATCCGCCCCGACGAGGCACCGGCGATCTGGCGGGGCCTGCAGAAGCTCGAGCACGTCGCGATCACCCTCGGCGAACAGGCCAACGCGCAGCAGATCTTCGAGAGCCTGAACTCCACCGGTGAGCCGCTGCTCGACCACGAGCTCATCCACAACTACGTGCTGATGGGCCTCTCGCACGCCGAGCAGAGCGAGATCGAGCAGGAGTACTGGATACCGATCGAGCAGAACACCGGCGAGGCGATCGGCGCGTTCTGGAACCACTACCTCGTCATGCTCACCGGCCGCGAAGTGCTGGTCACGGGCGGGCGCGGCGTCTACGACGTGTTCCGCCAGCAGTTCCCCCGGCTCGACATCGACGCGTTGCGCGAGCACGCGGCGAGCTGGCGCCTCTACTCCGGGATCTACCGCGAACTGCTCGAGCCCGCGACGAGCACGGACCCCGAGCTCGGTCGCCACCTCGGCTACCTCGCGGTCCTGGGTCGCGGCATGTCGCCGCTCGTCCTCCGCCTCGTCCACGACGCCCGAGCGGGGCTACTGTCCCCCGCCGATCTGATCGCGCGTCTCGAAGACGTGCAGTCGCTCCTCCTGCGGCGGACGGTCGTCGGTATCGCGACCGAACGCCTCGTCGCACGCCTGTGCCGCGCGTACGCCGACGGTCCGGAGGCGCTGACGCGCGCCATCGCACGGATCACGCCGTCCGACGAGCGAGTGCGCGTCGGACTGAAGTACGGCGATCTCCCGCACCCCCGCTACGTGCTCGGACGGCTCGCGGACACCTCCCCCGACGAACCGCTGGACGTCACCCCCGTGTTCCCTGCGGGTGCCGGTGACGACTGGACCGGCGACGGCGCACGCCGCTTCGCCGACTACAGCGAGGACGAGCAGAACAGTCATCGCGCCCTCGCCCACACCCTGGGCAACCTGACCCTGCTCGAGCAGGATCTCGCCGAACGGGCCCTCGACACGACATACCCCGGCCTGCGTCCGCTCCTCGGGCGCAGTGGGGTCGAGATGTCGCGTGCGATCGCCGCGGAGTCCGAGACGTGGGGAACCGCCGCGATCGGCGCCCGCACCGAGCGGCTCGCGGGCGACTTCGTCGGAGTGTGGCGTCGACCCCCGCTGACGGGGATCGACGACGACAACCTCACGCCGATCCTCGACGCGAAGCTGCGGCGGGGCTGGCCGCGGGGCTGGCAGCGCGAGTTCGACTACGTCGAGTTCCGTGGCGAGCACTGGGAGGTCCCCGATGTGCGCTACCTCTTCAACCGCGTCTTCAAGCGGCTGTGGGTGGACTCGCGGCAGAGCGTCGTCGATTTCAGCGCTCGCCGCGGCGGCCCGGTGTATCCCGCGATGGCGTGGAACGGCCAGTGGGACGAACTGGGCGAGGGCACCTACCTCTACATGGGGTGGGACTCGCGGTACATGCTCACCGCCGTGCAGGGCGTGCTCGACGAGGCGGGATGGGCCGCAGAGGTCTTCGTCAAGTACTCCTACATCGGCGACGCGATGCGCTGATCCCTATCAGAGCGCGACCACCCCAGTCAACGACCAAGACAGGTCCGGTCCGGCCGCATATCTTCGTACTCGTACGTGAGCGGCTCGGTAGAGACGGTGTTCGGGTCACTTTCTCCCAGGGCTCACTGACGGCCCCGCTGTGAGATTCGTCTCCAGCGGGGCCGTCCCCTTTCTCTGGGTTCGTGCGATCCTCGACGGCGACTCAGTCCGAGCCGGGCACGGGGAGCGCGAGGTGCCACGCGGCGACGCTCACTCCGTCGTCGTGGACGAGCGCATAAGCCTCGTCGTCCTCCGGGTAGGCGCGGTAGGTCTCGGCAGGGCGGCCGGTCGTGAAGACCTCGACGATCGAGGCGTCGACGAGGATGCGCACCTCGTCCTCGCCGGAGAGCTCGCCTCGCCAGATCGTCTGCGTCGTCCCGCCCGCGCCGAGGCGCAGCTCCGCCGTGCCGACGCCGCCGAGCACGAGCTCGGCCTGGTCGGGCAGACGGCCGGCATCGACAGGCTCGTCACGCAGCGCGGTCAGCTCGCGCGCGGGCACCGACTCGACGACGTCACCGGCGACGACGAGCTCGCGTGGGAAGGTCAGCAGCCCCGACCAGCCGTGCGCGTCGTTGTCGGTCTGTGTGCGGGAGCGCACGCCCGAGGGCGCGACCTCCTGCGCCCAGCCCCACAACAGTGCCCGGGCGGGTGCGCCGTCGGCGCCGGTCGAGGCGACGGCCTGCGGCGCGTAGAAGCTCGATCCGGTGTCGAGGATGCCGGCGCACCGCGAGGTGAAGACCGGGCGCTCAGCGGCCGCGTCGACGTCCAGCGCGCCGACGATGTACCCGACTCCGCGGTGCGCGGCGTCGCGGCGCCAGAGCGAGAAGATCAGCACCCCACTCCTCACCCACGCGGACGAGCTGCGGACACTCCCACGCGTCGCACTCCGGCAGTCCCGCGGCGACGGCGTCGTCGGTGCCGAGCAGCACACCGCGCTCGGTCCACGAATCGAGGTCGGTGGCGTCGTAGAGCAGCAGCGCGCCGCCCGTGTCGGCGTATCCAGCGCCCTGCAGGGCCCACCGTCGCCCTCCGACCTCGAACAGGAACGGGTCGCGCACGACTCTCAGCCGTGGGTCGGCGGGCATCGGCGCCGCCACCGTGCGTTCGGGGCCCCACGCCGAGGCGTCGGGCGCGCCGCGGACGATGAGGGCGTCGGAACGATCGTCGAGCGCCTGCACGCCGGAGTAGACGAGCGTCGGGATGCCGTCGACGACCGCGCCCACGCCGCTCCAGCATCCGAACGCGTCGCGGCCGCCGGCCTGCGGCCGCAGGGCGATCGGATGCTCGTCCCACGTCACGAGGTCCGCCGAGCTCACATGCCCCCAGCAGATATCGGCGTGACGCGCGGAGGCGGGGTTGTACTGGAAGAAGACATGCCAGCGGCCGTCGAGATGCAGGATCCCGTTCGGGTCGTTCACCCACCCGGAGGCCGGGCGGGGGTGCAGCCGGGGGAACGAGCGGTCGGCGTGCGCGGTCGCGAGGGCGGGCTCGGATACGAGGGTCATGGGGTCCTTTCAGGGAGGTCGGAGGGGGAGGTCACTTGCTGATACCCGCCGTCAGACCCTCGCGCAGCGGCTTCTGTCCGAACACGAACACCAGCACCGCCGGGATCATCGAGAGGATGACGCCCGCGAGAACGGTGGCCACCGAACCGGTGCCGAGGTTGCCCTGCAGGGTCACGAGGCCGAGCGGCAGCGTGAAGTTCTGGTCGCTGATCGTGAGGATCAGCGGGCGGAAGAACTCGTTCCAGTGGTAGTTGAAGGCGAGGATGCCGACGATCGAGAGCCCGGGCATCGCCAACGGCAAGTAGATGCTGAAGAAGACCTTCCACGGCCCGGCGCCGTCGATCTGCGCCGCCTCGGCGAGCTCGGTCGGAAGGCCCAGGAAGTACTGCCGCATGAGGAAGGTCCCGAAGGCGGTGGGAAGCATCGGCACGATCAGCGCGAGCAGGGTGTCGGCCAGCCCCATGCCCCGGATCAGCATGAAGACCGGGACGATCGTCACCTGCATCGGCACCATCATCGTGGCGATGATGAGACCGAACAGCACCTTCTTGGCACGGAACTCGAATCGAGCGAAGACGTATCCCGCCATCGCGGCGGTCAGCATCTGCCCCGCCGCGATGAGGAGCGTCACCAGAGCGCTGTTCCACGTGTAGAGCAGCACGGGGATCTTGTCGAAGACGTCGACGAACGCCGCGAAGCCGACGGACGTGGCGCCGGTCTCGACGTCTTTCGGGGTGAGCGCCGTGACGAGCGTCCAGACGACGGGGGCGAGGGTGAAGAAGGCGGCAACGCCGAGGAGGGCGAAGCGGCCGGCGGTGGCGAGGCGGAGGCGCCGCGAGGATGGGGCGACGGTGGCAGTGGACATGAGGGACCTCACCCGTAGAAGACGAAGCGCTTGCTGAGCTGGAACTGGATCGCGGTGACCACGATGATGAGGGCCGTCAAGACGATGCCGATGGCCGAGGCCGAGCCGAACTCGAGCTGTTGGAAGGCGGACTCGTAGATGACCATCACCGCCGTCCGCGTCTCGTCGCCCGGGCCGCCGCGCGTGAGGACGTAGGGCTGGTCGAAAATCTGCAAGGCGCTGATGATCGCCATGACCGACGCCACGAGCAGCGTGGGGCTCACGAGCGGGAGGGTCACGTGGCGGAACTGCGACCATCCCGTCGCGCCGTCGAGCGACGACGCCTCGTACACGTCCCTCGGGATCGCCGCGAGCCCGCCGATGAACAGGAGGAAGGTGAAGCCGAAGTTCTGCCAGACGTAGACGAACAGGACGACCGCCTTGGCCCCGAGCCCGGTCGTCAGCCAGCCCACCTTGCCGACGCCCAGGAACGCGAGCACCTCGTTGACGAGACCGAACTCCTGGTTGAACAGGTAGGCCATCACGAGCGACACCGACGCCGCCGAGAGCACGAGGGGGAAGAACAGCGCCGAGCGGAAGACCGTGCGCAGCCACTCCGGCATCCGCGACTGGACGAGGACGGCGAGCAGGAGGGCGACGGCCAGCTGCAGGACGACGGCGACCACGACGAAGCCGATCGTATTGAGGAACGACACCCGCACGGTCGGGTTCGCCGCGAGGTCGACGAAGTTGTCGACCCCGACGAACTCGGGCGCCGAGATGATGTCCCAACGGAAGAAGGCCAGCAGGAACGATCCGATGATCGGCAGGAAGCTGAACAGGCCGAGTCCGACGAGCGTCGGCGCCAGGAACGTCCAGATGAGCAGCCGCGGGGCGCGGCCCGCGCGGGTGGCGCGCGCGGCTGCGGCATCCGCCGTGACGATGGCGGCGGTCGGCGGGACCGGGGCGAGGGATGAGGCGGACATCAGCGTCCCTTCAGGGCGAGATCGAGGTCGCGCTGCATCGTCTCGAGTCCGCGGCGCACGCCGCCCGGCCCGTTGGTGATGGTGGCGACGACGTTCTTGATGAGGGCGGATTCGACGGCGGCCTGCTGCGGCGGGGCCGGCATGGGAGCGGTGTCGGGGAAGCGGTCGAGAGTGTCGTAGAAGACCTCCCAGTGGCGCGGTCCGACGCCGGCGCCGTAGAGCTCGGCGTTGAGCGAGCGCCGCGGCAGCGACGAGTCGGGCTTGGTGTGCGCCAGCGCCATCCCTTCGCGCGAGACGCAGTACTTGAGCCACTCCCAGGCCTCGTCCTTGCGCGGAGACGTCTGCATGATGGCGTACCCGCCGGCGCCGAACTGGTGGCGCTGGCCGCGCATGCGGGGGAAGTAGGTGACGTCGTACGCGTCGTTCGCGAACCCGGCCTCGCGGAGCCCCTCGACCCAGAACCCGCCCGACGGCGTCATCCCCACGGAGCCTCGCGCGAAGAGCGAGACGAGCTCGTTGCCGCCGCCCTGGGCGGGGTTGGCCGCCAGCCCCTCCGACACCATGCGCTGGAGGACTTCGAAGCTCTCGACGGTCCGCTCGCCGAGGGCATCGGCGCCGCGCCAGAGGTAGCCGCCGCCGCGGGGCTCGTGATCGGGATAGAACTGCGACCAGAGCCACTCGCCGCCCGTGGCCTTCTCCTCGGTGAGGAAGCTCGCGTCGTTGACGTAGAGCCACGGCACCACGCCACCCCACAGGCGGTTGTTCCAGAAGTACGGCAGGAACGAGCCCGGAGCGCTGTCCTTCATCGTGCGGGCGACGGCGAAGAAGTCGTCCACCGACCAGTCGTCGCGGGGCCGCTCCAGCCCCGCGCGTTCGAGGGCCCCGGTGTTGTAGAAGACGTTCGCGGCGTTGAAGTTGTCGGGCAGCTGGAACAGGCTCCCCTGGTACATGAACGACTCCACGAGAGCCGGGTGCACGTCGTCGAAGTAGTCCGTGAGCTCAGCGGCGTCGCGGCGCACGAACCCGTCGATCGGATGCGCGAGACGCTCGGCGAACAGCTGGGCGCCCTCCGTCGCGACCGACACGATGTCGGGCGGGTCGCCCGCGGCGACCATCGTGAGGATCTTCGCGAAGAAGTTGCTCCAGTCCTGGCCCTGGATCGCGACGATGCGCACGGGGATGCCGGGATGCTGGGCCTGGAATCCGTCGACGAGCGCCTGCCGCGCCGCGGCATCCTGCGCCGTGCCGAAGAGCGCCACCGTCAGGACGTCGGTGTTTCGCCCGGGGATGTCGCTGCCGGTGAGGCGCGGCCAGGAGACGGCCGTTCCCACCACACCGAGTCCGAGCAGGGCGAGGGTCGCCCGTCGAGTCAGTTCAACCACGTCGTTGCTCCTGCGTGTCGGGTCGCCTGAGCGACCGCTGCGAGACTGCTGAATGCGTTCAGCACGAGCAACGTAGCATGTTCGAGACGGATGCGCGAGAATCTGCTGAACCAATTCAGCACCCGCATCGGACCACCGACGCCGAAGCCACGAGGGAGTGCCATGACCGAGCCGACGCGCCGCGCAACGCTCGCCGATGTCGCGGCGCGAGCCGGGATGTCGAAGGCCGCCGTCAGCATGATCCTCAACGACCGGCCCGGGTCGCGGCTGTCCGCCGCCGCGGCCGAGCGCGTGCGTGCCGCGGCGGCAGAGCTCGACTATCGCCCCAACCCCGCGGCGCGCGTGCTCCGTCAGGGGCGGACGCGCACGATCGGGTTCATCTCCGACGAGGTCACCCTGACCCGACAGGCCTCGGGACTCCTCGGCGGCGCGCTCGAGGTCGCCAAGGCCCATGATCACACCGTCCTCATCGCCGAGACGGGCGGGATGGACGGCGGCATCGACGAGGCCTTCGAGACGATGATCGACCACCGGGTCGACGGCATCCTGATCGGCCTCATGCGTGCCCGCCGCATCGACCTGCCCTCCTCCGTCGCCGATGTCCCCGTCGTCCTCGTCAACGGCGCGACCGACGACGCTCACGCGAGCGTGCTCCCCGACGAAGGCGCCGCGGGGTTCGCGGTCGCGCGGCGGCTGATCGAGGCGGGGCACCGACGGATCGGCGTCGTCGGCCGTCTGCCCGATGAGAACGTCCGCGACCTGCGGCGCAGCGCGACGATCAAGCTGCGCTTCGACGGCATCGACCGCGCGTTCGCGGAGGCGGGCATCGATCCGGTGCTCATCGAGATGACCGATTGGCAGCCGCACCTCGGGTTCGACGGCACGCGACGCCTGCTCGCGGAGCATCCCGAGGTCACCGCGATCCTCGCCGGCAACGACGCGGTCGCGCTCGGCGCCTATCAGGCGCTCGCACAGGCGGGCCTGCGCATCCCGGCCGACATCTCGGTCGTCTCGTTCGACGACGAGGTGCTCGCCGGGTACCAGCGCCCCGGGCTCACGACCGCACGCCTGCCGTACCCCGAGATCGGTGCGCTCGGCGCCGAGATGCTCCTGGGCCGGCGCGACCTCGGCACCGAGCTCGTCGCGATGCCGATCATCGAGCGCGAGTCGCTCGCGCCTCCGCGCCGCAGCTGATTCCCGGCGCCGGCGGGCGCCGGGGATGCCCAGGGCCGGTGACGTAGAATCTCGTGTGCTTCCCGACACGAACCCGCCCGCTGCGGCCGCGCCCAGCGGCATCGATCCCGCCGACCTCGCCACGACGCTGCGTGTGCTCGAGCAGCTCGCCGGCATCGACCACACCCACCCCGACTACGTGACGGTGCGCCGGGCGACGGCGGCGATGTTCAAGGCGGCGAAGAAGGTGCGGCGGCGCGAGATCCGGGATGCCGTCGCGTCGGCCGACCGCGCGGTCGTGCACGCGACGGCGACGGGAGCCCCCGACCGCATCGACGACGAGACGCGCGGCATCCCGATCTCGTCGTCGACGACGGCCCCGATCGCGGGGACGCTCATCAAGGCGCGCGCCTGCTACATCTGTAAGCAGCCGTACACGATCGTCGACGCCTTCTACCATCAGCTCTGCCCCGACTGCGCGGCCCTCAGCCATGCCAAGCGCGACGCGCGCACCGATCTCACCGGCAAGCGGGCGCTGCTCACCGGCGGCCGGGCCAAGATCGGCATGTACATCGCGTTGCGCCTGCTCCGCGACGGTGCGCACACCACGATCACGACGCGCTTCCCCCGCGACGCCGTGCGCCGCTTCCGGAGCCTTCCCGACTCCGCCGAGTGGATCGACCGGCTGAAGGTCGTGGGCATCGATCTCCGCGACCCGGCGCAGGTCGTCGGTCTCGCCGACGACGTCGCCGCGGCCGGCACCCTCGACATCCTGATCAACAACGCGACGCAGACCGTGCGGCGCTCACCCGGCGCGTACCAGCCGCTCGTGGAGGCCGAGCTGTCGCCGCTTCCCGACGGCCCGCTGCCCGAGCTCGTCACGTTCGGGCACACCAACGACATGCACCCGCAGGCGCTCGAACGCTCGGTCAACGCCCACCCGATCCTCGCGGCCGCGGCATCGCGCGCCGACGAGCTGACCGAGCAGGCGATGGCGGCAGGCTCCAGCTCGCTCGAGCGGCTCGCCGCGGGCACGGCGATCGATGCCGGCGGACTCATCCCCGACCTCGACGGCGTCAACTCGTGGACGCAGCGCGTCGGCGACGTCGACCCGCTCGAGATGCTCGAGGTGCAGCTGGCGAACACCACGGCGCCGTTCCTACTCGTCTCGAAGCTGCGGGCCTCGCTCACCGCGAGTCCGGCGCGCCGGACCTACATCGTGAACGTCAGCGCGATGGAAGGCGTGTTCAACCGCGGCTACAAGGGTCCCGGCCACCCCCACACGAACATGGCAAAGGCCGCCGTCAACATGCTCACGCGCACGAGCGCGCGCGAGATGTTCGAGACCGACGGCATCCTGATGACGAGCGTCGACACCGGCTGGATCACCGACGAGCGCCCGCACCCGACCAAGGTGCGACTCGCGGAGGAGGGCTTCCACGCACCCCTCGACCTCGTCGACGGCGCCGCCCGCGTCTACGACCCGATCGTCCGCGGCGAGGCCGGAGAAGACGTCTTCGGCGTCTTCCTCAAGGACTACTCCCCCGGCGCATGGTGAGACTGCCCGCGCCCGGTCACCGCGTCGTCGTGCGGTACCTGCTGCCGACGGGTCAGGCCACCGACGCGCTCGGCGAGCTGCTGAGCGCGGACGAGGAGACGGTCGTGGTCGACGGCAAGCGCGGCGTCGAACGCATCCCCCGCTCCGACATCATCGCCGCCAAGCCCGTCCCGCCGCCGCCCGCACCGCGTCCCCGCCGCCCCTGACCCCGCCCCACAACTCGCGAGTCAACGCGCTGCGCGCGAGTCCACCCCGTGCGGGGCGTTGACTCGCGCGCAGCGCATTGACTCGCGGGCTGATCGGGCCGCCGAGGGCGAGTGGGTCAGGCCCCGGAGCGCACCAGGATCTTCGCACCCGCGCCGCCGCGGAGCTTCTCGATCGCCCCGACGACGCCGTCGATCGAGACCTCCTCGACCCAGCCGGTCGTGTCGTAGACGCCGCGCGACATCGCTTCGATGACGGCATCGAAGTCCGCCGGCAGATACGCCAGTGCGCCAGCGATCTCGGTCTCGGCCATCACGAGCTGCGTCGGCGAGAACTCCATCGCGCGCTCGTGGATCGCCACGACCACGAGGCGCCCGCCGGGGACGAGGTTCGCGAGTCCCGATGTGATGGCCGGACCTGCACCCGCGGCGTCGAAGGCGACGTCCGCGCCCCGGCCCTCCGACAGCTCGGCTACGGCGGCGGCGAGGTCTCCCGTCACCGGGTCGACGACGGTGGCGCCGAGGGCGGCGATGGTCTCGCGACGCGAGGCGCTGGGCTCCGAGACGAGCACCCGGTCGACGCCCTTCGCCTTCAGCGCGAACCATACGCCGATGCCGATCGGGCCGGCACCCGCGACGACCGCGGTCTGACCGGGCTGCACGTGGGAGCGCTCGACGGCGTGCCAGGCGACGGCCATCGGCTCGACGAGCGCGCCCATGCGCAGGTCGACGTTCTCGGGCAGGGTGTGCAGCATCGACGCCGGCACCGTGGTGTACTCGGCCATGCCGCCGCCGTGCGAGCTGAGCCCGTGGAAGCCGATCTTCTGGCAGGCGTTGTACATGCCCTTCTCGCACGCCGGGCACTCGCCGCAGTAGTACACGGGCCAGACCGCCGCGCGATCGCCGACGTACACGCCCTCGACGCCCTCGCCGACCTCGACGACGGTCCCCGCGAACTCGTGCCCGAGGATCTGGGGCAGCTGCGCGCCCGTGACCGGATGCGGCTCGTCGAGCGTGAGACCGGCGGCCTCGGGCGCGTAGTACACGTGCAGGTCGGACCCGCAGATGCCCGCGAACGCGTTCCGCAGCTTCACCTGACCGGCGGCGACCGCCGGCTCCTCGACGTCCTCGATCCGGAGGTCTTCCTTCGCGTGGAACACCGCTGCCTTCATCATGATCTCCTCTCGTTGTGCTGCATCAGCGCAGCCACCATTCGGGCGAGGCGGCGAGGATGGCCCTCGTCGCCCACGCCACGTCTTCAGCGCCCGCGCGCAGCCACACCTCGATCGCGGCGACCGTGCCGCCCGCGGCGTAGGCGATCGCGATCTCGCGAGCAGCGTCGTCGTCGACCGCCGCGGGACGGATCTCGGGATGCCGCGCGAGCCAATCCACCAGCCCCACTGCGACGGCGCGCTCGAGCACGGCCCGAACGGGGGCGGCGAGCGAGGGCTGCAGCGCCCCGCGGTAGACGTCCGCGCGCGACCGCACGTGGGTCAACAGCAGCGTCTCGGCGCGCGAGATGGATTCGAGGTCGCCGACGGCGCCGAGAGCCGTGTCGAGCTCGTCGGCGAGAGCATCGGCGACGAGGGCCACCGGGGCATCGGCGTGACGGTAGAACGTGTCGCGCGTGACGCCGGCGACCCGGCAGATCTCGGCCACCGATATCTCGGCGACAGGGCGGGATGCGGCGAGTTCGAGCCCGGCACGACGCAGCGCGTCGCGGCTGCGCATCGACCGCGGGTCCATGCCTCCAGTCTATCCAACAGGTGTCAGATAGTTCCCGGTTCGGCATCCTCCTGCGGCGCATCCGCAACCGCACCCGAATCCGCATCCGGGAGCGCAACGGGGATCGACACCGACGATGTGGTGCCCACACCGAGCAGATCACCGAGCGGATCGACCGGCGGAGGCTCGTCGCGCAGCAGTTCGGCACCCGACTTCGGCCGGATCGGCTCGGACGGCAGGCCCGCCCATTCGCTCGGTTCCTCGGGGCGTTGCATGAAGAGTCCCATGCGACCATTCTCGCCCTCGGCCGGACGGAGCGGCGAGGTGCGTTCCGTCGCGGTTTGCGATGATCGATGTATGCGCCGCCCGGTCTCGCACCGGCGCTTCCCCCGCTCCGCCGCCCTCCCGCCCTGACGCGAGGATTCCGAGAAAGACGGCCGTGCCGACCCCGAACCCCCGTGCCGATCGGCACCGCGCCGCCCGCACGCCGGTCCTGCTCGCGACCCAACTGCTGTTCAACATCGGCTTCTACGCCGTCGTGCCCTTCCTCGCGCTCGTGCTCACCGATGACTTCGCGCTCGCGGCCACCACCGTCGGACTCGTGCTGGGGGTGCGCACGTTCGCGCAGCAGGGCATGTTCCTGGTCGGCGGTGTGCTCGCCGATCGGTTCGGCGCCCGCAGGATGGTCCTCCTCGGATGCGCGGTACGCGTGAGCGGTCTCGTCCTGCTCGCGGCGGCGCTGATGCTCGCCACCCCCGTCCTTGCGCTCTTCGTCGCGGGCACCGTCCTGACGGGCCTCGGCGGCGCCCTGTTCTCACCGGGGCTCAATGTGCTGCTCGCGGAGGCCGAACGGCGCCGACCCGATAGGAGCCGGTCCCGAGCATCGCTGTTCGCCTGGCTGAGCATCGCCGGCGAGCTCGGCGCGGTCGCGGGCCCACTCGTGGGTGCGGCGCTGTTCGGATGGGGGTTCGCGACCGTCGCGCTGTGCGGCGCCGGGTTCTTCGTGGCCATCGGGCTCTTCCTCGCTCTCGCCCTCCCCCACGACCGGCAGGCGCGCCCCCTCCGCGGCGGCACCGGACGGCGACGTCGATGGTGGGCACTCAGCGACCGCCGGTTCGTCGCCTTCTCCTCCGCGCATGCGGCCGATCTCCTGGCCTACAACCAGCTGTATCTGGCGCTGCCGCTGGCGCTGGCGCAGACCGCCGACCCTGCCGGGGCGACGGCGCTGATGTTCGCCTGCGTGTCGGCGCTCACGCTCGCGCTGCAGCTCCCGATCGCGCGCTGGTGCACGAGGGTCGGGGCCCCGACGGCGCTGCGGACGGGATATCTGACGGCGGCCACGGGATTCCTCGTCGCCGCGGGCGGGTCGCTCGCGACGGGATCGGAAGCGGACCGCGTCGCCGTCGTCGTGGTCGCCGCCGCTCTCGTGACGCTGGGACACATGACGACCAACCCGACGGCGCTGTCGCTCGTACCGGGCTTCGCCCGCACGCGCCCGACGGGCTCGTACTTCGGTCTGCTGGCGACGTGCGGCGGGGTCGCCGTCCTCGTCGGCAATCTCATCGCCGGCGCGCTTCTGACGTCGGATGCCACGACACCGGCCGCGTGGCTGTTCCTCGCGGTCCCGCTGGTCGTCGCGGCCATCTCGGCACCGCGCTTCGCGGCCGGAACCAGGGCGACTCCTCGCTGACGCGGATGACGGCCGGCCGGAACGACGGGTCGCGACCGGAGAAGGGTCGAGAAATGACGAAACCCCCGCCGGAGCGGGGGTTTTCGACTGGCTGGGGTACCTGGACTCGAACCAAGAACAACGGTACCAGAAACCGCCGTGTTGCCAATTACACCATACCCCATGGGGTTCAGCCGCAGCCTCACCGAGGAACAACTCTACCCGACGGAGAGGATGCGGCCAAACCGGGCGCCGCCCGGGCGCGTCAGCCGACGCGCTGGACGAGCGCGTCGAGGCGGCGGATGGTCTCGGCCTTGCCGAGCAGCTCCATCGACTCGAACAGCGGGGGCGACACGCGCCGGCCGCTGAGGGCGACGCGCAGCGGGCCGTACGCCACGCGCGGCTTCAGGCCGAGGCCGTCGATCAGCGCGGGCGCCAGGGCGTCCTGCACCGCGGCGGCCGTGAAGCCTTGCTCGGGAACGAGCTCGAGGGCGCCGACGGATGCCACGAGCACCTCACCGGTGTTGGCGGGAAGACCCGACAGCGCGTCATCGTCGTACGCGACGTCGGAGCGGAAGAGGAACCCGAGCAGCCCCGGCGCATCGCCGAGCAGCTGCATCCGCTCCTGGACGAGGGGTGCGGCGGCCTCGAGCATCTCGCGCTCCCCCGCCGTCGGCGGGTTCTCGATCAGGCCGGCACCGGCGAGGTACGGGACGAGGCGCTCGGCGAAGTCGTCGGGTGCGAGCATCCGGACATGGTCGCCGTTGATCGACTCGGCCTTCTTCTGGTCGAAGCGGGCCGGGTTGGGATTCACGTCGGCGATGTCGAAGGCGGCGATCAGCTCGTCGCGCGTGAACACGTCACGGTCGGCGGCGATCGACCAGCCGAGCAGCGAGAGATAGTTGAGCAGGCCCTCGTGGATGAACCCCTTCTCGCGCTGCAGGAAGAGGTCGGCCTTCGGGTCGCGCTTGGAGAGCTTCTTGTTGCCGGTGTCGCCGAGCACCAGCGGCATGTGGCCGAAGCGCGGCATGAAGTCGGTGACCCCGGCGTCGATGAGCGCCGAGTAGAGCGCGAGCTGCCGGGCCGTCGAGGGCATGAGGTCCTCGCCGCGGAGGACGTGCGTGATGCCCATGAGCGCGTCGTCGACCGGGTTGACGAACGTGTACAGCGGGATGCCGCCGGCGCGCACGATCACGAAGTCGGGGAACGATCCGGCCGGGAAGGTCACTTCGCCGCGAATGAGGTCGACGTACGTCAGATCGTGGTCGGGAACGCGCAGCCGCCACGCGGGCTCGCGGCCCTCGGCGCGGAACGCTGCCTTCTGCTCGTCGGTGAGGTCGCGGTCGTAGTTGTCGTAGCCGAGCTGCTTCGCCCGCCCGTTCGCCTCGTTGCGCGCGTCGATCTCCTCCGCCGTCGAGTACGACTCGTATACGGCGCCGGCCGCGATGAGCTTGTCGAGCACGCCGCGGTACAGGTCGTGGCGCTGCGACTGACGGTACGGCTCGTGCGGCCCGCCCTTCTCGACGCCCTCGTCCCAGTCGATCTCGAGCCAGCGGAGAGCCTCGAGCAGCTGCTGGTAGCTCTCCTCGCTGTCGCGCGCGGCATCGGTGTCTTCGATGCGGAAGACGAGCTTGCCGCCGTTGTGGCGCGCGTAGGCCCAGTTGAACAGGGCGGTGCGGATGAGGCCGACGTGGGGCAGGCCCGTCGGGGACGGGCAGAACCGCACGCGGACGTCGGTTCCGGTGGCGGTCGTGGTGCGGGGGTCGGGTGCGCTGGACATCTCCTCCAGCTTAGTTCTCGCGAGCGGCGGCTCCGGTGAGCTCGCCCACCACCGCACGGAGATGACCGAGGACGGATGCGACGGCGGGCACGCGACCGGCTCCCCCCGCAGACACCGCATGGATCGCGCGGCGTTCGCTGGCGGGGAGGGGACGGGTGACGACGCCGGGCAGCAGGGGGAAGGACGACACCGCGAGCCCGGGGAGCGTCGCGACGCCGATCCCCTGGGCCACGAGCTGCTCCACCGCCACGAAGTTGTCGGTCTCGAAGCGGATGCGCGGCACGAACCCGGCACGGCCGCACACCTCGAGCAGGTGTCCGCGGCAGCGTGGGCACCCCGCGATCCAGGACTCCCCCGAGAGCGGCCCGACATCGATCGCCCCGGACCCGCGCGCCGCGGGATGGTCGGCGGGCAGCACGGCCAGCAGCTCGTCGCGGCCGATGAGCTCGGTGTCGAGCCCGCGAGCGTTCTCGCCGTGCGGATCGGTGCGGTCTCCCGGATAGCCGAAGGTCAGTGCGATGTCGGCACGATCCGCTCGCACGTCGGCGATGGCCTCCGGCGGCTCGGCTTCGACGTAGGTGAGGGTGAGGCCGGGCTCCGCGTGCGCGAGGCGGTCCATCAGCCGCGGGAGCACGGTCGGCGAGGCCGACGGGAACCCGACCACGCGCACGGTGCCGGCCCGCAGCCCCGCGAGCTCGGCGAGCTCGCCCGACACGGCGTCGATCGCGGTCGCGACCGCCGCGGCGTGCCGGGCGATGACGCGACCGGCCTCGGTGAGCCGCATCCGCCGCCCCACGCGTTCGACGACCGGCACACCGAGACGCGCCTCGAGGCGCTTGACCTGCTGGCTCACGGCGGGCTGACTGAAGCCGAGGGCGGCGGCGGCGGCCGTGATCGACCCCGCGTCCGCGATAGCGCGCACGATGCGCAGCTCGGAGACGTCGAGGCGGTAGTCGGGTTCGGTCACAGAGATACATAACCGAAGGTGATGGGTTTCATGCAACTCCTGCCGTAGACGAATGAGGACCGTTGACCGCACGCTGGGAGCATGCCCACCGCGATCCTCGCCCCCTCCGGCCTCCACGCCGAGTTCATCGGCGCCCGGGGCTACCTCGCCGCCTGCAGTACCGGACTGCCCTCCCGGGCCACGCGCGAGGCCGTGCGAGCCGACCTCGACGCACGCCCCGACCTGCTGCACTACGCCGATGTCGCCGAGCGCTGCCGCGCTCACATCGCCCGGCTCGTCGCGACGTCGCCGGACCGGATCGCCCTGGGCTCGCAGACCTCCGTGCTCGTGAGTCTGCTCGCGGCAAGCCTCCCCGACGGCGCGCTCGTCCTGTGCCCGGAGGGAGAGTTCTCGTCCCTCGTCCTCCCGTTCGTCCACGCCGGTCGCGGCATCCGCACTCGGTCGGTCCCGCTCGACGAGCTCGCCGCCGCGATCACCGACGAGGTCGACCTCGTGGCGTTCTCGATCGTGCAGTCCGCGACCGGCGAGGTGGCCGATGCCGACGCGATCACCGCAGCGGCACGGCGGCACGGTGCACGCACGCTCTGCGACGCGACGCAGGCGGCCGGGTGGCTGCCGCTTCGCGCCGACGACTACGACGCACTCGTCTGCCATGCGTACAAGTGGCTCTGCGCGCCGCGCGGGGTCGCGTTCCTCGCCCTGCGCGACGACTACGCCGCCACCCTCAGTCCGGTCCAGGCGGGCTGGTACGCCGGCGACGACCCGTGGGCCGCGTGCTACGGCACGAGCGCGCTGCTGGCGACCACCGCGCGCCGCTTCGACGTCTCGCCCGCCTGGCAGGCGACCGTGGGAGCCGAGCCCGCGCTCGCGATGTTCGCCGACGCCGACGCGCGCGACCTGCACGACCGGGTGACGTCGCTGGCCGCGCGGTTCCGCGCACGGCTCGGCCTGCCGGAGCCCGCCCGACCGACGCCGATCGTCACGTGGCCCGATCCTGCCGGCGCCGACCTCGCCCGCCTGACGGCGGCGGGACTCACCGCATCGGGACGACGTGGCAACGCCCGCGTCGCGTTCCACGTGTTCAACGACGAGGTCGACGTCGACCTGGCCGTCGCGGCGCTCGGCCGCGCCTGATCAGGCGACGAGCGAGAAGGGCTGCACGCTCAGCGCATCGGCGATCTCAGGCTCTCCCGGGAAGTCGATGCCTCCCGTGACCAGGCTCGTGACCACCAGCACGAAGACGAAGGCGATCGAGAGGAACAGGATCGCGCTCGATCCCAGGGCGATGACCAGTTGTGCTCGATGGCTCATGATCCCACGGTGTCAGGACCCTGCTCATGAGCCAACCACTTGCCCGCGTGCGACGCAGCGGGTATGTCAGTCGCGACGCGGCCGGCGCACGAGGGGCAGGAACGCGCCGACCATGCCGACGATGACGAGCGCGGACACCGTGAGCCCGGTGTAGCCGACCAGCCCGAGCACTCCCCCCGCCGCGACCGCCCCCGCCGCCCCCACGACGTTCATGATCGCGTCGCTGCGTCCCTGACGCGCCGTGCGGTGCGCGGCGGACGACGCCTCGGTCAGCAACGCCGAGCCGGCGACCGTCGCCGCGCTCCAGCCCAGCCCGAGCAGGATCAGCGAGACGGTGACCGCGGCGGTGGACGCCGCGCCCGCCGCGCCGACCACGAGCGCTGCCGCGAGCAGCGCCTGCCCGGCGAGGATCGTCGGGACCCGGCCGAGACGGTCGGCGAGGAGGCCGAACACGGGTGACAGCGCGTACATGCCGGCGATGTGGAGGCTGATGGTGAGGCCGACGATCGACAGCTCCGCGCCGTGGTGCACGAGGTGGATCGGGGTCATCGCCATGACGGCCACCATCACTCCGTGCGACGCCGCGATGGCGATCACCGCGAACGCCGCGACCCGCGGCCGGTCGCGGGTGTCGACAGCCGACTCCGCCCGCGGCGCCGTCGTGGCCCGGGAGCGCGCGACCAGCAACGGATCGGGTCGGAGCGCCATCAGATAGACCGCGATGGCGAGCACCTGCGCGACGGCCGTGAAGAGGTAGGGACCGGTCAGCGGCGGCATCCCGAGCGCGTCGCCGAGCGCTTGCCCGGGCCCGAGCAGGTTGGGACCGAGCACGGCACCGATCGTGGTGGCCCAGACGACGAGCGCGAGGTCGCGGCCGCGCGTGCGGTCGGTCGCGAGGTCGGTCGCCGCGAAGCGCGACTGCAGGTTCGCCGCCTGCCCCGCCCCGATGAGACCGAACGAGACGAGCAGCAGGGGGAAGAACCCGAGCCCGGTGCCCGCGACGACGCCGGCGACGCCGACCAGCGCCACCGCCATGCCCGTGGACAGGGCGGGACGTCGGCCGACGCGCGCGGCGAACGCGGCGAGCGGCACGGCGAACGCAGCGGCCCCGAGCGTCACGGCGGCCGTCGGCAGACCGGCCAGCGCCGCATCGCCCGTGACCCGCTCGGTGATGACCGCGCCGAGCGAGATGGTCGAGCCGTAGCCGATGCCGCCGAGGACCTGCCCGAGGGACAGGACCGTCAGCGCGCGTCTGCGGGCACTCCCCCCGAGGGGGACGATGTCAGCCGGTGCGCTCCGCTCAGGCATCCCGGACGATGTTGCGGAGGATGCCGAGACCGTCGATCTCGACCTCCACGACGTCTCCGGCGACGAGCGGACCGACCCCGGCGGGCGTTCCCGTGAGGATGACGTCGCCGGGGAGCAGTGTGAACGCCGCCGACGCGTACGCGATGAGATCGGGGATGCCGTGCACCATGTCGGTGAGGGGCGCCCGTTGCTTCTCCTCGCCGTTGACCCGGGCCACGAGCTGCGCCTGCGACGGGTCGAAGTCGGTCTCGACGGCCGGGCCCAGCGGGCAGAACGTGTCGAAGCCCTTGGCCCGCGTCCATTGCCCGTCGCTGCGCTGCAGGTCGCGGGCGGTGACGTCGTTCGCGACCGTGTACCCGAAGACGTGCTCGAGCGCCTGCTCGGGCGTCACGTTGCGGGTGACGCGGCCGATCACGACGGCGAGCTCGCCCTCGAAGTCGACCTGCTGCGACTGCCTCGGACGCACGATGGCGTCGCCCGGGCCGATCACCGAGGTGTTCGGCTTGAAGAACAGCAGCGGCTCGGCGGGCACGTCGTTGCCGAACTCGGCGGCATGCTCGCGGTAGTTCCGCCCGACCGCGATGACCTTCGACCGCGGGATCACGGGGGCGAGCAGCACGGCGTCGCTCAGCGCGACGCGGTCGCCGGTCGTGTCGTAGCCGGCGTACATGGGGTCACCGGCCAGCACGACGAGGTCGGTGCCGTCGAGGATGCCGTAGCGGATGGCCTCGTTGTGGGAGAAGCGGACGATCTTCACGGGTCAGCCGTCCAGACGCACGAGCCAGCCGTGCTTGTCTTCGCGGCGGCCGTACTGGATGTCGGTCAGCTCTTCGCGCAGCGACAGCGCGAGCTCGCCGACCGGCTGCTCGTCGAAGAAGTCGTGCCCCTTGAGCACGCCGATCGGCGTCACGACCGCGGCGGTGCCGCAGGCGAACACCTCGACGATGTCGCCCGAGGCGACGCCCTGGCGCCACTCGTCGAGCGAGACGGCGCGACCCTCGACCTTGTGTCCACGGTCGCGGGCGAGCTGGAGGATCGAGTCGCGCGTGATCCCCTCGAGGATCGAGTCGGACTCGGGCGTGACGATCGTGCCGTCCTTGTAGACGAAGACGACGTTCATCCCGCCGAGCTCCTCGACGTTGCGGTCCTGGTCGAGGAAGACGACCTGGTCGCATCCGTTCTCGTAGGCTTCCGCCTGCGGCAACAGGCTCGAAGCGTAGTTGCCGCCGGTCTTTGCGGCACCCGTGCCGCCCTTGCCCGCGCGGGCGTAGTCCTCGCTCAGCCAGATCGACACGGGCTTCACTCCCCCGGTGAAGTACGCTCCGGCCGGGCTCGCGATCAGGTAGTACGCGACCTTGTTCGCGGGGCGCACACCGAGGAACGCCTCCTTCGCGAATATGAACGGCCGGAGGTACAGCGACTGGTCGGCGCCGGAAGGAACCCACGCCCCGTCGACCGCGATGAGTTCGCGCAACGACTGGACGAACCATTCGACGGGCAGCTCCGGCAGCGCCAGGCGCCGCGCCGAGCGCTGGAGGCGGCGGCCGTTCTGGTCGGGGCGGAACGTGTGGATCGAGCCGTCGGCGTGACGATAGGCCTTGATGCCCTCGAAGATCTCCTGCCCGTAGTGCAGCACCGCGGCGGCGGGGTCGAGGGTGATCGGGCCGTACGGCGAGACGCGCGGGCGATGCCACCCGCCGCGCACCGACCAGCAGACGTCGACCATGTGGTCGGTGAAGTGCGTGCCGAAGCCGGGGTTCGCGAGGATCTCGTCTCGTCGCGCGGGCGCGGCGGCGGCGAGATTGCGGGTGACGGCGAACTCCAGCGGGGCGAGTCCGGCGTCGGGATCGTTTTCGAGAAGGGTCATGTCAGTCCAAGCGGGATAGGGCGGCGCGGCGGAGTCCAGGCTACGCCTGCAGGCGAGCCGCGATCGCGTCGCCGATCTGTGCGGTGGTGCGGGCGTCGGCCCCGCGTCCGGCGATGTCATCCTCCACGGCGCGGGTGACGCGATGTGCGTGGTCGCCCAGCCCGAGATGATCGAGCAGGAGGGCGACCGAGAGGATCGCGGCGGTGGGATCGGCCTTCTGCTGGCCGGCGATGTCGGGCGCCGATCCGTGGACGGGCTCGAACATCGACGGGAACGCGCCGTCGGGGTTGATGTTCCCCGATGCGGCGAGGCCGATGCCTCCGGTGACGGCGCCGGCCAAGTCGGTCAGGATGTCGCCGAAGAGGTTGTCGGTGACGATCACGTCGAAGCGGCCCGGGTTCGTGACCAGGAAGATCGTCGCCGCGTCGACGTGCAGATAGTCTACGGCGACATCCGGGTGCGACGCGGCCACCTCGTCGACGACGCGCTTCCAGATGCCTCCGGCGTGGACGAGGACGTTCGTCTTGTGCACGAGGGTGAGCCTGCCGCTGCGCCGCTCGGCGAGCTCGAAGGCGTACCGCACGACGCGCTCCACCCCGAAGGCCGTGTTGACGGACGTCTCGTTGGCGATCTCGTGCGGCGTGCCGCGGCGGATGCTGCCGCCGTTGCCGACGTACGGGCCTTCGGTGCCCTCGCGCACGACGACGAAGTCGATCTCCCCGGGCTCGGCGAGCGGCCCGGGCACGCTCGGGTACAGCTTCGACGGGCGGAGGTTGACGTAATGGTCGAGCTCGAAGCGCAGCTTGAGCAGGAGCCCGCGCTCGATGTTCGCGTCGCGCAGGCGCGGGTCGCCGGGAACCCCGCCCACCGCCCCGAGCAGGATGGCGTCGTGCCCGGCGATGGCGCGCAGGTCGTCGTCGGTGAGGGTGTCGCCGGTCTCGACATAGCGGGCGGCCCCGAGCGAGAACCGGGTCTTGTCCAGGACGACATCCGTTCCCGACAGGGCGGCATCGAGGACCTTCTCGGCCTCGGCGACCACTTCGGGCCCGATGCCGTCGCCCGGGATGACAGCCAGCTTCACGACGCGCGACATCGCTCTCCTCGTTCTCGGCGATGCGGCGCCCGCGCTCAGTCGTCGGAGCGCCGCGTGTGGGATCCCTTCAGCGTAGTGGCCGCGATGACGCCGGCGATGACCACCAGCACGGCGCCGATCGTCGCGGTGACCCCCACGCCCGCGTCGAACGCGTGGGCGGCGGCGGCCATGAGCTCCTGCCCCAGCGGAGCCGGAAGGTCCTGCACGACGTTGACGGCGCCGGCGAGCGTCTCGCGTGCGGCGTCCGCCGCTTCGGCGGGCACTCCCGTCGGCACGACCATGCCCATCCGGTACATCGCCGTGAGGATGCCGCCGAGCCCGGCCGTGCCGAGCACCGCGCCGATCTCGTACGCGGTCTCCGACACCGCGCTGGCGGCCCCGGCCTTGGCGGGTGGGGCACTCGCCAGGACGAGCTCGTTCGACACCGTCTCGGCCGCGCCGATGCCCATGCCCAGCAGGGCGAAGGCGACGACGAGCTCGATCATGCTCTCGGCGTCGGTGAGCACGGCGATCATGACGTAGCCGGCGGCCGAGAGCGCGAGCGCAGCCGGGATCACGATGCGCGGCGAGACGCGACGTGAGATCGGCACGACGCCGAGTCCCGCGATGATCATCATCGCCAGCCCGGGGACCAGCGCCAACCCGGCCTGGATGGGCGAGAGCCCGACGATCAGCTGCAGGTGCTGCGTGACGAAGTAGAGGAACCCCACGAGCGCGACGACGCTGAGCAGGTTGACGAGCAGAGCGCCGCTGAACGTGCCGCGGGCGAAGAGCCGCATGTCGAGCATGGGCGCGTCGGCGCGCAACTGGCGACGCACGAAGAGCCAGCCGAAGGCGATGCCGGCTACGACGAGCACCGGCGGGAGCACGCCCCAGCCTCGGACTGCGAACTCCTTGATCGCGTAGACGATCGGGACCATCGTGAGCATCGACAGCGCGATGCTCACGACGTCGATACGACCGGGGCGGGGATCGCGGCTCTCGGGCACGAGGAACGGCGCGAGGATCAGCAGCGGCACGAGGACCGGCACGGCCATGAGGAAGACCGACCCCCAGGAGAAGTGCTCGAGCAGGATGCCACCGACGATGGGGCCGAGCGCGGCGCCCGCCGAGAACATCGATGCCCAGACCGCGATGGCCAGACGCCGCTGGTCACGGTCGGTGAAGATGCTGCGCAGCAGCGAGAGCGTCGAGGGCATCAGCATGGCCCCGAAGACGCCCATCGCGGCGCGTGCGGCGATCAGCAGCTCGGCGCTCGTGGCGAACGCGGCGAGGGCCGACACCGTGGCGAAGCCGGTGGCGCCGATGAGCAGCAGACGCCGGCGACCGAAGCGGTCACCCAGCGACCCCATCGTGACGAGCAGGCCGGCGAGGATCAGCGGGTAGACGTCGATGATCCACAGCTGCTGCGCGCTCGTGGGGCTCAGCGCCCGGGCGATCTCGGGCAGAGCGAAGCTCAGCACGGTGTTGTCGACCGACACCAGCAGCACGGGCAGCATGAGCACGCCGAGGGCGGCCCAGCCGCGCCATCCCACGCGGCGCCCCTGGCCGTCGGCGATCGCGATCTCTTCCGTCAAAGTCATGGGTCTCTTCTATCGGGCTCGTTTGTTTACCGTCCGGCCGGTATACTAACACCGGTTCACGCCGACGCGAGAGGATGGAGCACATGAGTCGTCCTCCCCGAGCTCGCGAGAGCGTGCTCGACGCCTACGAGCAGCTCCTCATCTCCGACGGAGCGCGGGGCGCGACGATGGACGCCGTCGCCGCGGCCGCCGGCGTCTCCAAGGGCGGGCTGCTGTACCACTACGCGTCGAAGGAAGCGCTCGAGAACGCGCTCCTCGCCCGCATGGTCGAGCTCGCCCGGCTCGACGTCGACGACATGGCACGCCACCCCGAGGGAGTCGTCGCGACCTACATCCGCACGTCGGTGATGGAGGACAGCCCGCTCGACCGCGCACTGCTCGCCGGCTCACGCCTCGCTCAGAGCGGCCACGCCGCAGCGAGCGCCGCGATGCGCGACGTCCGGACGCTCTGGGAAGAGGCGCTGCGCGAGCACACCCGCGACGAGACCGCCCTGCAGCTCGTGCTGCTCGTCGGCGACGGGCTCTATTTCAACAACGCCCTCGCCGACGGCGCCGTCGTCGGCCCCCTGCCGCAGGACGACGACTTCGAGGCGCTCATCCGCCTGGTCCTCGATGTCGCCGCCCGCCGCCCGGACGAGACCGTCTGACGCGGAACGGCGACGACCCGTGAGGGTCGCCGCCGTTCTGGCCGATCGCCGCGGATCAGGCCTCGGTGATCTCGATCTGCCGGAAGAGGTCGGCGGCCACCGCTTGGCGCATCTCGTCGAGGATCGCGTCGGGCACCGGGGAGTCCACCGTGAGCACGGAGAGGGCACGCCCGGACGCGTCGGGCCGCGCCACCTGCAGACCGGCGATGTTGATGCCCGCTTCGCCGAGCTTCTGACCGTAGATCGCGACGATGCCGGGCCGGTCCGCGTAGCGCATCACGACGTGATGGCGCTCGATCGGCACCTCCACCTCGTACCCGTTGATGCCGACGACCTTCGGCACCATCCGCGTGCCCGCGAGGGTGCCCTCGACCGTCAGGACCGAACCGTCGGCGAGGGTGCCGCGGAGGATCGTGATGTTCCGGTAAAGCGGGCTCTCGGACTCCACGATGAGGCGGGTCTCGATGCCTCGCTGCTCGGCGAACAGCGGCGCGTTCACGTACGAGACGTTCTCGCTGACGATGTTGGTGAAGATGCCCTTGAGCGCCGCCAGGCGGTAGACGCTCACGTCGTACTCGGCGAGCTCGCCGCGTACCTCGATGTCGAGGTTCGTCAGGGCGCTCGGCGCGAGACCCGCGAAGATCTGACCGAGCTGCTCGACGAGGGCGATGCCGGGGCGCACGAACGGGTCGATCACTCCCCCGGCGACGTTGACCGCATCGGGCACCAGATCGCCCTCGAGGGCGAGCTTGACGGACTTGGCGACCGAGACGCCCGCCTTCTCCTGTGCTTCGTCGGTCGAGGCGCCGAGGTGCGGCGTGACGACGACGTTCGGAAGGGACAGCAGCGGGTAGGCGGTGCCGTCCTCCTTCGGCGGCTCGCTCGTGAAGACGTCGAGACCCGCGCCGGCGATCTCACCGGTCGTGAGCGCCGTGTACAGCGCCTCTTCGTCGATCAGGCCGCCGCGCGCGACGTTGACGACGTAGGCGCTCGTCTTCATGCGCGCGAACTGCTCGGCGCCGATCATGCCCGTCGTCTCGGGGGTCTTCGGCATGTGGATCGTGATGAAGTCGCTCTGCGCGAGCAGCTCGTCGAGGCTCAGCAGCTGCACGCCGAGCTGCTGAGCGCGGGTCGGCGTGACGTAGGGGTCGTAGGCCACGACCGAGACGCCGAACGCCTGCAGTCGCGCCGCGATGAGTGCGCCGATGCGGCCGAGACCGATGATGCCCACCGTCTTCTCGAACAGCTCCGTGCCCGTGAACGACGATCGCTTCCAGGCGCCGGACGCGAGGGACGCGTGGGCGGCGGGGATGTGGCGTGCGAGGCTCAGGATGTGGCCGACCGTCAGCTCGGCGGCCGAGATGATGTTCGACGTGGGCGCGTTGACGACCATGACGCCGGCGGCGGTCGCGGCCTTGATGTCGACGTTGTCGAGGCCCACGCCCGCGCGGGCGATGACCTTCAGCGACGGAGCCGCGGCGATCGCCTCGGCATCCATCTTGGTGGCCGAGCGGATGAGGACGGCGTGAGCGTCGGCGAGGGCGGGCAGCAGGGCTGCGCGGTCCGCACCGTCGACCGAGCGGATCTCGAAATCAGGACCGAGCGCGTCGATCGTGGCGGGCGAGAGTTCTTCGGCGATGAGCACGACAGGCTGGGGCACGGACGATCCTCTGAAGCATGCGCGTGAGCGCGGAACGGGTGGTCGCCACGACGGCCGACGGCGGTGCGGCGGGTCGTCTCAGCCTAGCGCGGCGACCCGCCCGCGATGGACCGTGTGACGTCGCGCGGCTCAGGCTCCCAGCAGCGAGGCGCCCTGCGTGATGGAGTACGACAGGATGTTCAGCCAGAACACGGCCACGAGCCCGAGTCCCGCCAGCAGGACGAGCGCGAACGAGCCGGGGCGACGACGATGCCCGAACGCGAACGTGCCCGCGAAGAACGCGATGGGGAACACGACGGCCGAACCGAGGACGGCCCACCCGAATCCGTTCAGGCCCAGCACGCCGGTGGCCTGCGTGACGAGGTGGCCGACGGCGACCCACACCGCGTAGGCGTAGAACAGCCCGAAGGCGCCGGCGATCGTCGCGACGACCCACGTGGGCGTCGAGCGTGTCGCCGTGGACGTGGTCTCTGCCGACATCAGATCACCGTTCCGAGCATCGCGAAGGGCCAGGGCACGAGCAGCACGGCGCCCGCGACGAGCCAGGCGAACCGCTGCCACGTCGCCCGCCCCCGGGTCAGCAGGTATGTGACGCCGAACCATACGGCGGGAGCGAACATCGCGACGATCACCGCCGGAAGCGACGCGGTCGGGGCCACGATGAACCCCGCGACGGCGTTGATCCGCAGGCCGCCGACGATCCACCCGATCGTGTACAGCAGGTAGATGCCGCCGAGGATGCCGAGAGAGACCAGCGCCGCGCTGCTCGCGGGTGCCGGGCCCTCGTCGTCGTCGCCGGAGGGGGCGGTGCCGCTCGAGACGATGTCGCCGGCGGGAGGCGCCTCGGGGTCGCTTCGCGACGGCGCGGACGAGGTGTCGCGGGCGGTCCCCGTCGCCGGGGCGGGGTCGGCGACGACCGCGGCTTCGGGCGGCCCGGAGGCGAGTGTGGGGTCGTCGTCGCCCGCCCAGCTGAGGGCATCGTCGTCGCGTCGTGTCACCCGTTCAGAGTAGCCGGTCGCCGCGCGCACGACGCGGTGGTCGCCCGCGAGGTCAGCGGCCGAGTTGCCGTCCGCCCCGCAGGACGAGAACCGCCGCTCCCACGGCGGCGACGGCGAGGGCGCCGGCCCACGGAGCCCATGCGGCAGGATGCGCGAGCGCGGAGCCCGAGCCGTCGTTCAGGGCGCCGACCTGCACGGCATCCGTCCGGCCGGTGGCGGCCTCGGGAACCACCGAGGCGCTCAGCTGCGCCGATCCTCCGACATCCGGTCCGCCGTCGACGTGCGCCGCGTCGCTCGGCTGCGGCTCGGGGGCGGGCGCCTCGGTCGCCGGAAGCCGCAAGAGCATCCCCAAGCGGGCCGCGGCGCTGATGGGAGTACGGTCGCGGCCCTCGCCGCTCGAGACGTCGACGACAGGCGCGGGCACGGTCTCTTCCGCGGGCGGCGCGGACGGCTCGACGGGCGGCGCAACGGGCGTGCTGGTCGGTTCCGGAGTCGGTGTGCTCGGGGGGCTCGAGCTCTCCGACGGGTCGGGCGTGGGCGACGCCCCGGGCGTCGGCTGCGTCGTCGCGGTGGGGTCCGGCGTCGGGTCGGGAGCGGGCTCCGACGCGTCGTCGTCCTCGTCCGGGGTCGACTCCCCCAGAGCGGGGGCGTTCACCGGGCCGTCGGGCCAGGAGGGGTCGGTCTCGCCCTCGGCCTGCGCCGAGGCGACGACGGGCGCGGCGACGATCCCCGCGCCGGCGGCGAGCATCGACACGGCGAGGCAGGCGGCCCCCAGCCGTGCGCGCGCAGACTGCTTCGACGGGGAGGACATGTCCTCCATCGTAAGCAGAAGGCCCCGGGGGCGCACAAGCCGAAAGCCCGGCCCCTGATGGGGACCGGGCTTCCGTGGCACGAGGCCGGACTCGGCGGGGTGCCGCCGAGAGTCGCATCGGGCGCGGCATCCGACCGCCCCGAACGGGATCAGCGCGCGGCGCTGCCCTCGGTGTAGTCGGCGTCCTGCTGCTTCCACGCGAAGAGCGAGCGCAGCTCCTTGCCGACCGACTCGATCGGGTGCGAAGCGGCCTTCTCGCGCAGCTCCTGGAACTCGACGGCGCCGTTGTCCTGGTCGCCGATGAAGCGCTGCGCGAACGCACCGTTCTGGATGTCGGCGAGGACGGCCTTCATGTTGTCCTTGACGTGCGGGTCGATGACGCGCGGCCCCGAGACGTAGTCGCCGTACTCCGCGGTGTCCGACACCGACCAGCGCTGCTTGGCGATGCCGCCCTCCCACATGAGGTCGACGATGAGCTTGAGCTCGTGGAGGACCTCGAAGTAGGCGATCTGCGGCTGGTAGCCCGCCTCGGTCAGGGTCTCGAAGCCGTACTGGACGAGCTGCGACACGCCGCCGCACAGGACGGCCTGCTCGCCGAACAGGTCGGTCTCGGTCTCTTCGGTGAAGGTGGTCTTGATCACGCCGGCGCGCGTGCCGCCGATCGCCTTCGCGTACGACAGCGCCGTGGCCCATGCCTCGCCCGACGCGTCGCGCTCGACCGCGATGATGTCGGGGATGCCGCGGCCCGCGACGAACTCGCGCCGCACCGTGTGGCCGGGGGCCTTGGGGGCGATGAGGATCACGTCGACGCCCTCGGGAGCGTCGATGTAGCCGAAGCGGATGTTGAAGCCGTGGGCGAAGGCGAGCGTCTTGCCCGCGGTCAGCTTGTCCTTGATGGAGTCCGCGAAAATCGAACGCTGGTGCTGGTCGGGCGCCAGGATCATGATGAGGTCGGCCCACTCGGCGGCATCCGCCACGTTCTTGACCTCGAAGCCCTCGTCCTGCGCCTTCGCGGCCGACTTCGAGCCGTCCTTGAGCGCGATGACGACCTCGACGCCGGAGTCGCGGAGGTTCAGCGCGTGCGCGTGGCCCTGCGAGCCGTAGCCGACGATCGCGACCTTCTTGCCCTGGATGATGGACAGGTCGGCATCGTCGTCGTAGAAGATCTCAGCCATGTTCGTGTGTTTCTCCTTGATTCGTGGTTCGTGTTCAGCCGCGCAGGACGCGCTCGGTGATGCTCTTGCCGCCTCGACCGATCGCGAGCAGGCCCGACTGGGCGAGCTCCTTGATCCCGAAGGGCTCGAAGGCCCGCAGGATCGCGTCGATCTTGCCGCGGTCGCCGGTCACCTCGACCACCAGCGCGTCGGGCGCGTAGTCGACGATCGCGGCGCGGAATAGGTTCGCGACCTCGATGACGTTGGATCGGGTCTGGTTGTCGGCGCGCACCTTGATGAGGATGTGCTCGCGCTGCACCGACGACGAGAAGTCCAGCTCGACGATCTTGATGACGTTGACGAGCTTGTTGAGCTGCTTCGTCACCTGCTCGAGCGGCAGTTCCTCGACGTCGACGACGACCGTGATGCGGGACAGGCCCGGCACCTCGGTGACGCCCACGGCGAGCGACTCGATGTTGAAGCCGCGGCGGGCGAACAGCCCGGCGACACGGGTCAGCAGACCCGGCTTGTCCTCGACCAGGAGGCTCAGCACATGACGCGACATCTCAGGCCTCCTCGTCGAATGCGGGCGCGTGCTCGCGGGCGTACTGGATGTAGCTGTTGCTGACACCCTGCGGCACCATCGGCCACACCATCGCGTCGGCGCTCACGACGAAGTCGATCACGACGGGGCGGTCGTTGGTCTCGAGCGCGAGCTTGATCGCGTCGTCGATCTGGTCCTCGGTCTCGACCCGGATCGCGAGGCAGCCGTACGCTTCGCCGAGCTTCACGAAGTCGGGGATGCGAGCCGTGCCGTGTCCGGTGTTCAGGTCGGTGTTCGAGTGCCGGCCGTCGAAGAACAGCGTCTGCCACTGCCGCACCATGCCGAGCGAGGAGTTGTTGATGATCGCGACCTTGATCGGGATCTGGTTGATGACGCACGTGGCGAGCTCCTGATTGGTCATCTGGAAGCAGCCGTCGCCGTCGATCGCCCACACGACCCGGTCGGGTTGCGCGACCTTCGCGCCCATCGCGGCGGGGACCGCGTAGCCCATCGTGCCGGCGCCGCCGGAGTTGAGCCACGAGTTCGGGCGCTCGTACTTGATGAACTGCGCCGCCCACATCTGATGCTGGCCGACGCCCGAGGCGTAGACGCCCTCGGGCCCGGTGAGCTCGCCGATGCGCTGGATGACGTACTGCGGCGAGAGCAGACCGTCGGTCGTCGGCGCGTATCCGAGCGGGAACTCCTCGCGCAGGCCGTCGAGATACGCCCACCATTCGGCGGTGTCGGGCTTGGTCTCGCCCGCGACGCCGCGGAAGGCCGACTCGAGGTCGACGAGCACGTCGCGCACGTCGCCCACGATCGGGACGTCGGCGAAGCGGATCTTGGAGATCTCCGCGGGGTCGATGTCGACGTGGACGACCTTCGCGTGCGGGGCGAAGAGCGCGGCCTTGCCGGTGACGCGATCGTCGAAGCGCGCTCCGAGGGCCACGATGAGGTCGGACTCCTGCAGAGCCAGCACGGCGGGCACGGTGCCGTGCATGCCGGGCATGCCGAGGTGCTGCGCGTGCGAGTCGGGGAAAGCACCTCGAGCCATCAGCGTGGTCACGACGGGAGCGCCGGTCGCCTCGGCGAGGGTCAGCAGCTCGGCCGACGCGTTGCCGCGGATGACGCCGCCGCCGACGTACAGAACCGGTTTGCGGGCGTCGGAGAGCAGCTGCGCGGCCGCCTGGATCTGCTTGCCATGGGCCTTCGTGACCGGACGATAACCGGGAAGGTCGATCTTCGGCGGCCAGACGAAGGGCGCGGAGTTCTGCTGCGCGTCCTTCGTGATGTCGACCAGGACCGGTCCGGGCCGCCCCGTTCCGGCGATCTCGAACGCCGCCGCGATCGCCCCGGGGATCTCCTCCGCCGTCTTGACGAGGAACGAGTGCTTGGTGATGGGCATCGTGATGCCGACGATGTCGGCCTCCTGGAAGGCATCCGTCCCCATGAGGGTCGAGAAGACCTGGCCCGTGATGCACACGAGAGGCACGGAGTCCATGTAGGCGTCGGCGATCGCCGTGACGAGGTTGGTGGCGCCCGGCCCCGACGTCGCGATCGCGACGCCGGTACGGCCGGATGCCGCAGCGTAGCCCTCGGCGGCGTGGCCGGCGCCCTGCTCGTGACGCACGAGGATGTGGCGCACGGCCTCGTCGTCCATGAGTGGGTCGTAGACGGGCATGATCGCGCCGCCCGGGAGCCCGAAGACCTCGGAGACACCGAGGTTGTCGAGCGAGCGGACGACCGCCTCCGCTCCCGTGATCACGGGGGCGGAGGGTGTGCGGGACGGCGGCCGGGGAATGGCCGCGGAGATGTCGGTGGACATGGTGATGAACCTCGCTGGAGAAGAGGACGATGTCGGAGCCGAAGTCAGCCGGTGGTCGCGCCCTCCGCGGCGGAGCGCACGAGCTTGGAGTACTTGGCCAGGACGCCACGGGTATAGCGCGGGGGAAGAGGTGCCCAGCCGTCTCGGCGGGCGTTCAGCTCAGCCTCGTCGACGAGTAGGTCGAGGGAGCGAGCCGCGATATCGACCCGTATCAGATCACCATCGCGCACGAAGGCGACGGGACCTGCGTCCACCGCTTCGGGTGCTATGTGGCCGATGCACAGGCCGGTTGTGCCGCCTGAGAATCGTCCGTCCGTCAAGAGTAGTACATCTTTCCCGAGCCCCGCGCCCTTGATCGCCGCGGTGATGGCGAGCATCTCGCGCATGCCGGGACCGCCCTTGGGGCCCTCGTAGCGGATGACGACGACGTCGCCCGCGACGA
>JAQIJE010000015.1:0-48113 GCA_036946435.1 Microbacterium arborescens | reverse complement strand
ACCTCGAGAAGAAGGGCGAGCGCCTCGACATCCAGGGAAAGAAGGATGCGAAGCTCGCCAAGCGCCTCAAGGAGGAGCTCGAGTGGGTCCGCAGCTCCGCGAAGGGGCGCCAGACCAAGTCGAAGGCCCGCCTCGCGCGCTACGAGGAGATGGCCGCCGAGGCCGAGCGCACACGCAAGCTCGACTTCGAAGAGATCCAGATTCCCGCCGGCCCCCGGCTCGGAAGCGTCGTCATCGACGCGAAGAAGCTGCACAAGGCGTTCGGCGACCGCGTCCTCATCGACGGGCTGAGCTTCAACCTCCCGCCGAACGGCATCGTCGGCGTCATCGGCCCGAACGGTGTGGGAAAGACGACGCTCTTCAAGACGATCGTGGGTCTTGAGCCCCTCGACGGTGGCGACCTCAAGGTCGGCGAGACCGTCAAGATCAGCTACGTCGACCAGTCGCGTGGCAACATCGACCCCGAGAAGACGCTCTGGGAGGTCGTGTCGGACGGGCTCGACATCATCACGGTCGGCAAGACCGAGATCCCCTCGCGCGCCTACGTCTCGAAGTTCGGCTTCAAGGGTCCCGACCAGCAGAAGAAGGCCGGCGTGCTCTCGGGCGGTGAGCGCAACCGTCTGAACCTCGCGCTGACCCTCAAGGAGGGCGGCAACCTCCTCCTCCTCGACGAGCCGACCAACGACCTGGACGTCGAGACGCTCAGCTCGCTCGAGAACGCCCTGCTCGAGTTCCCCGGCTGCGCGGTGGTCATCACGCACGACCGGTGGTTCCTCGACCGCATCGCGACGCACATCCTCGCCTACGAGGGCACCGCCGAGAACCCGTCGAAGTGGTACTGGTTCGAGGGCAACTTCGAGGCGTACGAGGCGAACAAGATCGAGCGACTGGGCGCCGACGCCGCCAACCCGGCGAAGTCGACCTACCGCAAGCTGACGCGTGACTGACGATTCCTCGGCTCGGATCGTCGAGACCGACGGTGCCGTGCGCGTCCACATCCCGATCCACCTGCGGTGGGGCGATCTGGACGCGCTCGGCCACGTCAACAACACCTCGATGCTCAAGCTGCTCGAGGAGGCGCGACTGCGCGCGTTCTGGAAGCCCGAGGAGGGCGTCGAGGCGCCCTCGACGGCCATCCTCGACGCCCTGAGCCCCGCCACAGACGTCATGACGCTGATCGCCCGCCAGGAGATCGAGTACCTCGCGCCCGTGCCCTACGGGCAGCGTCCGCTCGACGTGCAGCTGTGGATCGGCCGGATCGGCGGGTCGAGCATCGACGTCTGCTACGAGGTCTACAGCCCGAGCGGCGAGGACGCGCAGATCTGCTACGCCCGGTCCACCGCGGTGGTCGTGATGGTCTCGAGCGCCACGGGCCGGCCAGTCCGGCTGTCCGCCGAGATGCGTTCGGCGTGGGAACCGATCGTCGGCGAGCCGATCAGCTACGCCCGCCGTCGCTGACCTCGGGCACGCGCACCATGATCTCTTGCGCGACGCTCGCCACGAGCGTCCCCGAGCGGTCGTAGATGCGGCCCGTCGACAGGCCTCGTCCGCCGCGCGCGCTGGGGGACTCCTGCACGTAGAGCAGCCAGTCGTCGACGCGCGCGTAGCGGTGCCACCACATCGCGTGGTCGAGGCTCGCGACCTTGAGCCCCGGCGTCGCCCAAGCGAGCCCGTGAGCACGGAGCACGGGCTCCTGGATGGTGAGGTCGCTGAGGAAGGCCAGAGCGGCGCGATGGATCGTCGGGTCGTCGGGCAGCGGCGACCGCGTGCGGGCCCACACCGCCTGCCGCGGTGCCGCGGGCTCGGCGGCCTCCAGGTAGATCGGCGTCGAGACGTGGCGGAGCTCGATGGGGCTCGCCGAGAAGATCCTCCTGCTCATCGGGTGCATTCCGCTCAGCTGCTGCTCGAGGCCGGGCAGGTCCTCGGGCTGCGGGATGCCGGCGGGCATGGTCTCGGCGTGCTCGACGCCGGGGTCCTCGTCCTCGAAGGACGCGATCATCGAGAAGATCGGCATCCCGTTCTGGTACGCCTGCGTGCGGCGCGTGGAGAACGAGCGTCCGTCGTGGATGCGGTCGACGGAGAAGGTGATGTTGCGCGACGAGTCGCCGGGGCGCAGGAAGTACCCGTGCATCGAATGCGGGACCCGCTCGGGCTCGACCGTCCGGATCGCCGCCATCGTCGCCTGAGCGAGGACCTGTCCGCCGAACACCCGCCCCTGGGGCATGACCTGCGACAGGCCGACGAAGATGTCCTCGGTCGTCCGCGCCTCGCTCGAGGAGAGATCGAGGACGCGCAGCATCGCTTCGACCGGATCGGCCTCGGGGGCAAGGGGGTCGGACACGCGCTCTCCGCTCTCATCGGCCATCGGTCGGTAGTCTAGGACGGATGTCCCCCCGGCTCCTCTTCCCGCGTCCCGAGGTGGCCCGAGACGTCGCGACGTTCGCCGGGCGCGCCGCACGCCTGGGCGACGGTGCGATCCGGCTGCAGGCGAGCGGCGGCGTTCTCGTCCTCACCTGCGCACCGCTTGCGCCGCGTTCGCTCAGCGATGCGACCCCGTTCGTGCTCGGCATGCGCACCGCTCCGGTCGATCCGGAGCTCGAGTGCGACCTCGTCGTCGACGCTTCCGCGCTGACCCCGGACGACGATGCGTCCGCACTGCGGCTGCCCGACAGTGCGGTGAGCGCGTCGTGGGCGGGCGTCTCACCGCCGCGCGCGGGGTGGCGCGAGGACGGCGCGCTCGAAGCTCACGTCGTCTCGGCGCGGGCGCAGTGGGGTATCGCGGCCGTCGCGCATCGTCTCCCGACCGCAGCCGGCGACGACCTCGTCCACCTGGTCCGCTCCGACGTGTGGGGGCAGCCCGACGACGAGCTCGCGTCGCTCCCGCGCGGCGTGGCGTTCGCCGCCGTCGGACTCGGTTTCATCGCCGGTGAGGAGCGACCCGTCATCCGCCGGACCGGCGCCTGGACCCGGCTGTCGTTCACGAGAGGCCACGTCCTGAGCCGCGGACCCGTCGCCATGGGCTTGACCCCGGTGCGCTCCACCGGCGCGCGCGGCTGAGCTCAGGCGCGGTCGGTAGCGTCCGACGACCGGAGCGGGATCGACGTCGCCGGGTCGCCCGCCGACGACGGGCCGATCCCCGACGGCTCGAAGGTGTTCACCATGGCGTGCGCGGCGCGCTCCAGGTAGTCCCAAAGCGTCGCCTCGTGGAGCGGTGACAGGTCGAGCTCGTCCACGGCGGTGCGCATGTGCCGCAACCACCGGTCTCGGGCGTCCGGGTCGACGTGGAACGGACGATGGCGCATGCGCAGCCGGGGGTGACCGCGCCGCTCGCTGTAGGTGGTCGGGCCGCCCCAGTACTGCTCGAGGAACAGCAGCATCCGCTCGGCCGCAGGTGCGAGGTCGCCCTCCGGGTACATCGGGCGGAGCACCGCGTCGGCGGCGACCTCGCGGTAGAACACGGTCACGAGGCGGTCGAAGGTGGGTCGACCGCCGACCTCGTCGTAGAAGCTGACCGGATCGGTCATGGCGTGTCCTTCCGTTCGTCCCCGCCGCCCGTCGACCCCTCCGTGGTGGATTCCGCCGCGGGCTCGTCTTTGCGCGGGCGCTTCGGTCTCCACTGCGGCCGAGTCTTCGCGCCCGGGGCCGCGATCGGCTGCGGCTTCGTCTTCGGCGGGTTCGCCCCGCGGATGCTCTGCGCACCCTCGAAGCCGCTGAGGACGATGGAGTTGAGCTGGGGCAGCTTGACGCCGAGCCCGTCGATCGCATGCTTCAGACGCGTGCGCAGCGCCCGAGCGACGTCATCCTTGGCGTTGGGGCGCGTCTTGATCACGAGACGGATCACGAGCGCGTCGCCGCTGACCGACTCGAGGCCCCAGATCTCGGGCTTCTCGATGATGCGCGTGCGCCACTTGGGTTCGCGCGCGAGGTCCTTCGCGGCATCCAGCATGGTCTGCTCGACCGCCTCGATGTCGGCATCGGTCGGCACGGCGAGGTCGATGATGACCCGCGACCAGCCCTGCGACATGTTGCCGATCCGGGTGATCTCGCCGTTGCGCACGAACCACAGCGTCCCGTTGACGTCGCGCACGTGCGTCACCCGGACGCTGACGTACTCGACGATGCCGGTCGCGAGGCCCAGGTCCACGACGTCGCCGATGCCGATCTGGTCCTCGGCGACGATGAACATGCCGTTGAGGACGTCCTTGACGATGTTCTGCGCGCCGAAGCCGAGGCCGGCGCCGATCGCGGCGGAGAGGAGCGTGAACGACCCGAGGATGTCGGCGTTCAGCACCGCGACGATCATGAGCAACGCGACGATGACGATCGTCACGTTCACGATGTTCGTCAGGATCGAGCCGAGCGTGCGCGTGCGCTGCACGATCCGCACCTGCGCGAGCGGAGACATGTCGATCGCCCGCGTGTCCTCGGCCTCGGCGCGGGACTTCGCGCCCCGCACGACCCGGTCGACGACGCGGGCGATGAGTCGACGCATGATCCACGAGACCGCGAAAGCGCCGACCACGATGAGAGCGATCCGCAGAACGTTCCAGCCCGAATCCGAGAGGAAGGTCAGGACCTCGTCTGTGGGGAAGTTCCATTCGAACGATGGGGGAGTGTTGTCGAGCGGCGTCATCGATCCGATCCTAGCCAGGCCGACCGCAGAGCCCGCCGTGAGGTCGGCAGTGCTTACGGGTCGAGCCCCGGACGCGCGAGCCCGTGCGCGATGAGCACGGCGTGAACGCGGTCCCGGGCGGGGAGCTTCGTCAGGATGCGGCCGACGTGGGTCTTGACGGTCGACTCGCTGAGGAACAGGGCCTGGGCGATCTCGAGGTTCGTCATGCCCTGCGCCATCGCGGCGAGGACTTCGCTCTCCCGAGCCGTGAGCGATGCCGGCACATCGGGCTCGGGGACCTCGATGCCCGACGCCGTCACGATCTCGATCATGCGACGCGTGACGCGAGCCGACAGAGTCGCCTCGCCGGCCGCGACGGAGCGCACCGCGGCCACGAGCTCCTCGCCGCGGGCGTCTTTGAGCAAGAACCCGCTCGCGCCCGCGCGGAGGGCGCCGAAGGCGTACTCGTCGAGGTCGAAGGTCGTCAGCACGAGGACGGCGACCCGCGGATGCTCCCGACGGATCCGGGCCGTGGCCTCGATGCCGTCGACGCCCGGCATCCGGACGTCCATCAGCACGACGTCGGGCACCGTCTCACCGACGGCGACGAGGGCGGCTTCCCCGTCGGCGGCCTCGCCGACGATCTCGATGCCGTCCGCGGTCTCGAGGACCATGCGGAAACCGAGCCGGATGAGGGTCTGATCGTCGACGATGAGGACACGGATGGGGGCGACGGACGTGTCGGTGGTCATGATTCTCCGGTCCGAGGGAAGAGAGCGTGGATGCGCCAGCCGCGGGAGTCCCGCGGGCCCAGGGTGACCGTGCCGCCCGCGAGCGCGACCCGCTCGCGGAGGCCGCGCAGTCCGTAGCCCGACGTCGAGGCGGGCGGCGCGGTGACCGGGTCGCCGTCGTCGATGATCGTCACCTCGACGGCGTCTGCCCGATACCCGATGCGGACGTCGATGTGCTCAGCACCGCGCGCGTGCCGCATCACGTTCGTGATGCCCTCCTGGACGATGCGCGAGATCGCGAGCTGCACCGCGCTCGGAAGGTCCGGACGGTCGCCCGTCACGGTGAGGGTCGCGTCGAACCCGGCGGCTCGGGCAGCGGCGACCGACTCCGCGGCGGTGTCGCGTGTCAGCGGCGCGAGCGGCGCTGCGTCGACATCCGCGTCGCGGAGGACGCCGAGGGTGGCACGCATGTCGCGGAGGGCTTCTCGCCCGGTCGTGGCGATGGCCATCGCGCCGGGGGCGTGCGCGGTCGAGGTCTTTCGCCGCGACGACGCCTTCTGCCAGCGCGACGATGACCGTGAGCGAATGCGCGACGATGTCGTGCAGCTCGCGGGCGATGCGGTCGCGTTCGGCGGCGGCCGCGAGCTGAGCGTGCTGGTCCCGCTCGACGACGAGCTGCTGGGAGCGTTCGATCAGCGCCGCGACGTACCGCTTCCGGTTTCCGACGTTCGTTCCGATGAGGGCTCCGAACGCGGCCATGACGGTCTCGCCGATGATCGCGTTCAGTGCGATCGACGGGGCGATCATGCCGGTGAGGCTCAAGGTCAACGCGGACGCGCCCAGGGTTCCGAGCGCGACGCCCACCCCGATGACGCAGGCCCGGTTGCTCCGGTAGACGGCGAGGGAGTAGCCCGCGACGCAGATCAGCGGGCCGCCCATCGAGACCGGGGCGAGGAAGTAGGTGTGAGCGACGACGGCGGCGCCGACGAAGAACGCGACGGGGAACCGGCGCCGGAACATCACCCCGCCGCAGCCGAGGATGACCGCCACGACGACGATCGGGGCGGTGTTCGGCCACAGGGCGGCGAGTCCGGTCTCCGCCCAGGCGCGGTCGCCGAAGGCCGACGGCGGGACCAGGGAGAGCAGGAGGCAGACGATCGCGATGAGCGCGTCGGCGAGGACCGGATGCCGCGACCAGAACCGTCGGAAGATGCCGGGGGCACGCGGCAGCCGCAGCTCGTCGTCGTCCGACGAGCTGCGGCTGCGCGATGGCGTGGGCGACAACTCAGGCGTCACGTGTGCGAAGGACCACCCAGCCGCCGATGAGGGCGGCCGCGGGCCAGCCGACGAGCGTGAGAAGCCCGACCCAGAAGTCGTCGGAGGAGCCGGACGTGACGACCTGCGCGGCGTGCGCGGGCAGATACTGGCCGAGGTCGACGATCCACGCCCAGGCCTCGCCACCGAGGGAGAAGAGGCTGAGCACGATCGGCAGCACGAAGAGCAGCCCCACGGTCGCAGCGATGGCGCCGGCGCCGTTGCGGATGATGAAGCCCCATCCGAGGCCGAGCACCGCGATGCAGGCCATCGCCAGGACGCCGAGCGCAAGAGGCACGATCGAGGCGTCGGGGTCGCTCCAGTCGATGCCCGCGTCGGCGAAGACGGGGATCGTGGCGAGCACGGCGACGGTCGAGGTGACGACCGTGGTGACGGCCAGCACGACCGCGACCACGAGGGCCTTCGCCAGGACCACCGCGCCGCGGCGCGGCTCGGCGGTGAGGGTCGAGCGGATCATCCCCGTCGAGTACTCGCCGGTGATCGTCATCGCGCCGAGGATGCCGGCCACGAGCATCGTGAACTGCATCGGGGCCACGATCGCCATGACGGGCTCGAACCCGCCCCCGAAGCTCCGCGAGGCCCACGCCATCATGAGCGAGATGCCGATCGCGAGGACGGCGGTCACACCGAGCGACCACCAGGTCGACCGGAGGCTGAGCAGCTTGATCGTCTCGCTGCGCACGACCCGCCCGAACGAGAGCCGGATCTCGGACGACGCCGTCGCCCGCGTCGGGGCCGGTGCCTGCTGCGTGGTCGCGCTCATCGCACGGCTCCCTTCGTCTGGTATTCGACCGATCCCTCGGTCAGGGCGAGGTAGGCGTCTTCGAGCGAGCCGGCTCGCGGGGTCAGCTCGTGGAGCGGGATGCCGTGCGACGCGGCGACGTCGCCGATGGCGGCCGCGGCCAGGCCGGCGACCTGGAGGAGCCCGGGTTCTCCCGTCGTGATCGACACGTCGGGACCGGTCAGGAGCCGGGCCAGCTCTTCGGCGCGCGGACTGCGCACGACCACGGTGTTGCTCGTCCACGAACGGACGAGCTCGTCGATGGAGGCGTCTGCGAGCACACGGCCCCGTCCGAGGACGATGACGTGGTCTGCGGTCAGGGCCATCTCGCTCATGAGATGGCTCGACAGCAGCACGGTGCGGCCCGCCGCCGCCTGAGCGCGGACGAACTGCCGCACCCATCGGACGCCCTCGGGGTCGAGGCCGTTCACCGGCTCGTCGAGGATGAGGGTCTGCGGGTCGCCGAGCAGTGCGGCGGCGATCCCCAGGCGCTGTCCCATGCCGAGGGAGAACTTGCCGGCTCGCTTGCGGGCGACCGACCCGAGACCGGTGATCTCGATGACCTCGTCGACGCGCGAGCGCGGGATGCCGTGGGTCGCCGCCATCGCGCGCAGGTGGTCGCGTGCGCTGCGGCCGGTGTGCACGGCCTTGGCGTCGAGCAGGATCCCCACCTCGCTCAGCGGCGATCGCAGCGACCGGTAGTCCTGGCCGTCGATCGTGACGCTGCCGGACGATGGACGGTCGAGCCCCACGATCATGCGCATCGTGGTCGACTTGCCGGCGCCGTTCGGACCGAGGAAGCCGGTCACCTTGCCCGACTGGACGGTGAAGCTCACCCCGTCGACGGCGGTCTTGTCTCCGTACCTCTTGGTGAGGCCATCTGCAACGATCATGCGTCCACGCTATCGAGGCCGCCTCGGCGCCGTCATCGGCTTCGGGTGCCGAGACGCCGGAGGGCGCGTCGTACCTCGGTACGACGCGCCCTCCGGCGCGAGGATGACTCAGGCCTGCGCGTCGCGCTCCTGGACCGAGAGCGCGCGCTCCGTGCCGGCGAGGTTCTCGGCCACGAGCCGGCGCAGCGCCGCGGGGGCGTCGCCGTGCGCGGCGAGCCAGGCGCGGGTCGCGTCGCGCAGCTCGAGGTTCGCCAGCGCTGCGGGGTAGAGGCCCACGATCAGGTACTGCGCGATCTGGTAGCTCCGCGTCTCCCAGATGGGCAGCAGCATCGCGAAGTAGTCGTCCACGAACGACGACAGCAGCGACACGCCCGCCGGGTGGGTGAACCCGATCGCCGCCGACCGGACGACGGTGTTGGGCAGGTCGTCGCGCTCGACGAGCGACGTCCACGCGGCGCGCTTCGCCTCGGCGGTGGGCAGGGCCGCGCGCGCCTGCGCCGCGAACTCGCCGCCCTTCGCGGTGTTGTCGGCCGCGAGCGCCGCGTCGATCTCGTCCGCGTCGACGACACCGGATGCCGCGAGCGACACCAGCAGCGACCACGAGAGGTCGGCGTCGATCTCGAGTCCGTCGAGGGCGGTCTCGCCCGAGCGCAGCGAGCGGACGACCGCGGCGTGCTCGGGGGTCGACGCCGCCGACGCGAAGGCCGTGACGAACTGGAGCTGGCTGTCGCTCCCCGCCTCCGCCTGCTGCGCGAGCGCCCACAGGCCGTCGGCGACACGTGCGCGTGCGGCATCCCGCGTCTCGGGGGCCACGTAGGAATTGGCGGCGAGCTGCAGCTGACCGAGCGTCGTGCGCACGGTGGTCGACTCGGTCTCGGAGCCGATGTTGCTCAGCACCAGATCGATGTAGTCGGTGGCCGAGGCCTCGGCGTCACGGGTCTGATCCCAGGCCGCGCCCCACACGAGCGAACGGGCGAGCGGATCGCTGATCTTCGCCAGGTGCGCGATCGCGGTGCGCAGCGACCGCTCGTCGAGGCGGATCTTCGCGTAGGCGAGGTCGTCGTCGTTGAGCAGGACGAGATCGGGCTGCGTCCGGCCCTTGAGTTCGGGCACTTCGGTGAGGTCGCCGTCGACGTCCAGCTCGATGTGGTGGGTGCGCACGAGTGCACCGTCCTGCAGCGAGTAGAAACCCACGCCGAGGCGGTGCGGGCGGATCGTCGGGTAGTCCGCCGGGGCGGTCTGGACGATCGCGAAGCGGGTGATCGTCCCCTCGCTGTCGGTGGTGATCTCGGGCTCGAGGGTGTTGACGCCCGCGGTCTCGAGCCACTTCTTCGACCACGTCGCCAGCTCGCGGCCACTCGTGGCCTCGAGCTCGACGAGCAGATCGCTGAGCTCGGTGTTGCCCCACGCGTGCTTCTGGAAGTACGCCGAGACGCCCGCGAAGAAGGCCTCGACACCGACCCACGCGGCCAGCTGCTTGAGCACCGAACCGCCCTTGGCGTAGGTGATGCCGTCGAAGTTGACCTGGACGTCCTCGAGGTCGTTGATCTCGGCGACGACGGGGTGGGTGGAGGGCAGCTGATCCTGGCGGTAGGCCCAGGTCTTCTCCATCGCGTTGAACGTCGTCCACGCCTCGGTCCACTCGGTGGCCTCTGCGGTGGCGATCGTCGAAGCCCACTCGGCGAACGACTCGTTGAGCCAGAGGTCGTTCCACCACTTCATCGTCACGAGGTCGCCGAACCACATGTGGGCGAGCTCGTGGAGGATCGTCACGACGCGCCGTTCCTTGACGGCGTCGGTCACCTTCGACCGGAACACATACGTCTCGGTGAAGGTCACCGCTCCGGCGTTCTCCATGGCGCCCGCGTTGAACTCGGGGACGAAGAGCTGGTCGTACTTCGCGAACGGGTAGGGGACGCCGAACTTGCCCTCGAAGTAGGCGAAGCCCTGACGCGTCTTCTCGAACACGTAGTCGGCGTCGAGGTACTGCCACAGGCTCTTGCGGGCGTAGACGCCGAGGGGGATGACGCGGCCGTCGGCGCTGGTCAGCTCCGAGAACACCTCTTCGTAGGGGCCCGCGACGAGCGCGGTGATGTAGGACGAGATGCGGGGTGTGGGATCGAAGGCCCAGGTCGCCGTCCCGCCGTCGCCGAGAACCGGCTCGGGGGTGGGGGAGTTGGAGACGACCTTCCACTCGGCCGGAGCCGTGACGGTGAAGCGGAACTGCGCCTTGAGGTCGGGCTGCTCGAAGACGGCGAAGACGCGACGCGAGTCGGGGACCTCGAACTGCGAATAGAGGTACACCTCGCCGTCCACGGGGTCGACGAAGCGGTGCAGGCCCTCGCCGGTGTTCGTGTACAGGCAGTCGGCGTCGACGATCAGCTCGTTGTCGGCGGCGAGGCCGTCGAGCGCGATGCGCGAGTCGGCGAACGCGGCGGCGGGGTCGATCGAGCGTCCGTTGAGCGTGATCTCGCGGATGTCGCGGGCGATCAGGTCGATGAAGGTCGACGCGCCCTCGGTCGCCGTGAAGCGGACGACGACGCGCGAGCGGAACACCTCCGCACCGACGGTGAGGTCGAGGGCGATGTCGTAGGACTGCGTGTCGACGATCGCGCGGCGCTGCTGCGCCTCGATGCGGGTGAGGTTCTCTCCAGGCACGTGCGTTCTGCTCCCAGGGTCGGGGTGGGGTTTCGGGGCCGCGCGCTGCTGGCGCCGACGGCAACCGTGCCAGCCTACGCTTTTGCGGCTCGCACGTTCATAGGATGGTGCCATGCGCATCCACATCGCGACCGATCACGCCGGTCTCGAGTTCTCCACTCAGCTTCAGCACCATCTGGCCGAGGCCGGCCATGACGTCGTCGACCACGGCCCGATCGAGTACGACGCCCTCGACGACTACCCCGCGTTCTGCATCCGCGCCGCGCAGGCCGTCGTCCGCGACCAGAGCGCGGGGATCGAGACCCTGGGCGTCGTGTTCGGCGGATCGGGCAACGGTGAGCAAATCGCCGCGAACAAGGTGCACGGCGTGCGCGCCGCGCTCGTGTGGAACCTCGCGACCGCCGAGCTCGCGCGCGAGCACAACGACGCGAACGTCATCGCGATCGGTGCGCGTCAGCACACGTTCGACGAGGCCGTCGCCTTCATCGACCGCTTCATCGAGACACCCTTCAGCGGTGAGGAGCGGCACGCCCGCCGCATCGGGCAGCTCGCCGCCTACGAGGCCGACGGCAGCCTGCTGCCCGATCCGCGCGAGAGTGCGTCGGGAGCGTCGCCGCTGCCGGCGACCGACACGTTCGACCCGGAAGCGGGCTGATGCCCGAGGGGCATTCCGTCCATCGCATCGCGCGGCAGTTCGACAGCAACATCGTCGGCCGCCGGGTGTCGGCGTCCAGTCCGCAGGGACGGTTCGCCGAGGGGGCCGCGGTGCTCGACGGGCGCGAGGCGGTCGAGGTTCGCGCGGTGGGCAAGCAGATGTTCCTCGCGTTCGAGGGCGACGTGTGGCTGCGCGTGCACCTGGGCATGTACGGCGCGTGGGACTTCGCGGGCGAGGTCGCATCGGACCCGACGATCGCCTCGGCGAACGGACGGATGGGCCAGACGAATCAGCGCGGCACCGATCTCGACCGCGTCTTCGACGGTGCTGGAGAGAACTCGCTCAGCTCGATCGGGGCTCCGCGGCGTGCGCGTGTGCGGATGAGCGAGCAGACCCGGGGGCTCGACGGGGACGGCGACGACGACATGCCCTGGCCGCCGCCGATCGTCGGTCAAGTGCGCCTCCGACTGCTGACGGATGCCACCTGCGCAGACCTCCGCGGGCCTACGGCCTGTCAGCTGCAGACGCCGGACGAGATGCTGGCGACGGTTGCGAAGCTCGGCCCCGACCCTCTGGTGGGCGATCCCGCGGAGGGCGAGGAACGCTTCGTGGCCGTCGTGCGACGCAAGCCCACCCCCATCGGCCTGCTGCTGATGGACCAGAACGTCGTGAGCGGCATCGGCAACGTGTACCGAGCCGAGATGCTCTTCCGCGCCCGGCTGAACCCGCACACGCCGGGTCGGGACGTGCCCGAGGAGACGGTGCGCGAGCTGTGGCGCGACTGGGTCCGCCTTCTGCCGATCGGCATCGAGACCGGCCAGATGATGACGATGGACGACCTCGACACCGAGGAGTGGCGGCGAGCGATGGCCAGTCGCGACGATCGGCACTGGGTGTACCACCGGGCCGGCCTGCCCTGCCGGGTGTGCGGTACCGAGATCGCGCTCGAGGAGATGGCCTCGCGCAAGCTCTACTGGTGCCCGAACTGCCAGAGGTGATGCGGTGAGACAGAATCCCAGCTTCGCGATGACGGATGTCGCCGAGATCCGGCGGGTGATCTGCGAGAACCCGTGGGTGACCCTCGTGAGCTCGACCGACGACGGTCTCGTCGCTTCCCACTACGCCGTGCTGCTCGACGACGAGCGTGACGACCTGACGATCGTCGGTCACGTCGGCCGTCCCGACGACCTGGTGCTCGGGCTCGGCGAGCGGGAGCTCCTGGTCGTGGTGCAGGGGCCGCACGGGTACGTGTCGCCCGGTTGGTACGGCGACGTCGCGGCCGTGCCGACGTGGAACTTCGTCGTCGTGCACCTCGCCGGCGTACCCGAGATCCTCACCGCGGATGAGAACCTCGCCGTCCTCGAGCGCCTCGTCGACCGGTTCGAGTCCGGGATGCCGCATCCGCGCGGGATGTGGTCGGCCCCGAACGATCCGGAGTTCGTCTCGCGGCTCGAGCTGGGCACGGTCGGGTTCCGGTTGACCCCGACCCGCGTGACGGCCAAACGCAAGCTCAGTCAGAACCGGCCCGACGAGGTCGTCGAGACGATCATCGAGGCCGTCTCGGCTGACGGCGACCCTCGCCTCGCTGCAGAGATGCGCCGTTCGCATGATGCGCGCCTGGCAGCCCGCGGGGGCCGGTCGTGACCGTTCGCCGGGGGGAGCCGGTCGACGTGATCGCGGACGTCCGGCTCACCGGCCCCGGACGCACCGATCCGTTCGGCTCCGACGTCGTCGACGTCCACCTGAGGTCGGGTTCCGTCGTCGACATCGCCCCCGCGCGAGCCTTGCCTCGGCGCGGCACCGTCCTCGACGGCGACGGGGGCTGGTTGCTGCCGGGGCTGTGGGACCACCACGTCCACACCGTGCAGTGGGCGCTGGCGGCGCGGCGCGTCGTCCTCGACGGTGTGACGTCGGCGGCCGAGGCGGCGGCGATCATGGGCCGGGCGCCCGCCGGTGACGACGGCCGACGCATCGGATCGGGGTTCCGCGACGCGCTGTGGCCCGACGCGCCGACGCTCGGGATGCTCGATGCCGCGACCGGCGACATCCCCACCTACCTCATCAACTCCGATGTGCACAGCGTGTGGCTCAACACCGCCGCGCTCAGACGCGAGGGGATGAGCGCCCCGGACGGGATGCTGCGCGAGGAGCCGGCCTTCGAGATCTCGCGGCGCCTGAACGCCCTCGACGCCGACGCGGCCGACGCCGCGGTCGCCACGGCGATGGATGCCGCCGCGGCGCGCGGCGTCGTCGGCATCGTCGATCTCGACATGGCGTGGAACGCCGAGGCCTGGGCCCGGCGGACTGCGAGAGGTTTCGACGCCGTGCGCGTCTCGTTCGGCGTCTACGCGAGCTCGCTCGAGCGGGCGATCGCCGAGGGGCTCGAGACGGGCGACGCCGTCGATCGTGCCGGACTCATCCGCATGGGGTCGTTCAAGGTCATCACCGACGGATCTCTCGGCACCCGCACGGCCGCGTGCTCGCACCACTACCCCGGTGCCGCGACCGATTTCGGGGTGATGACGGTGCCGCCGGGTGAGCTGCGCGACCTGATGCGCCGAGCGACGGGCGCCGGCATCGCCTGTGCGGTCCACGCGATCGGCGATGTCGCGAACTCGCACGCCCTCGACGCTTTCGCCGAGACGGGGGCGACCGGCACCATCGAGCATGCCCAGCTCGTCGCGCACGCCGACATCCCGCGCTTCGCGCGTCTGGGGGTCGGCGCGAGCGTTCAGCCGTCGCATGCCGTCGACGACCGCGACATGGCCGACGAGTACTGGGCCGGGCAGACGGCGATCGCCTATCCGCTCCGGGAGCTGGCCGACGCGGGGGCGAATCTGTTGTTCGGCTCGGACGCGCCCGTCGCGATGCTCGATCCGTGGGCGACGATGGCGGCTGCGGTGTTCCGGACGGACGGCGATCGCGTCCCCTGGCGGCCGCACCAACGCGTCGACGCGTCGACCGCCCTCGCCGCCTCGACAGCCGGCGGCTCCGTGTCCGGTTCGGCTCTGGCCCCCGGCGACGTCGCCGACCTGATCGTGGTGGATCGCGATCCGATCACGGCGTCGTCCGGCAGCGAGCTGCGTTCCACACGGGTCGCCGCGACGCTCGTCGCCGGGCTCCCGACCCACCTCGCCTGAGCCGGCGGCGGTCAGCCGGGGCCCGACCGCGGATCCGAAAACGCGGAACGGCGTGAGATCCGCCCGAGGCGCGGGGCGCCGGGGCGGGTCTCACGCCGTTCGTGTCGGCGTCGCGTCTTACTCGGCCAGGTGCGTCAGCAGGAACCAACGGTCCTTGTCGACGCCGCGCTTGATCTCGATCGCGACGTCCTGGCTCGACAGGTCGACCTCGTCGAGGCCGTCGATGGCGGCCTGCAGGTCGACGAGTGCGGCGTCGATGTCCGAGACGATCGCCTTGATCTCGTCACGCCACTGGGCGAAGCCGGCGGGCACCGCGGTGGTGGTCTTCTCGGCCACGGTCGACACACGGGCGTCGATCGGGAGGCCGAGGGCGACGATGCGCTCCGCAGCGGTGTCGGCGTAGTCCTGCGCGTGGGCGACGACGGAGTCGAGCAGCTCGTGGATGGCGATGAAGTTCGAGCCGCGCACGTTCCAATGCGCCTGCTTGCCGTTGACGGCGAGGGCCTGCATCTTGTGGACGACCGGCGTGAGGAACTGGGCCGTGGCTGCGGCGACCTCGGGGTCGGCGGTCAGGGCGGGGGTGGTGATGTCGATGTCGGTCATGTCTGCGCCTCCTTCTCGGCAGGGCGGGGCCTGCGTCTGATGAAACGCTACTCATGCGGGAACATTCCGCAAGCAAGAGAAGGCTGGGCTCACCAGGGGTAACGTGACGGCGTGACCGTCTCCGCCGCCGCATCCGTCCTGTCCCTCGCCGGCGCGCGGCCCCGGCTGCATCCGTCCGTCTTCGTCGCCGCGGGAGCGCGGGTGGTCGGCGATGTCGAGATGGGCGAGCACTCGAGCGTCTGGTACAACGCCGTGATCCGCGGCGACCGATCCGCCGTCGTCATCGGCGCGCGCAGCAACGTGCAGGACGGGGTCGCCATCCATGTCGACGCCTCGTCGCCCGCCCGGATCGGCGACGACGTCTCGATCGGGCACAACGCCGTCGTACACGGCTGCACGGTCGGGGACGGATGCCTCATCGGCATGAACAGCACGGTCCTCGGCGGCGCGGTCGTCGGCGCGGGCTCACTCGTGGCCGGGGGAGCGGTGGTGCTGGAGGGCACGGTCATCCCGCCCGGTTCGCTCGTGGCGGGAGTGCCGGCGAAGGTGCGGCGCGAGCTGACCGAGACCGAACGCGAAGGGCTGCTGCAGAACGCGCGGACCTACCTGCAGCTCTCCGACGAGCATCGGACGGCACAGGCGGCGGTCCCACCCGTCGAGTCGCCATGATGCGCGGATGCGGATGCCGAAACACCCGCCGCTTGTGGCGAGTCGAGCGGAAGAAATGGAGGGGCTGACGAGAATCGAACTCGCATCATCTGTTTGGAAGACAGAGGCTTTACCACTAAGCTACAGCCCCGCATTCGGGAGACCCGGAAAGGGGAGACCATTCGACGAGAACCCGCGGGGCGGACCGGCGAACGGCAACCCGATCAGTCTAGCGGACTCCGTCGGTTAGACTGACCACGGCCGTCTTCCGACGCATGTCGCGGCGCGCCCGGGGCGTAGCTCAGCTTGGTAGAGCGCCCGCTTTGGGAGCGGGAGGCCGCAGGTTCAAATCCTGTCGCCCCGACAACGGCCCCACGAACCCAGACCACCGAACGGACGCGCATGTGCGCGGCCGGATGAAGGAGAACAACAGGCATGGTCACCAGCACCGTCGAGACGCTCAGCCCCACCCGGGTGAAGCTCCACATCACGGTCAGCCCGGACGAGCTGAAGCCGAGCATCACCCACGCGTACGAGCACATCGCTCAGGACGTGCAGATCCCCGGCTTCCGCAAGGGCAAGGTGCCCGCCCCGATCATCGATCAGCGCGTGGGCCGTGGAGCGGTCATCGAGCACGCGGTCAGCGAGGGTCTCGACACCTTCTACCGCGAGGCTGTCACCGCCAACGAGCTCCGTGTCCTCGGTCGCCCGTCGGCCGAGGTCGTCGACTGGCCGAGCGACAAGGACTTCTCGGGCGACCTCAAGGTCGAGGTCGAGGTCGACGTCCGGCCCGAGTTCGAGCTGCCCTCGTACGACGACATCACGATCGAGGTCGAGCCCGTCGCCACCGACGAGGCGGCGATCGAGGAGGAGCTCGACCGTCTGCGCGGCCGTTTCGGCACGCTCGTCACGGTCGACCGTCCCGCAGCGAAGGGCGACTTCGTCGAGCTCGACCTCGTCGCCACGATCGACGGCAACGAGATCGACCGCGCCGAAGGCGTGTCGTACGAGGTCGGCTCGGGCGAGCTGCTCGAGGGCATCGACGAGGCCATCGACTCGCTCACCGCCGGTGAGGACACTACGTTCCGCTCGAAGCTCGTCGGCGGAGACCACGCCGGCGAGGAGGCCGAGGTGGCCGTCACCGTGACCGCGGTGAAGGAGCGCGAGCTTCCCGAGGCCGACGACGACTTCGCCCAGATGGCGAGCGAGTTCGACACGATCGCCGAGCTGCGCGAGAGCCTCGCCGAGCGCGTCTCGCAGCAGAGCGTCTTCACGCAGGGCTCGGCGGCCCGTGACAAGCTCGTCGACGCCCTTGTCGAGAAGGCCGACATCCCCGTGCCGGCCGGCCTCGTCGAGGACGAGGTGCACGCGCACCTCGAGGGCGAGGGTCGTCTCGAGGACGACGAGCACCGCGCTGAGGTCACCGAGGCGAGCGAGAAGCAGTTCCGCACGCAGATGGTCCTCGACAAGATCGCCGAGACGCACGAGGTCCAGGTCTCGCAGGACGAGCTCACGCAGTACCTGATCCAGGCCTCCGCCCAGTACGGCATGGCCCCGCAGGACTTCGTCAACGCGCTGCAGCAGAACGGGCAGCTGCCCGTCATGGTCGGCGAGGTCGCCCGTAACAAGGCCCTCGCCATCGCGCTCGGCAAGGTCAAGGTCGTCGACACCGACGGCAAGCCCGTCGACCTCACCGGCTTCATCGCCGTCGAGGGCGAAGAGGCCGCGGCCGAGGACGTCGTCGAGGAGGCCCAGGAGATCGCCGACGCGGCCGCCGACGCCGATGCCGTCATCGAGGCCGAAGAGGCCCCGAAGAAGAAGGCTCCCGCCAAGAAGGCCCCGGCCAAGAAGAAGGCGGACGCTGCCGACGCTCCCGCCGACGAGGCGACCGAGGCTCCGGCCAAGAAGGCTCCCGCCAAGCGCGCCCCGGCCAAGAAGAAGGCTGCTGACGAGGCCGCTGCCGAGTGATCTCGACAGCCGGCTGACCGGCATGACGGGGGCGGATGCTGCGGCATCCGCCCCCGTTCTCGTTCTCACCCGGGACCTCGACCCCGAGCCGGCGCGCCACGAGGCTATGCCGAGGGCGAACACGGGCGGGGCGGGGCGGCGGCGTCGGTAGATTCGACACGTCACGAAACTTCGGATCAGGAGCACACATGGCTGACCCCCTCATCGCAACCAGCGTCTTCGACAGACTGCTGAAGGACCGCATCATCTGGCTCGGGTCGGAGGTGCGCGACGAGAACGCCAACGAGATCTGCGCGAAGATCCTCCTTCTCGCGGCCGAGGACTCCGAGAAGGACATCTACCTCTACATCAACTCGCCGGGCGGCTCGATCACGGCCGGCATGGCCATCTACGACACGATGCAGTTCGTGCCCAACGACATCGTCACCGTCGGCATCGGCATGGCCGCATCGATGGGCCAGCTGCTGCTGACCGCCGGCACCAAGGGCAAGCGGTACATCACGCCCAACGCGCGCGTTCTGCTGCACCAGCCCCACGGCGGCTTCGGCGGCACGTCGAGCGACATCCAGACCCAGGCGCAGCTCATCCTCGACATGAAGCGCCGCCTCGCCGAGATCACCGCCGCCCAGACCGGCAAGTCGGTCGAGCAGGTGAACGAGGACGGCGACCGCGACCGCTGGTTCACGGCGGCCGAGGCCCTCGAGTACGGCTTCGTCGACCACATCCGCGAATCGGCGACGGACGTCGTCGGCGGCGGCGGCACCGAGAACTGATCGACCGAAGGAGACACGAACGATGAACACCCCCGCCTTCGGCCTTCCCCACGGCGCAGCGATGCCCTCGAGCCGGTACATCCTGCCGCAGTTCGAGGAGCGCACCGCCTACGGCTACAAGCGCCAGGACCCCTACAACAAGCTGTTCGAGGATCGCGTGATCTTCCTCGGCGTCCAGGTCGACGACGCGTCCGCCGACGACGTCATGGCTCAGCTGCTCGTGCTCGAGTCGCAGGACCCCGACCGCGACATCATCATGTACATCAACTCGCCCGGCGGCTCGTTCACAGCCATGACGGCGATCTACGACACGATGCAGTACGTCTCGCCGCAGATCCAGACGGTCGTGCTCGGCCAGGCGGCGTCCGCCGCATCGGTCCTGCTCGCAGCCGGCGCCCCCGGCAAGCGTCTCGCGCTGCCGAACGCCCGCATCCTCATCCACCAGCCCGCGGTCGGCGAGGCCGGGCACGGGCAGGCGTCCGACATCGAGATCCAGGCGGCCGAGATCCTGCGGATGCGCACGTGGCTCGAGGAGACGATGGCCCGGCACACGAACCGGACCAAGGAACAGGTCAACAAGGACATCGACCGCGACAAGATCCTCTCGGCGCACGAGGCGATGGAGTACGGCATCGTCGACCAGGTGCTGACCTCGCGCAAGCGCACGCCCGCCGCGATCACGTCCTGATCGCGCGAGCGACCCACGTCTGTGGCCCCGGGGAGCGTCCCGGGGCCACAGGCGTGTCACGCCGACGCATCGGCGCAAAGGTGACGCAAATCCGCGGCGATGTCCGCGGGAGAGGTTAGGCTCGGAGCACCGCGTTCCCCAGGGGGCGACGGCATCCGGCATCCAGGAGGGGTACATGGCTCGCATCGGTGAGAGCGCCGACCTGTTCAAGTGCTCGTTCTGCGGCAAGAGCCAGAAGCAGGTCCAGCAGCTGATCGCCGGCCCCGGCGTGTACATCTGCGACGAGTGCGTCGAGCTCTGCAACGAGATCATCGAAGAGCGCATGGCAGAGTCGGGCGACGAATCGGTCGCCGAGTTCGATCTGCCGAAGCCGCGAGAAATCTTCTCCTTCCTCGAGGAGTACGTCGTCGGACAGGATCCGGCCAAGCGCGCGCTCTCGGTCGCCGTCTATAACCACTACAAGCGCGTCCGGGCGCACTCGACCCTCCAGCCCGCTGAGCAGCGAGCCGACGACGTCGAGATCGCCAAGAGCAACATCCTGCTCCTCGGCCCGACCGGGTGCGGTAAGACATACCTCGCGCAGACGCTCGCGAAGCGGCTCAACGTCCCCTTCGCCGTCGCGGACGCGACGGCCCTGACCGAGGCGGGCTACGTCGGTGAAGACGTCGAGAACATCCTGCTGAAGCTGCTCCAGGCCGCCGACTTCGACGTCAAGCGCGCCGAGACGGGGATCATCTACATCGACGAGGTCGACAAGATCGCCCGCAAGGCCGAGAACCCCTCCATCACGCGTGATGTGTCGGGCGAAGGCGTGCAGCAGGCGCTTCTCAAGATCCTCGAGGGGACGGTCGCCTCGGTCCCGCCGCAGGGCGGACGCAAGCACCCGCACCAGGAGTTCATCCAGATCGACACGACGAACGTCCTGTTCATCGTGGCGGGCGCTTTCGCCGGGCTCGAGGAGATCATCTCCTCGCGCGTCGGCAAGCACGGAGTGGGTTTCGGCGCCCCCCTGCAGGACAAGGACAAGACGCTCGACCTCTTCCGCGAAGTCGAGCCGGAGGACCTCCACAAGTTCGGTCTGATCCCCGAGTTCATCGGTCGGCTCCCGGTCGTGACGTCGGTCGCGCCGCTCGATCAGAAGGCGCTCATCGAGATCCTCACGGGGCCGAAGAACGCGTTCGTCAAGCAGTACCAGCGGATGTTCGAGCTCGACGGCGTCGAGCTCGAGTTCGAGGACGAGGCTCTGCTCGCCATCGCCGACCTGGCCGTGGCACGGAAGACCGGTGCGCGCGGGCTCCGGGCGATCCTCGAGGACGTCCTCGGCCCGATCATGTTCGAGATCCCGTCCGCCGACGACGTCGACAAGGTCATCGTCACGCGTGCCGCCGTCGACGACGGCGCCGCGCCCACCCTCGTGCTGCGACAGAAGCGCAAGAGCGCCTGACTCTCGCACGGGCGGTCGGGCGTCGGTGATCCCGAGCGGTGACGCGACGCCGGCGACGGCCGTACTGAACGTGGGCGATGTCGGACCCCGCGCGTACGTTGGCTGCCATGGGACGCATCATCTTCGACACGGCCACGTCGCTCGACGGCTTCATCGCCGATAGCGACAACTCCCTCGCGTGGCTGTTCTCCGTCCCGGGGGCGGAGGATGCGTCGTCCGAGCCCGACATGCTGCCCACGGACGCCGCAGTGCAGGTCGAGGGCTCGACCACGTACGAGTGGGTGCTGGCGGAGTCCGACCTGCTGGCGCATCCCGAGCGGTGGCGCGAGTTCTTCGGCGACCGCCCGACCTTCGTGTTCACGACGCGACAGCTCCCGGTCCCCGAGGGCGCCGACGTGCGTTTCGTCTCGGGACGCGTGTCGGATGTCCTGCCGGCGCTGCGCGAAGTCGCGGGCGACGGAGATATCTGGGTGGTCGGCGGGGGAGATCTCGCCGGGCAGTTCCTCGACGTCGGTGCGCTCGACGAGATCGCGGTGTCGATCGCGCCGGTGGCTCTCGGCGGCGGATCGCCATTGCTGCCGCGTCGCATCGCTTCGGAGCTTTTGCGGCTGCGGTCGGCGAGAGCCGTCGGCCCGTTCGCCCGCCTGGTCTACGAGGTCCGTCACCTCGGCGGCGGCGACGTGCCCGCCGCCGCCGATGAGACGGCGCGGTCTCAGGCCTGAAGACCGCGCCGCTTCAGGAGCGGTTCGATCCGGGCGTCACGTCCGCGGAAGTCCCGGTACGCATCGAGGGGATCGCGCGATCCGCCGACGCCCAGCACCCGCTCGCGGAACCGGTCACCGTTGGACCGGCGGAGTCCTCCGTTGTCGTCGAACCACTCGACCGTGTCGGCGTCGAGGACCTCGCTCCAGATGTAGGAGTAGTAGCCGGCGCTGTATCCGCCCGAGAAGATGTGGGCGAAATAGGGCGAGGAGTATCGCGTCGGGACGGACGGATCGTCGAGACCGATGTCGGCGAGGGCTTGCGCTTCGAACGCTGCGACGTCGGTGATGGCGCGTGCCTCGTCAGCCGAGAGCGAGTGCCACGCGAGGTCGAGCCAGGCTGCGGCGAGGTACTCGCTCGTCGCGAAGCCCTGGTTGAAGGTTCCCGACGCCTCGAGTCGCTCGATGACGTCGGCGGGCAGGGGTTCGTCGGTATCGATGTGGCGCGCGTAGACCGAGATCACCTCGGGGCGGAAGATCCACATCTCGTTGACCTGGCTGGGGAACTCGACGAAATCGCGGAACACGCTCGTGCCCGCGAACGAGGGGTAGGTCACGGTCGCGAACAGGCCGTGCAGCGCGTGGCCGAACTCGTGGAACAGCGTCGTGACCTCATCGAGCGTCAGCAGCGTCGGGCGCCGGGCGCTGGTAGCGGAACGTTCAGGTTGTTCACGACGATCGGCGTGGTGCCGCGCAGCGACGACTGCGTCGCGATCGCGTTCATCCACGCGCCGCCGCGCTTGGTGTCGCGCGTGTGCAGATCGAGGATGAACAGGCCCAGGTGCGATCCGTCGGCGTTGCTCACCTCGAACACGCGTGCGGTCGGGTGGTACGCGGGCAGGTCGTCGCGCTCGCGGAACGTGATGCCGTAGAGCTGTGTCGCCGCGGAGAAGACGCCGTCGTGGAGGACGCGCTCGGCCGCGAACCAGGGGCGCAGAGCGGCCGTGTCGAGGTCGAGCGTGGCGGCTCGCACCTTCTCGGTGAGGTACGACCAGTCGGCCGGGTGGATGTCGGCGTCCGGATCGTCGTCGAGCCCTGCGATGTGCAGGAGGTCGCGCTTCTCCTTCCGCGCATTGCGGGCAGCGGCGGGTGCCAGTCGGCGCAGGAGGGACTCCACCGCTTCCGGGCTGCCTGCGGTCTGATCCGAGGTGACGTATGCGGCGTGCGAGGCGAAGCCCAGGAGCTCGGCGCGCTCGGCGCGCAGCCGCACGATCTCGAGCAGCACGCCGGTGTTGTCGTTCGCTCCGCCGCGCGATGCGCGCGAGCGCGACGCCGCCAGGATGCGCCGACGGCTCTCGGGGCGGCGAAGCGACGCGAGCAGCGGATGCCCCGTGAAGAGGGTGAGGGTCACGACGTAGGAGCCGTCGAGCCCGCGGTCGCTGGCTGCCTGCGCTGCCGCCGAGAGAGCGCCGTCGCTCAGGCCGTCGAGCTCGTCAGCGGTGTCGAAGACGACGGCGAGGTCGTTGGTGTCGGCGAGGAGGTTCTTCTCGAACGAGGTCGTGAGCACCGACAACCGCGAGTTGAGTTCCGTCAGTCGCGCCTTCTGCTCTTCGTCGAGGCCGGCACCGGCCTGTGTCATCTGCGTGAAGCGGCGCTCGACCAGGTAGCGCTGCTCGTCCGTGAGCTCGGCGTCGTGGCGGCCGTCGTGCACCGCTCGAACGCGGGCGTAGAGGCGGGTGTCGAGCATGGTGGCATCCGTGTGGGCTGACATCAAGGGAGCGAGCTCTTCGTCGATGTGCTGGATCGCCGGGGTCGCATCGGCCGAGCTGACGGTGAAGAACGTCCGCGAGACCGCTCCGAGCAGCTGCCCGCTGCGCTCCCAGGCGGCGAGGGTGTTGTCGAAGTCCGGTGCGTCGGTGGCGGAGGCGATCGCCTCGATCTCGCGACGTTGCTGCGCGAAGCCCTCGTGGAACGCCGGGAGGTAGTGCTCCGGGCGGATGGCGCGGTAATCGGGCAGGCCGTGGTCGAGAGTGACGCTGTGCAGGAGCGGGTTGGCGGTGTCCGTCATGAGTCCAGCGTAGGTGCGGACTCCGGACGAGGTTGCAAAGGTCCGTTTGCAAAGATACCTTTGCATCATGACAACCGAGAATGAGAACGCAGACTCCCGTGCCGGCGTCCGCGCACTCGACGCGGGCGCCCTGCGGGCGCTCGCCCACCCTGTGCGCGTGCGCCTCTACGACATCCTCAGCCAGCAGGGTCCGCAGACCGCGAGCACGCTCGCGGCGATGACGGGGGAGTCGTCGGGATCGACGAGTTACCACCTGCGTGCGCTCGCGAAGCACGACCTGATCCGCGAGGTCGCCGGCCGAGGCACGGCGCGCGAGAGGTGGTGGGAGCGGCCCTCGGGTGGGGTGTCGTTCCCGTCGCCCGAGGCGACGCGGACCCCGGCTGGGCGCGCGGCTTCGCAAGTGGTGATGACCGAGTTCCTGGCGCTGCGTCAGGAGCAGCTGATGAGCTTCGTCGGCGCGAGCCTGCAGGACGAGCCCGATGCCTGGGCGCAGAGCGCGCTCATCACCACCACCTCGGTCACACTCACCCTCGCCGAGCTCGGCGAGGTCAACGCGCGTATCCAGCGGCTGATCGACGAGATCGCCGCGCAGTACCGCGATGCCGCGGATGCCGCCGCAGACGGCACCGAGCGTCGCACGGTGTCGCTGCGCGCCGACGCGTTCCCCCTGACGGCGGGGGACTGAGATGACCGACACGGCATCCGCGGCATCCGCGGCACCCGCCGCCGGCCAGCCTCGCGGACGGACGCCGCTCGGCCGGGACTTCGGCCGGCTCTGGACCGCCGCCGCCTTCAGCAACCTCGCCGACGGGATCGGCCGCACCGCCGTGCCGCTGATCGCGACGACGCTGACGCGGGATCCGCTGCTCATCTCGTTGCTCGCGGCCGCAGCCTTCGCGCCGTGGTTGCTGTTCGGCGTCGCCGCCGGCATGGTCGTCGACCGCTTCGACCGCCGAAAGGTGATGGCCCTCGCCAACGCGGTGCGCGGTACGGCGGCGGTCGGACTCGCGCTCCTGACGGCCACCGGTTCGCTCGACATCGGCTGGCTGCTCGCCGGCACGCTCGTCTTCGGGCTCGGCGAGACGCTCTTCGACAACGCCACCAACGCCGTCATCCCCGGCGTCGTGAGCCGCGACCAGCTCGACCGTGCCAACGGGCGGATGCAAGCGGCGCAGATCACGATCGACAGCTTCGTGTCTCAGCCGATCGCGGGCGTGCTGTTCGCCGTCTCGCTCGTGCTGCCGATGTGGGTGGGGGCCGTCGGATACCTCGTGCCCATTGCTCTCGCCCTCATGCTGCCGCTCGCGGCGGCGCGGGCCCGGCACCGCCCGGGTGGGCTCGAGCCGGCGGTGTCCGTCGACGCCGCCTCGGCGCGGGTACGCGTGCCCGCCGGAGAGGCGGCGCGCTACCTGTGGCGCCACCGCTTCCTGCGCTCGCTCGTGCTGTTCACCTCCGTCGTCGGCTGCGCCTTCGCCTTCGCGCAGGCTCCGACGTTGCTCTACTTCCTCGATGTGCAGGGGGTGCCGGAGATCGCGATCGGATTCGTCACCGCGGGCGTGGGCCTCGGTGCTCTCGCCGGATCGCTCGCGGCATCGCGCATCGTCGAGCGGTGGGGCCGCGGCCGCGTGATGTGGATCGCCAACCTCCTGGCGGCGCTCTGCCTCGTCGGCGTGGCGCTGGCACCCGGCATCGTCGTCGCGGTGGTCGCCTACGCCGGTATGGCCTTCGCGGTGTCGTTGTGGAATGTACCGTGGGGGGCGCTGCGTCAGCAGATCATCCCCGCGGAACTGTTCGGACGTGCGATCGGCATCATCCGTACGCTGACGTGGGGTCTGTTCCCCGTCGCTACGGTCGTCGGCGGCCTCGTCGCGACGATCGACCTGCGACTCCCGTTCGCCATCGCGGGTGGCCTGTGCGTCGTGGTGACGCTCGTCTGCACCCGGCTGCTGCTGTCGGCGACGCACGTCTCGCTCGATCACACCGCAGGCGAGTGACCGAGCGAGACGATTCAGAACGTGTCGTCGTCGATCTGGCCGACCACGGCACGGCCGTCGGCCGAGAGCGACACCACGACGCCCGTCTCGAGCTCGGCGACCGGTCGCCCCTCGAGCCACGTCAGCGTCCACTTCGGACGGGGATCGGTGTCGATGATGCGATCGACCTGCCGGATCTCTTCGCGCAGGGCGTCGGGCACCGACGAGGGCGCCTCGTCACCGCTGCTCCATCGCGTCCCGAGTCGCATCATGCCTCCTGCGGGGCCAGCTCGACCCGGTCGATGACGAGTTCGCCGTCGCCGACCGCGAACTCGAGCTCGGCGATCCGACCGACGGCACGCAGGTCGCCCTCCGCCTGGCGCAGGCGCTCGACCGTGGCCTCGTCGGCGCGCAGGGCGAGCAGGGCGACGGGCGTCTTCTGCGAGGCCTTCGCCTCGGTCTTGGCCCGGCGGATGCCGATGAGGGCGGCGCTGGCGGCCGACAGGATCGCCGGGTCGCCGGAGATGCCCGAGGGCTCGGGCCAGGCGGCGGTGTGCACGGAGCCGTCCTCGAACCACGACCATGCCTCTTCGGCGGCGAAGGCGAGCACGGGAGCCAGCAGACGCAGGAGCGACGACAGGGCCAGCCGCAGCGCGAGGGCGGCCGATGCCTGTCCGACATCGGACTGATCGTAGGCGCGCTCCTTCACGAGCTCCAGGTAGTCGTCGCAGAACGTCCAGAAGAACGCCTCGGTGATCTCCAGGGCGCGCGCGTGGTCGTACGCCTCGAACGCGCGCGTCGCGTCGGCGATCACGCGGTCGAGGGTGGCGAGCATCGCGGCATCCAGGGCGTGCGTGATCTCGGCCCCCTCGGGTACGGGGAACGACAGGACGAACTTCGCGGCGTTGAGCACCTTGATCGCGAGACGACGGCCGATCTTGACCTGGGTCGGGTTCTGCGGGTCGAAGGCGGCGTCGGCGCCGAGGCGGCTCGAGGCGGCCCAGTACCGCACCGCGTCGGTGCCGTGCTGGGCGAGGATGTCGGCCGGCGTGACGACGTTCCCCTTCGACTTCGACATCTTCTTGCGGTCGGGGTCGACGATGAAGCCCGAGATCGCGGCATCCGACCACGGCGCGCGGCCGTCTTCGAGAACGCTGCGGAGCATCGTCGAGAACAGCCACGTGCGGATGATGTCCTGGCCCTGCGGCCGCAGGTCGAACGGGGCGACGAGGTTCCACAGCTCTTCGTCGCGCTCCCAGCCGCCGGCGAGCTGCGGCGTCAGCGACGACGTCGCCCACGTGTCGAAGATGTCGCGCTCGGCGTCGAACCCGCCCGGCACACCGCGCTGGTCGGCCTCGTACCCGGCGGGCACGTCGGTCGTCGGGTCGACGGGCAGCTGCCCGAGGTCGGGAGTGATGACGCGTGCGTAGTCGCGCTCACCGTTCTCATCGAGGCCGTACCAGAGAGGGATCGGCACGCCGAAGAACCGCTGGCGCGAGACGAGCCAGTCGCCGGTGAGGCCGTTGGTCCAGTTCTCGTAGCGCACGCGCATGAAGTCCGGATGCCACGACATCTGCTGCCCGAACGAGATCAGGCGCTCCCGCAGGTCTTCGTCGCGCGCGCCGTTGCGCAGGTACCACTGGCGCGTCGAGACGATCTCGAGCGGGCGGTCGCCCTTTTCGAAGAACTTCACCGGGTGCGTGAAGGGCTTGGAGACCTCGAGCAGCTCGCCCGATTCGCCGAGCAGCTCGACGATGCGCTTCTTCGCGCTGAAGACGGTCTTTCCGGCGAGCTCGGCGTAGGCGCCCCGCGCAGCCTCGGTCTCGAGGACGTCGGGGGCTTCGGCCAGGATGCGTCCGTCGGCGCCGAGGATCGTGCGGTTGGGCAGGTCGAGCTCGCGCCACCAGATGATGTCGGTGACATCGCCGAACGTGCAGATCATGGCGATGCCCGAGCCCTTGTCCTGCTGCGCCAGCGGGTGCGCGAGCACGGGTACCTCGACGTCGAAGAGGGGCGTGCGCACCGTCTGGCCGAAGTAGGGCTGGTACCGCTCGTCATCCGGGTTGGCGACGAGGGCGACGCAGGCGGGGAGAAGCTCCGGCCGGGTCGTCTCGATGTGGATGTCGCCGGAGCCGTCGCTCTTGTGGAACGCGATGCGGTGGTACGACGCCTGCTGGTCGCGGTCCTCGAGCTCTGCCTGGGCGATCGCCGACCGGAAATCGATGTCCCACAGCGTGGGCGCGAGTGCTTGGTAGGCCTCGCCGCGCTCGAGGTTCCGCAGGAACGCGAGCTGGCTCGTGCGGATCGTGTCGTCGGAGATCGTGCGGTAGGTCTGCGTCCAGTCGACCGAGAGGCCGAGCTGGCGGAAGAGCGACTCGAACTGCTTCTCGTCCTCGATCGTCAGCTTCTCGCAGAGCTCGATGAAGTTGCGACGGCTGATCGGCACCTGGTCGGCGGCGCGACTGGACTTGTTGTCGCCGCCCTCGAACGGCGGCGTGAAGTCCGCGTCGTAGGGGAGGATGGGGTCGCAGCGCACGCCGTAGTAGTTCTGCACGCGGCGCTCGGTCGGCAGGCCGTTGTCGTCCCAGCCCATCGGGTAGAAGACGCTCTTGCCGCGCATCCGCTCGAAGCGCACCTTCAGATCGGTGTGCGTGAAGGAGAACACGTGGCCGATGTGCAACGACCCCGACGCCGTCGGCGGCGGGGTGTCGACGGAGAAGACGCCGGGTCGTCCCGAGGCGGACGCGCGCTCCCGGTCGAACAGGTACGTCCCCCGCTCGGCCCACGTGGCATCCCACTTGTCTTCCAGGCCTTCGAGAGCGGGCTTGTCGGGAATCTGCGCGGTCATCGGAACTCCTCGATATGTGCGGCACTGTGTGAGCGTGCCTGAATGTGGGATGCCGTCCGAGTCTACTCGGCGGGGCGCGAGTCCCGCGCCCCGCCGAAGGTCAGAACGCCGCCTCGATCGTGGCGTTGCCGTCGATCACCTTGCGCACGTCGTCGCTCGTGAACGCGTCGACCAGGGCGCGCGTCGCATCGCTGCCGGCATCGGCCGAGGGCACGACGAGCTGCAGCGCGAACCGGTCGTCGAGCTCGGTCAGCAGCCCGTTGTCCTGCGGCGTGAGGCCGAGGGCGGCGATGTGCGAGGGCCACTGGAACACCAGGTCGGCCTCGTCGTACGCGGTGTTCAGCTGGTTGATCTCGACGGAGAGGAACTGCAGATTCTTCGGGTTCTGCGCGATGTCGTCGAGCGTCGCCGCGTACGGGTCGACGCCGTCGGCGAGCGTGATGATGTCGGCATCGGCGAGCAGCTTGAGCGCGCGGGCGGTGTTCGAGGAGTCGTTCGGGATCGCCACCGTGCCGCCGTCGGGCAGCTGGTCGATGTCGGTGAGGGTCTTCGAGTAGAACGCGATGACGAAGTTGTAGACCGGCTGGACCGCCTCGAGCGAGGCGCCGTTCTTCTCGTTGAACTCGGTCATGTACGGCTGGTGCTGCGAGAAGTTCGCGTCGATGTCGCCCGCGGCCAGCATGTTGTTGACGGTGACGTAGTCGGCGACCTTCACGAGCTCGATCGTGTATCCGTCGCCGATCGCGGCGCCGGCCGCCTCGACGATGTCGGTGGCCGGTGCGGTGACCGCTCCGACCCGGAGGGTGCGGGGGCCCGGGTCGTCGGAGCCGGCGGAAGCCGCGCAACCGCTCAGGAGCGCGGCTGCCGCGACGGTCGCGATGGCGGCTCGGGTGAAGCGGGATCGAAGCGCGTGGAAGGTCATGTGTTCTCCTCGTGAGAGTCGGGTGGGTGCGGGAGTCAGCGGTGGTCGAGGCGCACCGACAGGCGGTGTCCGGCCGACTGGATGACGAGCACGACGGCCAGGATGACGGCGATCGTGAAGTACATCAGGGGGTAGTCGTACTCCTGGTAGCCGTAGCGCAGGGCGAAGTCGCCGATGCCGCCGCCGCCGACGACGCCGAGCACGGTCGAATACGACAGCAGGCTGATCGTGGCGGAGGTGAGGGCGTAGACGAGGCCCGGGACGGCTTCGGGCAACAGGAATCGGAGGACGGTCTGGGGCACGGTCGCCCCCATCGTGCGCGCGACACGGGGGATGCCGGGCGGGATCTCGCGGAGGATCTGCTCGACGAGTCGCGCGTAGATCGCGACGGCGACGAAGCACAGCGAGAAGGTCGCGGCGGGTGTCCCGAACGTCGTGCCGTAGACGAGGCGAGTGACCGGGATGAGGAAGACGACGAGAAGGAGGAACGGGAACGAGCGGACGACGTTGATGAAGAGGTTCGCGACCGTCCAGACGGGCCGGCTCGGTGCGACGCCGCCGCGCCGGGCGAGGTAGACCGCCACGCCGAGCGGCAGCCCGAGGACGACCGCTGCGGTGAGCGAGACGACGAGCATGTACCCCGTCTCGGCGAGCGCCTGGACGAGGTCGTCGCCGCGACGGGACAGGGAGTCGAGCAGCTCGTTCATGCCCCGAGCTCCCGCCGCGCGCGTTCGAGATAGGTGCCCGTGGGGCCCGGCTGGGAACGGTCGACCACGAGGATGTCGCGGAGGGCGCCCGCCTCGAACAGGGCGACGCGGTCGCACACGCGTCGGACCACACCGAGGTCGTGCGTCACGACGACGACCGTGGTCCCGAACCGGTCGCGGGCCTCCCGCAGCAGGGCGAGGACGCCGTCGGTCGTCGTCGCGTCGAGCGACGAGGTGGGCTCGTCGCACAGCAGCAGCTCGGGACGCGACACGAGGGCTCGGGCGATGCCGACCCGCTGTCGTTGGCCGCCGCTCAGTTCGGCGGGGTAGGCGCCCGAGCGTGTCGCGAGCCCGACGAAGTCGAGCGCCTCGTCGACGCGGCGGCGATGCTCCGCGCGTGCGTCACGTCCCCGTGACGAGGGCGCGAGTGCGAGCGGCACCGCGACGTTCTGGGCGACGGTTCGGTTGGCGAGCAGATGCACGCCCTGGAACACGACGCCCACGCGGCGCCGGAGCCCGAGGAGCGCCGACGGTGAGGCGCCGGCCGGATCGACGCCGAGCACATCGACCGACCCCGCCGTGGGAGACACCTCGCCGGTGAGGAGCGCGAGCAGCGTGCTCTTGCCGGCGCCGCTCTCACCGATGACGCCGAAGATCTCACCGGTGGCCACGTCGAGGTCGACCGATCGCAACGCCCGCGTCCCCCCGGGATAGGTGACGTCGACGCCCGCGAGGGCGACGGGGCGGCCGGGAGTGGGCACGCGTCGGGCTCCGATCCGTGGGCGAGCGATACTTGGACGACGTTCAACTATAGTCGTGCCATGGTCATCCGGTATCGCACGTCCGCATCCAACGACGACGGCGGCACCGGAGTCAGCACGGTCGCGGGCGGGCTGTCGGTCGCGGTGTCGAACCCCCTCGCGTCCGATCACGACCCCGCCGCATCCAACCCCGAGCAGCTGCTGGCCCTGGCCTGGTCGACGTGCTTGAACGCCACGGCGCAGGCGATCGTTCGCGGCGAGCGTCGAACCGCTGTTCGTGTCGAGGTCGTGATGCGCGATGCCGAGGGCCGCTCGGGCTACGAGTTCGTCGCCGAGGCGTTCGTCTCGGGCGAGGGGCTCGGAGCAGCCGAAGCCGCAGAGCTCGCGCTCTCGGCGCACGACCGGTGTCCCGTGTCGCGCCTGCTCCACGGAGCCAGCACCGTCACCGTGCGCGGGGAGGACTGGACGGGCGCCTGACCGCCGTCGGCCGCTTCGGCACCTCACGGTCGACGGCGAACCCGAGATGCGGCATGGTCGCACCGCGGTACTGCACGACGAAGCGCCGGCGGACGGTCATGCCGAGTCGGATGGCGACGTTCATCGAGGCGAGGTTCGTGTCGCGGACTTTCGCCCAGACCGTGTCGGCGCCCAGTTCGCCGAAGGCCCAGTCGCGGGCTGCGGCGGCCGCCTCCGTCGCGTATCCGCGGTGCCAGTGCGCGCGCTGGAAGAGGTAGCCGACCTCGAGGACCTCGTCGTCGTCGATGCGCTGCCGGGTGATGCCGCACTGGCCGATCATCCCCGCGCCGGGCAGGTCGACCGCCCAGAGGCCGAACCCGTCCTCGTCGTAGCGCCGCAGGTTGCGCGCGAGCCACTGCTCGCTCTCCGCGTCGTCGAACGCGCCCTCGTACGCGGTCATCGCGACGGGATCGGTCAAGATGGCGCGGAGCGGCGTCAGGTCGTCAGCGGTCATCGCCCGCAGCGTCAGCCGGTCGGTGCGGACGATCACGACGCGCCCGGCGCGTCGTCGCGGACGTCGATCCCGAGCGCGCCGGCCAGCGCGGCCGCGTGCGCCTCGGCCTGCCGCAGCGAAAGCGTCACGTCGCGCAGCGCGCGGACGTCGGTGAAGGCGAGCGCCTCGAGCCCGCGGAGGTCGAGATCGGAGGAGGTCATCGCGCGGGTGTCGAACTCGTCGACCGTCGTGTTCTCGAACCGAACGCGTTCGAGCTGCGCTCCCGGTGCGTCGAGGGTGCCGATGCGGCAATCGGCGATGACGACATCGCGCACCGTGGCGCCCGACACCGACAGATAGTCGATCCGCAGGCCCCGCAGCACGACGCCGTCCCAGCGCCCGCGCGCAGCATCGAGCGTGCCGATCCGGCCCGCCGCGATCAGCACCGTGCGCCAGCTGGCGTCGCGCGCGAGCAGCTCGGCAGCGGCGATGTCGTCGAACCGGACATCGGCGAGGATCGAGCCGACCAGGTCGAGGCGCTCGAGGGCGGTGGGCGCGACGACGCTCTCGGCGAGGCGCGCGTGCGCTCCGTCGACGGTGCCGGAGCCGAGCTCGACGCGCGCCTCCATGAGCTCGCCGTGACGCTCGAGGCGGCCGGGCACCAGGTTCGACGGCAGGTCGGGATCGGACACGCGAGGCGGCAACGGGCGGGTGCGGGGGGCGGGCCATGCTCCCACCCTAGGTCGACGTTATGATGGGTCCATCAGCACCGATCCGGCCATCACCGGGGAGCTCTCGGAAGAACGGCGGACACCCCGCCTGGTAGAACCGAGCGGGTCAGGCCCGTCACAGCCGCTGGGAGAGTGGCCCTCCGGGGCAAGCGGGGTGGTACCGCGGTCGCACGATCGTCCTCGCAGGACGTCCGACCCTGCGAGAGAAGCCATGACCTACCCGAGATCCTCAGCCTTCGGTCCCGCCGCCGACACCGTCGTCCCGAGCCCCCGGTTCCCCGACGTCGAGCGCGAGGTCCTCGACTTCTGGAAGCGCGACGACACCTTCCGCGCGTCGATCCAGCAGCGCGACGGCTCGCCGGAGTGGGTCTTCTACGACGGCCCGCCCTTCGCCAACGGGCTCCCGCACTACGGCCACCTGCTCACCGGCTACGCCAAGGACGTCTTCCCGCGTTTCCAGACGATGCGCGGCAAGAAGGTCGACCGCGTCTTCGGTTGGGACACGCACGGCCTGCCCGCCGAGCTCGAGGCGATGAAGCAGCTCGGCATCACCGAGAAGAGCGAGATCGAGCAGATGGGCATCGCCGCGTTCAACGACAAGGCGCGCTCGTCGGTGCTCGAGTACACCCGCGAGTGGGAGGACTACGTCACCCGCCAGGCCCGCTGGGTCGATTTCGAGCGCGGCTACAAGACGCTCGACACGGGCTTCATGGAGTCGGTGCTGTGGGCCTTCAAAGAGCTGTGGGACAAGGACCTCGCGTACGAGGGCCACCGCGTGCTTCCCTACTGCTGGCGCGACGAGACGCCCCTGTCGAACCACGAGCTGCGCATGGACGACGACGTCTACAAGATGCGCCAGGACCCGTCCGTCACGGTGTCGTTCCCCCTGGTGGGGGCCAAGGCCGAGGCACTCGGACTGACCGGCGTGCGGGCGCTCGCCTGGACCACCACGCCTTGGACCCTTCCGACCAACCTCGCGCTCGCGGTCGGCCCCGCCATCGACTACGTCGTCGTCCCCGGCGGACCGGCCGGCGCGGCCGACGTGCACGAGGACCGTGCCGAGGCCGATGCCCACCGCTACCTGCTGGCCGCCGACCTGCTCGCGGGCTACGCGAAGGATCTCGGCTACGCCGGCGCCGACGAGGCGCGCGACGCTGTCGAGCGGACCGTCGTGGGTGCCGACCTCGCCGACGTGCACTACGACCGGCTCTTCGACTACTACGCCGACGCCGAGACGTGGGGCACGCAGAACGCTTGGCGCATCCTCGTCGACGACTACGTCACGACCACCGACGGCACCGGCATCGTCCACCAGGCTCCCGCGTACGGCGAGGACGACCAGCGCGTGACCGCCGCCGCCGGCATCCCGCTCATCATGAGCCTCGACGACGGCGGGCGGTTCCTCTCCTCCGTGACGGATGTCGCGGGGGAGCTGTGGATGGACGCGAACCGTCCGCTCATCCGTCTGTTGAAGGCCGAGGGCCGCCTGCTGCGCGAGGCCAGCTACGAGCACTCGTACCCGCACTGCTGGCGCTGCCGGAACCCGCTGATCTACAAGGCGGTGTCGAGCTGGTTCGTGCGCGTCACCGCAATCAAGGAGCGCCTGCTCGAGCTCAACGAGCAGATCACCTGGGCGCCCGAGAACGTCAAGCACGGACAGTTCGGCAAGTGGCTCGAAGGCGCGCGCGACTGGTCGATCAGCCGCAACCGGTTCTGGGGCTCGCCGATCCCGGTGTGGAAGAGCGACGATCCCGAGTACCCCCGCACCGACGTCTACGGATCTCTCGCCGACCTCGAGCGGGACTTCGGACGCCTGCCGCGCAACGAGGCGGGCGAGGTCGACCTGCACCGCCCGTTCATCGACGATCTGACGCGCCCGAACCCCGACGACCCCACGGGCCGGTCGACGATGCGGCGCATCGAGGACGTCTTCGACGTCTGGTTCGACTCGGGCTCCATGCCCTACGCGCAGGTGCACTACCCGTTCGAGAACCGCGACTGGTTCGACGAGCACGCCCCCGCCGACTTCATCGTCGAGTACATAGGGCAGACGCGCGGCTGGTTCTACGTCATGCACGTGCTCTCGGGCGCACTCTTCGACCGGCCCGCGTTCTCGGGCGTGGCCTGCCACGGCATCGTGCTCGGCAGCGACGGGCAGAAGATGTCGAAGTCGCTGCGCAACTACCCCGACGTGTCCGAGGTCTTCGACCGCGACGGCTCCGACGCGATGCGCTGGTTCCTGATGGGTTCGTCGGTGCTGCGCGGGGGCAACCTCGTCGTCACCGAGGAGGGCATCCGCGCCGGGGTGCGGGAGTTCATCCTGCCGCTGTGGAACACGTGGTACTTCTTCGCCACCTACGCCAACGCTGCCGGCGGCCCCGGCGGGCAGGGCTACGAGGCGCGCTGGCGGACCGATTCGACGAACGTGCTCGACCGCTACATCCTCGCCTTGACGGGCGATCTCGTGCGCGGCGTCGCGGCCGATCTCGAATCGCTCGACTCGACGATGGCGGCGGCCAAGCTACGCGACTTCGCCGAGGCGCTGACCAACTGGTACATCCGCCGCTCGCGCGATCGGTTCTGGGTCGGCGCCGACGCGACCGACCCGGCCTCGACGGAGGCGTTCGACACGCTGTACACCGCCCTCGAGACCCTGACGCGGGTCGCCGCCCCGCTGCTGCCGCTCGTGAGCGAGCGCATCTGGCAGGGCCTCACCGGCGGGCGGAGCGTCCACCTCGAGGACTGGCCCGATGCGGCCGCGTTCGCGCCCGCCGCCGACATCCGGTCGGCCATGGACGCCGTCCGCGAGGTCTCGTCGGTCGCCAACGCGCTGCGCAAGAAGGAGGGCAAGCGCGTGCGGCTTCCTCTCCCGCAGCTGACGGTCGCCGTGACGGATGCCGCGGCCCTCGCGCAGTTCGAAGAGATCCTGCGCGATGAGCTGAACGTCAAGAGCGTCGCGCTCGTCGCGCTCGCCGACGATCTGGCCGCCTCGTACGGCATCAGTCAGCGACTGTCGGTCAACGCGCGCGCAGCGGGACCCCGCCTGGGCAAGCAGGTGCAGCACGTGATCGCCGGTGCCCGTTCCGGCACCTGGAGCGAGCAGGACGGCGTCGTGACCGTCGACGGCGTCGCGCTCGAGCCGGGTGAGTACGAGCTCACGCTCGAGGCGGGAGGCGTGGCCGAGGGCACCGCGATCGCCCTGCTCTCGGGCGGCGGTTTCGTGCTCCTGGACACCACGACGACGCCGCAGCTGGAGGCGGAGGGGCTCGCGCGCGACGTCATCCGGGCCGTGCAGGACACGCGCAAGGCCGCCGGCTTCGACGTGAGCGACCGCATCCGTCTGGAGCTGGAGTTCACGGATGCCGCGGATGCGGCCGCCGTCGCCGAGGCCTTCGAGATCGCCGAGGTCGCCGGTGAGACGCTCGCCGTCGGCTACAGCGTCGACGGTCCGGGCGGTCGGCTGCTCGCGCATTCCGCCGACGAGACGCCCATCGAGCACAGCGCCCGCGTCACCGCGGGCACCTACGCCAACGCCGGCGACGTCGAGGTGCGCGTCGGCAGAGCAGGAGCAACGGCATGACCGACCAGGCACGGGCGGACGCGGTGTACTCCGCGCTGCTGCAACGACAGGGCGAGCAGTGGGTGCAGCCGCGCATCGAGCGCACACGCCGCGTGCTCGAGCTGCTCGACGACCCGCAGCGCACCTACCGCGTGGTGCACGTCACCGGGACGAACGGCAAGACCTCGACCAGTCGCATGATCGAGAGCCTCGTCCGGGCTCACGGTCTGCGCACGGGGCTGTTCACGAGTCCTCACCTCGAACGCTTCACCGAGCGCATCATGGTCGACGGCGAACCGATCGCCGATGCCGCTGTGGCGGACGCCTGGGAGGAGATCGCGCCCTTCGTCGACCTCGTCGACGCCGAACTGGACGCCGAGGGCGACGCGCCGCTGACGTTCTTCGAGCTGCTCACGGTGCTCGCCTTCGTCGCCTTCTCCGACGCGCCCGTCGACGTCGCGGTCATCGAGGTCGGCATGGGCGGCACCTGGGACTCGACGAACACCGCCGACGGCGACGTCGCGGTGATCGGCCCGGTCGCCCTCGACCACGCCGACCGCCTCGGCGAGTCGGTGGGGGAGATCGCGACGGTCAAGGCCGGCATCATCAAGCCCGGCGCGGTCGCGGTGTCGGCCGTGCAGGCCCCCGAGGCGGAGGCCGCCCTGCGCGCCCGTGCGGCCGAGGTCGGGGCGACGCTCGGGTTCGCGGGCGTCGACTTCGGCGTCTCGGGTCACAGCCTCGCCGTGGGCGGACAGCAGGTGGGTGTCCGCGGGCGCGCGGGGGAGTACCCGGAGCTCTACCTGCCGCTCTACGGCACGCATCAGGCCGAGAACGCCGCGCTCGCTGTCGCCGCCGTCGAGGCGCTCATCGGCGCCGACGATCAGGCCCTGAACGCCGAGGTCGTCGCCGACGGTCTCGGCGCCGTCACCTCGCCCGGCCGTCTGCAGCTGCTGGGCGTCGCCCCCACCGTGCTCGTCGACAGCGCCCACAACCCCCACGGCGCACATGCGCTCGCGGCGGCGCTGCGCGAGTCGTTCGACTTCGACGAATGGGGCGTCGTGCTGGGTGTCCTCGGCGACAAGGACGCCGCGGGCATCGTGACGGAGCTCGCTCCCATCGCCGCCCACGTGTTCGCGACCGCCCCCGACTCCGAGCGCGCCTCGGAGGCCACCGTCGTCGCCGACCTGGCCGAGGACCGCGGCCTGCCGGTCACCGAGCACCGCGACCTCGTCGAAGCCGCCGAGGCGGCGCGCGAGTGGGCTGCGGCCGCCGAACGCCGGGCCGTCGTGATCGCCGGATCGGTCGTCCTGGCCGGCGAGGCGATCGCCCTCGCGGCGGCCGAGGACTGGAAGTCGGGATGGCAGGGATGAGCGAGCCGCGCGTCCGCCGCCGCCGGGGAGCGGCCGAGTCGCTCGGTTCGGTCGTGCTCGGCTTCGAGTCGATCGTCGTGTTCCTCGGCGGACTGACGATCTACGGGCTGGACCCGTTGCCCGAGAGCATCCCGTCGTGGTGGGGTGTCGTCGCGGGCTCGGTCCTGGCGGTCGTCATGATACTCACCGCCGGGGCCCTCCGTCACCGCGCCGGCATCGTCGTGGGCTGGGCGCTCCAGGTGATCCTCGCCCTCGGCGTCTTCCTGGTTCCCGCACTCGGCATCGTCGCCCTCGTTTTCGGCGGGATGTACGCGTATGCCACCATCAAGGGGGCTGCACTCGATCGGCGCTACGCCGCTCGAGCAGCCGCCGAATCGAACGGAGACTGACATGCCCACCGAAGAGACCCTCGTCCTCGTCAAGCCCGACGGCGTGGCCCGCGGCCTCACCGGCGCGATCCTCGCCCGCATCGAGGCCAAGGGATACGCGCTCGTCGACATCCGTCTGGTCGAGCCCGACCGCGGACGCCTCGAGAAGCACTACGCCGAGCACGAGGGCAAGCCCTTCTACGAGCCCCTCCTGGAGTTCATGCAGAGCGGCCCCTCGGTGGCGATCCGCCTCGCCGGCAATCGCGTGATCGAGGGCTTCCGGTCGCTTGCCGGCACGACGGATCCGACCACCGCGGCGCCCGGCACGATCCGCGGCGATCTCGGCCGCGACTGGGGCCTCGCCGTCCAGCAGAACCTCGTGCACGGCTCGGACAGCCCCGAGTCGGCTGCGCGCGAACTGGACATCTGGTTCGGCTGACCTCAGCCCCGCGGCATCCAACCCCGGCCCCGCGGCGTCCAGCCCGCGAGCCAATGCGCTCCGCGCGAATCCACCCTGTGCAGGGCATGGAATCGCGCGGAGCGCGTTGACTCGCGGGCTCTTCAGATCTCAGGGTCAGAGGAAGCCGATCCAGTCCAGACGCACCTGGGCCACGACCGCGATCGCGACGTAGCTGAGCACCGCGAGTAGCGGCACCCATGCCGAGAGCGATGCGGCGACGCCACGGGCACGCCGGGGGAGCGGCACGACTCCCGAGCGCAGCACGTGCAGGGTGACGGCGTAGAACGTCGGGATCGTGACCAGCCACGTCACCATGCACCACGGGCACAGTGTTCCCAGCACGAAGATGCTCTGGGAGATGAGCCACACGACGAAGCCGAACGCGAAGGCCATGCCGGCCCAGAACAGCAACCAGAACCATCGCGAGAACCGGGCTCCGGCGAGGATCGCCGCCCCGACGACGATGGGGGCCACCCAGCCGGTCAGTCCCAGCAGGGGGTTCGGGAATCCGAAGACCGAGCCCTGTGGCGACGTGAGGTTGGCGCCGCACTGGACCACGAGGTTGAAGTCGCAGGATGCCGTCGCCGTGGCGTCCTGGAGCAGGTGGATGCGCTCGGTGGTGAGAGCGAAGGCGGCGATCCACCCGACGACGCCCGCGACCATGAGCCAGACGGCGAGGGCGACCGGGCGGGCGTGGCTTCGAGGAGCGGACATGACCGCGATTATCGCATCGCCGATGATGGCTCGGCCGAGAACGGGAGCCCGGGTCCCACACCGCGACGCGGGTAGTGCGATAATGATGGTCGACGCCCGTGAGCAGCCGCGCTGCGACAGGGCGTCACGAGAGACTTCGGGCAATGGCTGCCCACGCAGGCCGAGCCGAGAGCCGGCTGCACACCGAGTGAGTTCGCGGCTCGTCCCGATTCCGGGAGCAGAGCCGCCAGAGATGTGCCGGGCGGCGCGCGGTGCCGCCCGACGAGGAGTACGCCACCGATGGCCGACGAGACCAACGACAATCCGACCACCCCCGATCCGGTGACACCGGCCGACCCGGCTGCGGCCGAGCTGGCGGATGCCGTGGCATCCATCGACGCCGTCGAGGAGCACATCGACAGCGGGCGGGCCGCCGACGACGCCGAGCCCGTTGGAGCGGACGTCGAGGGGACCGAGCCGACCGAGGCGACCGAGCCGACCTCGCCCGCGGGGGGCGATGTCGAGGCGGCCGAGGAGTCCGAGGAGGCCACCGAGCCTGCGCCGGTCGAGCCCGCGAACGACGACCCGTCCACCGCAGAGGCGCCGACCGAGGCGCCCGAGACCGAGCCGCCGTCCACGGACGCTCCCGGAGCCGGCGAGTCGGATGCCGCACCGGCGGACGCCGACCCCGAGCCGGCGGAGCCGGCCGACCCCGAGCCCGTCACCGCGGTCTCGCTCGGACTCCTCCCGGCCGAGTTCGTCTCGGCGGTCTCGACGGCCCTGCACTTCTACGCGCCCGAGATCACGCCGCTGCCCGCACTCGACGTCGACAACGACGATGACGACGAGCGGAACGCGCCGGGGTCGTCGACCTCGCGCCGCCGCGGACGTCGACGGGGCGGCTCCGGCAACGACGAGCCCGTCGAGCAGGCTCCCCGTCAGCGGGCGGTCGAGCTCATCACCGAGCCGCAGCGCATCAAGGGATCGACGCGACTCGAGGCGAAGAAGCAGCGCCGCCGCGACGGACGCGAGGCCGGCCGGCGCCGGACGGTCGTCACCGAGGCCGAGTTCCTCGCGCGTCGCGAGGCCGTCGACCGCGTCATGATCGTTCGCTCCAAGAGCGGCCGCATCCAGATCGCCGTCCTCGAGGACAACGTCCTGGTCGAGCACTACGTCGCCCGCAACCAGGACGCCTCGCTCATCGGCAACGTCTACCTGGGCCGCGTCCAGAACGTCCTCCCCAGCATGGAGGCCGCGTTCGTCGACATCGGTCGCGGCCGCAACGCCGTCCTCTACTCGGGCGAGGTCGACTGGGATGCCGTCGAGACCGGCAACCAGCCGCGACGCATCGAGCTCGCGCTGAAGTCGGGCGACCGCGTCCTCGTCCAGGTGACGAAGGACCCCGTCGGACACAAGGGCGCGCGGCTCACGAGCCAGATCTCGCTGCCCGGCCGGTACCTCGTGTACGTTCCCGGCGGCGCGATGAACGGCATCTCGCGCAAGCTCCCCGACACCGAGCGGGCACGCCTCAAGCGCATCCTCAAGGAGGTGCTTCCCGAGTCGAGCGGCGTCATCGTCCGCACGGCGGCCGAGGGCGCGACCGAGGACCAGCTGACCCGCGATGTGCAGCGGCTCACCTCGCAGTGGGAGCACATCAGCACGCAGCTCGAGAAGATCCAGGCGCCCGCGCTGCTGCACTCGGAGCCCGACCTGCTCGTCAAGATCGTCCGCGACGTCTTCAACGAGGACTTCTCGCGCATGCTCATCCAGGGCGACGAGGCGCACGAGACGATCACGTCGTACCTGACCGGCGTCGCCCCCGACCTGCTCGAGCGCATCGAGAAGTACGAGGACGAGCAGGACCCATTCGACGCCTTCCGCGTGACGGAGCAGATCGAGAAGGCCCTCGATCGCAAGGTGTGGCTCCCCTCGGGCGGCTCGCTCGTCATCGACCGCACCGAGGCGATGACCGTGGTCGACGTCAACACCGGCAAGTTCGTCGGGTCGGGGGGAAACCTCGAAGAGACGGTCACGAAGAACAACCTCGAGGCGGCCGAGGAGATCGTCCGACAGCTGCGGCTGCGCGATATCGGCGGCATCATCGTCGTCGACTTCATCGACATGGTGCTCGAGTCCAACCGCGACCTCGTGCTGCGACGGCTGATCGAGTGCCTGAGCCGCGACCGCACGAAGCACCAGGTCGCCGAGGTGACGTCGCTCGGTCTCGTGCAGATGACGCGGAAGAAGCTCGGTCTCGGGCTTCTCGAGACCTTCAGCGAAGCCTGCGAGGTCTGCGCCGGTCGCGGAGTCATCGTGCACCACGACCCGGTCGTGAAGCACCGCGGCGGATCCGCCCAGAACGGCAACGGCGGAAACGGCAACGGCGGCTCGCGCCGGGGCGGGCGGGGCGGCGGCAACGCGCCGGCACCGGCGCCGGCCAACGGCGGCACCCACGTCATCACCGAGGGCGCGAAGTCGGCGCTCGCCCAGATCGCGGCCTCGACGCTCCAGCCGACAGCGGCGGTCGACGGAGACGCCGAGGTCGTCGCCCCCGCGCCCGAGGTCGAGCCCGCTCCCGTCGAGCGCGCCAAGAAGCCCCGGCGCAAGAAGTCCGAGACGAAGGCGCCGCGTACCGAGAAGGACCTCCTGCTCGACTCGGTTCTGAACGCCCTTCCCGAGCCCAAGGCGCCGGGTCAGGGCCGCGGCCGCCGTCGTGTGACGACGGCTGCCCTCAGCGGCACCCCGGTCTCGGCTGCGCCCGCGTCGGACGACTGACGAAGCCCTCTGCACCGCACGCGAACGCCGCGGCCCGCTCTCAGCGGCCGCGGCGTTCGCGTGCGGTGACGCGCAGCCCCGAAGCGATGAGCCGCCGCACGAGCTCGTGTCCCGAGACGTGCTGCGCGCCCCCCGCCACCAGCCGGTCGAATGCGGCATCCGGGACGTCGTAGTGGTCGAGGTCGAACGCGCGCTCGGGAATGTCGTGACGGCGAGCGAAGAGATGGAGCTCCGTCAGATCGCTGTCGCTCACCAGGTGCGACCACAGCCGGCCGTGCGCGGGCCAGCGAGGATCGTCGATGAGGATGGCCATGGTGAGATCCTACGAAGCGGCGCGCGTGTGGAGCCCCGGCGCGACACACCCGGCCGTCCTTTTGCCGGATCACCCGCCATCCGGTAAAGTGGACCCTTGGTGCAGCGAGTTCGTCGACGTCCCCGTCGCGACACCGCCTCGGCCGCAGGACCATCTGAGGCCCGAGCACCAAGACTTCCCAGTCTCGCAAAGACAATCGGAGCCGTGCGCTCCACAGAAGAAACAGGTGTGAAGTGGTTTACGCAGTTGTGCGCGCCGGCGGCCGTCAGGAAAAGGTCGAGGTCGGCACGATCGTCGTCCTGGACCGTCAGGCGGCTCAGATCGGCGACAAGCTCGAGCTTCCCGCTGTTCTCCTCGTCGACGGCGACGCCGTGACCACCGACGCCGACAAGCTCGCGAAGGTCACGGTCACCGCTGAGGTCCTCGGCGAAGAGCGCGGCCCGAAGATCGTGATCCAGAAGTTCAAGAACAAGACCGGCTACAAGAAGCGCCAGGGCCACCGTCAGGACCTCACGCGCGTCAAGATCACCGGCATCAAGTAAGCCAGGGAGACGCAGAGATGGCACACAAAAAGGGCGCAAGCTCCACCCGTAACGGTCGTGACTCCAACGCACAGCGCCTCGGCGTGAAGCGCTTCGGCGGCCAGGCCGTCAACGCCGGCGAGATCCTCGTCCGCCAGCGCGGCACGCACTTCCACCCCGGCGCCAACGTCGGCCGTGGCGGCGACGACACGCTGTTCGCTCTCGCAGCGGGCGCTGTCGAGTTCGGCACGAAGGGCGGCCGCAAGGTCGTCAACATCGTGGCGGCTGCCGAGTAATTCGGATCAGAACCACTTCGCGGCGAGGGGCGAGCTTCGGCTCGTCCCTCGCCCTGTTTCTAGGAGGCACCGCATGGTGACGTTCGTCGACCGGGTGACGCTGCATCTGCGCGCCGGCAAGGGCGGGAACGGCTGCGTGTCGGTGCGCCGTGAGAAGTTCAAGCCGCTCGCCGGTCCCGACGGCGGCAACGGCGGTGACGGCGGGGACGTCGTCCTCGTCGCCGATCCGCAGGTGACGACGCTTCTGTCGTACCACCACTCGCCGCACCGTTCCGGCGGCAACGGCGGCTTCGGCATGGGCGACAACCGGTCGGGCGCGGCGGGGGAGCACCTCGAGCTCCCCGTCCCCGTCGGCACCGTCGTCAAGTCGCCCGACGGCGAGACCCTCGTCGACATGGTGACTCCGGGTATGCGCTTCGTCGCAGCCCCCGGCGGTCAGGGCGGGCTCGGCAACGCCGCCCTCGCCTCGCCCAAGCGCAAGGCGCCCGGCTTCGCGCTCCTCGGTACACCGGGGTGGGAGGGCGACGTCCAGCTCGAGCTGAAGACGGTCGCCGACATCGCCCTCGTCGGGTTCCCGTCGGCGGGCAAATCGAGCCTCATCGCCGCGGTCTCCGCTGCGCGGCCGAAGATCGCCGACTACCCGTTCACGACGCTGCACCCCAACCTCGGGGTCGTGCAGGCGGGAGACGTCCGCTACACGATCGCCGACGTCCCCGGTCTCATCGAGGGCGCGAGCGAGGGCCGCGGGCTCGGACTCGAGTTCCTCCGCCACGTCGAGCGCTGCTCCGCCCTCGTCCACGTGCTCGACTGCGCGACGCTCGAGCCCGGACGCGACCCGCTCACCGATCTCGACGTCATCCTCGCCGAGCTCGAGGCCTACCCCGTGCCCGAGGGCCAGGTGCCGCTCCTCGAGCGCCCCCAGCTCATCGCACTGAACAAGACCGATGTGCCCGAGGCGCGCGATCTCGCCGATCTCGTGCGCCCCGACCTCGAAGCCCGCGGATACCGGGTGTTCGAGATCTCGACCGTCAGCCGCCAGGGACTCCGCGAGCTGTCGTTCGCGATGGCCGAGCTCGTGGCCGAGCACCGCGTGGCCACGGCGGGCCAGGCGCCGGCGGAGCGGGTCGTGATCCGCCCGAAGGGCTCGGAGCGCGACTTCACCGTCCGCGTCGAAGGCGGGACGTACGGCAACGTGTACCGCATCCTGGGCGCGAAGCCCGTGCGCTGGGTGCAGCAGACCGACTTCCAGAACGAGGAGGCGGTGGGCTTCCTCGCCGATCGCCTCGACAAGCTCGGAGTCGAGAACGAGCTGTACCGCGTGGGTGCGACTCCCGGTTCGACCGTGGTGATCGGGGAGGGCGACGGCATCGTCTTCGACTGGCACCCGTCGATGTCGTCGGCGGCCGAGCTGATGACCGCCCCCCGTGGCACCGACCCGCGACTGGACATGAACCCCCGTCGCACGTCGAACCAGCGTCGTGAGCGCTACCACGAGCGCATGGACGCCAAGGCCGAGGCTCGTGCCGAGCTCGAGGCCGAGCGTCGCGCCGAGAGGTCGCGAGGAGCCGACGAGGAGGACGAGTGAGCCTCAGCTCGCGTGCGGCGCTGAACAGCGCTCGTCGGGTCGTCGTCAAGGTCGGTTCCTCCTCCATCAGCGGAGACAACGCCGGTAAGATCGGCTCCCTCGTCGACGCCCTCGCGGCCGCGCACGCGCGGGGGACCGAGGTCGTCCTGGTGTCGTCGGGGTGCGATCGCGACAGGGATGCCGTACCTGCGGCTCGACGAGCGTCCGACCGATCTGGCCACGCAGCAGGCCGCCGCGGCCGTCGGCCAGAACGTGCTCGTGTACCGCTACCAGAACGCGCTGCGCGAGTACGGCATCGTCGCCGGGCAGGTGCTCCTGACCGCCGGCGACTTCGACGACCCGACGCACCGCTCGAACGCCAGGCGCGCGATGGAGCGGCTGCTCGGGCTGCGCATCCTGCCGATCGTCAACGAGAACGACACCGTCGCGACCCACGAGATCCGCTTCGGCGACAACGATCGGCTCGCCGCGCTCGTGTCGCGTCTGATCGGAGCCGACGCCCTCGTGCTGCTCAGCGACATCGAGTGCCTGTACACCCGGCCCCCGAGCGAGCCGGGCGCGCGCCCGATCGATACGGTCGCGATCGACGACGACCTCAGCGCCTTCGAGTTCGGCGCGACCGTCGTGAACAGCGTCGGGACGGGCGGCGCGGCCACGAAGGCGTCCGCCGCGCGGCTGGCGGCCGAAGGCGGTGTCGCCGCGCTCGTCACGAGCATCGATCTCGCCGCCGACGCCCTCGCCGGCGCCGACATCGGCACGTGGTTCCATCCGCATCCCGATCCCGCCGTTCCCGCGGGAACCGGGGCGATCGGCGTCGCCGGCGGCTGAGGGCCGCCTCGCTAGACTGAGGGGATGTCCTCCGTGGTCGACTCCGATGTCTCCGAGCGGCTGCGCGCCGCCAAGCGGGCCTCCCGATCCATCGGGCTGCTCGACGACGGGGCGAAGGCCGCTCTGCTCCGCGAGATCGCCGACGGACTCGTCGCGGACGCCCCCGCCATCGTCGCCGCCAACGCCGAGGACCTGGCGCGCGGCGACGCCGACGGGATCACCGCAGGCCTCCGCGATCGCCTGATGCTCGACGAGACCCGCGTGGCCGCCCTCGCCGACGCCGTCCGCGCGGTCGCCGAGCTGCCCGACCCGGTCGGAAGCGTCCTCGACGAACGACGCATCGGCGGCGGCGTGCACCTGCAGAAGGTGACCGTGCCGTTCGGCGTCGTCGCCTCGATCTACGAGGCGCGGCCGAATGTGACGGTCGACATCACGGCCCTGGCGCTGCGATCGGGCAACGCGGTCGCCCTCCGGGGCGGATCGGCGGCGGCGTCCACGAACGCGGCGCTCATCGATGCGATGCGTGCCGCCCTCGAACGCTCCGGCGTCGACCCCGACGGCATCCAGACGGTCGACGACCTCGGCCGTGACGGGGCACGGGCCCTCATGCGTGCGCGCGGGCTCGTGGACGTCCTCGTGCCGCGGGGAAGCGCGCAGCTCATCGAGACCGTCGTCACCGAGTCGACCGTCCCGGTCATCGAGACGGGAGCGGGCGTCGTCCACATCGTGCTCGACGCCTCGGCGCCGCTCGAATGGGCACGAGACATCGTCGTCAACGCGAAAGTGCAGCGCCCCAGCGTCTGCAACGCCGTCGAGACCGTCCTCGTCGTGCGCGACGGTGCCGAACGCCTCATCCCCGAGGTGTCGAGCGCGCTGCTCGAGGCGGGGGTGACGGTGCACGGCGACGACGAGGTCCGGCGTCTCGTGCCGCAGGCCCAGGTCGCGTCGGAGGAGGACTGGGCCACCGAGCACATGAGCCTCGACCTGTCGATGCGCGTGGTGGACGACCTCGACGAGGCTCTCGACCACATCCGCCGCTACTCCACGATGCACACCGAGTCGATCGTCACGGCGGACGACGCCAACGCCGAGCGATTCCTCGCCGAGGTGGATGCCGCGGTCGTGATGGCCAACGCGTCGACCCGATTCACCGACGGCGGCGAGTTCGGCTTCGGGGCCGAGGTCGGCATCTCGACCCAGAAGCTGCACGCGCGGGGCCCGATGGGCCTGCCGGAGCTGACGACCACGAAGTGGCTCGCGCGCGGCGCCGGACACACGCGCGCCTGACCACCTAAACTTGACCTGCGCCGCCGCGCACAACGAACGGAGCCCCGATGACCCTCGCCACGATCGCCGCCCTCGCCGCCGAGCAGACGGAGCACCACGGCAACGTCCAGGCGGAGACGATGATCTTCGGCGTGATCGCCCTCGTGGTCTTCCTGTCGCTCGGGCTCGTGACGCTGTCGTACCGGAACGTGGCGAACCGCCACTCCGGCAAGGCAGAGGCGTACGCGGCAGCTCACGCCAACCAACTGACGCAGTCGGGGAACGGCCACCACTGAGGTCGCCTCGATGACGGGAACGCGTGCGCCGCGTATCGGCGTGATGGGCGGCACGTTCGACCCGATTCATCATGGGCACCTGGTGGCGGCCAGCGAGGTCGCGCAGTCGTTCGACCTCGACGAGGTCGTCTTCGTTCCCACCGGCACGCCCTGGCAGAAGACGTTCGTCTCGCCCGGCGAGCATCGCTACCTCATGACCGTCATCGCAACGGCCTCGAACCCGATGTTCACGGTGAGCCGCGTCGACATCGATCGCGACGGCCCCACCTACACGATCGACACCCTCCGAGATCTGAAGGCGCAGCGTCCCGATGCGAAGTTCTTCTTCATCACGGGTGCCGACGCCATCGCGCAGATTCTCAGCTGGAGGGACCATGATGAGTTGTGGGAACTGGCGCACTTCGTCGCCGTCTCACGACCGGGTCACACGCTCAGCAGCGCCGGCCTTCCCAGCGAAGACGTGAGTCTTCTCGAGATCCCCGCCCTCGCGATCTCGTCCACCGACTGCCGGGCGCGCGTCGGGCGCGGACACCCGGTGTGGTATCTCGTCCCCGACGGGGTCGTCCAATACATTGCGAAGCATCACCTCTATATCGGAGCAAGGCATGAGCGATAACGATCAGCAGCCCCAGACTCCGCAGCTCACGCGTCGACAACTGCGCGAGCTGCGCAACACGGCGTCCAACCCCATCATCGTCGACCCCGCTTCGGCGCCCGAAGTGCCGAAGGCCGAGATCGAGCAGCCCGTCGTCTCGGCTCCCCTTCCGCGCGCGGCCGAGCCGATCGAGGTCCCGCCCGCACCACTGCCCGACGCATCCGTCGATCTGGGGGCGCCCGCGCTGACCCGTCGGCAGGCGCGTCTGCAGGAGAAGATCCGCACGGCGTCGATCCCCGTGATCACGCCGACCGGCGAGCACGCGACGCATCCCGATGTCGATGCCGCTCTGCCGACCGCTGACGAGGCGCCCGTCGACGCGGGTATCGAGTCGGAGACGCCGACGCACGATGGCGATGCGGATGTCGTCGCCGATGAGTCCGCGTCGGAGACCGTCGATGCCGAGTCGCCTGCGGACGCTCCCGTCGACGAGGTCGATGCACAAGACGAGGCTGAGCCGCATGACGAGCTCGGCTCGGAGGCCGCCGACACGACTGAGACCGAGGCCGTCGAGGACGCGCGTGTCTCCGACCAGGCGG
>JAQIJE010000014.1:0-44130 GCA_036946435.1 Microbacterium arborescens | reverse complement strand
CTCCGACCGTGCGACGCGACGCGGCACGAGAAGGGTCAGCACGGCAGCGGCCGCCGACGTCGCCGCCGTGATCCACAGCACCGCCGAGCCCTCGAACAGAATCATCAGCGTCCCCGCAGCGGCCGGACCGACGATCAGAGCGACTGCGCCGAGCGCCTCGCGCGTCCCCACCATGCGCTCCGCCGAGGCACCCGAGTGCCGCACGATCGCCGGGAGCAACGCCTCGCGCGCCGTCATCCCCGGGACGTCGCCGAGCGAGCCGAGAACGCCGAGGACGATGAACCACCCGAGGTCCAGGCCCCAGACGAGGTCGACGACGGGCAGCGCGGCGATCGATCCCGCCGAGACGAGATCGGTGACCACCGAGGCGGTGCGCCGATCGATGCGATCGATCACGACACCCATGAACAACCCGGCGAGCACGGCGGGCACAGCGGTCGCGGCCGCGACGACGCCCGCCCCCAGCACGCTTCCGGTGACATTCAGCACGATCAAGGGCAGCGCGATGCCGGCGATGGAGTTTCCGAGCAGCGACAGCAGATACGACGCGAGGTAGGCGACGGGGGCGGTTCTCATGCGGCCAGTCATCACCATGACGTAGCGGCAGGGTCAAGCGACCCTGCGCGCCGACCTCACTCCCGCGGCACGACGACCTTGTTCTGGTACGCCCAGACGACAGCCTGCAGGCGCGAGCGCACGCCGAGCTTGACGAGCATCCGCACCAGATGCGACTTGACGGTCGTGATCTCCACCGTCAGCTCGACCGCGATCTCCTCGTTCGACATACCCTGGGCCAGCAGCTCGAGGATCTCCCGCTCACGCGGCGTCAGCTGCTCCGCGGACCCGGCCACCGCCGCCACCGGCTGAAGGGTCCGCCGCCGCGTGAACTCGTTCAGCACCCGGCGCGTCACCGCGAGATCGAGCGTGCCGTTGCCGGCCGCGACGTTCCGCACGGCGCGGACGATGTCGTCGGGTTCGGCGTCCTTCAGCAGGAAGCCCGCCGCCCCCCGCCTCCAACGCCTGGAACACGTAGTCGTCGATGTCGAAGGTCGTCAGGATCAGCACCGGGACCGGGTCGTCCGGCAGCCGGAGGCCGAGCTCCCGCGTGACCTCGATGCCGGTCCCGGCCCGGCATCCGGATGTCGAGACAGGCGACGTCCGGACGCAGCGACAGCGCGAGGTCGAGCGCCTCGACCCCGTCCGCGGCGACCCCGACGACGACCTCGACGTCCGGCTCGACCGAGAGCAGCGCCGCGAGCCCCGCCCGGGCGAGCGGCTGGTCGTCGGCGACGAGCACACGGATCATCGACGCTCCCCCTCGGCACGACCACCCGGAGCGGCGAACATCCCGGGCTCGGCCCGCAGCCCCGGACGTGGGCTCGGCGGGAACGGTGAGGCGCACGGTCCAGCCGCCGTCGGCGTCGGGGCCGGCCTCGAGCGCGCCTCCGACGAGGGCAGCGCGTTCCCGCATCCCGAGCAGACCGAACCCCGCCCCCGGGGCAGCCGAGCGAGCCGGCACGACCGAATCGGCGGGCGGACCGTTGCGCACGACGACGACGAGAGCGTCGGGACGACCGGTGTCGAGTTCGACGACGCAGGATGCCGCGGGGGCGTGGCGTGCCGCGTTGGCGAGCGCCTCCTGCACCATCCGGTAGACGACCAGCTGCGCGAGCGGACCCACGCCTCCCCGCGCCTCCCCCCCCTCACCGATCACGCGGTACTCCACTTCGCGCCCCGTCGCACGCGCCGTCTCGACGAGCGCGGGCACGGTGCCGAGCGTCTCGACGGCCTCGGCGGCGTCGCCATCGCGACGCAACAGCCCGACCAGCCGTCGCAGGTCGTCGAGCAGCACACGGCTCTGCTCGCGCACCTGCCGCACCCCGTGCCGCGCGGCATCCGGATCCGTCGCGATCTGCCGCTCGATGGCCGCGGACATGAGCGCGATGCTCGAGACGTGGTGCGCGGCGATGTCGTGGAGCTCGCGCGCCATCGCGGTGCGCTCCTGCGCGACCGCGGCCTCGACGACCGCGGCGCGTTCCCGCCCCACCGCCTCCGTCTCGCCCCGGCGGGCGCGCTGCGCGTCGCGGCGCGCCGTCACCGCGAGCACTCCCACCGACGGGAGCCCGACGATCGCGACGGCCTGCAGCACCGCGGCACCGACGGCGGCGGGCAGCGTGAGCGAACTCGACCCGAGGATGTCGGCGGCCTGGCCGACCGCGACCGACAGCCCGGCCGCCGGCAGCAGCACGCGCAGGTCCGCGGCCGGCACGAGCAGGGTGGGCGCGGATCACCGCGATCAGCACGGCAGCGTCAGCCAGGCTGCCGAGCCCCGTCGGCGCCACGATCCCGAGCGCCATCGCACTGACGGCCGTCACGGCCAGGACGGTGCGCGGCGCGACTCGCGCGAAGCACAGGGCGAGCGCCTGGACGCCGAGCACGATCGCCGACACCGTCAGGGCGAAGCCGTCGATCCGCAGCGCTATGGTCGGGCTCGAGCAGGTCCGGTGCGGCGACGAGCGCGAAGATCGTCGCCGCACCCGTGCCGAGCGCCACGAAAAGGTCCGTGGCGCCCGGCATCCGTCGCGATGCGGTCATCCCGCTATCTTCGCGGTTCCGCGCGCGCCGCGTCCGGTCGGGACAGTATCGCGGGACAGCCCGAGCCGGCCGCGCGTGAGGATGATGGTGAGGGCGGCAGCCCGCGGCGGCTCCGGCGAGCAGGACATGCTGGAGCATGTCGGCCCCGACCATCGGGAACATCTCGGCCCAGAACACCGTCACGGTGTTGTTGAGGCTCACGTGGAAGAGCATCACGATCGGCAGGCTCTGACCCGAACGGTTGAACAGCCACATGATGACGACGTTGAACAGCGCGCTGAAGGCGACGAACTCGAGGACGTTCAGCCACGAGACATCGGGCCACGAGCCCCACTCGGTGAGGAACAGCGGCAGGTGCCACAGACCCCACAACGGTCCGAGGATCGCCGCGGCGCCGATCGGGCCGTAGCGCTCCTGCAGCGGCGGCAGTGCGAAGTCGCGCCAGCCGGGCTCCTCCGCGAGCCCCGTCGTGAGCATCTGGAGGACGAGCGCCGGCAGGTACAGGCTGACGGCGACCAGGCTCGGAGCCTGGACCTGACCGCCCGAAGCGATCGTCCCGAGCGTCAGCACCGCGATCGGCACCGCAAGGAGTGCGACCGCGTACCAGCGCGGGGCGACCCGCCACCGCAGCAGCCGACCCACCCAGACGCGCAGACCGGCCCGGCCTCCCGTGATGGCCGTGACGATGAACGCCGCCCCCAGCGGACCGACGTATGCCCCGAACAGCATGCCCGCGAACTGCGTCGTGCCGAGGATTTCGGGGAAGGAGAACGCCCACACGCCGAGACCGTTCTCCGACAGGATCCACGGCGTCCACGCCACCCAGCTCAGGCCGAGCGCGAGGACGAAGAACGACGTGAGCGGTCGGCGGGCGATGACACCTCGCAGTCCGCCCGGGGGTGCGGCCTCGCGGTCCTCGATGCGTGTCGACATGGACGGTTCCTTTCGCTCGACGCCCCCGGGGTGGGGTCGCGATCGACTGTAGGAACGACGGACGCACCGCCTCGACGTCCGAACGGGCCCAATCGGCCATGTCATCCGAAAGTCGCAAGCGGGTCCCGCGTGCCCGGAACCCGGAGGTCAGGTCGCTTTCCGCCCCCGAGCCCGGGGCGCGGCCGACCGCGGCGGCGTGCGACGCATGTGATCGCGCGTTCGGGTCAGGATGTCGGCAAGGCTCTCGACGTCGGCGCGTGAGAGCGGGGCGAGCAACAGGTCGTCGAGGATCGCGATGTGACCGGGGAACACGCGCTGGAGCAGGGCACGGCCGTCCGCGGTGAGCGCGACCTCGACGCTGCGCTCGTCGTCCGGCGATGGTGTGCGCGTCACCAGGCCGCGCTTCTCGAGCGTCTGCGCCTGATAGGTCAGGCCGCTCCGGCTGTAGACCACGCCGTCGGCGAGGTCCGTCATTCGTGCGCGCCCGTTCGGTGCGTCTCCGAGGGCGGCGAGCAGCTGGAACTGCACGTAGCTCAGCTCCCCCGCGTCCTTCAACTGCTGCTCGACCGCGTGGCGGAGCAGGCTGCTCGTCTCGATGAGGGCGAGGTAGGCACCCAGCTCCGTGGCATCCGGCTGACGCGGCGATGAGGTCATCCACCCACTCTAGCAAGCTTCCAATTCGAATCACTTGCTTCTGATTCGAAGCACTGCTAGTGTCGCCGTCAACTGCTTCGAACTCGAAGCACGAGAGGAGAGAAAAATGAAAGCCGTACGATTCCACGAGACCGGCGAGGCCGACGTGCTGCACTACGAGGATGTCGCCGTTCCCGACCCGGGCGCCGACGAGGTCCGCATCCACGTGTCCGGTGCCGCGTACAACCCGGCCGACGGAGGGATGCGCGGCGGCTACCTGCCGCTCCCGATCACCCTCCCCCACATCCCCGGGTACGACGTGTCGGGCATCGTCGACGCCGTCGGCGCCGACGTCCACGGGCTCTCCGTCGGCGACGCCGTGGTCGGATTCCTCCCGATGACCGGCGACGGCGGGGCCGCGCAGTACGCGGTCGCTCCGGCCGGGGCGTTCGTCGCCGCACCGACGCGCATCCCGCTCGTCGATGCCGCGGGACTCCCTTCAGTGGCCCTCACCGCCTCGCAGGCCCTCTTCGACGCCGCCGAGCTCACGGCCGGTCAGCGCATCGTGGTCAACGGCGCCGGCGGACCGGTCGGCGGCTACGCCGTGCAGCTGGCGAAGCGCGCCGGCGCCCACGTGATCGCGACGGCGAGCCCACGGAGCCGAGCGGCGGTCGCCGCCGCCGGGGCCGACGAGATCGTCGACCACACCGCGACCGACCTGTTGCAGGCGGTCGCAGAGCCGGTCGACGTGCTGCTCAATCTGGCGCCGATCACCGAGCAGGGCTTCGTCGAGCTCATGGGTCTCGTCCGCGATGGCGGGGTCGTCGTCTCGACCACACCGATGGTGCCGACGCCCAGCGATGAGGCCCGCGACGTGCGCGGCGTGACGATCTACGTCGAGCCCGATCGGGCAAGGCTCGTCGAGCTCGTCGACCTCGTCGACCGCGGCGAGCTGCGCGTCGACATCGCCGAGTACGTCGCGCTGAGCGAGCTCGCGGAGCTGCACGGCCGCGCCGACGCCGGCCGGGTGCACGGCAAGGTCGTCGTTGTCCCGCCGCCCGTGTGAGACGAGGGCGCGCGGCGGCCGAATGCACGGTCGGTGGCCCTCATCCGTCCGGGTCGAGGAGGTGACGCTGCGTCGAATCCGTGATGCGCGCGAGCAGTGCAGTGAAGCGCGCGAGTTCGTCGGGCCGGTGCTCGTCGACGATGCGGTTGATCTCGTCGGCGACGCCGTCGAAGTAGCGGTCGACCTGCTCGTGGACCGCCGGCGACGAACGGAGCGTCACCACCCGGCGATCCGCGCGGTCGCGGCGTCGTTCGATGTGCCCGGCGGACTCGAGGCGATTCAGCAGCGACGACGTGGCCCCCGTCGTCAGTCCGACGGAGCGGCTGAGCTCGGCCTGCGTCAGCGGCTCGCCGTGCTGCTCGGCGTTGACGATGTGAACGAGAGCGGCGGCGTCGGTTCCGTGCATCCCCGCCTGAAGCGCGAAGTGGCGGCCGACCTCGCCGAACATGGCCCCCCACGCGCGCAGCGCGAGCAGGAAGTCCTCTCGGGCGTCGTCTTCGTCCACGGCCTCTCCTCGTATCCGCACCCGAAGGTACCAGTCGATGGAGTATCTTCATCGTCAAGTGCTTACATCGTGTAACTATTAACGGAGGCGACATGGCCGATCGAACAGTCCTGATCACCGGCGCGAGCATCGCCGGACTCTCCACGGCGTTCTGGCTCGCGCGCGCGGGATGGGACGTCACGGTGCAGGAACGCGCGGACGCTTTCCGCGACGGCGGCCAGAACGTCGACGTGCGCGGGAGCGCCCACGAGGTCATCGAACGGATGGGGATCGAGCAGGACGTCCGAGCGGCGTCGACCACCGAGGAGGGGACGCGCTTCGTCGACGAGCGAGGCCGGAGCGTGGGGGCCTTCCCCGTCGGCGACGCGCAGGACGGGCCGACCGCCGAGCTCGAGATCCTGCGCGGCGATCTCGCGCGCATCATCCTCGAGCACCTGCCCGCGTCGGTCACCGTCCGCTTCGGCGACACCGTCGCCGCCGTCGCGGACGACGACCGGCTCGAGGTGTCGTTCGCCTCGGGGCGCACCGAGACCTACGACCTGCTCATCGTCGCCGAGGGCGTGCGCTCGGCGACACGCGACCTCGTCTTCGGAGCCGAGGCGGTCCGGCGTCCGCTCGGGCTGACGATCGCCTACGGCACGATCCCCCGGTCGCCGCGGGACGACCGGTGGTGGCGGTGGCTCACGGCGCCTGACCAGCGGCAGGTCACGCTCCGCCCCGACGGCAAGGGCACCACTCGTGCGACCCTCGCCACGACGGCGCCCGATGACCGGCTCGCGGAGATGGATCCCGTCGAAGCCCTCGACCTGCTCGCCGAGCGTTTCGCGGGCGCCGGATGGGAGACCGATCGCGTGCTGGCCGGGCTGCGCACGTCGGACGACGTGTACATCGATGCGCTCACCCAGATCACGATGCGGTCCTGGTTCCGTGGTCGTGTCGCCCTCGTCGGCGACGCCGCGTGGTGCGTCACGCCCCTCGGCGGTGGCGGCACCGCGCTCGCACTGACCGGCGGATACGTGCTCGCGGCGAGCCTGTCCCATCTCGACGACACGGGGTCGCGGAGCGACCGCGACGGGGCCCTCGCCCGGTACGACGCGTGGATGCGGCCGCTCGTGACGAAGACGCAGTCCCTGCCCCCGGGGGTGCCGCGCCTGGCCTACCCCCGCAGCCGATGGGGCGTCGCCGTCCTCCGCAGCATCGTCCGCGTAGCGGCCACCCCGCCGCTGCGGAGGATCCTCGGCCGCTTCGCCGCGGTCGGAGACGCCGGAAAGCCGCTCCCCGAGCTGCGCGAGGCGTCATCGAACTGAGCTCCCGCCGGGACACAGCACCGCGCGCCGACCCCGCCCCTCGCCCCTCACGTCCGGGCGCGCTCGGTCTCGACGTCGCGACGTTCGATCACGAGGCGGTCGTCGCGGGGCCGGCGGGTCTGAGCGCGCAGCCCCGCGGCATCGAGGGCGCGCAGCAGCTGCGTCGGCGGCATCGCGTAGGTCGCTGCCGCATTCTTCGATCGACGCGCGAGACCGACGAGCAGGACGCGTCCGCCGCCACGAGCGGGATGGATGACAATGCGCGTCGGCGCGCTGCGCGCGTACCACCGGATCGACCGGATGCCGCGGAGCGAGGCATCCAGCACCACCGCGCCGTCGGCGGGGCGCAGCACCCGGACTCGTCCGTCGACCCCCGCGGTGACCGTGACCCGCACATCGGCCGTGCGGGCATGCGCGATGGCGCGGAGCACGAGGTAGACGGGCATGCCGAACACCCACCCGAGCGCGACGATGATCAGTAGCGGAGTCATCCGCTGCGCGATGTCGTCGAACACGAGGAGGAACGCGCTGAGCAGCGCCGTGCCGGCGGCGGCGAGCCCACCGGTGACGGCCGCGAACGTAGCAGAGCGCAGGGGCACCGCCGGCAGCGCGAGAGTCCACGTGTCGCCGTCGCGGCTCCAGCCGGGCTCGACGAGGGTCGCCGCGCGCCGCCGCGCGCCCGCGCCCAAGGCGCCGCTGATCCGACCGATGAGCGCGAGCCAGAGCCACCCCGCTGCCGGCACGACCGCGAACCCGATACCCGCGATGACGGATGCCGGCGCGGCGTCGCGCCACCCTCCCGGCTGCGTCAGGGCGAACGCGAGCGCAGCGGCCGCCACCGCCGCCGTGATGTGCAGTGAGATCGCGAGTGCCGCCGACGTCAGCCGGAGGAGTCCGCCGACGATGGCGTGGGCGACGAGCCAGCCCGAGAACATCGACAGCAGGAAGCCCCAGAAGTCATGCTCGGTCCCCAGCAGGGGAAGCGCGGCGACGAACAGGAGCGGCGCCCACAGGAGCGGGTGCAGCAGGACACGGCGCGCGGTGCTTCGACCCCGTGGCATCCTCGTCCCTTCGTGTTTCGACCGCTCACGAGCCTATCGGCGCGCCCGCGCCGCGTTCCTGACGACGACGCGTCAGGTATTGCCTCCCGGACACCGAGGGTGTACAAGTATGTACATGACCAATGGCGTGATCGACATCGTTCCCGACCCGGGCCGCAGACCGGCGGGAGTGCACGGCAAACGATCACGCATCGTCCACTCGATCGAGACCGCGATCCGTCGCGGTGAACTCAAGCCGGGCGATCAGCTGGATGGCGAGCTCGCTCTCGCGAAGCGCTTCTCGGTCTCGCGCGGCACCGTACGCCAGGCTCTCGAGAACCTGAAGAACCAGGGTCTCATCACCACCATCGGGGGCATCGGGTCCTTCGTGACCTTCGACGGCGTCGCGCTCGACCCGTCGCTCGGCTGGGCACGCGCCCTCATGCAGGCCGGCGGCGACGTCGAGACGACGGTCGTCGACATCGGCCCTGTCGCCTGGGCGGACATCGACGACGTCGACGCCGATGACGCTCACCGCACCGGCGCTCCGCATGCGATCCGCATCCGTCGCCTGCGCGCCATCCCCGGCGAGGGTGCCGTCTCTTACGAAGCCTCCTTCGTACCCGCCATCGGGCCGCTCGCTGACCTCCCCCGCACCGGCCTCGAGGACGGCTCCATCTGGGCCTCGCTCGCGAAGGCCGGACTGCGTGCGTCGCGAGGAACGCAGGACGCGCGGGTGACGCGTCTCGACGAGACCGCCGCCGCCCTCATGGAGCGAGCCGTCGGCGAAGCCTTCCTGACGACGAGCCGGTGGTCCTATGGTCCGGACGGGCGCCTGGTGGAGTTCGTCTCGGCCCAGCTCGACCCCCAGCACTTCCGCCTCACCGTCACGTTCGGAGACGACGCATGAACCCCACCGCCCACCTCGTCGAGCACGCCACCGCGACCCTCCTCGGCCTCGCCGTCGGCGATGCGCTGGGGATGCCCACGCAGTCGATGAGCCGCGGACGCATCGCCTCGACCTACGGAACGATCGACGGGCTTCGGGACGCCGCGGCCGACCAGCCCATCGCGCCGTCCATGCCCGCCGGCAGCATCACCGACGACACCGAGCAGGCGCTGCTTCTCGGCGACCTGCTCATCGCCGGCGGCGGACGCATCGATCCGCGCCGTTTCGCCGATGCGCTCGCCGAATGGGAGCGGGTGATGGAGGCCAAGGGGTCCGCCGATCTCCTCGGTCCCTCGACGAAGGCGGCGATCGCGGCGATCCAGAACGGCGCAAGCGCGGCGGACGACCCCGGCAGGTACGGCACGACCAACGGAGCCGCCATGCGCATCGCCCCGGTGGGCATCGCGTTCCCCTCGGCACCCGAGATGCTGTTGCCGGCCGTCCTCGACGCTTCGCGTCTGACCCACAACACGGGTCTGGGTCTCTCCGCCGCGGCCGCCGTGGGCGCGGCGATCTCGTACGCGCTCGATCACCCGGCCGCGACCGTGGGCGACGTCGTGGCTGCAGCGGCGGATGCCGCCGATGCCGCGGCACCCGACGGGAACTGGATCGCCGGTGGCGCCATCGGCGCACGCATCCGCTGGGCGACCGCCGCGATCGTCGAGATGGATGCGGCAGCGGCGCTCGCCTTCGTCACCGATGTCGTGGGCACCTCGGTCGCGTCGCAGGAGTCCATCCCCGCGACGTTCGCACTCATCGCACGGTTCGGCGACGAGCCCTACCAGGCCCTGCTCCACGCCGCGTCGATCGGTGGCGACACCGACACCGTCGCGGCGATGGCCGGAGCCGTACTGGGCGCGATCCACGGCGCATCAGCCTGGCCGGACGATGTCGCGGAGCGCGTCATCGCCGTCAACGATCTGGATCTCGAACCCCTCGTCCGAAGCCTTCTCGAACTGCGCTCGGCCGCCGGCTGACGCACGAGGTGCCGCCGGGCCCGGCCGGCCCGACGGCACCGCACGACACCCACCCGTCCACGATCGGACGGTCGGCACGACATCACTCCGTCGACCGCCCACCACTCAAAGGAGAGCGCCATGTCCGACTCTATCCATGCGTCGGCCGACCCCGGCACGACGACCATCGCGCCGACACGGCTGGGAGCCGTCGAGCAGCGCGGGATCGAACCGGTCCCGCCCGCCGAACGATCCGGCCGCCCCATGCAGTTGTTCTGGGCATGGTTCGCCGCGAACATCTCGATCCTCGGCCTCCCCCTGGGCATCTCGCTCATTCAGGGCGGGCTGAACCTGTGGCAGGCGATGATCGCCGCCGCCATCGGCGCGTTCGGCTCCTTCGCGATCGTCGGCGTCATCTCGATCGCCGGCCGCCGGGGGCATGCGCCCAGCCTGACGCTGTCGCGTGCGGTGTTCGGCGTCCGGGGCAACATCGGGCCGACCCTCGTGTCGCTCCTCTCCCGCCTCGGCTGGGAGACGGTGAACACGGCCACCGCGGCCTTCGCTCTCATCGCCCTGTGCGCGCTGATGTTCGGCACCAGCGGCGACGCCAAGCAGGTTCCGCTCATCGCACTGGCCGGCATCGCGCTCTTCGTCATCTGCACCGTGCTCGTGTCGGGTCTCGGCCACGCGACGCTCATGGTCATCCAGAAGTGGGCGACCTGGGTGTTCGGCGGGCTGAACGTGATCGTCGCCGTCTACCTCGTGCTCCGCATCGACTGGAACGCCGTCCTGTCCACCCCCTCCGGCAGCGCCGCCGCACTGATCGTCGGCATCGGCACGATCGCCGGCGGCACGGGCATCGGCTGGGCGAACGCCGGCGCCGACATGTCCCGCTACCAGGGCGACCGCGTGCCGGCCGGACGCATCGTCGCGAGCGCGGCGGCGGGTGCGGGCATCCCTCTGGTCATCCTGATCTCGCTCGGCAGCAGCCTCGGCGCCGGAGACGCGACCATCGCCGCTGCCGCCAACGGCCCAGTCGGCGCCATCACGGAAGTCATGCCCACGTGGCTGGCGGTCGTCTACCTCATCACCGCGTTCGGGGGCCTGCTGGTGAGCAACCACATGTCGGTGTACTCGGCGGGACTGACGACACTGACCCTCGGCATCCGCATCAAGCGCGTGTACGCCGTCATCGTCGACGTCGTCGTGACGACCCTCGGGGCGATCTACTTCCTGCTCGTAGCCGACAACTTCTACGACCCGTTCATCTCGTTCATCGTGCTGCTCGCGGTGCCCATCACGGCATGGGTCGGCGTGTTCATCGCCGACATGCTGCGCCGCCGCGACTACGGCGGAGACGACCTGCTCGACCTGTCGCCGCGGTCGCGCTACTGGTACCGCGGGGGCGTGGAATGGCGCGCGTTCGGGGTCTGGGCCGCCGCGATCCTCATCGGATACCTGTTCGTGCAGGCCGGCCCGTCGAGCGCCCCGTGGTTCGTCGGCCCGCTGCACGGCACCTGGGCCGGCCAGAGCGGACTCGGCTGGGCGATCACGCTGACGGTGTCCTTCGTCGGCTATCTCCTCCTCGGCGGGGCCCGCGTGTCGCCGCGCGCCGACACCACCGCGCGGGCGGGGCGATGACGGTGGGGCGCGTGCTGCACACCGGACAGGCGATCGTCGACATCGTGCTCGGCGTGGCGGCCCTGCCCCCGCGCGGCGGCGACGTCTACGCGGAGTCGACGCAGCTGACGGCCGGCGGCGGCTTCAACGTCATGGCCGCCGCCCGTCGCGACGGTGCCGAGGTGGTCTATCTCGGCACCGTCGGAGACGGCCCGTTCGGTCGGATCGTCGGCGATGCCCTCGCCGCCGAGGACATCGCCGTGGGGAACACCCCGGTGCGCGGCGTCGACACCGGGTTCAGCGTCGCGATCGTCGATGCCGGCGCCGAGCGGACGTTCGTCAGCTCGCTCGGCGCCGAAGGCCGCGTGGACGTCGAGCATCTTCGAAGCGTGACGTGCACCGCCGATGACGTCGTCTACGTGACCGGCTACTCGATGCTGCACGAGCGCAACCGTGCCGCGCTCCTCGCCTGGACCCCGACCCTCCCCGCTGCGACGACGATCGTCTTCGACCCGTCTCCCCTCATCGCCGACATCCCCGACGAGCCGTGGCGCCTCATGGTTGATCGCGCATCGATCTGGACCTTGAACACGCGCGAAGCCGGTCTCGCCGCCCGCCGTTTCGGCGACGACGAGACGGCCGATCCGGCGGCCCTCACCGTGAGCGTCGACCGCCGTGTCCGCGGCACCGTCGTCGTGCGCGACTCCGAGAGCGGAGCCTACGTCTCGGGCGAGAGTGGCGGACTCGTCGCGCCCCATCGCGTCTCCGCGGTGGATACGAACGGCGCCGGCGACGCCCACACCGGCGTGCTCTGCGCCGCTCTGACTCGCGGTGCGTCGTTGATCGGTGCCGTCCGCCGCGCCAACGTCGCCGCGGCGATCGCGGTGACGCGCTCGGGTCCCGCGACGTCACCGGCGGCGGCGGAGATCGATGCTGTGCTCGCCGAGCACCCGGGTGACGTCGCGTCGGCGATCGCTTGAGTCACCTCGGTCCCGGCGGCTCGAGAGCATCGACCCGCCGGGACTCAGCGGAAGCCGCCGTCGGCGAACAAGTCGGGTCGGCGTTCCTGGAGATACGCGGTCAGCTGCCGGTATCCGGGCATCGCCGTCGTCACCGAGAACGCGGTGCGCTTGCCCCGCTTCGCCGAGAGCCCGCCGTATCGACCGGACGCGTAGGGCCACAAGCGCGTGATCTCCTCGACACGGAAACGTTGCGGTGGAAAGAACCCGCGACAGGCGAAGATCTCGTCCGCGGTCACCTCGATCCGCATCCGGGCCATGCCGTGCGCCAGCCAGAGGAAGCCCGCGGCGAACAGGAACATGCCGACGCCTACATTGAGTTTGTCAACGTCCTGCGGATCTCGAGCTTCGGGGATGACGATCGCCGCCGAGACGAGCCCGAGCACGATGCCGGACGTACGGATCATCACGCGCCGCCACCGCTGCACGGATACGACGAACAACACCTCCGGCCGGTCCGACCGCCACTCGGCGGCGACGTCCGATGTGCGTGCGACGACGGCGCTGCCGATCGCGATCACGATCATCGACGCGAGGACGACGAGCCCGGGGATCAGGAACGAGGGAGTCATGGGCTACCGACGCTAGCGCACCCACCTCACCCGACGCGTTCGACCCGCACGTCGTCGACGTTGATCCAGTTGCCGCTCCGAGCGTCGGTGTAGAAGCCGATCTCCAGCGCACCGCTGGTCACCGCGACGTCGAGCGAGATCCGCTTCCAGTCATGGGCGCTGACGGGCAGCGCCGCCCGCTGCTCCGGACCGCCCCCGTTCTTCGCGTAGAGATAAGCCGCGTTCTGGCCCCCGCCGTTCAGCGTCCAGGCCGACACACGATACGTCCCGGCGGGAAGCCCGGAGAACGCCTGGTAGACCGACGCGGTGTAGGGCGTCGGCTTCCAGAACGTCAGCTTGAGCTGGCCGACCACGGCGGGGTCCTGCGTGAAGACGGCGTTGGCGTGCGCGTCGCCCGGCGACCAGACACCCCAGCCGGTCGGCGTGTTGGTGTAGCCGTCCTGCTCGAACCCGCCGTTGACCGCGAGGTCGACCGGGGGCGTCTCACCGAACACGTCGAGGGTCGCGAGCGCGTCGCCGGTCCAATCGAAGAGCGTCTGGTTGTCCCACGGATTCGACAGCACGCCGTCGTCGTTGTCGATCTTGCCGGCCTCTGTGCCCCAGTTCGCTCCGGGCACGGGCAGCCAGCCCGGCTCCCACCAGATGAGCCCGCGACCGCGATCGCCCGGGACGGACCGGACGATGTCTCGGAGGTCGCGGAGGAACGCGGTCTGCCCGGCGACGCTCGCGGGATAGCCTCCCGCAGCCTCTTCGGCCGTGTAGAACGAGTTCCCGAGCCCGTCTCCGTCGCCGAGCGTCCATCCGTAGGCGGTCTCGACGATCAGCACGTCCTTGCCGTAACGCGAACTGATGTCGTTGAGGTTGACGGCGAGCTCGCCCATCGTCCCGTGCCAGAACGGGTAGTACGAGAGACCGATGACGTCGAAGGGCACCCCGCGCGCGGTGATCTCGTCGAACCACCAGCGGTAGAGGGCGTTGTCTCCGCCATGATCGAGGTGCAGCACGATCTCGACGTCCTCCCCCGGCGCCAGGGCGTCCTCCACCCCGGCGATGCCGGCCGTGAGGAGCTCGGCGAGCTGCGAGAAGTCCGAGACCCCGTTGCCCACGCGCCCGTGGTCCCACAGGATGCCGCCGGGGATCTCGTTGCCCATCTGCACCATGTCGGGAAGCACTCCGGCCGCGCGCATACGGTCGACGACGTCGTTCGTGTAGTCGCGCACGGTCGTGACGAGCTGCGGGTACGAGAGCGTGCGCCACGCTTTGGGCAGTGTCTGCGTGCCGGGGTCGGCCCACCAGTCGCTGAGGTGGAAGTCGAGCAGGATGTCCATCCCCGCCGCCTTCGCCCGCTGGGCGGTCGCGATCGTGGTCGCGAGATCGTTGGTGCCGCCGCCGTAGGGCTCCCCCGCCACGGTGTACGGATCGACCCACAACCGCAGCCGCGCGAGGTTCATCCCCGCGTCGGCCATGATGGCGATCGGGTCGCCGGGCACCCCGTCACGCGAGAACCGACCGCCGAGCGATTCGACCTCGTGGAACATGCCGAGGTCGCCGCCCATCACGAGATCGCCGGGCTCGAACGCGGCCGTGGCCGCCGTGGCCGACGACCCGCCGATCGCGAGCACGGCGGCGGCCGTGACGGTGAGCGCCGTCGCGGCGAGCCTCGTCGCCCGCCGGCGGGATCGATGCGTCATGGATGTTCTCCTCTCGTCTGCTCGATACGGCCGGTCGCCGCTCCGAGCGCGTCCAGTGACTCGAGCGCGCGACCGTGCTCGTCGAAGAGCGTCTGATTCGCCCATCCGTTCCCGGGCTCGGCGATGTCGTCCCCGTAGGACATCCCTGCCGCGGACGCCCACGAAGTGCCGGGCACCGGCAGCCACGCCGGTTCCCAGTACACGATCCCCGTGCCGTGGCCGTCGGGGACCTCACGGACGACGGCGGCGAGGTCCGCGAGGTAGCGCGACTGTCCGGCGACCGAGGCCGGGTACGCCGCCGCCGGCGACCCGGCGTCGAACATCGACGTGCCCGCAGGATTGTCGGGCCGGTACGCGTAGGCGGTCTCGACGACGATGACGTCGGTGCGGTAGCGCTCCACGATCGCGTGGAGGTTGTGGCGCAGATCGCCCAGCGAGCCGTGCCAGAGCGGGTAGTACGACAGGCCGACCGCATCGAAATCGACCCCGCGGGCGACGATCTCGTCGAACCACCTCTCGTACAGATCGGCGGCGCCGCCGGCGTCGAGGTGGAGGACGATGCGCGCGGTCGGGGCGGCGGCCCGCACCGCCGCCGATCCCGACTGCAGCAGCAGCGCGAGACGGTCGTACTGATCACGTGCCTCCTCGACGGGGGTCGGAGCGAAGCGGCGGCTCTCGAGGTCGTATCGGGGCGTCCGCCCGAACGGCCACAGCATCCCGTTCGTCGTCTCGTTGCCGACCTGGACCCACTCGGGGCTCCCTGCGCGGGCCGCCACCGCCTCGACGACCTCGGTGGTGTGGGCGGCGACCGCCTCGCTCACGCCCGCGAGGTCGAGACCGCGCCACGCGCGGGGCAGCGCCTGCTTCTTGGGGTCGGCCCAGAAGTCGCTGTAGTGCAGGTCGATCATGAGGTCGAGCCCGGCGGCGCGCGCACGCTCGGCGAGGCGGAGCGTCGTCGCGAGGTCGTTGGTGCCGCCCTGGTAGGGGCGCCCGTCGGCGTCGGTGGGATCGACCCACACCCGCAGACGCGCGAGGTTGACGCCGTGGTCGGCGAGGATGCGGAACAGATCCCGCGTGCCCTTCGCATCCGAGAACGACCCTCCCAGCGCCTCGACCTCGGCGGTCATCGACACATCGGCGCCGCGTACGGGCAGTGGCATCGTCGTCATTCCTTCTCTCCTCCTTGAGCGAGCCCCGCGACCAGGTAGCGCTGGAGCACCATGTAGAGCACCGTGATGGGTACCGCGACGAGGATGGCCCCGGCCGCGAAGGTCGTGAAGTCGTTCCGGGTCTGATCCGAGATCAGCTGGAACAGTCCTATCGCGACGGTGTAGTTCTGCGGGCTGCTTATCAACAGGCGCGGCAAGATGAAGTCCATCCACGGCACGGCGAACTGGGTGACCGCGACGAAGGTGAGCATCGGGGTCATGAGCGGCAGCAGAATGCGCGTGAAGATCTGCAGGTGGGTCGCCCCGTCGAGCACGGCCGCTTCGTCGAGACTCGTCGAGATGCCGTCGAGGTAGCCCTTGAGCAACCAGATGTTGTAGGGCACCGCGGCGGCGACGCTCGCGATCACCAGGCCCGCGAGACTGTCGAGCAGTCCGAAGTTCAGATACAGGATGTAGATCGCAATGGCGGTCATGAACGTCGGGAAGATCTGGATGACGAGCATCACGAGCAGCCCGATCCGGCGACCCGCGAAGCGCAGCCGGGCGAAGACGTAGGCGGCGATCGCCGAGAGCAGCACGCTGAGCACCATGTTGGACACCGCGACGATGAGCGAGTTGCCGTACCAGGTGGCGAATGGCGTGTCGGCGAAGAGCCGGACGTAGTTGTCGAGCGTCGGGTCGGCGGGGATCGCCGACGCCTGAGCGAGCGACCGCCCGGAGCCGAGCGATGAGCCGACGATCCACGTCAGCGGATACAGCACGATGACGGCGACGACGATGAGTTCGACGTGGATGAGCGCCGTGACGAGACGGCTTCGGGTTCTATGCATCGGTGAGGGCCTTCGAACGACGCAGGCTCCAGACGGAGAAGCTCCCGACGATCACGAAGATCAGGATCGACATCACCGACGCGATGTCGTAGAGGCCGTTGTCGAGCGTGAGCTTGTAGAGCCAGGTGATGAGGATGTCGGTGCTGCCGGCGTACCGGTAGTCGGGGTTGGCGGGACCGCCTTGGGTGAGGAAGTAGATGACTCCGAAGTTGTTGAAGTTCGCCACGAACGACAGCACGATGAGCGGTGCCGTCGCGCGCAGCACGATCGGCAGGGTGATGTAGCGCACCTGCTGCGCCGCGGATGCGCCGTCGATGCGGGCGGCCTCGTAGTAGCTGGGCGAGATGTTGGTCAGCGCGCCGCTGACGAGCGCCATGAAGTAGGGGAAGCCGAGCCACAGGTTCACCAACAGGGCGACGATCCGGGCGAGCCACGGATTCGCCGGGTCGGTGAGCCACATGACCCGCTCCGGGGTCACGCCCGCGTCGACGAGCGCCTGGCTGATCGGGCCGAACTGACCGTTGAACATCGAGCGGAACACGAGCGCGGAGATCATCGCCGGCACCGCCCACGGCAGGAAGAAGATGCTGCGCCACAGCCGGGGGAAGCGGACGCGCCGGCTCGAGACGAGCACCGCCTGCACGAACCCGAAGACGTAGGTCGTCGCGGTCGCCAGGACCGCCCACACGATCGTCCAGCCCAGCACCCCGAAGAAGGTCGCACCCCAGGCGCCGGCACCGAGCAGTTGCCGGAAGTTCGCCAGGCCGACCCATTCGACGAGCTGCATCGGCGGCAGGTTGTCTTTGCTGTAGTCCGTGAACGCGATGAGGATGCCGAAGACGACCGGCAGTGCGGTGACGAACAGCAGCAGCACGAGGGTCGGCGCCAGCACGAGGTAGGGGAACGACCGCTGTCGGGCGTCCCGCGCCCAGGCCCGCACGCCCACGCGTTCGCCGCTCTCGAGGAACCGTCGCCGGGTGCGCGCGGCATCCCGCACCGCCCAGACCGTGACGGCGAGGAGCAACGACAGGACGAGCACGGCGATGATGCCGTTGATCATCAGGACGATCGAGTGATCGCCGGTCGACAGGCCCGCCACCGTCATCGTCCGCGGTTGCGTGCCCAGCGTCACGAGCCCCCAGATCCCGCGGACGAAGAACCCGCCGTGCGTGCGGGGTGTGTAGCCGTCGACATTCGAGTAGTGACCCGTCAGCACCTCGACGCCGACCGCGCCGGCGGCCAGGGCGGCGAGCGCAGCGCCCTTCGCCCATTCGCGATTGAGCAGCTGCCCGAGACCCGGAACCAGCGCGGAGGCGCGCCCGAACGTCCACGACGCCGCCGGGCTCGCTCCGCGACGATGCGAAGTCACTCCCCCAGCCCGGCCAGGTCGGCGTATCCCGTGACCGCCTGACGCTGCGCTTCGGGTGCACCGAGCACGCCGTCCCACACGCTGGCGACGAGGGTGTTGCCGACCGTCCAGAGCTTGTCGCCGACATCGGCGATGAGGTCGGAGCGCTCGGCTTGCGCCAGGATGCCCGCGGCGTGTTCGTCGGCGGCGAGTCCCGGCACCGCGTCGGCGTTCTCGCTCGTCAACGCGGGGATGCCGCCCGTCGTCTCGTAGAGCGCCGCCGCGGCGTCGTCCGAGGCGAGGAACGCCGCGAAGACGCGGGCCGCTCCCGGGTGCTCCGAGTACCCCGAGACCACGCCCACGCCGAGGCCCGCGAGGGTCGCGGGCTCCTCGCCGCCGTCGACGGCAGGGAGCGTGGTCACACCGAACTCGAAGCCCGCGGCCTCGCCCGCGGCGGTGAAATCGGCGATCGACCACGGACCCGTGATCACGTACGGAGTCTGCCCCTTGGCGAACTCCATCTCGATGGAGTCCCACGTGGCGTCGGCGGAATTGACCTGCCACAGGTCGCGGAGGCCGCCGTAGTACTCGAGCCCCGCGGTGAGGGCGGGATCGTCGAGGCCGGGGGTGGCCGCGTCGCCGGTGAGATGCCATCCGAGCGAGGTGAGCACGGGGTAGGTGTAGTAGAGCTCGCCGCTCAGCCAGCGGACGGCCCAGCGGTTGGCCCGGGGGTCGTTGTAGCTCGCCGCCAGGTCGCGGATCTGCTCCCACGTCTGCGCCGGCTCGCTCGACCCCGTCAGCTGCTCGAGGAGGGTCTTGTTGTAGAACAGCGCGATCGACTCGGTCGACACGGGCACGCCGTAGAGCTCTCCGTCGCGGCTGACGACACCCGCGAACGTCTCTCCGACGCGCGCGGTGATCTCGTCGTCGTACTCCCCCAACGGCGCGGCGACGCCGGAGTCGATCGCTCCCGCCAGGTCGGTGAAGTTGGTGAAGTACACATCGGCGCCGGTGCCCGCCTCGCCGTCGAGCTCCATCTTCGCGACGGCGTCGACCTTCGACACCGTCGTCGTCTCGACGCGGATGCCGGGATGCTTCGCCGTGAACGCTTCGACGAGAGCCGCGCCGTACTCGGGGTACTCGACCCAGACCTTCAGCGGTGCCTCGCCGCTGGCGATCTCGGGCTCGATCTCGTAGGCCCCGGAGGACGCGTCCCATTCGAGGGCCCGTCGCTCGTCCACGGGCGGACTGGAGCACCCTGCGACGGCGGAGATCGCGACGACGGCAGCCGCACCGACGGTTGCGCGGACGACGGATCGAGAACCGGATCGAGCGAGACGAGAGGCCATGGGAACTCCTTTGTTGCTGTGACTGTGACCGGTCCCAGTCAACTGACGCGAGACATCCAGGTCCATGACAGTCCTGGCAGGATCGCATGATCGCCCCCCGACGCCCGCCTGTGCAGGAGACGACGAGGCGACCGTGCGGGCAGAGCCTGGGCCCCGCCCGCACGTGCTCAGCCGAGCGTCATCGACGCCGGACCGTGGCTCCGCGTGCGGCGAGGATGCCGACCCCGGCGACGGCGGCGATCCCGAACGTCACCCACTGCGCCGAGACGAGGACCGACTCGCGCCCCAGAGCGATGAGGCTCCCGGCCAGCGCGGAGGTGAGGGTGAACGCGATGAGCTGGGTCGTGCTCACCGCTGCCGCGGCCTTCGCGCTCTCGGCGGGGTCGTCACTGATGCTCATCGCGGCGACGGAGAGGTGAGGGAACGCCGATCCGATCCCCGCGCCGGCCACGAGCAGCACGAGCGCCCACAGCGCGACGCGCCAGCCTTCGGCGGCATCCGTCTGGAGCAGCCCGAACAGGACGAGGCCGGTGGTCAGCAGCACGGGCCCGGTGCGCACGAGGCGGCGCGCGGTGCCGGCGGAGACGCCCGCGCTCCACAGCTGCGCGAGCGTCCATCCCAGCGACAGCACGGCGCCGAGCAGCCCGGCGATCAGAGGCGACGCGCCGGCCAGCTGCTGCGCGAACAACGGGATGAAGTTCTCGATCATCACCCCCGCGCAGAGCGCGGCGACCGTCAGGTAGATCCACTTCGCCGACGAGCCCCGTGCGTACGCGAGACGGGGCAGGACGCCGTGAGGGTCGCGGCCATCGACCGCGAAGAACGCCACGAGCAGCAGGATGCCGGCGACGACCGCCACCGCGACGAGGGGGCCGGCGAGCAGCGACGTGACGCTGAGCGAGGCCGCGGTCAGCGCGAGGAGCGCCATCGACGCAGCAGGCACGCGCGGCCGCGCTTCGTCGCGGCGAGGATGATGCGCCGGCAGTGCGCGCCGCGAGAGACCCCACAACGCGACGGCGGCCGCCGCCAGCACACCGAAGCCCGCACGCCACGCGTCGGCTTGCGCGAAGGCGCCGCCCGCCGCGGGGCCGATCAGGGTGCCGACGCCGAACATGGCGGAGATGAGGCCCGTCGCCCGCGTCCACAGCGCCGCCGGGAGCACGGCTCGGATGGTGGCGAATCCGAGACCGGTGAGCAGCCCCGCCCCGAGGCCCTGCAGGGCGCGGCCGGCGACGAACACGCCCATGTCGGGTGCGAGCGCCGTGACGAGGGTTCCCGCGCCGAACAGGCCCGCGGCGATGGCGTAGGCGCTGCGGCTGCCGCGCGTCACGAGCAGGCGGCTGACGAGCATCGTCGCCACGACGGCCGTCACGAGATACGCCGTGGACGCCCAGGCGAAGAACTGCCGCCCGTCGAGGTCGGCGACGACCGAGGGCATGAGCGCCGCGGTGAAGTAGAGGTTCATCGCGTACAGGCCGATGCCGCCGGCCATCACGAACACCGCGGCGCGATGCGGAGCGACGAACAGGTCGCGCCACCGCGTCGGCACGGACCCGGTGGCGGGCGAGGAGGACGAGGAGGTGGATGTCATGTCGGTCACGCTAAAACTTCAAGTTCACTTGAAGTCAAATGCACGAGACCGAGGTCCTCCGCCACGCACTGAGTGAGACCGTCAGTCCCCCGGCGCGGGCTCCCCGTCGGTGCTCTCGGCGTCCGTGTCGACGCCCGCCCCTTCGTCCAGCAGGCGGCGCGCACCCACTCCCCCGGCACTCAGCACATCGCCCGGGTTGAGCACGCGACAGGTCGCGAGTGACAGGCATCCGCATCCGATGCATCCGGCGAGCTCGCTCTCGAGCCGCTCGAGTTCGCGGCGCCGCGCCTCGAGACGCTCGTGCCAGCCCCGTGAGATGCGTCGCCAGTCCGCCTTGCTCGGCATGCGATCGTGGGGCAGCCCCTCGAAGACCTCGGCCACTTCGGCGAGCGAGATCCCGAACCGCGTCGCCGCGACGATGATGCCGATCCGGCGCAGGGTGTGACGTGCGTACCGTCGCTGATTGCCCGCGGTGCGGACGGAGTCGATGAGGCCCCGCTCCTCGTAGAAGCGCACGGCGCTGGTCGCGATCCCCGCGCGCCGCGCGATCTCGCCCACGCTCAGCAGATCGGTGGGCGATCGTCGCGGCAGCCGGGCGTTCTCGGTGCCGCCCGGGGCGTCTGATCCGGTCATCGTCCCATCATGCCCACAGGGCGCACGCGACGCGCTCGATCACGAGCGGGGTGGACCATCGGCCGCGGTGGCGCCCGTCAGCTCGCCGTGCGCTGATTCTGGGGGCGGCGACGCAGCGCGGCATCCGTGACTTCGGGGCCGCGGTAGACCATGTCCATCGCGCCGATGCTCTCTCCCGGGGGGACGATGGCATCGATGCGGTCGAGGATCTCGTCCGACAGCGCGACGTCGGCGCCCGCGAGCGTCGACTCGAGGTGCTGCATCGTCCGCGGGCCGATGATCGCGGCCGTCACTCCCGGGTGCGCGAGCGTGAAGGCCATCGCGAGGTGCGGGAGCGGCAGACCGACCTCTGCGGCCAGGGCGACGAGCTCTTCGATCGCGGAGAGCCGTCGCTCGTCGCGGAAGTGGCGCATGCCCGTACCCGCGCGGAAGTTCGCGTTATCCCCTCCGGCCCGGTATGCACCCGACAACGCACCGCCCGCGAGCGGGCTGTAGACGAGCGTCCCCATGCCGTATCGCTGGGCGACGGGCAGGATCTCGCGTTCGATCTCACGATCGAGGATCGAGTAGTTGGGCTGCTCGGTGCGGAACCGCTCGAACCCACGACGCTCGGCGACCCACTGCGCCTCGACGATCTCGGAGCCGCGCATCGAGGACGACCCGATCGCCCGCACCTTGCCCTGACGGACGAGGTCGGTGAGGGCCGACAGCGTCTCGTCGATGTCCGTGTCGGGGTCGGGGCGATGCAACTGGTACAGGTCGATGTGATCGGTGCCGAGGTTGCGCAGCGAGCGCTCCACGGCCGCGACGATCCAGCGCCGCGACGCACCGCGGTGATTCACGTCGTCATCGACCGGGCCGTGGAACTTCGTCGCGAGCACGACGCCGTCGCGACGACCACGCAGCGCCTCGCCGACGACCTCCTCGGAGTCGCCGTAACGGTCGGCGGTGTCGATGACGTTGATGCCGGCGTCGAGCGCGCGGTGGATGATGCGCACGCCCTCCCGACGGTCGGGATTGCCGAACGAACCGAGCATCATGGCGCCGAGCGCGTAGGGGGTCACCTTGATGCCGGTGCGGCCGAGGGTGCGGTACTGCATGGGTCCTCCGATAGTCTTCATGTGGAACGACGTTCCGTTAAGCAGCACGATACGGAACACTGTTCCGTTAAGCAAGGAGGATGCCATGACGCCAGCCGAAGAGCCCATCCGGAGCACCGCTGCCGACCTCCCGCGACGAACCCGGTCCGACGCCCGGCAGAACGCCGACGCCCTTCTCGCCGCCGCGCGCGCTGTGTTCGCCCGCTCGGGGGTCGACGCGCCCGCGCGTTCGATCGCGGCGGAGGCCGGCGTCGGTGTCGGTACGCTCTACCGCCACTTCCCCAACCGGGCCGAGCTCGTCGCTGCCGTTTTCACCACGGAGATCGACGCCACCGCCGCCGCTGCCGCCGAGCTGCTCGCCGACCTCGCGCCGGGCGAGGCCCTGGATCGATGGATCGAGCGATTCACCCGATTCGTCGCCACGAAGCAGGGGCTCGCCGCGGCGCTGCACTCCGGCGACCCCGCGTTCGAGTCGTTGCCGGGCCACCTCATCGCGAAGCTCGGACCGGCGATCGGCTCCCTCGTCACCGCGGCCGCCCGCTCCGGCGACATCCGGCCCGGGGTGGACCCCGTGCAGCTGCTGCAGGCGATCGGCGACCTCAGCCACCGGACTCCCTCCGCCGACGGCTCGCCGAACGCGATGGTCCGGCTCCTGCTCGACGGGCTTCGACTGCACGACGGCGCAGACACCCCGGTGGACAACCACCCGTAGTCCGCCCTTTGCGCTTCGCGGCCCGCGTTGGCACAGTGAATCACATGGGTTCGACGACGAGCATCGCGATAGACGTACCGGCGCTGCAGGCGGCGATCGACGAGGCGCCTTTCGCCGGGGTCGTGAGCGTCGACACGGCGTCCGACTCCGTATGGAGCAGCGCGCACGGTCTCGCCGACCGCGCGAGCGGCACGCCCGTCGCGCACGACACGCGCTTCGCGATCGCCTCGGGCAGCAAGGCGTTCACCGCCCTCGCGGTCATGCGGCTCGTCGAGGACGGTGCGCTCGCGCTCGACACGACCGCGCGCAGCATCCTCGGCGATGACCTGCCGCTCGTCGACGAGGCTGTCACGATCGAGCATCTCCTCGGCCACACCTCGGGCATCGGCGACTACATCGACGAAGACGACGACATCGAGCTCTCGGAGTTCTTCCTCGACGTCCCCGTCCACACGCTCACGACCGCCGAAGCGTTCGTTCCGCTGCTCGACGGCATCCCGGCGAAGGCTGAGCCGGGCGAGACCTTCGCGTACTGCAACAGCGGGTACGTCGTGCTCGCGATCCTCATCGAGCGCGTGACGGGTCGCGGGTTCCACGAGGTCGTCCGCGAGCTCGTCCTCGATCCGGCGGGTCTGGATGCGACCAGGTTCCCCCGCACCGACGAGCTCGGCGGCGATCACGCCCGCGGCTACGTCGCCGACGACGGGCTGCGCGTGAACACCCTGCATCTGCCGGTGCGGGCAGGCGGCGACGGCGGCGCGTCGACGACGGCATCCGACGTCCATCGGTTCTGGCAGGCGTTCTTCGACGGCCGCATCGTCTCGCCGGCCTCGATCGCCCTCATGATCGAGCCTCGATCTCACGACGAGGACGAGGGGATGCGGTACGGCCTGGGCTTCTGGCTCGACGAGACCGGCACCACCGTCGTGCTCGAAGGATTCGACGTCGGAGCCTCGTTCCGCTCGGTGCACCACCCGGCGACGGCGACGACGGCGACCGTCATGAGCAACACCGCGGGGGGTGCGTGGGCGGTCGCGCGCGTGCTGGCCGAGGCCGTCACCGCTCTCGACGCGGCATGAACGACACGGAGCATCGATGACCGAACAGCTCGTCCTCCCCGATGTGTACGTGTTCGCGCGCGAGCGCGAACCCGGTGGACGGGAAGATCTTCAGCGGGTTGCCTCTCTTCGACGACGACGAGCGCTCCCTGCCCTCGGGCACCGGCTACGACTTCGCCGGAACCGTCGTCTTGACCGGCCGAGGCGTCGCCGCATGGCGGCCGGGGGTGTCGGCGTGCTCACCGTGCAGCTCGCCGCGCGCTCGGGAGCGCGCGTGCTCGGCACGGCCTCGGCGCGCAACCACGCTCTGCTGCGCCGCTTCGGCATCGAGCCGATCGCCCACGGCGATCGCCGACTACCCGGCGCGCACGACCCACGCCGTGGCCGGCGTCGGCGGAGCGGATGCCGGTGTGTCCGAGCTCGACCACCTCGTCCAGCTGATCGCGCGCGGCGAGGTGGAGCTTCCGATCGACTCGACCTACCCCCTCGACGAGGTGCGGCGGGCCTACACACGATCGATGATCGGCCGCGCGGCGGGCAAGATCGTCGTGCTGCCCCGCGCCGATGGCTGAGCATTCAGCCGTCCGCCGGGCCCACCGCAGATGTCGCGCCGACGCCGCCCGAGGCCGTGGTGTCGCCGCGTGCGAGTACGAACGCCTGCAGGTCGGCCGAGGCGGCCAGCAGCGCCATGCTCCGCCGGGTGAGATCGGTCAGGCGACCCTCGAGCATCCCCCGCGCCTGCGCGGGGTCCGCCCCGGCGCGCAGACCCTCGAGCAGGTCGCGGATGGCGGGCACCGGGTATCCCCCGGTGCGCAATGCCGCGACGATGCGCGCCCGCCCGATCGCGTCGCGTGCGTATCGCCGCGGCGCCGCGGCCGGGCGCTGCTCGGGCTGAACGAGCCGCTCGTGCTCCCAGTGACGCAGCGCGGAAGGACGGATGCCGAGAGCGCGGGCGAGCTCGCCGACGCTCATCGCGTCGGGCTCGGCGAACTCCTCGTCGGCCTCGATCAGAACGGTCTCGAGGCCGCGCAGCGCCTCTCTCACCCGCGCACGGTCGAGGGCGAGGCCCGCGTGCAGGTCGTCGATCATGCCGGCCGCATCACCCGGCGACGCGCGGACGAGCACGGGCATCATCCGTCGCGCCGGCACGGGCCCGATCGCGATGGCGAGACCGCGATACGTCCGCGCGGCGATCAGATGCTCGTTCTCGTAGCGACGGTACCCGTTGGCCGCCCGCACGGCGGGCGGGAGCACCCCCAGCCGCTCGAGGTCGCGGATCTGCTGCGCGGAGTACCCGACCAGGGCTCCGAGCCGCGCGGTCGTCATCGTCGACACTGGAGACTTCTCCTCGCATTTTGCCGTCGTTCCGGGACCGAAGTCCACATAGGCACATCAACACGAGCATAGAGACATGAGCATCGACGAGATCATCGGCTTCGCCCGCGGACGGGACGACGCGCTCGTCGTCATCGCCGAACCCGGCGGCCCGTTTCCCGAGGCGGCGTGGGGAGATGCGTTCTTCTTCTTCTCGCCCGACGGCACCGTGCCCGCCCGCACGCAACCGTGGGCGACGGTCACGACGCAAGACCGGCCCGGTGACGAGACGTCCCCGCTTAGGCGGCGCGGGACGGTTTCGCGTCAACGTGCACGTGGGTAGCGCGCGAGCGGACCGGCTGATCGACGCGCATGATGATGGCGACACCGATCCGGCGCGCGCCGACGTGTTTCGACGGCATCCGCTCTATGGCCCGGCCGGATGGGTCTGCGTCGTGTGCCCCGCCGAGCGCACCGCGGACATCGTCCGAGAGCTGCTGCACGAGGCCCACGAGAACGCGCGCTCGCGAGCTCGCCGACGGCAGGGAGAGCGCTGACGTGGCCCGTCCGCTCTCACCCCAGACCCTCACCGAACCCGACCGCCGCCTCGTCGCGGGCTGGGCCGCGGACTGCGCCGAGCGCGTACTCCCGCTCTTCGCGGCCGAGGCTCCGGACGACGACCGGCCCCGCGACGCGATCGCTCGCGCCCGGGCGTTCTCGCGCGGCGAACTGACCGCCGCCGGCGAGATCCGCCGCCGCCTCGTCGCGGGTCGCGCTGCGCACAGCGCCACTTCACGGGCAGCGGCCGCCGCAGCCCGCGCCGCCGCGCAGGCCGCGGGCGTCGCGCACATGGGCGCGCACGCGCTCGGCGCTGCGGCCTATGCCGCCGCGGCCGTCGCACTCGCGCACCCGGAGCTCTCCGACGCGCGCCTCGACGAGGTGCGATGGCAGCTCGAGCGGCTCACGCCCGCCACCGCCGACGCCCTGCGACTCCTCCCCCGACTCGGCGAGGACTCCTCCGGCCCCCTCGGCGCGGGTCTGCTCGCTTCGGGCGCGCTCGGCGAGACCATCCGAGACATCCAGGCGGGCCTGACGCCCCGAGGCGGGTCACCCGAACGGATGCCGCCGCGCAGTCCCTGACCGCCGCGCGGTCACTGACCGTTGCGCGGCGACGCCGGATGCCGCTCGCGCGTGACGGCAGTCACCCTCGTTCGCAGCGCGTCGACGAACGCTGCGGTGGCGCCGTCAGCGTGGACGCGGGTCACCGCGACGATCTCACGATCCAGCGCGGGTATGGTCGCGATGCCGATCATGCCCGCCCCGAGTGCGCTCCGCGGAACGAGCGCCGTGCCGAAGCCCGCCGCGGCCAGCGCCGCCGCCTGCTGCACGGAGCGCGTCTGCAGATGAGGACGGTAGACGACACCGGCAGCCGCGCACTGCTCGGTGAGCCACCCATGGAACCCGTTGGCATCGTCGACGCCGACGAGCTCGCCCTCCGCCGCGATCCGCGCGATCGGCACCGGTGAGAGCGGCGAGGTCTGCCCGCCGGGCACGTTCGGCCCCACCGCGACGACCTCTTCGATTCCGAGGACCTCACCGCGCAGGCCATCGGAGGGCACCGGCCCGGGAACGACGACGAGATCGAGGTCACCGGATCGCAGCGCTGCGATCGCCGCCGATGCGCTGGCGGTCTCGACGAGGCGCAACGGGGGACGCTCCTCGGCACGCCATCGGGTGACGACGGGCACGAGGAAGGGCAGCGTGAAGCTCTCGGCCACGGCCAGGCGCAGCGGCTGCACCGCGTCGGCCGCGGTCGCCGCGGCGACGGCACGCTCGGCCGATGCGACCGCCGCTCGTGCGTGGTCGACGCAGGCCCGGCCCGCCCGTGTCATCGTCGCTCCCACCGGGCCGCGGTCGACCAACCGCACGCCGAGCTCCCGCTCGAGTGCCGCCACCTGATGCGACACGGCCGGTTGCGACAGATGGAGCGAACGCGCTGCCGCCGAGATCGATCCGGTGTCGGCGAGTGACACGAGCACTTCGAGGGCACGCAGGCTGGGCATGCACAGATGTTATGGCTGACCTCCATGACTTGCACGCCTTTTATGGACGAGACGCCCGCATCCGGTGGTTGTGTCGTCCGTGAGGCCGCATCCGACGCGGCCGGAGAGAAGGATCGCATGGACGACGACACGCCCCGCGCGCTCATCATCGGCGGAGGATCCGGGATCGCCCGGGCCCTCATCCGAAGCCTGCTCGACGACGACTTCGAGGTCGTCGTCGGCAGCCGGCATCCCGAGAGAACGACATCCGCCTTCGGTACGGAGACCGGCGACCGCCTGCGCGTCATCCGCGTCGATCTGGCCGATGAGAGCAGCGTCGCCGCGGCAGCCGACCTCGGCCCGTTCGATGCGGTCGTGTCGTTCGCGGCGGCGCACGCCAACGGGCCCGTCGCCGAACTGGAGCGCACCGCGATCGCCGCGGCGTTCGACGCCAAGGTCGTCGGCCCCTTGCTGCTCGCCAAGCACCTCGCATCCCGCATCCGCCCGCACGGCGTGCTCGTGCTGTTCTCGGGAGTGGCGGCGTGGAAGCCCTCCGCCGGGCTCACGGTCATGGCCACGACCAACGGCGCCGTGGCGTTCCTCGCCGAAGCCCTCGCCGTCGAGCTCGCGCCGGTGCGCGCGGTCGCGGTGTCGCCCGGAATCATCGACTCGGGCGCATGGGACGACATGGGAGACGAGAAGAAGGCCGCGATGTTCGCCGACGTCGCCTCGTCGAACCCCGCCGGTCGCGTCGGCGCCGTCGATGACATCGTGTCGGCGGTCCGGTTCGCGATGGGCAACACCTTCGTCACCGGCACCACGCTCCACATCGACGGCGGCGGGAGGCTCGCGTGAATCGCCGCCGGGCGGTTCCGGTCTTGGCAGCGGCGCTCGTGACCCTCCTCGCGGCGACGGGATGCTCGGCGTCGGGGGCCGCGGGCAGCTCCGACGGCGGGCCCGAGGATGCCGCCTCGGCCATCACGCATCAGAGCGGGCTGGTCGAACCCGCCCGCGTCCACCTCGGCCATTCGTCGGTCGAGCAGAGCCGGCCGATCGTGCTGCGGGCGCAGCAGCTCTACACCTTCTGGAACACCGGCGACACGTCGTGGCTCGACCTCGCGGTCGATCCCGCGTTCGTCGACCGCACCCTCCCCGCGGGCCGTCCCGCCGGCCGCGAGGGGCCCGTTTTCGCCTCGGCGCAGTTCCGCGCCGCCGTGCCCGACCTCGCCTGCGCGCTCGACGACCTCTACGTCACGGGCGACACGTTCACGGCCCGCCTGACGTTCACCGGCCACGTCACCGGCACCCTCGACGGGGTGCCGGGCAACGGGCAGCGGGTCGAGTTCGGCGCGATCGACATCCAGCACGTCGGCGAGAGCGGCCGCATCGTCGAGGACTGGCACCTCGAAGACAACCTGACCTTCCAGCAGCAGGCCGGGCTCCTCCCCACCCCGGCGGGCTGAGGGCCGACGGCGCAGCCCGCGTGCAGACACCACGATCATCGACGGACGAGAAAGCGATACCACCATGACGAACCTCGACGAGCACGGCTTCTGGCCCGACGGCGCCCGGCTGGCGGTGACGGTCTCCGCACAGTTCGAGGCCGGCGGACAGCCCCTCTCGGGCGCCCCCGGGCCGATCACCGAACCGGTGCTGGCGGGCTACCCCGACCTCGGTCAGAACAGCTTCTACGACTACGGAGCCCGCGAGGGGATGCCGCGCATCCTCGACCTGCTCGACCGGCACGGCATCCGCATGACGTCGTTCATGATCGGCGACGCCGTGCAAAGGCATCCCGAGCTCGCGGCCGAGATCGTCGCACGCGGACACGAGGCCGGAGCGCACGGCCGGTCGTGGCAGCGGCAGTACCAGCTCGACCGCGCTGCTGAGACGGCGTGGATCCTCGACGGCGTGCGTGCGATCCGCGAGGTCACGGGAGCGACGCCGACGGGCTACAACAACTACTGGATCCGGCCCGGTGTGAACACGCTCGAGATCCTGGCCGAGAACGGATTCGATTACCACATCGACGATCTGTCGTCCGATGAGCCGTTCCTGCAGCGCATCGGCGGCCGACCCTTCGCCACGGTGCCGTACTCCGTGCACCTCAACGACATCGCCAGCTTCGACTTCGCCGGCTTCTCCCCCGCCGACTACGAGCAGCAGCTGGTCGACGAGTTCGATCAGCTCTACGACGAGGGCGCCACGAGGCGGCGCATGATGTCGATCGGGCTTCACGACCGCATCTCGGGTCACCCCTCCCGGGTCCGTGTGCTCGACCGCGTGCTCGAACGGCTGCGCGACCGCGAGGGTGTGTGGTGGGCCCGCCGCGACGAGATCGCCCGCTGGACCCTCGACCACCCCGAGACGGCGACCTGGGTCGAACGCGAGCCGGCGCCGGTGAGCGGCCTGCCGGGACGGAGCGCCTGATCGAGACGAGCCGGACTATTCTGGTCCGCATGAGACCGATTCAGTCCAAGAGCGCCGTGCTGTGGATCATCGCCGGCGCGGTCTACCTCGCGGCCGAGGCCATCAGCGCCTCCGCTTTCCCCGGCTATTCGTACGCGACGAACTACATCAGCGACCTCGGCGTGCAAGACGTCGGCACCTTCCAGGGCCGCGCCATCGACTCGCCCCTGCACGTCGTCATGAACACGGCGTTCATCCTGCACGGCGTCCTGTTCGCCGCGGCCGCAGTGCTCACGGTGCGCGGCACCGCCTGGCGCCCCCGCACGCGACGGTGGTTCGTCTCACTGGCCCTCGTGCACGGAGTCGGGATCATCCTCGTCGGGGTGTTCTCGGGCAGTCAGGCCAACGTCGACAACGGCCTCGCGGTGTTCCACGTGCTGGGCGCGGGCATGGCGATCATCGCCGGCAACCTCGCGGTGATCGTCGCCGGCATCGCACTGCTGCGGAGTGGACCGCGCTGGCTCGGCACCGCCTCGGTGGTGCTCGGCGTCGCCGGGCTCATCGGGCTCGTCGGACTGCTCGTCGACTCCAACTCGACCGCGATCGACCTCCTGCCCGACGGGGTCTGGGAGCGCGCGGCGGTGTACTCGATCATCGCGTGGGAGCTTCTGGCCGGCGTCACCGCGCTCGCGACGCGCGGCCGCACCGCGCGGCAGCGGGCATGACGACATCCGTGCGGCCCGTCCGTCCGACGTCGGCCGAGATCGACGAGGCGATCCTGGATGCCGCCGCCGCCCTCGTCGCCCGTCGCGGCGCTCGCGACACCTCGGTGCAGGCGGTGGCCGACGCGACCGGTCTCTCGAAGACCGGGCTCCTGCGACGCTTCCCCTCGAAAGACACGCTCATCGACGCGGCGCTGGAGCAGTGCGTCCGTCTCACCCGGGACGCGCACGACCGCGTCGCGGCCATCGACGATGACATCGAGAGGGATGCCGCGACCATCCGCGCCCTGACCGATCTCGCCCTCCGCCATCCGGGCTGGGCGCAGATCGTCCTCGCCTCGATCCCCCCGATCCGTGACGAGCGACTGCGCCCGGGCCTCGCCCAGATGGGCGACGTGGTCTCGGGCATGTTCCGCATCGACGACGCCACCGGTCTCGCCCGGCGCGCCCGCGTCACCGGTGCGCTCGGAGTACTCGTCACGCTGGCGCTGACGTACGAGAGCCAGACCACCGCCGAGACGGCGCGCCCCCTCATCGAGCAGGTCTGCCGTTCGACGCTGGGGTACCGCGGCGACACGTAGGCTTGCCCGATGCCCGCAGACCGCCGCACGGCCCCCGACGCCTTCGTCCGCGTGCGCGGGGCGCACGAGAACAACCTGCGCGGCGTCGACGTCGACGTGCCGCGTGACGCGATCGTCGCCTTCACCGGGGTGTCGGGCTCGGGCAAGTCGTCCCTCGCCTTCGGCACGATCTTCACCGAGGCGCAGCGCCGCTACCTCGAGTCGGTCGCACCCTTCGCGCGCCGGCTCATCCAGCAGGGGCACGACCCGCACGTCGACTCGATCACGGGGCTGCCGCCGGCCGTCGCGCTGCAGCAGCGCCGCGGTGCGCCCAGCTCGCGCTCGAGCGTCGGCACCGTCACGACGTTGTCGAACTCGCTGCGCATGCTCTTCTCGCGCGCCGGCACGTACCCCGCATCGGCCGGCGGTACGGCCCCGCGTCTCGATTCCGACGCCTTCTCCCCCAACACCGCCGCCGGGGCGTGCCCCGAGTGCCACGGCGTCAGCGTCGCGCACACCGTCACCGAAGACACTCTCGTGCCCGATCCCTCCCTCAGCATCCGCGACGGCGCCATCGCCGCGTGGCCCGGAGCCTGGCAGGCCAAGAACCTCCGCGACATCACGATCGCCCTCGGCTACGACGTCGACCGCCCTTGGCGCGAGCTCGATCCCGCCGACCGTGCGTGGCTGCTGTTCACCGACGAGCAGCCGGTCGTCGAGATCACGCCCCAGCGCGACCGCGTCGCCAAGCCCTACAAGGGCATGTTCTGGAGCGCGAAGAAGTACGTGTTCCACACCCTCGCCGACTCGAAGAGCGCCACGATGCGCGAGCGCGTGCTGCAGTTCGTGCGCACGGGCGAGTGCCCGCTCTGCGGCGGATCGGGGCTGCGCCGCGAGGCGCCGGCCGTGACGTTCGCGGGGCGCACGATCGCCGAGCTCAATGCTCTGCCGATGAGCGAGCTCGCCGACATCCTGCGCCCGACGACGATGCTGACGGATGCCGCGCCGGCACTGCCGACGTCGGCATCGGGTGAACGCACCGACGTCGCCGTCGCGATCGCCACCGACCTGCTGGCCCGTGTCGGGGTTCTCACCGACCTGGGCCTCGGCTACCTCGGTCTCGGACGGGTGACGACGACCCTGTCGCCCGGCGAGATGCAGCGCCTGCGCCTCGCGACCCAGCTGCGGTCGGGGCTGTTCGGCGTGGTCTACGTGCTCGACGAGCCCTCGGCGGGGCTGCATCCGGCCGACGCCGAGCCCCTGCTCGACGTGCTGGAGCAACTCGCGGCATCCGGCAACTCCGTCTTCGTCGTCGAGCACAACATGGACATCGTGCGCGGCGCCGACTGGATCGTCGACGTCGGTCCGGCAGCCGGCGAAGCCGGCGGTCGAGTGCTCTACAGCGGCACGGTCGACGGTCTCGCCCAGGTCGAGGAGTCGGTGACCCGTCCTTTCCTCTTCCCCGAGAGCGACGAGATGCCGCCCGTCGCGCTCGAGCCGCGCGAGCCCACGGCATGGCTGGGGATCGAGGGAGCGTCACTGCACAACCTCGACCGCGTCGACGCGGCCATCCCCCTCGGGACCTTCGTCGCCGTCACGGGCGTCTCGGGATCGGGCAAGTCGTCGCTCGTGGGCGGAGTGCTCCGCGACGTCGTCAGCCGTCACCTGCACGGCTCGACCAGCTCGGCCGACGCCGGCGTCGAGGTCGATTCCGACATCGACGGCGAGCCGGTCGAGACCACGGATGCCGCCGCGCTCAGCGTGCGCTCGGTGACGGGCCTCGAACACATCAACCGTCTCGTGCGCGTGGACCAGAAGCCGATCGGACGCACGCCGCGCTCGAACCTCGCGACCTACACCGGCCTGTTCGACTCCGTGCGGTCGGTCTTCGCCGGCACCGATCTCGCCCGCGAGCGCGGCTACACCGCGGGCCGGTTCTCGTTCAACGTCGCCGGTGGACGCTGCGAGACCTGCCTCGGCGAGGGGTACGTCTCGGTCGAGCTGCTGTTCCTTCCCGGCAGCTACGGAAAGTGCCCGACCTGCCACGGGTCGCGGTACAACGACGAGACGCTCGAGGTGACCTACCGCGGCAAGAACATCGCCGACGTCCTCGCCCTGACCGTCGAGGACGCGACGCTCTTTCTCGGCGAGGTGCCCGCGGCATCGCGGAGCCTCCGCACCCTCCGCGAGGTCGGCCTCGGGTACCTGCGCCTCGGCCAGCCGGCGACGGAGCTCTCGGGCGGCGAGGCGCAGCGGATCAAGCTCGCCACCGAGCTGCAGCGCGCCCGCCGCGGCCACACCCTCTACCTGCTCGACGAGCCCACCACGGGGCTGCATCCCGCCGACGTCCGCCTGCTGCTCACGCAACTGCACGCGCTCGTCGACGCCGGCAACACCGTCGTGGTCGTCGAGCACGACATGGATGTCGTGGCCTCCGCCGACTGGGTCATCGATCTCGGCCCGGCCGGCGGTGATGCGGGCGGGCGCGTGGTCGCGGCGGGCACGCCGGCGGATGTCGCGGCGGTGGCGGAGAGCCGCACGGCGCCGTACCTCGCGAAGAGCCTGAGTCGCTGATCAGCTGAGGCGCCTCGGTACGACCTTCGCTGCGACGAGACGCCCTCGGACGAGCGTGCGCATCGAGCCCGGTGCTCCCTCGGGGTCCTCGCCGAAGATGCTCCGATCAACGGGCACACCCGACGCGACGGCATCCGTCAGGGTTCGCACGATGTCGAGGGCGAGGCCCGGGTGGGTATCGAGGGCGCTGTGCCCGTGGCCGCGCACCTCGATGAGGACGCTCTGAGGCACCGCGGCTGCCACCTGCTCTGCGATGGTCCGTGGCGTGCGGACGTCGCGGTCTCCGCTGACGACCACGACGGGCCAGTCAAAGTCCCGGATCTGGCGCACGAGCTCGAACGGCTCGGCCTCGAACGCCGGGAAGAGCGCGGCCGAGGCGTCGAAACCGGCGATCTGCAAAGGTCCACCGTCGCGGTCCGAGGCGAAGTCCAGCTCGCGGAACGCGATCTCGCCGACGAGATCGAACTCCATCACGAACGGTCGCGACGTCATCACATCCTCGGCGCCGACGCTCTGCAGCCAGCGCCAGAATCGGAGACCTCGCCCGCGTTCGAGCAACGCGAGCGCGTCATCGACGAGCTCGATCCCGCCGAGCTCGTGCAGGATCTGCAACGGAAACCCGGCCTCGGCCGCATCGATGACGCCCGTCTGGGCCAGCATCCGCACCCGCGCGGCCTGCTGCGCGGTCTGCGCCGTTCCCTCCCAGAACAGCTCGCGGAGCACGTCGGTCGGGGACGCGCCGACGCGCGCCCCGAGCATGGCAGAGTCGAGCACCATGCCCGCGACCCGATCCGGATGCCGAACGCCGAAACCCTGCGCGAGGTAGCTGCCGTACGACGTGCCGTAGACGGTCGCCCGGTCGATCCCCTCGGCATCCAGGATCGCGACGGCGTCGTCGAGGACGTCGATGATTCTCATGTCCCCCGGGGCCAGATCGGCACCGTCGAGGCGTGTGCGGGAGAGACCGATGCCGCGGTGCTCCATCATCACGAGGCCGAGCCCACGCTTCGCCGCCTGGGACCTCAGCCGCTGGTAGGGCAGGACGGACGCGAGACCGGGCCCGCCGGGGAAGACGAGAACGGGCAGCGCGTCAGCAGGTCCGGTGCGCGTGTATGCAAGATCGAAGGCTTCCCCTGACGCTAGCGGACGACGGATGGTTCGCACCGCGGGAAGCCTCAGCAGTTGGGCGCGGAGCTTCTGCCGAGCCGCCGCAGCTCGCTGCGCGGGCGTCACGCGCGTGCTCTCACGATCAGTCCGCGAGCGGTCGCATCGGCGATTCGTCGCGCCGATCGGACCGTCATGGCTCCACCGGGCGTGATGATCTCGAGGCAGAGCCCCGAGACGAGGGCGCTGATCATCAGGACAGACTCATCCACGCGGTCAGGCTCGATGGCGCCTTCGTGCGCGAGTTGGCGCAGCCAACCGGCGATCCGTTCCCGTGACCGGCGCGTACTCACCTCGAGGAAGCTGGCGGCCATACCGCTCGCCACCGGCCCGAGCCCGTGCCGGTACATGCCGAACCACACATCGAGGAGCTGGCCCTCCGTCATCTCATCGGGCAAGAACTGCAGCACGCACCCGACCAGCCGGTCCGCGGGGTCGAGGGCGACGTCGAAGATGTCGAGGTCGTCGATCGCATCGTCCATCACGTGCTCGACGACGGCCACGTGCAGATCGGCCTGTGCCGGAAAGTAGTGCCGAAGCGTTCCCATGCCGATACCGGCGGATGCAGCGACGGCTCTCACCGTGACCGCGTCGAAACCGGCCTCGGACACCAGCGCGACCGCGGTGTCGATGATGTGTTGTCGCTGGTTGTCGGCTGGCATGCCGCGACAGTAGTACACCGTGCTAGTACAGTGTGCTACCGCAGGGCCGCGCGAGTGGCGGAGCCCGGAGCTCAGGCCTGCCCGGTGCCGATGTCGACCCAGCCGAGACCAGCCACGGCATGGACGGCGAGAAGGAATCCGACGACCCCGATGATCCACGCCGTCGTTGCCTGTGCGTTTCGCGTCAGCCAGCCGTCGAGGCGGCGGAGGGGGCTCTCGAGCGCCCGATGGGCGACCGACCGTCCGATCGTGAGGACGATCGCCGGCAGGATCATGACCACGCAGTAGCCTGCGATGACCCCGACCGATAGCCCGACGCCGACGTCGGCCGATGCGATGATCCCGATCGCGGCGAGGTAGGGAACCATCGTCGCGAGTTCGAGGACCACCGCAGCCACGGCCAGACCCATCAGGCCGAACGCGGCCCCGCGCGGCGACGGCTCGTCCATGACGCGCCGCCTCCACCTCAGAAGCCCGCCGCCACCGGTCGCCGCATGTTCGGCGGCCCGGGCACGAGCCTTCTTCGTGTCCATCAACCAGCTGACCACAATGAGCCCGATGCCGAGAACGAGCACAGCCGCCAGGAAGCCGGGAGACTCACCGATCGCCCGAGCATGCGACGCGATCGAGGAGAGCCCGAGAAAGAGGAGCACACCTACGAGAAGGTAAGCCGCGGTCACCACCGCGAGGTACCCGACGACCCGAGCGGGTCGGAGCCTCCCCGGCGTCGTGAGGAGCCATACCGGGATGAGGAGCGTGCCGACACTCGTCGAGTCGACGAGTGCGAGGACGATGAGGACGCCCAGGGTCCCGACGTCCATCAGGATGACCCGACCCGCAGTTCGCGCTCACACAGCCCTGTCGGTCCGGAGCGCTCGGCGCGACGCCTGGCGATCTCCGCTCCAGAGACGAGGAACCCGGCAGGATCCCGTGCGTGCGGCATGAGAGGCGGAAGTGAGTTCACCCGGAAACCCTTTCGTCGGTTTCCGAGAATACTTCAAACTAAGTCAATCGCCCGAGTTTTTTCTTGTGCAGATCTAATCCCCAGTGTCACGAGCGGGACCGACGACCCACCCACGACCCGCGCGGAAAACGTCAGGCGGATCGGCTCACGAACGCGGTGTCGACGGCGCGCACGGCGGCTGCGCGATCATCGCTCGGCACCATGGCGTCGACGGCGAACAGCCACATGTCGCGAAGGCCGACCATCAGATCGTCGCGCGAGCTCGTCGCTTGCGACATGAGCTGCACTCCGGTGAAGAAACCGATCAGGGTCTTCGCGAGATGCTCGGGCGGGAGCGCGGAAACCAGTTCGCCGCGCTCGAGCGCTGGCCCCAGCATGCTCGTCGTCGTCTCCACCCAGCTGAGGTAGAAGTTGCCGGCGGGGGCCTCGAGCGCACCCTCCTCCATCGCCAGCCGGATGCCGGCGCGCACGACGGGATCGACGCGCAGTTGATCGGCCACGGCCCGTGAGACCGCGACGAGCCTCGCGAAGACACCGGGGGACGCATCGGCGACATCTGTCAGCAGAGGGAGCGAGCGAGCGTGCTGCTCGTGGATGACCGCGAGGGCGATCTGTTCCTTCGATTTGAAGTGGAAGTACAGGGACCCCTGCGAGACGCCCGACTCCTCGACGATCATCGAGAGACTCGCTTTGCCGTACCCCTCACGATCGAAGACGTTCGCGGCGCCTTCGATCACCGCGCGCTGCGTTTCGTGAGACCGACTCTGCTGCGGCAGGCGCCGAACCGTCATCGACGATCCCCGCGGCCCGCTTCGTCGATGCTCATGAGAGCCAATTATTCACCGTTCATGACGCGACCTGGATGATGAGCACCCCCACCCGCAGCGACTACGACTTCACACTTCCGACGATGCCCAACGCCGTGAGCGCGCCGCGGGCCTGGATCCGCGCCGCCGCCGGCGTGGGAGCCGCCGTCAGCCCCAGGAGCCGCCGGCGGTGGGGCTCGCCCAGCAGGAGCCCGAAGAGCGACTCCGCCACGGTGCCTGCATCGCCCGCGGGGGAAAGGCCCCGCTCGGTCGCCTGGTCGCGCAGGCGTGCGGCGAGCAGGTCGATGTAGCCCTGCGGGCCGCTCGCGTAGAAGCGGGCGGCGAGCTCGGGGAACTGCGCGGATTCGCCGATCATGAGCCGGTGCAGCCCGACCGCGTCGTCGGAGTACAGGACGCCCACCATGCGCGTCGTGACGTCCTCGAACGACTCCGTATCTGATTCGAGATCGGCAAGAGCGCGACCGCGGAAGCGCTCGATCGCGGCCGTGAACACCTCGGCCTTGTCGCCGAAGTAGGTGTAGATGGTGCGCTTCGTGACGCGCGATGCCGCAGCGATCTCGTTGATCGTGACCTGGCCGTACCCCTTCGCGACGAACAGGCCGACGGCGGCGTCGAGGATCTGATCCCGGCGTTCTTCGCGCTCTCCGGCGGTGGGGCGCCCCTTCTTGCGAGCCCCGCCCGATGGTGCGTCGCTCACGGCGCCTCCTGTCCGCGGGCCTCCTGGTCGATGCCCGCGATCTCCATCCTATAATGACACGCATACGTTTCATTCTTCGTTCGGGCCACTCTCCGAGCGATCGAGCAGACCGCCCCAGAAGAGCGCGGTGTGAGGAGTCCCTATGGCCGCACGCAGGTCCACCACCGCTTCGAAGGCCGAGGCGCCGTCGACTCCGAAAACCACGCGCGATCCCGACGACGCGACACTGCTCGGCTTCTACCGTCAGATGGTCCTGATCCGCCGATTCGAGGAGCGGGCGGCTCGCTCCTACACGCAGGCCCAGATCGGGGGCTACTGCCACCTCAACCTCGGCGAAGAGGCCACCGTCGTCGGGCTCATGGCGGCGATGAAGTCGAGCGACTACCTCTTCACGAACTACCGCGAGCACGCGCTATGCGATCGGACGCGGCATCACACCGGGGCGCATCATGGCCGAGCTCTACGGCCGCAGCGACGGCGTCTCGAAGGGATGGGGCGGGTCGATGCACCTGTTCGACCTCGAATCCCGTCTGCTGGGCGGGTACGGCATCGTCGGCGGCCAGGTCCCCCTCGCCACGGGTGCCGCCCTGGCGATCGACTACCGCGGCGGGGCCGAGGCCGTCGTGTGCGTGATGGGCGACGGCACGACGAACATCGGGGCCTTCCACGAATCGCTCAACATCGCCGCCATCTGGAACCTGCCGATCGTCTACGTCGTGATCAACAACGGTCTCGGCATGGGCACCACCGTCGAGAAGGCTTCGGGCGAGCCCGAGCTCTACAGGCGGGCCTCGTCGTACCGGATGGCATCGGCCCGCGTCGACGGCAACGACCCGGTCGCCGTCCGGGATGCGGCCGCGCAGGCCCTCGCGAGCGCGCGGGAGGGCAAGCCGTTCCTCCTCGAGGCCGTGAGCGAGCGGCTAAAGGGGCACTCGGTCGTCGACCCGGCCAAGTACCGCAGTGCGGAGGAGACCGCGTCGCTGCGCAGCGCCGACCCCGTCGCGGCCTTCGCCGCCCGGCTCACCGAGCGCGGGCTGCTGACCGACGAGACCGTGGCCGAGATCGACGCCGAGGCCATGCACGCGGTGGCCGACGCCGTCGCGTTCGCCGAGGCCAGCCCGCATCCGTCGGTCGACACGCTGTTCGACTACACCTACGCCACCGCCGTGCCCAACGACTCGCGCCGCCTGCCCGGGCGGGCGCTGTTCGAACCGGCGTCCCTCCCCGCGATCGGAGCATCCGCATGAGCATCATGACCTACCGCCAGGCACTGCACGACACCCTCCGCAGCGAGATGCTGCGCGATGAGAACGTGATGCTCATCGGCGAGGAGATCGGGGTCTTCGAGGGCTCGTACAAGATCACCGCGGGCCTGCTCTCGGAGTTCGGCGAGAAGCGGGTGCGCGACACCCCCATCGCCGAGGAGGGCTTCACGGGCGCGGCGATCGGCGCCGCCATGCTGGGCCTCCGCCCGGTCGTGGAGATCATGACGATCAACTTCTCCCTGCTCGCGCTCGATCAGATCGTCAACCACGCCGCGAAGATCTACGGGATGTTCGGCGGCCAGGCCCGCGTGCCGCTCGTCATCCGCACCCCCGGCGGAGGCGGACAGCAGCTCGGCGCCACCCACTCGCAGAACATCGAGCTCTACTACGCCTTCGTGCCCGGGATGAAGGTCGTCGCCCCCCTCGAGCCCCGCCGATGCCAAGGCGCTGCTGCTCGCCGCCATCCGCGACGACGACCCCGTGCTGTTCCTCGAGAACCTCGCCCTGTACAACACCAAGGGCGAGGTGCCCGACGACGACACCCCCGCCGAGATCGGCCGCGCCGCCGTCACCCGCGAGGGCGCCGACATCACCGTGGTCGCGTACTCGCGGATGGCCGCCGTCGCCCTCGAGGTCGCCGAACGTCTCGCCGAGAGCGACGGCATCGACGTCGAGGTCGTCGACCTGCGGAGCCTCCGGCCCCTCGACCGCGACACGATCATCGCATCGGTGAAGAAGACGCATTGCGCCGTCGTGCTCGAGGACGACTGGCTCACCTACGGGATCGGCGCCGAGATCGCCGCGACCATCTCGGACGGCGCCTTCGACTGGCTCGACGCGCCGGTGCGACGCGTCGCGATGGCCGAGGTCCCCCTCCCCTACGCCAAACCCCTCGAGACCGCCGCCCTCCCCTCCGCCGACGACGCCGCCACCGCCATCCGGCAGACCCTCGCCGCCGTCGCGCGCCGCGCTTAAGGACACCCCATGATCGACATCCTCATGCCCCGCCTCTCCGACACCATGAAAGAAGGCGCCATCGCCCGCTGGCTCAAGCAGCCCGGCGACACCGTCGCGATCGGCGACGTCCTCGTCGAGATCGAGACCGACAAGGCCACGATGGAGTACGAGGCCTACGACGCCGGCGTGCTGCGCGACATCCTCGTGCCCGAAGGCGACCAGGCCACCATCGGCATGGTCATCGCCCGCCTCGACGACGGGAAGGACGACGCGCCGAGTCCGGCGATGCGAGAGACGGATGCCGCGCCTGCGGCTCAGCCGGTGCCCTCCGTCGCACCCGCGACTGAACCCCCGCACGCGCCCGGGGCCGACCCCCGCGCCCGCATCTGCGGGGCAGCGCCTGTTCGCGACGCCCCTCGTGCGACGGCTCGCTCGCGAGCACGCGATCGATCTCGCCCGGGTCTCCGGCTCCGGCCCCGGCGGCCGGATCGTCCGCGCCGACATCGACGACGTCCTGCAGCGGCAGGCTCCGGCGGCCGACGCGGCCCCCAGGATCGCCTCCGCCGCCGACGCCGCCACCGCCGACGCCCTCGCGCCCGCGGCATCCGACGACGCCCGACGCTCCACCGCCGTCCCATTCGACAAGACCCGCCAGGTGATCAGCCGCCGCCTCAGCGAGAGCAGCAGCACGGTGCCGCACTTCGCCGTCACCGCCGTCGCCGACGTCGACGCGCTGCTCGCGCTGCGGGCAAACCTCAACGCGCGCCGCGGCACGGAGGATCGCCCGAAGATCAGCGTCAACGACCTGCTCGTGCGCGCGTGCGCGATCGCGCTGCGAGAGCATCGCGGCGTCAACGCGTCGTACTCGCCGGACGGGCGCGGCGCGACCCCTGCTGCACGACCGCGTGAACATCGGCATCGCGGTCGCCTCGCCCACCGGGCTCGTCGTGCCCGTCGTCGGCGACGCGGACCAGAAGACGGCGTCGCAGATCGCGACCGAGGCACGCCGGCTCGCCGGTCTGGCACAGGATCGCCGGCTCGGCGCGGCGGAGATGACCGGCGGCACCTTCACGATCAGCAACCTGGGCATGTTCGGCGTCGAGGAGTTCACCGCCATCATCAACCCGCCCGAGGGCGCGATCCTCGCCGTCGGCGCCGCACGCGCAGAACCCGTCGTCATCGACGGTGCCGTCGAGGTCCGTCACCGCATGCGCTACACGCTCTCGGCCGACCACCGGATCATCGACGGCGCGCTGGCGGCCCGATTCCTCGCGACGCTGACGGGGCTGCTGGAGGACCCGCTGAGCATCATCGCCTGACCGACGCTCACCCGAACATCTCTCTGCTTCGAATCCGCCGCAGCTCGGCGAGCTCTGCCCGGGTCGCGGGCCACCGGTCGGGAGAGAACCGGTCTTCGATCTCTGCCATGTGTTCGCGCAAGAACGCGGCGTAGTCCGCGTCGAGCACGGACGACCGCTTTCGCTCGCCGGTGAACAGCCGCCGGACGAGATCGATCGAGGACCAGTCCCGCGCGGTCGTCGACGGCGCGGGCCTCACGTCGAGGAAGAGCTGCCCGCGGTCGGTCACGAACCGCAGCGACAGGCGGTCGGAGGCCCAGACCACGACGCAGTCGGGCGTGCCCGGGCGCTCGTCCACGTCGGTGACGGCGTACCTTCCGTCCTCACGCAAGAACGAGAGGTGAGCCTCGGTGAACGCCGTGATCTGCTCCATGCCGTGTCCTCCTCGCGATCGTCTCGCCCGTTCACCGTAGCCGCCTCCGCGAGGGCACGGGCCGCCGATTCTCGGCCCGCGAGCCGGGAGGGTGACGAATCGCACGACGCCTCATCGTCCCCGCACGGGTGACGGGTTCGACGTGACGGCGAGCGGCGTCAACGGGCGACGGCACGATCGATCATCCGCGCGGGAACAATGCGCCCCAGCGGCAGAGTGATCGCGGCGTCGGGACCGAGGCTGTAGCGCGTCCGCGGGCGTCTGGTCGTGGTGATCCTGGCGATCTTCGACGCCGCCTTCTCTGCGGTGATCGCGCGCGTGAGGAACGAGGACTGGAACCTCACGGTCGATTCGATCAAGTTTCCGTAGAGACGGGCGTGCTCGTCGTTCATGGTCTTCGCGAGGTCGAGGGACAGCGGCCCGCTCTTATCGGCCATCGGGGTCTTGACTCCCCCGGATTGGACGATCACCACCTGGGTGCCTTGCGCGGAGACCTCTCGGCGCAGCGAGTCACTGAGGGCCTCGAAGGCCGCCTTCGATCCGGCGTACGCGCCGTAGATGGGCAGGGCGAGTTCCGCGCCGACGGACGAGATGTTGACGATGCGGCCGCGGCTCTTCCGCAGAGCGGGAAGGAGCGCCCGGGTCACGCGAACCTGCCCGAAGACGTTCACCTCGAACTGCTCCCGCCAGGTCTCCATCGGCAGCACCTCGAGGGGTGCGTTGATCTCGATGCCGGCGTTGTTGATCACCGCTCGCAGCGCCCGGCCCTGGGCGTCGGAGTCAATCCGGGTTGCGAGCGCATCGACGTGCTCGTCTTTCGTGATGTCGAGCATGACCGGCTCGATGCGTTCCGCGCGGATCGCATCGGCATCCTGCTGGCGCCTCACTCCGGCGAGGACGTGGAACCCGCGCGAGGCGAGCGCCCGGGCAGTCGCCGCCCCGATCCCCGTCGAGGCGCCCGAGATAACGATGAGCTCATCGGTCGTGGTCGTCATCGCCCCGCTCCGGAATGTGTGAGATGCAGAGGGAAAGTCGTGCCGGTGAATCTCTCCGATTCGTCCTTCTGCGAACGGATGTCTGCTGTCGTCAAAGAAGCCATGTCGCGAATGTAGACATCGACTACACATGTTGTCAATGTCTACTCTCGAACTAGACTCGCATCATGACCGAGCAGACCGAGCAGCGTCCCTACCATCACGGCGACCTGCGCGGAGCCCTGCTGGATGCGGCCGAGCGGAGCGTCCGCGAGCACGGCGTTGCGCAGCTCTCACTCCGCGACCTCGCCCGGGAGGTAGGGGTCAGCCATGCGGCCCCTCGGAGGCACTTCGCCGAGCGTCAAGACCTCCTCGACGCACTCGCCGAAACCGGGTTTCGCCGCTTGGGCGGCAGCATCCGAGAGGCGATCGACGATGACGGCGACGGCTTCGCCACCCGGGTGCGACGAGCGACGGCAGCGTTCGCGCATTTCGCGACCGAGAACCCCGCACTGCTCGAACTGATGAACGCCACCAAGCACCAGTCCGACGAATCAGCCGTCACAGAAGCAGCGGAGTCAGCCTTTCTCAC
>JAQIJE010000013.1:0-46181 GCA_036946435.1 Microbacterium arborescens | reverse complement strand
GGGTGACCGAACCCGGCTTCACGACGACCTGGCCGCGCTCGACGTCGTCACGCTTGGTGCCGCGCAGGAGCAGACCACAGTTCTCGCCGGCCCAGGCCTCGTCGAGCTGCTTGTGGAACATCTCGATACCGGTGACCGTGGTCTTCTGCGTCGGGCGGATGCCGACGATCTCGACCTCGGAGTTGATGGCGAGGGTGCCACGCTCGGCGCGACCGGTGACGACGGTGCCACGACCGGTGATCGTGAAGACGTCCTCGACGGGCATGAGGAACGGCTTGTCCTTGTCACGCACCGGGTCGGGGATCGACTCGTCGACGGCGTCCATGAGCTCGACGATCGCGTTGACCCACTGCTCGTCGCCCTCGAGAGCCTTCAGGCCCGAGACGCGGACGACGGGAGCGTTGTCGCCGTCGAAGTCCTGCGACGAGAGGAGCTCGCGGACCTCGAGCTCGACGAGCTCCAGGATCTCCTCGTCGTCGACCATGTCCGACTTGTTGAGCGCGACCAGCAGGTACGGCACGCCGACCTGCTTGGCGAGCAGGACGTGCTCGCGGGTCTGAGCCATCGGGCCGTCGGTGGCGGCGACCACGAGGATCGCGCCGTCCATCTGAGCGGCACCGGTGATCATGTTCTTGATGTAGTCGGCGTGACCGGGCGCGTCGACGTGAGCGTAGTGACGCTTGGGGGTCTCGTACTCGACGTGCGAGATGTTGATCGTGATACCACGCTGACGCTCTTCGGGCGCCGAGTCGATCGACGCGAAGTCGCGCTGCACGTTGGTGGCCGACGGGTACTTGTCGGCGAGCACCTTCGAGATCGCCGCGGTGAGCGTCGTCTTGCCGTGGTCGACGTGACCGATGGTTCCGATGTTGACGTGCGGCTTGGTCCGCTCGAACTTGGCCTTAGCCACTGGGTCCTCCTCAGGACTGTCGTTGTAGATCTCCGGGCGCTGGATTGCGACCGGTTCTCTACGGGGATGTTTTCACTCTAGTAGAGAGGTCGATATTCAGTTTGAGTGGATGCCGGGAGCAGACGCCCCCGGCATCCGGCAGGGCTTACTCGCCCTTGTTCTTCTGGACGATCTCGTCGGCCACCGCGCGGGGGACCTCGGAGTAGCTGTCGAACTCCATCGAGTACACGGCGCGGCCCGAGGTCTTCGAGCGCAGGTCGCCGATGTAGCCGAACATCTCCGACAGCGGGACGAGGGCACGGACGATCTTGATGCCCGAGCCGTCCTCCATCGACTGGATCTGGCCACGACGCGAGTTCAGGTCGCCGATGACGTCGCCCATGTACTCCTCGGGCGTGCGCACCTCGACCGCCATGAGCGGCTCGAGGATGACGGGGTTCGCCTTGCGCAGCGCCTCCTTGAAGCCCATCGAGCCGGCGATCTTGAACGCCATCTCCGACGAGTCGACGTCGTGCGAGGCACCGTCGAGCAGGATGGCCTTGACACCCACGATGGGGTAGCCGGCGAGCACGCCGACGTTCATCGCGTCCTGGAAGCCCTGGTTGGTCGGCTCGATGTACTCGCGCGGGATGCGGCCACCGGTGACCTTGTTCTCGAACTCGTACGTCTTGTCGGCCGTGACCTCGAGCGGCTCGATCGCGAACTGGATCTTCGCGAACTGACCCGAACCACCGGTCTGCTTCTTGTGGGTGTAGTCGTGACGCTCGACGGTCTTCTTGATCGTCTCGCGGTACGCCACCTGCGGCTTGCCGACGTTCGCCTCGACGCGGAACTCGCGCTTCATGCGGTCGACGAGGATGTCGAGGTGGAGCTCGCCCATGCCCTTGATGACGGTCTGGCCGGTCTCGGGGTTGAGCTCGGTGCGGAACGTCGGGTCCTCTTCGGCGAGCTTCTGGATGGCGACACCCAGCTTCTCCTGGTCGGCCTTGGTCTTCGGCTCGATCGCGACCTCGATGACGGGCTCGGGGAACGTCATCGACTCGAGGACGACGGGCGCGGCCGGGTCGGCGAGGGTGTCACCGGTGGTGGTGTCCTTCAGGCCGATGACGGCGTAGATGTTGCCCGCGGTGAGCGAGTCGACCGGGTTCTCCTTGTTGGCGTGCATCTGGAAGATCTTTCCGATGCGCTCCTTCTTGCCCTTGGTCGAGTTGATGACCTGAGCGCCCGAGTCCAGGTGACCGGAGTACACGCGGACGTAGGTGAGGCGACCGAAGAAGGGGTGCACGGCGACCTTGAAGGCCAGTGCGGCGAACGGGTCGTTGGCGTCGGGGTGACGCTCGATGACCTTCTCCTCGTCCTTCGGGTCGTGCGCCTCGATGGCGGGCACGTCGAGGGGCGACGGGAGGAAGTCCACGACCGCGTCGAGCATGGGCTGCACGCCGCGGTTCTTGAACGCCGAGCCGCAGAGCACGGGGTAGAGCTCGCCGGCGACGGTCATCTTGCGGATGGCACCCTTGATCTCGGCGACCGTGAGCTCCTCGCCTCCGAAGAACTTCTCGAGCAGCTCGTCGTCGGACTCGGCGACGGTCTCGAGCAGCTTCTGGCGGTACTCCGCCGCCTTGTCGGCGAGGTCGGCCGGGATCTCCTGGATCTCGTACTTGGCGCCCATGGTGACGTCACCCTTGGAGTCGCCGGGCCAGACCAGCGCGCGCATCTCGACGAGGTCGATGACGCCGACGAAGTCGTTCTCGGCGCCGATCGGGAGCTGCAGCACGAGCGGGCGAGCGCCCAGGCGGCTGACGATGGTGTCGACGGTGAAGTAGAAGTCGGCGCCCAGCTTGTCCATCTTGTTGACGAAGCAGATGCGGGGGACGTCGTACTTGTCGGCCTGGCGCCAGACGGTCTCGGACTGGGGCTCGACGCCCTCCTTGCCGTCGAACACGGCGACCGCGCCGTCGAGGACGCGCAGCGAACGCTCGACCTCGACCGTGAAGTCGACGTGGCCGGGGGTGTCGATGATGTTGATCTGGTTCTTGTTCCAGAAGCAGGTCACGGCGGCCGACGTGATCGTGATGCCGCGCTCCTTCTCCTGCTCCATCCAGTCGGTCGTCGAGGCGCCGTCGTGGGTCTCGCCGAGCTTGTGGTTGACACCCGTGTAGAACAGGATGCGCTCGGTCGTCGTCGTCTTGCCGGCATCGATGTGCGCCATGATGCCGATGTTGCGGACCTTGTTGAGGTCGGTGAGCACTTCTTGTGCCACGGGGTGTCCTTACTTGTGGTGTCGGGTCAGACGTTTCGTCTCGCTTCGCCCGCCGGGCGACCGGAGGAGTCCGGCCGCCCGGCGGGCGGCGAAGCCGCGAGTCGAAACGCGGCGACGCGAGTGCTGTTTACCAGCGGTAGTGCGCGAAGGCGCGGTTCGACTCGGCCATCTTGTGGGTGTCCTCGCGGCGCTTGACCGCGGCTCCCAGACCGTTCGAGGCGTCGAGGATCTCGTTCTGCAGACGCTCGGTCATCGTCTTCTCACGACGGCCCTTCGCGTAGGAGACGAGCCAGCGCAGCGCGAGGGTGTTCGCGCGGTGCGGCTTGACCTCGACCGGCACCTGGTAGGTCGAGCCACCGACGCGGCGGCTCTTGACCTCGAGGGTGGGGCGGACGTTGTCGAGTGCCTTCTTGAGCGTTGCGACGGCGTCCTGGCCGTTCTTGGCCTCGACGCCCTTGAGGGCGGTGTAGACGATCGACTCGGCGATCGACTTCTTGCCGTCGACGAGGATCTTGTTCACGAGCTGCGTGACGATCGGAGCACCGTAGACCGGGTCGTTGACGACGACGCGGCGGGGTGCGGGTCCCTTACGAGGCATCTAACTCAACCCTTCTTCGCGCCGTAGCGGCTGCGAGCCTGCTTACGGTTCTTGACGGCCTGGGTGTCGAGCGCACCGCGGACGATCTTGTAGCGGACACCGGGGAGGTCCTTCACACGACCACCACGGACGAGCACGAGCGAGTGCTCCTGGAGGTTGTGACCCTCACCGGGGATGTACGCGGTGACCTCGGTGCCGTTGCGGAGCTTGACACGAGCGACCTTGCGCATGGCCGAGTTCGGCTTCTTGGGCGTGGTCGTGTACACGCGGGTGCAGACACCCGCCTGCTGGGGGTTCGACTTCAGGGCGGGAGCCTTGGTCTTGGAGACCTTCGGCGAGCGACCCTTGCGAACCAACTGCTGAATGGTTGGCACGTTCTCTCCTTGTTGTGCTGCACGGTGACAGCGTCGTGGTTTCACCACAGATCCACCGGCGCGTCACGAATGCTGCGTTTTCAGGGGTGGATATGCCGTGGGGGCGACCTGTTCGCAGGACGATCCCGGTTCGCGTGCTCCGTCTCGACCTGATCGGACCGGGGCACGACGCAGGGCGCGCACGAGCGCACACCCGATCAATGATACGCCTCTGCGGCGAGGCGGGCAAACGGCGACGGATGCCGGTGGTATCGGCTTCAGGCTCCGGGCCGCTCGATCCGCACCTCGGCGTCGCCGAGGAGGAAACGCTCGCCCGCCGGCGCGTCCGAGCCCGGCTCGAGCTCGATCTCGGTGCCGAGGAAGTTGGTGAGCACGACCCCGTTCGTCGAGTGCAGATCGGTGATGTGCCAGAGCCCGGAGCGCAGCTCGAGGCGCGCGTGCGTCTTCGACACCGTGCGCGTGCGGTCTTCGACCGGGACGAGCTGGGCGCGAGGGAACGCGGGGTCGGGCGCGGGCTGGCGACCGACGATCACGACGTCGCCCGTCAGCGGTGCGACCGCGCCGTCGGGCAGGACGAGCTGCCAGTACACGCGTCGGCGCGCCACGACGACGGTGTGGTCGACGTCGCCGTCGTCCTCCGCCTCGGCGCGTCGCAGCTGCGCGGGGACCGAGCCGGCCGCCGTGCGGGGAGCGCCCGCCGCGGGGGCTCCCGTGACCGCGGAGACCTCGCCCGAGAGCTCGGGGAACTCCTCGGGCGTGCCGGCGAACGCGCGCCGCACGGCCGGGTTCGCCGGCACCGCGTCCCAGGTGCGGCGTCCGGCGTGGGGCGATCCGGCGGACTCGGGGTCGGCGAAGGACGGCACGACGCCGGGGCGGTCGGAGGCGGCACGGGAGGGAAACGGCGACGGAGACAGGGCCGAGACCTCGTCGATCTCGGAGGGCCAGCGCGCGTCGTCGGAGTCGTCGTCGTCTTCCGCGTCGGCGGCGACCTCCGGGGACACCGGAGCGGGCTCGGCGGCGCGGGCGTCGACGGGCGTGCGCAGGAGCGGAGGAGCGGATGCCGCGTCCGCCGGGTCCGGCTCCGGATCCGCCTGCGCCGCCGGCTCGGAGGCCGCGGGCGACGAGGCCGGCGCAGGGGCGGGCGTGGCGGTGACGGCCGGGGCATCGGCGGGCGGTTCGTTCCGCAGGGGCGGTGCCCACGGCGACGGGCGCAGCTCGGCCGGCCCGTCCACGCGGGCAGTCCCGGCATCGGCATCGGCATCGGCATCGGCACCCGCATCGTCAACGACGCCGACGCCGGCATCCACATCGGCGGACACGGGGGCGGGCGCGCCGACGGTGTCGGCCGAGGAATCGTCCTCCGCTCCCGGCAGCGGCTCGGGCTGGAAGTGGTGCGGCGACAGGATGGGGCTCGCGACGGTGGGCGGAGCCACCGGCTCGCTGCGGCGCGGCCCGGCGACGACCGTGTCGGTCGGCGCCTCGGACGCGGCGGCATCCGTTCCCGACATCGGCGGCGCGAACGACCACGGCGGCGGGTCGACGACCGGACGGCGGCCCCGCCAGCGCGCCGGTCCGAGTCCGAGGATGCTCGCCCAGACGACGAACAGCAGGGCCGCGAGCACGGTCATGCCCGGCCCCGCCCCGAAGTCGCGCCCGACGCGGTGCGCCGCGACCACGACGAGCACGTACAGGGCGATCCAGCCGAGGACGGGCACGAGACCGACGAGCACGAGCCACGGGCTGAAGCCGCCCAGACGCAGGACCGCGGCGACGTTCAGCACCGGCACCCATCCCTGCCACGGCTCCTCGCCGGTCTTGCGGAACAGCCCGGCGAGTGCGAGAGCCGTCCAGACGTAGAGGACCGCACCGAGCACCGTCGAGAGCACGACGAGCAGGATGAGGAGCGAATCGTTGGCGGAGCTGGTCATCGCATCCCACGATAGGGCCCGCGGCGCCCGCGGCCATCGCTCACGGCCCGACCCCCGGATCCGCACCGGGCTCGAACGGGGCGTCGAGCGACCGGGTGAGCTCGGCGAGCATCGCCTCGATCTGCGGCTCGACGTGCTGGGCGATCTCCGCCTGCACACGCATCCGGTGGTGCAGCAGGATGGAGCAGATCTCGCGCCCGACCATGTTGGCGTAGTCGTCCGCGAGCGCGACCTCCTGCCGGAGGGCGGCCTTCGCCTCGGCGCTCAGCGGCGGGAGCTCGGGAACGGCGGCGTCGGACTCCTGCGCGAGGCCCGAGATGGTGAACAGGAACGGGGCGCCCGGCACGGGGTCGGGGTCGAGCGGCATCCCCTCGAACTCCGGCTCGAGCCCCTCCGCGGGACGGTACGAGCGGATGCGGTTGCGGGCGGCCTGCTGATCGAGCTCGGCCTGCAGCATCGGCAGGTTGCGAGCGGTGTACTCGGCGACCGCCTGGTCGACGATCGTCTTCATGCGCGTCGACAGGCCGTGCTGCACGCCGTGCGGCACGTCCGCGCCGATGCCCGCGGCCGAGAGGACGGGCGAGCCGATGCATCGCCGGCAGGGAGCCACCCGCCCGCGGTGCGTCGCCGGCTGCCAGCGCGGCAGCCAGCGCAGCCAGGCATCCACCGCCTGGCTGACCTGGGTCTCGAGCGACCGCTCCACGGCCCTATTGTCGCCGATGGATGCCGCCGCGAGCGGGATTGGGCGTCATCGGTCGTCATCGCTTTCCCAGCGCCACCGCGGCGGGTGCGCTCGGGTGCGGACGAGCGCGACCCCGGTCCACGCCGCCGCGGCGGCGGACAGGAGGAGGACGACAGCGAACCAAGAGAGCGCGAACTCCCCCGCGGCGGCGACCGCGCGAGCCGGGTCGACCCCGATCGCCCAGGCCGCCACGGTGAGCGCGGCGAGGTAGGCGACCACCGCGCCCAGCCCGACCGGGACGGCGAGCAGGTAGGACGGATGCGTTCGCCGCAGGCCCGTCGCGATCCCGACGGCCACCGCCAGCAGCGCGGCGGCGAAGCCCACGGCCCCCGGAACCGGGCCGAGGCCGCGGACGGCCACGACGTCGGTCGCCGTGACGAGGCTCGTCACACCGAGGCCGCAGATGGCGAGCGCCCCGAAGCCCACGACCGCGAACGCGGTGGCGAGCCCGGGGCGCAGTCCGCCGGAGTCGGGCGACATCAGAACCGGTGCAGCTGCGGACCCGCCTCGAGGGTGCGCTCGTACTCGCGCTGCGCCTCGGCGTTGAGCTCGGTGACCCGTCGGCCGCGGGCGGCGACCCAGGCGCCGAACCAGATCGTCAGCTCACGCCCGGCCACGAGGGCGACGAGCGCGAGCGGCACGAAGGCCTGCTCGCCCACCAGCGTCAGGGCCTGGCTCGGGGCGACGTTCCAGAACGGCGCCTGGAAGAGCTGGCCGAGGATGTGCCCGGCGTACGAGGCGACGCCCACGAGGAGGCCGAGCACGACCCACAGGCCCCAGCGGCCCCGGTTGACGAACGCGCCGAGAATCCAGAACGCGAGGAAGAACACCGCGACGGGAACCCACAGCCACCACGACATGACGGCGGCGAGAGCCTGGTCGCCGATGTTCGCGGTCGTGACGTCGCCGTTCACGGCGCCGATCGCGAGGGCCGCGCCCAGGTAGACGACGGCGAAGCAGAGCGCCGCGAGCAGACCGATCGCCCCGGCCGCGCCGCGGTTGCCGCGCGGGGTCGGAGCCTCGGGGGCCTGCACGAAGATGGGCTGGGGCGCGGCGGCGGGCGTCTCGGCGACGGGCTCGCTCGCGCTGACGGTGGCGGTGCGCTCGTCCTCGACGCCGTACGCGCGGGTCGCGGGTTCGCTCGATGCGGCAGCCGCCGTGGCAGCTCCGGATCCGGCGACGACCGCGGGCTCGGTGGCATCCGTGCGCGGGGTGTCCCATTCGCTCGGCGAGTTCCAGTCGTCGGCGACGGGGGTGCCCGCATCGCGGACGCTCGACGTCTCCGCACCGGAGGTAGACGCCTCGGAGGCACCCGAGGCGATGTGACCGGCGCCGGTTCCCGCATCGACGGCATCCATCGACACCGGGGCGGGCTCGTCCGACGCGGCGCCCTCGGGAAGCGACCCGGAACCCGCGTAGGCGGCATCCCAGTCGTCGGCGGTGACGGCATCGCGCGACGCCTCGGCGTCGGCCAGTCCGGCTCGGGCGCTGCCCACGACGTCGTCGACCGGCTGCGGCTCGTCGACCGGCTCGCCGTACTTGGGGTCGCTCATGCGATGCTGCTCCTCACGCGGTGGCCGGTGCCGCCGCAGTGGCGAGGATATCCCGGCGATGCAGGCGCACGCCGCAGGCGTGCCGACGTGTCTGCGCACCCGTCCGCGCGCCGCATCGTATCGTCGTCCCATGACCGCGCATCCCCTCTCCAGGCTCGCCCCCACAGCCCTGCTCGCGACGGTCGTCCTGCTGTCGGGATGCGCGCCCGAGCCGGATGTCGCCCCGACCACGCCGAGCACCGCGACCTCCACGCCGAGCGGTCCCGGCACCCCGTCCCCCCTCGAGACGCGATCGCCGCAGGCCGGCGGCGCGGCGCCTGGAGCGGACGGCTCGGTGGTGTCGACCACGACGCTCCCCCGCGACTGCTCCGGACTGCTGGGCGCCTCGGCACGAACCGCCCTCGCCGGGGTCCCGCTGAACGATCCCGCCTTCGGCGCCGCCGGCGCCTTGCCCGACGGCTCCCTGCGCTGCGTGTGGGCGGACCCCGGAGCCGACACCGCGAAGATCGTGACGACGATCGCGCACACGCCCGAGAACGCGGCGATCGACTTCCTGAACGGCCTGACCGACGAAGGCTTCACGTGCTACCGGCCCGACGCGGGCGTGCGCTGCGAGAAGACCTGGACGAACGAGCGGTATCCCGTGACCGACGGCCGGACCCTGTACTTCCGCGACGGCGTCCTCATCGACACCGAGTTCTCGCACCTCGCGCCCGAGGGCTACACGAGCGGCATCATCGCGTCGCTGTGGCCGGCCGGCGCCGCGACACCGGCGGCCTGACCCGCCCGGACGACGCCGTCAGTCCGCGAACACGGGATCGCCGACGCGGCTCGCGTAGCGCTCCGGGTGCCAGCCGTCCTGCGACGTCGACACCCAGTGTCCGCCGCCCGCCTCGATCGTCTCGATGAGCTCGCCCTCGCTGCGGGAGCAGAGGGTGCGCTCTCCGTTCTCGGAGCACGAGAAGCCGACGGCCGGGAGCGCGGACGCCGCGATCGAACCGGCATCCGTCCCCACATCGGCCACCGTCGTCGAGATCGATCCCGCCGTCGAGGTCCAGGTGCACGTGAACCGCACCGTCGGCGCGAGCGCCGCGACCAGGTCGGATGCCGTCGACACGGGCGCGTCGTCGGAGCTGGCGAGCTCGGAGCCGGGCGCGTACTGCAACGACGCCCACAGGGGGTCGGAGTACAGGTCGCGGCACTGCGTGGGGCCGTCGACCGTCTCGGTCTCGCCCCGGCCGGCGCCGCCGTTCCCGCCGGCGAGGCCGAGCCCTGTCGTGACGAGGGGCAGGGTCAGGATCGCCAGCGCGCCCACGACGACGGCGCAGATGCCGCCGACGATCCAGGCGAAGACGACGTTCCTACCCCCGATGCGCGACACCACTCCACGCTAATCCGCCGGGCCGCCGGCGCGCGGCCGACACGACGAAGGGCCCCGGGACGTGCCCGGGGCCCTTCGCTGGATCAGCGCTCGATCAGTTGTAGCTGGTGAAGTCGCCGTCGGTGGAGAAGCTGTCGAAGTCGACGTAGCTCAGGTCGGCGTCGCTGTAGGCGCCGTCCGACGCGAAGATGCGGTTGGGGTACCGCTCGCTCTTCGCCTCCTCCGTCGCCTCGACGGCCACGTTGCGGTACTTCGCAAGGCCCGTTCCGGCGGGGATGAGCTTTCCGATGATGACGTTCTCCTTGAGGCCGACGAGCGGGTCGCTCTTGCCCTCCATGGCCGCCTGCGTCAGGACGCGGGTGGTCTCCTGGAACGATGCAGCCGACAGCCACGACTCCGTCGCGAGCGACGCCTTCGTGATACCCATCAGCTCGGGACGACCCGACGCGGGGCGCTTGCCCTCGGCCACGGCCTCGCGGTTGATGCTCTGGTACTTCTTGAAGTCGACCAGCTCACCCGGGAGCAGCGTCGTGTCGGCGTGGTCGACCACGGTGACCTTGCGCAGCATCTGACGGACGATGACCTCGATGTGCTTGTCGTGGATCGGCACACCCTGCGACCGGTAGACACCCTGCACGCCGCCGACGAGGTACTTCTGCACCTCGCGGGCACCCTGCACGCGCATGATGTCCTTCGGGTCGAGCGTGCCCACCTGCAGCGGGTCGCCGACCTCGACGTGCTGCCCGTCCTCGACGAGGAGGGTCGCACGCTTGAGCACCGGGTAGACAAACGGCTCGTCGCCGTTGTCGGGCGTGATGATGACCTTCTTGGCCTTCTCGGTCTCGTCGATCGTGACGCGGCCGCTGGCCTCGGCGATCGGCGACGCACCCTTGGGGGTACGGGCCTCGAAGAGCTCCTGCACGCGGGGCAGACCCTGCGTGATGTCGTCGGCCGAGGCCGAACCACCGGTGTGGAAGGTACGCATCGTCAGCTGCGTGCCGGGCTCACCGATCGACTGGGCGGCGATGATGCCGACCGCCTCGCCGATGTCGACGATCTTGCCGGTGGCCAGCGAACGGCCGTAGCACTTCGCGCAGACACCCACGGCCGAGTCGCAGGTCAGGACCGAGCGCACCTTGATGGAGGTGACGCCACCCTCGACGAGCTTGTTGATCAGCACGTCGCCCACGTCGTCGCCGGCCGCGGCCAGCACCTCACCCGAGGGCGAGACGGCGTCGGCCGCGAGCGTGCGGGCGAACACCGAGTTCTCGACGTTCGCGTCCTTGATCAGGACACCGTCCGAACCCTCTGCGGCGATCGGGAGCTCGAGGCCCTTCGACGTGCCGCAGTCGTCCTCGCGGATGATGACGTCCTGCGAGACGTCCACCAGACGACGGGTCAGGTAACCCGAGTCGGCGGTACGCAGAGCGGTGTCGGCGAGACCCTTACGGGCACCGTGCGTCGCGGTGAAGTACTCGGCGACCGACAGCCCCTCGCGGTACGAGGAGATGATCGGACGCGGCATGATCTCACCCTTGGTGTTGTTGACCAGGCCTCGGATACCGGCGATGTTACGGATCTGCAGCCAGTTACCACGGGCACCCGACGACACCATGCGGTTGATGGTGTTGTCCGCCGGGAAGTTCGCCTTCATCGCGGCCTGGACCTCGTCGGTCGCCTCGGTCCAGATCTTGATCTGCTCCTGACGACGCTCGGCGTCGGTCACGAGACCCTTCTCGAACTGGCCCTGGACCTTCGACGCGAGCTTCTCGTACTTCGAGATGATCTCGGCCTTGTTCGGCGGCGTCAGGACGTCGCTGAGCGCGACGGTGACACCCGAACGGGTCGCCCAGTGGAAGCCGGCGTCCTTGATCCGGTCGAGGGATGCCGCGACCTCGGTCTTCGGGTACTCCTCGGCCAGCTTGTTGACGATCTGCGACAGCTTGCCCTTGTCGGCCTGTTCGCGGACGAACGGGTACCCCTTGGGCAGGGTGTCGTTGAAGATCGCCTGGCCGAGCGAGGCGTCGACGAGACCGTGACGGTCGTAGTTCTCGGGGGCGTCGCCCTCGAGGAACGTCAGGCCGGGGATGCGGATGCGGACCTTGGCCTGCAGGTCGAGGGTGCCCTCGTCCTTCGCCAGGATCGCCTCGCCCACCGAGCCGAACACGCGACCCTCGCCGGCCGCACCCTCGATGACCGTGGTCAGGTGGTGCAGACCGATGATCATGTCCTGCGAGGGCAGGGTGACCGGGCGGCCGTCGGACGGCTTGAGGATGTTGTTCGACGCGAGCATCAGGATGCGGGCCTCGGCCTGGGCCTCGACCGACAGCGGCAGGTGGACGGCCATCTGGTCACCGTCGAAGTCCGCGTTGAACGCGGCGCAGACGAGCGGGTGCAGCTGGATCGCCTTGCCCTCGACGAGCTGAGGCTCGAAGGCCTGGATGCCCAGGCGGTGCAGCGTGGGCGCACGGTTGAGCAGCACGGGGCGCTCGCGGATGATCTCCTCGAGCACGTCCCAGACCTCGGGACGCGTGCGCTCGACGGCGCGCTTGGCCGCCTTGATGTTCTGCGAGTGACCGAGGTCGATCAGGCGCTTGATCACGAAGGGCTTGAAGAGCTCGAGCGCCATCTGCTTGGGCAGACCGCACTGGTGCAGCTTCAGCTGGGGTCCGACGATGATGACCGAACGGCCCGAGTAGTCCACGCGCTTGCCGAGCAGGTTCTGGCGGAAGCGACCCTGCTTTCCCTTCAGCATGTCGCTGAGGGACTTCAGGGCACGGTTGCCGGTACCGGTGACGGGGCGACCGCGGCGACCGTTGTCGAACAGCGCGTCGACGGCCTCCTGCAGCATCCGCTTCTCGTTGTTGACGATGATCTCGGGAGCCCCGAGGTCGATCAGACGACGCAGACGGTTGTTGCGGTTGATGACGCGACGGTACAGGTCGTTCAGGTCGGAGGTCGCGAAGCGGCCACCGTCGAGCTGCACCATGGGACGCAGCTCCGGCGGGATCACCGGGACGACGTCGAGCACCATCGAGGCCGGCGACATGCCGGTCTGCAGGAACGAGTTGACGACCTTCAGGCGCTTGATCGCGCGGATCTTGCGCTGGCCCTTGCCCTCGGAGATCTGCAGGTGCAGCGAGTCGGCCTCGGCGGCCAGGTCGAACGCCGCGAGGCGACGCTGGATGCCCTCGGCGCCCATGTAGGCCTCGAAGTACTGGCCGAAGCGGTCCTGCAGCTCGTGGAAGACGTCGTCCTCCTGCTTGAGCTGGCCCACCTCGAGGGAGCGGAACTCCTCCCACACCCGCTCGAGGCGCGAGATCTGCTCGTCGAAGTTCTTACGGACCGTCGCCATGTCCTTCTCGGCGGAGTCCTTGGCCTTCTTCTTCTGGTCGGCCTTGGCGCCGTCGGCCTCGAGGGTCGCGAGCTCCTCCTCCAGCTTGGCCAGACGCGTCGCCACGCGGGCGTCACGGCGGTCGCCGAGGTTCTTGATCTCGAGGCGCAGGTTGTTCTCGTGCGTGGGGAGGTCGCGGTGACGCGCATCCTCATCGACCGAGATGACCATGTAGGCGGCGAAGTAGATGACCTTCTCGAGGTCCTTCGGCGCCATGTCGAGCAGGTACCCGAGGCGCGAGGGCACGCCCTTGAAGTACCAGATGTGGGTCACGGGAGCGGCGAGCTCGATGTGGCCCATGCGCTCGCGGCGGACCGAGGACTTGGTGACCTCGACGCCGCAGCGCTCGCAGACGATGCCCTTGAAGCGGACGCGCTTGTACTTTCCGCAGGCGCACTCCCAGTCGCGGGAGGGCCCGAAGATCTGCTCGCCGAAGAGGCCGTCCTTCTCGGGCTTGAGCGTGCGGTAGTTGATGGTCTCGGGCTTCTTGACCTCGCCGAAGGACCAACGACGGATGTCGTCAGCGGTGGCCAGGCCGATGCGAAGCTGATCGAAGGTGTGTGACTCGAGCACTGATTCTCCTGTGTCGGAATTCTGTTCGTTGCCTGGCCGGTTCAGATCTCGTCGATGGACGAGGACTCGAAGCGGCTGGAGATGTTGATGCCGAGCTCCTCCGCTGCGCGGAAGGCTTCATCGTCGGTGTCGCGGAGGTTGACCTCGGTGCCGTCGGCCGAGAGGACCTCGACGTTCAGGCAGAGCGACTGCATCTCCTTCATGAGCACCTTGAACGACTCGGGGATGCCGGGCTCCTGGATGTTCTCGCCCTTGACGATGGCCTCGTAGACCTTCACGCGGCCGACGATGTCGTCGGACTTGATCGTCAGGAGCTCCTGGAGCGCGTACGCGGCGCCGTAGGCCTCGAGGGCCCACACCTCCATCTCACCGAAGCGCTGTCCACCGAACTGCGCCTTACCACCGAGCGGCTGCTGGGTGATCATCGAGTAGGGACCCGTCGAGCGTGCGTGGATCTTGTCGTCGACGAGGTGGTGCAGCTTCAGGATGTACATGTAGCCGACCGAGATCGGAGCCGGGAACGGCTCGCCGGAGCGGCCGTCGAACAGCTTCGTCTTGCCCGAGCGGTCGATGAGACGCTCGCCGTCGCGGGTCGGGTTCGTCGAGTCGAGGAGCCCGGCGATCTCGGACTCGAACGCGCCGTCGAACACGGGGGTCGCGACCTTCGTGCCGGGAGCGGCCTCGCGGGCGATCTCGGGCAGGCGGTCGGCCCACTCGGGAGTGCCCTCCACCTTCCAGCCCTGAGCGGCGATCCAGCCGAGGTGCAGCTCGAGCACCTGGCCGAAGTTCATTCGACCCGGGATGCCGAGGGGGTTCAGCACGACGTCGACGGGCGTGCCGTCGGCGAGGAAGGGCATGTCCTCGACGGGGAGGATCTTCGCGATGACACCCTTGTTGCCGTGGCGGCCGGCGAGCTTGTCGCCCTCGGTGATCTTGCGCTTCTGGGCGATGTAGACCACGACGCGACGGTTGACGCCCGAGCCGAGCTCGTCGTCGCCGTCCTCGGCGTTGAACTCCTTGACCGCGATGATCGTGCCCTGCTCACCGTGGGGCACCTTCAGCGACGTGTCGCGCACCTCGCGGCTCTTCTCGTTGAAGATCGCGCGGAGCAGGCGCTCCTCGGCCGACAGCTCGGTCTCGCCCTTGGGCGTGACCTTGCCGACGAGGATGTCGCCGGGGCGGACCTCGGCGCCGATGCGGATGATGCCGCGCTCGTCGAGGTCCTTCAGCAGGTCGGGAGCGACGTTGGGGAGGTCACGGGTGATCTCCTCCTTGCCCAGCTTGGTGTCGCGGGCGTCGACCTCGTACTCCTCGATGTGGATCGAGGAGAGCGTGTCGTTCTTCACGAGCTCCTGGCTGAGGATGATCGCGTCCTCGAAGTTGTGGCCCTCCCACGTCATGAACGCCACGAGGAGGTTCTTGCCGAGCGCGAGCTCGCCGTTCTCGGTCGCGGGGCCGTCGGCGATGACCTCGCCGACCTCGACGCGCTCACCGGCCGAGACCACGACGCGCTGGTTGTACGACGTGCCCTGGTTCGAACGGTCGAACTTGCGCAGGAAGTAGTCCTGCGTGCCGCCCTCGTCGAGCTGGACGGTGACGACGTCGGCCGAGACCTCGGAGACGACACCGGCCTTCTGCGCGGTGATGACGTCACCGGCGTCGATCGCGGCGTAGCCCTCCATACCCGTTCCGACCAGCGGCGAGTCGCTGCGCAGCAGCGGCACGGCCTGACGCTGCATGTTGGCACCCATGAGGGCGCGGTTCGCGTCGTCGTGCTCGAGGAAGGGGATGAGCGACGTCGCCACCGACACCATCTGGCGCGGCGAGACGTCCATGTAGCCGATCTCGTCGTTCGGGAAGAGGTCGACCTCGCCGCCCTTACCGCGGCGGGCGAGCACGCGGTCGGCGACGAACGAGCCGTCCTTGTTGAGCTCGACACCGGCCTGCGCGACGACGTAGTCGTTCTCCTCGCTGGCGGTGAGGTAGTCGATCTCGTCGGTGACCTTGCCGTCGACGACGCGACGGTACGGGGTCTCGATGAAGCCGAACGCGTTGATGCGGGCGAACGACGCGAGCGAGCCGATCAGACCGATGTTCGGGCCTTCGGGGGTCTCGATCGGGCACATGCGGCCGTAGTGCGACGGGTGGACGTCGCGGACCTCGACGCCGGCGCGCTCACGCGACAGACCGCCGGGGCCCAGCGCCGACAGGCGGCGCTTGTGGGTCAGACCCGCGAGCGGGTTGTTCTGGTCCATGAACTGCGACAGCTGCGAGGTTCCGAAGAACTCCTTGATCGCGGCGACGACGGGGCGCACGTTGATCAGGGTCTGCGGCGTGATGGCCTCGATGTCCTGCGTGGTCATGCGCTCGCGGACGACGCGCTCCATGCGCGACAGACCCGTGCGGACCTGGTTCTGGATGAGCTCGCCGACGGCGCGGATACGGCGGTTGCCGAAGTTGTCGATGTCGTCGGTGTCGAGACGGATCTCGGCGGCCTTGCCGTCGCGCATGCCGTCGAACGTCGTGTCGCCGCGGTGCAGACGCACCAGGTACTTGATCGTCGCGACGATGTCGGCGACGGTGAGCACCGACTCCTCGATCGGGGTGTCGAGACCCAGCTTCTGGTTGATCTTGTAGCGGCCGACCTTGGCGAGGTCGTAGCGCTTGGCGTTGAAGTAGAAGTTGTCCAGCAGCGCGCGGGCGGCCTCGGCGGCGACCTGCTCGCCCGGACGGAGCTTGCGGTAGATGTCGCGGAGCGCATCCTCCTTGGTGAGGATGGTGTCCTTCGCGAGGGTCTCCTCGATCGAGTCGTAGCCGGCGAACTCGGCCATGATGTCCTCGCTCGTCAGGCCCAGGGCCTTGAGGAAGACGGTGACCGACTGCTTGCGCTTGCGGTCGATGCGTACGCCCACCTGGTCGCGCTTGTCGATCTCGAACTCGAGCCAGGCACCGCGGCTGGGGATGACGCGCGCCGACACGATGTCCTTGTCGGAGGTCTTGTCGGGCGTCTTGTCGAAGTAGACGCCGGGCGAGCGCACGAGCTGCGAGACGACGACGCGCTCGGTGCCGTTGATGATGAACGTGCCCTTGCCGGTCTGGAGCGGGAAGTCGCCCATGAAGACCGTCTGCGTCTTGATCTCACCGGTGAGGTGGTTCATGAACTCGGCCTCGACGTAGAGCGGGGCGGCGTACGTCTTGCCGCGCTCCTTGCACTCCTCGATGGAGTACTTCTCGGGCTCGAGGTAGGGGTTGGTGAACGACAGCTGCATCGTCTCGCCGAGGTCCTCGATGGGCGAGATCTCCTCGAAGATCTCCTCGAGGCCGCTCTGCAGCGCGATGTCGGTGCGGCCGGCGGCCTGGGCCTCGGCGAGGCGGGCCTTCCAGGTGTCGTTGCCGACGAGCCAGTCGAAGGACTCGGTCTGCAGCGCCAGCAGGTCGGGGACCGTGAGCTTGTCGGAGATCTTCGCGAACGAGAGGCGGGATGCGCCGCGGCCGTTCTTGGGAGTGGTGGTGGATGCGTTGCTCGCAGCAGCCAAGGGGATTACCTCCGTGGCCCGAGGGGGGCCGGTTCCTTGTCGTCAGGTGGAGTGCTCCCGGTCCGAGCTCGCGCGTCTCACGCCGTCGGACGGGGCGGAATCGCGCAGAGCACAAGCCGACCACCATATGAGGGCAAGGGGGACGGGAGCGCAACTACCAACTATAGGGGCCGCGACGCGCCATGTCCAGTGGGATCCTTGACGACCCCCGGATGCTGCGGTATAAAAGCGCGCCGCCCCCTCGGGAGAGGGAGCGGCGCGGTGTCGACGACGGGCGTCGGTCAGCTCCAGGCCCACGTCGACAGGACGGTGTCGGACAGGGCCTGACGGTCGGCCTCGGGAGTCTCGGACGTCGTCGTGACCGTGATGACGTAGGTCTGGTCGCCTTGCGTCGCGTAGTACTGGTCGACCGTCGCCTCGATGCCGCTCTGCGAGAGCGTCGCGCTCAGATGCGCCGACTCGCTGCCGCCGATCTGCACCCGATCCTTCGTCTCGACGCTGGAGGCGCCGAGGCTCTCGAGGCCCGCGGGACCCTGGGCCTCGACATCCGCGGGGGTCAGCATCATCGGCGAGAGGACGACCGTGACGTTGCTCGCACCGTCGCCGCCGTTCTGCATGACGAGGACGTCGGCCTGGCCGCCGGTCATGTCCTGCGCGGGTTCGGCCCAGCCCTCGGGCACCGAGAAGGTGTAGCCCGTACCCGTGATGGTCGTCGTCGACGACGGCTCCTCGGCGGCGGGGGCACTGGCCGAGGCCGACGGCGATGCCGGCTGCGATGCCGTCGCATCGCCGGACGCGGCCGGCTCGGCGGTGTCGTCCTGCCCGCCGCATCCGGCGAGCAGGAGCGTGGCGGCGACGAGGACCGCCGCGGACGTGAGTGTCTTGGTGCGAGTCATGGCTCACACCGTACGGGCAGCGGCGCCGTCGAGCCCGGCCTTGACATCGCCGGGCTCGGCCCCGTGACCGCGACGACGACGCGCCGCCCGCTCGGAAGCGGACGGCGCGTCGGGAAGCGGGGAACGCTCAGGCCCAGGCCCACGAGGCCAGGACGGCGTCGTAGACGGCGGCACGGTCGGCATCCGTCACGTCGGGGCTGAACGAGAAGGTGATGACGTAAGTCTGGTCGTCGTTCGCGGGGTAGAACTGGTCGACGTTGTACGTCACACCCTGCTGGTCGACCGAAGCGGACAGATGCGACGACTCGCTGCCGGCGATGGTGGTGCGCTCCCGCACCGTGACGTCGGTCGCGCCCGCCTGCTCCTCGAGCTCGGTGACACCGAGCGTCTCGACCTCGTCGGCCGTGACGGCCCGCGGCGACGGCGAGAGCACGACGTTGACGTTGTCGGCGAACCCGTCCGCCGAGGCGTCGGTGAGGTCGGCGACGAAGACGTCGACCTTATTCATTCCGGGGAGCTCCTGGTCGGGCACGGCCCACCCCTCGGGGACCGAGAAGGTGTAGCCCGAGCCGGTGATGGTCTCGCCCGAGGCGGGCTCGACGGAGGGTGCGCTGGCGGAGGGCGACGACGAGGAGGAGGACGACGTGCCGGCGTCCCCCGACGCGGCGGTGTCGCCCGACTGCCCGCCGCAGCCGGCGAGCAGCAGGGCCGCCGAGACGATCAGGGCGGCGGCGGAGGTGGTCTTGGTGCGTGTCATGCCACCGACGGTAGGGGAACCGCGCCGGGGAGATCGGGGGTTGACACGGGGAGTTCTCCCCCTTGACGGATCAGCGATCGTCGGCGGTGGGAGCGGGACCGCCCGTCCGGCGCAACCGCACCCGGTCGCCCGGCCGGGCCTGCGCGAGACGGTCCAGGCCGGCATCCGTCACGACCCCCACGACCGGATACCCGCCCGTCACCGGACCGTCCACCCCGAAGACGACCGGTTGGCCCGCGGGCGGAACCTGGATGGCGCCGGGAACGGCGCCCTCGCTCGCCAGCTCACCGCCGCGGGCGCGCTCGAGCTGCGGACCCTCCAGACGGACGCCGATGCGGTCGGCCGCCGCCGACACCGTCCAGACCATCGTCTCCAGCGCGTCTCGGGCTGCGGGCGTCAGCCAGTCGTCGCGCGGGCCCGGCACGAACGGCAGGTCGAGCGGTGCGGCATCCGTGCCGACGTCCGGGAAGCCCCACGGATGGAACGGCAGCGCGGGCAGCTCCCCCGCGACTTCCGTCCCGACGGGTACGAGGTCTCCGGTGCGGAGCGGCGGGGGGTCCCAGGCCCGAGAGCGTGTCGGTCGACCGCGAGCCGACGACCGGCCCGACGTCCCACCCGCCGCGCACTCCCAGATAGGCCCGGGCCCCCGCCGCGAACGTGTCGAGGCGCAGCTCCGCACCCGCCGGCCAGGGGTGCACGACGAACGGGTCGAGGGCACGCCCGTCGATGACGACGGGCGCCCACGCCCCCGTCACGACGACCGCGAGGTCGCACGCGGCCACCGCGCGCAGGCCGCCCATCACCACCTCGATCGCGGCCGCGTCCGGACGGTTGCCGAGCAGCCGGTTCGCCAGCGCCCATGCGGCCCGGTCGGCCGCCCCCGAGACCGCGATCCCCTCGGCGGCCCGACCCGGGCGCCCGCCGTCCTGCACCGTGGAACGCACGCCCGGAGACAGCACGCGGATGCCGCGCATCTCACCCCCGGCGCCGCGGGTCGCACCGCGAGCGGAGGACGCGGCGGCGGGCGCCGGCCCCGGGGACGGAACGGGCGTCGGCGCGAGCGCGCGCGAGCGAGGCCGGACCGGCTCGAAGCGCACCGGCGCTCCGGGTGAGAGGAGGGCGGGGCGGGCGGCATCCGGGTCGAACAGGGGGGGCGCCGGTCGTGCCGATCAGCTGCCACCCCCCGGGGCTCTCGCGCGGATACGCCCCCGTGAAAGCACCCGCCAGCCCGACCGCGCCGGCCGGAACCCGCGGGCGCGGCGACGCGCGCCGCGGGATGTCGCGCTCCCAGCCCGCGCCGACGAGGTACCCGAACCCGGGCGCGAACCCGGTGAAGGCGACGACCCAGTCGGTCGCCGCGTGCCGGGCCACGACGGCCTCCGCGCTCGTGCCGAGCATCGCCGCGACGTCCTCGAGATCGACCCCGTCGTACCGGACCGGCAGGACGACCGGGGCGGATGTCGCACCGCGGGGCGCGGCGGCGTCGGCCGACCGCGCGATCCACGCCCGCGCGGCCCCGAGCGTCAGTACGGCGCGATCGACGTGCACCGCGACGGTCTCGGCCGCCGGGACGATGTCGACGACCCCGGGTGGCGGCGACGCGACGAGCCGCGCGTGCAGCCCCAGGACGCCCGCGAGCGACCCGACCTCGACCAGCACCGCATCACGCCCGAGCGGCAGCATCCTCATGCCGCTCGTCCGTTCCCGGAGGTCGGCCGCGTCACGCCGGCGGTCACCACGGTGCGCGGACCTCGACCCCGGCGACATCCAGCGCGGACCGCACCGCCCGGGCCATCGCGACCGCCCCCGGAGAATCGCCGTGCACGCACAGCGAGACCGCGTCGCTGCGCACCGTCTCACCCGTGACCGCGACCACGACGCGCTCCGTCGCGAGGCGCAAGGCGCGCTCGGCGACGGCCTGCGGGTCGTCGAGCAGCGCACCGGGAGCCCCGCGCGGCACGAGCGACCCATCGGCCCGGTATCCGCGGTCGAGGAAGGCCTCGAGCCGGAACGGCAGACCGGCCGCGGCCGCCGCGCCCTCGATCTCGCCGGGCAGCCCGAGCACCGGCACGGCTCGGCCGAGCGCGGCGGACACGTCGGCCACGGCCGCCGTGACGGCGAGCGCGGTCGGAGCGTCGGCGCTCGCCGCGTGGTAGAGCGCACCGTGCGGCTTGACGTACCGCAGATCGGCGCCGGCGCGCACGAGGGCCTGCAGCTGATCGAGCACCTGCGACCGCAGTTCCGCCGGGTCGACCGACATCCGCACCCGGCCGAAGCCGGCCCGGTCGAGATAGGACGGGTGAGCGCCGACCGCGACCCCCGCCGCGGCGGCAGACGCGACGGCGGTACGCATCGAGAGCTCGTCGCCGGCGTGGCCGCCGCACGCGATCGACGCGCTCGTGACGACCGCGAACATCGCGGCGTCGTCGGCGGTCGGGAGTCCGTCGACGGTCTCGCCCAGATCCGCGTTGAGGTCCATGCGCCAACGCTAGCCCGCGGCTCGCGCTCGCGGTGCGATCCCGTCCCGCGGCCCGCGGCCCGGTGCGATGCCGTCCCGCGGCCCGCGTTCGCGGTGCGATGCCGTCCCGCGATCAGGCTGAGCGCCGCGTCGAGCCGGTGGACGGCACCGCGCGGGCCGCTCAGCCTGATGACGGCACAACCCGCCTCGTCAGACACCCCCCGGCTCGCCGGGACCCCCGCCCGACACGACCTCGTGATGCGGCGCGCGGTCCGGCGTCCCGGACCCGCGGGCAGCCGTCCGGTCGTCAGGATGGATGGGGCGTCGGCTGCGCTGTGCGGGCACCGCCGGCCGGCTCAGCCTGACGACGGCACGCCTCTCCGCGTTACGTCGATGTAACGGGTGACGCCGACACGGTGCGCTCGCGCGCGCGGCCCGGCAGGATGGGCGAATGGCAGACTCCTCCACTCCCCTGCTGCGGGTGAGCGACATGGCCGTCGACTTCCGCACGCTCGAGGGCCCCGTCCACGCCGTCGAAGGCGTCGACCTCGAGATCTCGGCCGGTGAGACGGTCGCGATCGTCGGCGAGTCGGGCTCGGGCAAGTCGACGACCGCGATGGCGGTCATCGGGCTCCTCCCCGGCAACGGACGCGTCGTCCGCGGCAGCATCCAGCTCGACGGGCAGGAGCTCGTCGGGGCGCCGGAGGGGGCGCTGCGTCGCATCCGCGGCGGGGCGATCGGGCTCGTGCCGCAGGACCCCATGTCGAACCTCAACCCGGTCTCGAAGATCGGCACGCAGGTGGCCGAGACGCTGCTCGCGCATGGTCTGGCGACCTCGAAGGACGTCGACCGGAAAGTCGTCGAGACCCTCGCGGCGGCCGGTCTGCCCGATGCCGAGGAGCGCGCCAAGCAGTATCCGCACGAGTTCTCCGGCGGGATGCGGCAGCGCGCGCTCATCGCGATCGGGCTGGCCTGCAACCCGCGCCTGCTCATCGCCGACGAGCCCACGAGCGCGCTCGACGTCACGGTGCAGAAGACGATCCTCGACCAGCTCGGCCGGATGACCGGTGAGCTCGGCACCTCGGTGCTGCTGATCACGCATGACCTCGGTCTCGCGGCCGAGCGCGCGGCCCGCGTCGTCGTCATGCACCGCGGGCGGATCGTCGAGCAGGGCCCCGCCCGCCAGATCCTCGAGGACCCGCAGCAGCCGTATACGCAGGCGCTCGTGAAGGCCGCGCCCTCGGTCGCCGCGGTGCGGCTGCGCCCCGAGGCCTACCGTGCGATGCCCCCGCCGGCCGCCGTCACCACCCCCGCGGCATCCGCACCGCCCGCGGCATCCGCCGCCCCCGCGGCATCCGCCGACAACATCGTCGAGATCGAGAACCTGACCAAGCTGTACAAGATCCGCGGCAAGAAGGACGACTTCGCGGCCGTCAGCGACGTCTCGCTCGCCATTCCTCGCGGCGAGACGGTCGCGATCGTCGGCGAGTCGGGCTCGGGCAAGACGACGACCGCACGGATGCTGCTGAAGGTGATCGAGCCCACGTCGGGAGCGATCCGCTTCGAGGGCCAGGACGTCTCGACCCTCAAGGGCACGCAGCTGCGCGAGTTCCGGCAGAAGGTGCAGCCGATCTTCCAGGATCCGTACTCGTCGCTGAACCCGATGTTCACGATCGAACGGCTCATCGGCGAACCGCTCGACTTCTACAAGCGGGGATCGTCGAAGGAGCGCGCCGCGCGGGTGCGCTCGCTGCTCGACGACGTCGCCCTGCCGCAGACGATGCTGCGACGGTACCCGTCGGAGCTCTCGGGCGGTCAGCGCCAGCGCGTCGCGATCGCGCGGGCGCTCGCCTTGAACCCCGAGCTCATCGTGTGCGACGAACCCGTGTCGGCGCTCGACGTGCTGGTGCAGGACCAGATCCTCACGCTGCTGCGCGACCTCCAGCGCGAGTACGGGCTGAGCTACCTCTTCATCTCGCACGACCTGGCCGTCGTCCGGCTGATCTCGGACTACGTCTGCGTCATGAAGAACGGGGCGCTCGTCGAGGCCGCGTCGAGCGAGGAGATCTTCACCAACCCGCGCGACCCCTACACGCGGCGGCTGCTGTCGTCGATCCCCGGCAACGAGCTCGACATCGCCTCTTGAGCCGGCGCTGACGCGGGCTCTGGCGTTACGTTCGTCGGGCGGGTGGGGCTGGTGCGGCCTCCGGAGCCCGGTGACACAACACCAGCCCCGCCGGCCCGGCAGACGTCACAGCCATTGCCCCTCCGCGTCCGCGTCCGCGCCCGGGCCGCGAGCGCGGGTCAGCGGGCGCGGGTGCGAGGGTCCATCGCCTCGCGCAGCGATTCGCCGAGCAGCGTGAAGCCGAGCGCGGTGATCATGATGCACAGGCCCGGCAGGAACGCCAGCCACGGCGCGATCGCCAGCTCGTTCTGCGCGTAGGTCAGCATGCGGCCCCACTCGGCGGTGGCCGCTCCCCCGCCGCCGAGGCCGAGGAACGACAGCGCCGCCGCGTCGATGACCGCCGTCGCGAGCGTCAGCGTGCCCTGCACGATGACGGGTCCGAGGCTGTTGGGCAGGACGTGGCTCATGGTGATCTTGCCGCGCCCGAGGCCGAGGGTCTGCGCCGAGAGGATGTAGTCGGCGCTGCGCTGCTGCAGCATCGAGGCGCGCAGCAGCCGCGCGAAGATGGGCACCTGCGAGGCACCGATCGCGATCATGATCGCCAGCTGCGACTGACCGAGGATCGCCGCGATCGAGACCGCGAGCAGCAGGTTCGGCACCGAGAGCAGGATGTCGACGAAGCGCATGACGATCGTGTCGACCCAGCCGCCGAACATGCCGGCGATGAGCCCCAGCAGCATGCCGCCCGCGAGTCCGAAGGCCGTCGAGATGACGCCGATGAGCAGCGACGCCCGCGCGCCCCAGATGAGCTTCGACAGCACGTCGCCGCCGAACCGGTCGAGACCCAGCGGGTAGCCGGGCAGCTCCCCCGGACCCGGGATGCTGGTCGGGGTGACCTCGCGCGCGCCGGGCAGCGCCGTCTCGGGGTAGGGCGCGAGCCAGGGGGCGAGCACCGCGATGAGCACGAAGACCAGCACGATCACGGCTCCGGCCCAGGCGACCGGGTTGCGGCGGAGCCGCGCGAACACGTCGTGCCAGAACCCGCCGCCGGTGCGGGCCTCGAGCACCTCGTGCTCGGCTGCGGCCGTCGCCGGTCCGCCGCCGGGGGCGGGAGGCAGGGCGTTGGAACTCATGAGACCCTCACTCTCGGGTCGATCAGACTGTACGAGACATCGACGATGAGGTTGATGAGCGCGTAGATGATGGCGATGAAGATGATGAAGCCCTGCAGCACCGGGAAGTCCCGGGCGCTGATGGCGCGTGCGAGGAACGAGCCGATCCCCGGGAAGGCGAACACCGTCTCGGTGAGGATCGCCCCCGCCAGCAGCAGGCCGACCTGCAGACCCACGGTGGTGGCGACGGGCAGCATGGCGTTGCGCAGGATGAAGCGGCTGCGCAGCGTGCGACGCGCGATGCCCTTGGCCCGGCCGGTGCGGACGTAGTCGGAGTTCTGCACCTCGAGCACCGAGGCGCGCGTGATACGGACGATGATCGCGAGCGGGATCGTGCCGAGGGCGAGGGCCGGCAGCACGAGGTGCAGCACGGCATCCCACGCGGCGTCGAACTCCCCCGTGAGCAGCCCGTCGAGCACGTAGAAGTTCGTGTAGTGCGTCGCGTCTATGCGGGGGTCCTGCCGGCCGTCGGAGGGCAGCCACCCGAGCTCGACGGCGAAGACGTACTTCAGCATGAAGGCGAGGAAGAACACCGGGATGGTGATGCCGACGAGGCTCAGGACGACCGCGAGGTGGTCGCTGACCTTGCCGTGGTGGCGGGCGGCGAGGTAGCCGAGGGGGATGCCGATGCCGACGGCGAAGATGAGGGCCGCGACCGACAGCTCGATGGTCGCGGGGAAGCGCCGCAGGAACTCCTCGACGACGGGCCGGCCCGTCTCGATCGAGGACCCGAAGTCACCGGTCAGCAGCCGCCCCATGTAGGTGGCGTACTGCTCGAGCACCGGTCGGTCGAAGCCGTACAGCTCGTTGATGCGGGCGATCGCGTCGGGCGTCGCCTTCTCGCCCAGGAGCGCGACGGCGGGTCCGCCCGGGAGGGCGCGGACCCAGAGGAAGAGGAGGATGCTGAGCCCGAGGAGCGTGGGGATCAGCAGGAGCAGCCGGTGGCCGATGGTTCGCAGCAACGCGGGATCTTTCGGTCGAGGATGCGGGGCGGGCTCGCGCCCGGAGCGGCCGGGAGCCCGCCCCGCGGGGATCAGCGGATCAGCGTCACTTCGTCAGGACGATGTCGGTGAACACCTCGTCGTTGACCGGGCTGGCCGGGTAGCTCTTCACACGCGAGTCGAACGCGAGCGTGGGAGCGGGGTGGGCCAGCGGGACGCCGGGGATGAACTCGGCGACCTGCTCGTTGATCTGCTGGTACAGCGCCGTCTGCTCCTCGAGGTTGGGCACGCCGCGCGCGGCGTTCAGCGCCGCGAACAGCTCGGGGTTGTCGAAGCCCCACTCGGCCGAGGGCGCCCCGAAGAAGACGCCGACGAAGTTGTCGGTGTCGTTGTAGTCGCCCGTCCAGCCGAGGAGGTGGATGCCGTGGTCGGACGTACCGGTGATCTTGTCGAGGTAGTCGGGGCTCCACGCATCCGTCTGCGCCGTCAGCTGCACGCCGACGTCCGCGAGCTGCGTCGAGACGACCGTGGCGATCTGCTCGGGGTCGGGCATGTACGGACGCGAGACGTTGACCGGGTAGTTGAAGGTCAGCGCCAGCGGGTTGGCCTCGGTGTAGCCGGCCTCGGCGAGCAGCGCGCGCGCCTGCTCGGGGTTGTAGTCGTACGTCGTGACGTCGGGGTTCCAGCCGTTGACGGTGTCGGGCATGAACTGCGTCGCGACCTCGGTGCCCTCGGGGAGGACCTGCGAGATGAGCGCCTGCTTGTCGATGGCGTACGACAGCGCCTGGCGCACCCGCAGGTCCTGCAGCTCGGGCTGGGCCTGGTTGAACGCGAGGTACAGGATCGTGAACGGCGGCCGCGAGACCATCGTGAAGCCGGCCTCTTCGAGCGCGGCGGTGTCGGCCGGTCCGACGAGGTCGTAGCCGTCGATCGAGCCCGACTGCAGCGCCTGGCGGCGGGCCGTCGGATCGTCGATGACGCGGAAGATGATCTTGTTCACCTGGCCCGCGTCACCCCAGTAGTCGTCGTACGCCGACAGCGTGAGCTCCTCGCCCGGCGACCACGCGTCGAACTTGTAGGGGCCGGTGCCCGTCGGGTGGCCGGCGCCGTATTCCGACAGCGAGGGCGACTCCTCGGTGCCGCCGATCTCGTCGGCGCCGTACTCCTCGAGCGCCGTGGGGCTCTGCATCGCGAAGGCCGGAAGCGACAGCGCGGGGATGAAGCCGGCGAACGGCTGCTTGAGCGTGACGGTGGCTTCGAACTCCGAGTCGGCCGAGCACGAGTCGAACACCGCGGTGTCGGCGGTGTCGACGTACCCGCGGAAGAGCTTGCCGTAGTAGTACGACAGCGCCTCGCTGGCCGCGAGACCGGTCCAGTTGTACCAGCGGTCGAAGTTGGCACACACCGCTTCGGCGTCGAACGCGGTGCCGTCGTGGAAGGTCACGCCCTCCTTCAGCTGGAACGTGTGGGTCAGCCCGTCGTCCGAGGATTCCCAGCTCTCGGCGAGGAGGGGCGCCGGGTCGGCGGTGCCGGGCTCGGTGCCGACGAGGCCCTCGAAGATCTGGCGCGAGACGCGGAACGTCTCGCCGTCCTGGGCGAAGGCCGGGTCGAGGTTGGCCGGGTCGGCGGATGCGGCGAAGACGAACGTGCCGTCGACGTCGGCCGCGGCATCCGTCTCGCCGTCGCCGCCGCGCTGGCTCGTGCAGGCCGAGAGGGCGAGGGCGCCGACGGCGACCACAGCCAGACCCGCGAGCGCGCGTTTCCGAGGAGTGGAGAGCATGGGGGTGTCCCTTTCTGAGGTCCGGAGCGGGCCCACCGCGGCGCGCTCCGAGGTAATTGGGTCCGAACCTATACGGGACGGGGGGTCCACGTCATTACATCGATGTCTCGATCGTGTTTCGGCTGCGCGGATCGGTGCCGCGACGTGCCACTAGCGTGGAGGGATGGCACGAGCGCGCGTCGAGGAGTCGGGGCCGCAGGTCCGCCTGTCGGACGGCACGATCGCCCGCATCGTGCCGTCGGGGTTCACCTCCGGGTTCGAGCTCGACGTCGACGGGACGCCGCAGTCGCACGTCGACCTCGACGATCCGACCCACCTGCACTTCGAGTACATCGCCCGCATGGCCGCCGTGATCGACCGGTTGCGGATGCCGGGACAGCCGCTCACCGCCGTGCACCTGGGTGCCGGTGCGCTGACGCTCCCCCGTTACATCGCCCACACCCGCCCCGGGTCGCGGCAGCAGGTCGTGGAGCTCGAGCAGCCCCTCGTCGACCTCGTGCGCGAGGCCCTGCCGTTGCCGCGCGGGGCTCAGGTGCGGGTGCGCATCGGCGACGCCCGCGCGGTGGCCGACAAACTCCCCCCGGGCCTCACCGGCGCCGCCGACCTCGTGGTGTCCGACGTGTTCGCGGGAGCGCAGACGCCCGCCCACCTGACGACGGTCGAGTACTACCGCACGCTCGCGCGGCTGCTCGCCCCCGAGGGTGTGCTGCTGGTCAACGTCGCCGACGGGGCGGGGCTCGCGTTCGCACGTCGCCAGGTCGCGACCGTCCGGGAGGTGCTGCCCGAGGTCCTGCTGCTCGCGGAGGTGCAGCTGCTGAAGGGCCGCCGCTTCGGCAACATCGTGATCGCGGCATCCGCCTCGCCGCTGCCGTCGGAATGGCTGCCGCGCCTGATGGCGGCCGGTCCGTTCCCCGCGAAGGTTGCACAGGGCGACGAGATCGACGAGTTCGCGCGCGGCGCGCGCGTGGCGACGGACGCCGACGCGACCCCGTCGCCCAAGCCCTCGGCATCCGTCTTCGAACGCTGACCGGCGCGGCGGTCGGGCCGATCCCCTCGGCCGGGTGAGACTGGTGTCCACCGTTATCGAATCGCAGAGGGGGACGACGGTGGGCTACATCCTCGGGTACGACCCGGACACGCTGCGGGAGATCGTCGATCCCGAGCAGTGCGCCGAACGCCTCGACGAGATCGGCGAGCAGCGGAGCCTCCCGGCCCTGCTCGAACGCGTCTGGCTGCTGAAGGTGCTGGGCCGGCTCGACGAGGGTCTCGTCATCGCCGAGCAGGCGGTGCGCGTCGCCCGCATGGGCGGAACCCGCAAGGACCTGCTGCGGGCCCGCGCCCTGCACGCCACCATCCTGCAGCAGCGCCGCGCCTACGCGGCCGCGATCCAGGAGCTCACGACGTGCGCCGAAGAGGCCGAGGGTCAGAACTGGCCGCTGCTGGCCGCGTTCGCCTACCAGCACCGCGGCAAGGTGTCGTACGACGCCGAGGACTACGTCGCCGCCCGGACCGACTTCAAGCGCGCCCTCTTCTTGCGCCAGGAGGGCGGCGCTCCCGAAGACCAGCTCGAGTCGACGCTGCTCGCGGTCGACGCCGCCGAACGGCGCTCGCGCACGACCGTCGTCGGTTGAGCCCCGGCACCGCTGTCACACCCCGCGTCTAGCGTCGACCCCATGAGCGATCTCGACCGCGTCCGCGTCTGGGCCGAGGCCCTCATCGACGCGCATCTCGACGCGTCGTGGACCTTCCGCTTCGACAACGCCAAGCGGCGCGCCGGGCAGTGCGACTACACGCGCCGCTGCATCAGCGTCTCGCGCTACCTCGCGGCACGATTCGACGACGACGACAATCATCAGACCCTGCTGCACGAGGTGGCCCACGCCCTCGCCGGCCCCGAGGCCGGTCACGGACGCGCATGGCTGCGCATCGCCCGCGACCTCGGCTACGTCGGCGGCACGACCCATCGCGGCGAGACCGCCGTCGAGCTCGCGCCCTGGGTCGGGCACTGCCCCGCGGGCCACGTCGCCTATCGCCACCGGCGCCCGACCCGTGCGGCGTCGTGCCGCTCGTGCGCGTCGACGTACGACGAGCGGTACCTCTTCCGGTGGCAGCGGCGCGAGATCTCGGCCGCCGACCGCCGCGCCGCCGCGACGCCCCGCTGAGTCCCGGCGCCCCGCTGAGCCCCGGCGCCCGGAACCGACGGAGTCAGTGCGGGCCGGCGGCGACGAAGTCAGTGCGGGCCGGCGGCGACGAAGACACGGTCGTGCAGCGCCGGCGCGACCCCGTCGACGTCGATCTCGGCCGCCGCGAGCACCTCGTCGCGGCGGTCGCGCGCGAGGAGTTCCTGCCCCGATCCGCTCGCGGTGAGCAGGTGGCGGACGGCGCCGCCGAGCCCGCGGTACGCCTCGCACGCGGCGGCCGCCTCGGGCGCGGTGTGGTCGATGCCCAACCGCGAGAGCGCGTCGACGACGGCTCCGGCACCGAGCAGGTCCTCGACGGCGAAGCGGAGCTCACCGTCGCCCTCCGGCCCGGCGAGCTCGCCCGCCGCGATGACCGCGATGCTCGTGCGGCCACCCCGTCGCTGCTGTTCGGCCAGCACGGCGGCGGCCACGGCGCGGGCGTTCCGCAGGCACCCGAGCAGGACGAGCGGACCCGACGCGTCGGCTGAAGCGGCGTCCGCGACCGCGGCGCCGTTGCGCGAGACGGCGAAGGCCTCGCGGTCGAGGGCGACGCGCTCGCCCGCGCCCACCCGGGCCGAGACGGTGGACGAGAACCGCAGCACGTCGACGACGACCACGACGTCGGCGGGCGCGAGACGGCGGAGCCCCGCGACACCCCAGTCGAGACGCACCTGGTAACGCGACTGGTCGAACGGCGAGGATGCGGCGGGCGACGGCATCCGCTCAGCCTACGACGGGCCGCGCGGCGGCGTCGACGGCGTGGCTCCATGCACGAGGGCGGGGCAGACTGGGCGCATGCGCATCCACCAGAAGCTCGTGCTCGACTGCGACGCCGACGCCGCCTGGCGTGCGCTGCACTCCCCCCGCGCGCTCGCGGAGCTCTACGGGCCGCTCATGGCGATGGAGCCGCTCGCGGCCGAGGGCATGCCGACCTCGCTCGAGCCGGGAGCCGACGTCCCGGTGCAGCTGTCGGCGCTCGGCGTACCGGTGGGGCGGCAGCTCATCCACATCTCGGACCGGTACGTCGAGGAGCGACGCCCCGGTCGAGCGGATGCCGCGCCCGTGCGGATCCTCCGCGACAGTGGCATCCCGCTCACCGGCCCCCTCTCGGTGCTCGACGTCTGGGACCACCAGATGGCGGTCTCGCCGGCGCCCGGCGACCCCTCGCGCACCCTCTGGCGCGAGCGACTCGTGATCGGCGGGCTCGCCGCCCCCGCGCTGTGGCCGATGCTGTGGGCCACCTGGCAGTGGCGCTCGAGCAGACTGCGGCAGGTCGCCCCGACCTGGGCCTTCGACCTCGACGGCGCCTCGGGCGATGCGTCCGGCGACGCGGCGGGCGACGCAGAGCCCAGCGGGACCGACGGCGCCTCGACGCGCGCGGAGCTCCGGCGCCGCACCGCGAGCCGATCGGCGTCGGATCCCTCGTGACCCGGATCGCCGTGCGCCGCGCGGTCGTCGCCGATGCCGCGGGCATCGCGCACGTGCACGTGCGGGGCTGGCACGAGGCGTACACGGGGCGGATGCCGCAACGCGTGCTCGACCGGCTCGACATCGATCGGTTGACGCGGGCCCGGCAGGAGATGCTGCGACAGGAGGAGTCGGGCGACGATCGCCGCGGCTCGACCTGGGTGGCGACCTCGGGCGGGGCGATCGTGGGCTGGGCCGCGAGCGGTCCCTCGCGCGACGATCCGCCCGTCGCCGACCTCGAGCTGTTCGCGATATACGTGCTCGCCGCGCACTACGGCACGGGGGCGGGCCAGGCGCTCCTCGACGCGGCGGTGAGCACCGGACCGGCGTCGCTGTGGGTGCTCGACGACAATCCCCGCGCCCGCGCCTTCTATGCGCGCAACGGCTTCGCCCCCGACGGCGCGTCGAAGGACGACGTGCGATGGGGAGACGCGATCAGCGAGGTCCGGCTCGTCCGTCGGTGACGGGGAGCCGGACCTCGCTGATCGGCACGCGGCGGGCGCCGCAACCTCACTCGGCGAGCGCCGCCACGGGAGAGACCCGGGTCGCGAGGCGCGTGGGGACGACCGCGGCGACGAGCGTGAGGGCGGCCGTGGCCACGACCACCCCGGCCACGACGAGCCACGGGATGCCGGGAAGCACGAACGTCGGCGCCATCCACAGCGGGGGCACGCGCACCGAGCCGAGCAGCGACTGCGCGGCGGCCCACCCGTAGGCGATGCCCAGCAGCAGGCCGAAGATCACCGAGGTGATGGTGATGTGGGCGGCCTCGAAGAGCACCATCGAGCGGATCTGACGGGCCGTCAGGCCGAGGGCGCGCAGCAGTCCGAGCTCGCGTGTGCGCTGCACGACGCCGATCGTCAGCAGGTTGACGAGCCCTACGGCGGCGATGACCGCCGACACCCCGACCAGCGCCATCATGACGGCCGAGAACGTGTCGAGCAGCTGCGTCATCTCGACCGGCACCTCGCCGCCGCCGGATGCGACCATCACACCCTTCACCGACTCGGATGCCACGGCGAACATCGTCACGAGCGTGACGCCCATCACGACGCCGATGGCCATGCGGCTCGAGCGCTCGGGGTAGCGCAGGGCGTTCTCGGCGGCGAGGCGGGCCGCGGCGGAGCGGCCGAAGAGCCGGCCGGTCAGGCGCAGGAGCGGCGGCATGACGAGGGTGGCCCCGAGGCTCAGACCCGTGAACGACGCGAGTCCGCCGACGAAGGCCACCACGACGCCGGCGGGTGAGACGAACCCCGCGGCGATGCCGAGCCCGAGGAGCGCGGCGCCCACGACGAACAGGGCGATCGCGGCGACCCGACGCGGGGCGCGGCCCGCTGCCTCGCCCGCGCTACGCGGTGCGGCTCCCGAGAGCGCGGCGAGCGGAGTCACCTCGAGCACGCGGCGCGAGCCCGCCCAGGCGGCGACCCACGTCGTCAGCGCGACGACGACGGCGGGGGCGAGCAGCATCGGCTGGACGACCGAGTACTCGGTGTCGAGCCCCCAGGCCGCCGCGGCGACGGCCTGGAGAGCGAGGGCTCCGGCGATGCCGGCGGCGAGTCCGATGACGGCTCCGATCGTCCCCACGATCAGCCCCTGCCGGGCGATCTGCGCCCGCTGCGAGCGAGCCGAGGCGCCGATCAGGCGCAGCAGGGCGATCTGCCGCGTGCGACCGGCGACGATCGTGGCGAACGTGTTGGCGGTGACGATGGCGGCGACGTACATCGCAACCCCGACCAGGAGCACGCTCAGCAGCGCGACGACGAGCAGCAGCGTGTCGCCGCCGCCCAGGTAGGGATCGGCGAGCAGCCACGCCCCGATGAGTCCCGTGACGGCCACGAGCAGCACCCCGAAGCCTCCCGAGATGGCCGAGACGAGCACCGAGGCGCCCATTCCCCGCTCGCGCAGCCACGCGAAGCGCCCGGACCCCCCGGCGCGCACGTCGGGCGAGAGGTCGGAGCCCGCGCCGCTCGCGGCCGCCCCGCCGGCGCCGGCGGGGGCGGCGAGCGCGGTCATGCCGCCACCTCGGCCGCGAGCATGTGGGCCGAGATGGCCTCGGCGCTCTGGCTGGGCTTGTCGGCGACGATGCGACCGTCGCCGAGGAAGATCACCCGGTCGGCGTGCGAGGCCGCCACGGGGTCATGGGTGACCATCGCGATCGACTGCCCGTGCTCGCGGCTCGCCGCCGCCAGCAGCGCGAGGACCTCTCGGCCCGAACGCGAGTCGAGGTTGCCGGTCGGCTCGTCGGCGAAGACGAGGTCGGGCGCGGTCGCCAGGGCACGCGCGATCGCGACGCGCTGCTGCTGGCCGCCCGAGAGCTGATGCGGGCGGTGCCGCAGCCGCGCGCCGAGGCCGAGCGTCTCGACGAGCCCGTCGATGCGCGAGCGCTCGAGCGCGGAGGGCGCCCGACCGTCGAGCTCGAACGGAAGCCGGATGTTGCCGATCACGTCGAGGGTGGGGACGAGGTTGAACGCCTGGAAGACGAAGCCGACCCGGCGGCGGCGGAGGATCGTCAGGTCGAGGTCCGACAAGCCCGAGATCTCGGTGTCGCCGATCCAGGCCCGACCCGAGGTGGGGGCGTCGAGGCCCGCCATGATGTGCATGAGGGTCGACTTGCCCGAGCCGGACGGGCCCATGATCGCGGTGAACTCCCCGCGACGGATGCCGACCGAGACGCCGTCGAGGGCGCGGACGCCGGACTCGCCGGCGCCGAAGGACTTGGTGAGGTTCTGAACCCGGGCGGCGAGGCCGAGGTCGGTGGTCGAAATCTGCATGACTTCACGCTAAGAAGCCCCCGGCCCCCGTGGCATCCGCCGCTCGTCGCGATCGCGTACATCTGCCGGATGACCCCCGCCCCGCCTCCGGGAACCGCGAGACCTCACCCGTGCCCCGAGAGCCCGGCGCGGCCCCACCGTCTCGGGGCGCAAGTGACGTCTCGCGGGTCAGGGGCGGGTCAGGCCAGGCCGTGCTCGAAGGCGAAGACGACGAGCTGCACGCGGTCGCGCAGGGCGAGCTTCGCGAGGATGCGGCTGATGTGGGTCTTGACGGTGGCCTCGGAGAGGTACTCGCGCTGCGCGATCTCGGCGTTGGAGAGGCCGCGCGCGGCGAGCGCGAAGATCTCGCGTTCGCGCTCGGTCAGCTCCGCGAACGAGGGCGGAACGGGCTTCTGTTCGGGCGCGGAGAACGTCGCGAACAGCTCGCGTGTGGCCGCGGCCGCGATCACCGACGACCCCGAGTTGACGGTGCGGATGGCGGCGAGCAGGAACTCCGGGTCGGCGTCCTTGAGCAGGAATCCGCTGGCCCCCTGCCGGATGGCGCGCGCCGCGGCCTCGTCGAGGTCGAAGGTCGTCAGCATGACGATGCGGGGCGGGTCGCCGCCGAACACCGGGTCGACCAGCAGCTCGGCCGTCGCGGTGAGGCCGTCCATCACCGGCATCCGGATGTCCATGAGCACCACGTCGGGACGCGTCTCGCGGACGATCCGCAGCGCCTCGGCTCCGTCGGATGCCTCGCCGACGACCTCGAGGTCGGGCTGCGAGGCGATGACCATGCGGATGCCGGCCCGGAACAGCGCCTGGTCGTCGACGAGGACGACCCGCACCGCGCTCACGCCGGTCCGCCGATGGGGAGGATCGCCGAGACCGCGAAGGTCCCGCCGGCGGGACCCGCCTCGAGCGTGCCGCCGATGAGCTGCGCTCGCTCGCGCATACCGATGAGACCGTGTCCGCCCGAGCGCAGGGCACCGACCGGATCGACCACCGTCGGGGAGAGGGGGTTGCGCACACGCACCTCCACACGATCGGCCAACCACGACAGCGACACGTCCACGGTACCGCCCCCGCCGTGGCGCATCGCGTTGGTGAGAGCCTCCTGCAGGATGCGGTACACGGCGATCTGCACCGCCGCGGGAGGCTCGCCCGGCGGCGCAGGGTCGACGTCGATGCGCAGATCCACGCCGGCCGCGCGCACCTGTGCGTAAAGCGTCTCGAGGTCGGCGACCGTGGGCTGCGGGCCCGCGCCCTCGCTGTGCCGCAGCTGCGTCAGCAGCATCCGGACGTCCGACAGGGCCGAGCGGGCGGTCGTCGAGATCGTCTGCAGCGACTCCGCCGCGGCGGCCGGGTCGTTCGCCGCCGCGTACCGTGCACCGTCCGCCTGGGCGATGACGACGGCGAGGGAGTGCGCGACGACGTCGTGCATGTCGCGCGCGATGCGGTTGCGCTCGAACTCCGCGCTCGCGCGCGCCTCGGCGCGTCGCTGCGCCTCGGCGTTGCCCCGCGCCCGCAAGCCGACCCGCACGAGGGCGCCGGCCGTCCAGGCCAGGAGCAGACCGAACACCGACGCGACGAAGAGCAGGGTGCCGGCGATCACGAAGTTGATCAGTTCGCTGCCGGCGGCGGTGAGCGAGTAATACGCCGAGGGCACCAGCAGGTAGACGGTGATCGCCAGCGCCCCCACGATCGACGAGGCGAACCCCAGCCAGAACACACGGTTGGTGCCGTATGCGGCGCACGCGTAGAGGACGGCGAAGATCGCGAGATCGACCGGCAGCGGCGGCAGCTGCGCGAGCATCTGCATGATCGCGCCGACCCACACCAGCGCCAGGGCGAGGGGCGGCGACAGCCGGCGGACCGCGAGGCCCGCGGAGAACGGCAGGATGATCGCCATCGACAGGACCGTGGCGAGCGTGTCGGCGGGGATCCCGACGCCGACGACGCCGACCCAGGTGACCAGCGCCATGAACGCCGCGAAGGTCGCGGCGATCGACACGTCGGTGACGAGCTGGTAGCGGCGGAGCGGTCGGAGCACCCTCCGACGGTACGCGAGGGAGGTCGGCGCGGCATCCGACTCGCGATGTATCCGTGCGGGGCGGATGCCGCGCCCGCCGGGGCCGGATGCTGTGACGTCTGTCGGGCCGGCGGGGCTGATGAGGCCTCGACGGCCGCCGGAGGCGACTCCAGCCCCGCCCGCCCGACGAACGTCACGCCACCGGACCTCGCCAGCGCAGCCGCGGTCCGGTTAGGCTGACGCCACCTGACCACCGCTCCCGCGCGGGAGCCGTACCTCGTAGATCGGAGGTTCCCCCATGTCCATCGCACAGACGCACCCCACCCCCGGTGCCGCCAAGACGATCATCGGCGAGCCCGAGGTCGTCGAGGACGGCGGCGCGGTCGACCTCGCCGCGAGCCTCGAGCTCGCGCGGGGCGTCGAGCACGACCCCGCCTGGATCGCGCTGCGCGACGCCGCGACGGCCCTGCACGCGCTGCAGGCCGCCGACGGCTCGGTGCCCGATCCCGGCGACCACGAGACGGCGCGCCGTCACGTCGCGGCGATCACCGCGGCGATCGGGCGCCTCGCCCCGCGGTTCCCGCACGACGGCGCGTACCTGGCGGCGTCGATCCGGGACTTCGACAGATGGGCCGGCACGGTGTCGACGGAGGGGGCGTTCGGCGTGCCCGACTTCCTCGACTCGCTCGTGGCGTTCCAGCCGCAGGAGCACCGGGTCGACGGCATCCGTCACCTCGTCGTGTTCCCGATGTACACGCAGAACGGCTCGCGCGACCGGCACGTCGAGGCGCTGCTCGTCGAGACGATCTGGCCCGAGGCGATCGCGCGTCTCGAGACGATGTTCTCGAACCGCCTCTTCGTCTCGCTGCGGCTGCTCGACTTCACGCCCGGCTACGACACCGACTCGGCCGTGCTCTTCCCCGAGACGGTCGCGATGCGCGAGATCCCGCGGTTCACGTGGGGCGCGATCTTCCAGGACCGCGAGGCGGCACGCTACCGGCGGGTCGTCGCCGCGGCATCCGAGATCACGAAGCTCGACCTGCCCGCCGAGGCCGCCGAGATGCTCGGGGACCAGGAGCTCACCGAGCGGGCGTTCGTGATGTGGGACCTCATCCACGACCGCACGCACATGCGCGGCGACCTGCCGTTCGACCCGTTCATGATCAAACAGCGGATGCCGTTCTTCCTGTACTCCCTCGAAGAGCTGCGCTGCGACCTGACGGCGTTCCGCGAGTGCGTCGCGCTCGATCGGCGCCTGTCGGCCGAGACCGACCTCGACCCGGTCGACGCCGAGCTGCTGCGGCTGTCGCGCCTCGTGCAGTACGCGGTGATCTTCGACCGGATCTTCCGGTTCGCGATCACCGGCACGCGCCAGCGCAACTACGACGGGCTCGGCGGCCAGCTGCTGTTCGCCTGGCTGCACCGCCGCGGCGTGCTGCACTGGACCGACACGGCGCTCGCCTTCGACTGGGCCGGCGACGGCGCAGCAGATGGTGTCGACGGCGGGGTCGCGGATGCCGTCGTCGCGCTCGGCGACGCGATCGACCGGCTCTACTGGGAGTCGATCGACCGCCCGAAGACGGCGCACTGGCTCGCGGCGTACGACCTCGTGCGGTCGGTGCTCGAGCCGCACCCCGCGTCGGCGTGGGCGGCCGGGCTGCCGCGCGAGGTGCTGGCGGGGCCCCCGAAGGGCTACACCGACGCGGTGCTGGACGACGAGTTCCCGCTGTCGATGTTCTACGAGGCGCTCGAGAAGAAGATGCGCGACGTGATCGCCTCGACCCGCGGCATCCGCGGAACCGACTGAGCCGCGACTCCGCCCGCTGCGCGCATCCCCGCCGCGCGGCGGGCGGAGGCGTGCAGCGGGCGGAGTCGTGCGCCGCACCGTAATTCGCGGGCCGTACCCGCGTGAGAAAGGATGAGGGCATGACCTCCCTGCACGACACCTCGGTGCGCGGCTTCGCGTCCGACAACTACTCCGGCATCCACCCGGAGGTCCTCGCCGCGATCACCGCCGCGAACGACGGGCACCAGACCGCGTACGGCTCGGACGTGTACACCGCGCGCCTGCAGGAGCTCGTCGCCGAGCACTTCGGGGCGGGCGCCGAAGCCTTCCCGGTCTTCAACGGCACCGGCGCGAACGTCACCGCGTTGCAGTCGATGCTGCCGCGGTGGGGCGCCGTCATCGCGGCATCCACCGCCCACATCAACGTCGACGAGGGCGGCGCTCCCGAGCGGGTCGGCGGCATCAAGATCCTGAACGTGCCCACGGACGACGGCAAGCTCACCCCCGAGCTCATCGACCGCGAGGCCTGGGGCTGGGGCGACGAGCATCGCGCGCAGCCGCTCGTCGTCTCGATCACGCAGTCGACCGAGCTCGGCACCCTCTACACGCCCGACGAGCTGCGGACGATCGCCGACCACGTCCACGAGCGCGGGATGCGTCTGCACCTGGACGGCGCGCGCATCGCGAACGCCGCGGCGGCCCTCGGTGTGCCGCTGCGCGCGATCACGCGCGACGTCGGCGTCGACGTGCTGAGCTTCGGCGGCACGAAGAACGGCGCGATGCTCGGCGAGGCGGTCATCGTGCTCGACCCCGCGGCATCCGAGGGACTGACGTACCTGCGCAAGCTCAACATGCAGCTGTCGTCGAAGATGCGTTTCGTCTCGGCGCAGCTCGTGGCCCTGCTCGAGAACGACCTGTGGCGGCGCAACGCCGAGCACGCCAACGGGATGGCGCAGCGCCTGCGCTCGGCGGTCGAGGCGGGCATCGCCGACGGATCGGTGCACGGCGTGGAGTTCACCCAGCCGACGCAGGCGAACGGCGTTTTCGCGGTGCTGCCCGAGGGCGTCGCCGACCGGTTGCGCGAGTCGTTCCGCTTCTACGACTGGGACGAGGCCCGCCGCGAGGTGCGCTGGATGTGCTCGTTCGACACGTCGGCATCCGACGTCGATGCCTTCGTCGCCGAACTCGCCCGCCTGACGACCGCACCCTGACGCCGCGCACGGAACCGCGAGACCCCACTTGCGCCCCGAGAGCCCGGCGTCAACCCAGCGTCTCGGGGCGGGAGTGGGGTCTCGCCGGGTCAGGGGGCGGTGACGCTGAAGCTCCAGGTGACGCCGAACCGGTCGGTCAGCATGCCGAAGCCGGCGCTCCACGCGGATGCGGCGAGCGGCTCGACGATGACCGCGTCCGCCGCGAGCGCCTCCCACGGCCCCCGGAGCTCGTCGAGGCTCTCGGAACCGACCGACACGAAGAGCGCCTGATCGGTGACGGTGGTGTTGTCGCGACGGTGCGTCGAGCCGCCGCCGACGATCGATCCCTCGGTGTGTCCGGGGACGTCGTAGCCCATCACCCGGAAGCCGTCGCCTCCGACGACGACCCCGAAGACGACGGCGTCGGCACCGGGAAGGTCGGCGGGCATGCCGACCTCGGCGTACGTGGTGATGACGACGTGCGCGCCGAACGCGCTGCCGTAGAACTCGAGCGCGTCCCGGGCGTCGCCGAGGAAGTTGAGGTGGGGGGTGGTCTGGATGGTCATCGCTGCTCCTGAGGACGGGTCGGCCCGATCGGCTCGACGACCTCACCCTGACAGCCGTTGCGGTCGGTTTCTGTCCGCAATGACGGATACGGTCGGACGATGACGACGACCTCGCGACTGCTGACCCTGCTGTCGCTCTTGCAGGCCCGCCGCGACTGGCCGGGCGGGGTGCTCGCATCGCGTCTGCGTGTCAGCGACCGCACGGTGAGACGCGACGTCGAGAGACTGCGCGAGATGGGGTACCGCATCCGGGCGACGACCGGGCTCGACGGCGGATACCGGCTCGAGTCCGGCAGCGAGCTGCCGCCGTTGCTGTTCGACGAGGAGCAGACCGTGGCGGTGGCCCTCGCGCTGCGGACGGCGCCGGCCCTCGGCGGGGGCGTCGGCGAGGCGGCCGTGCGCGCCCTGGCGACGATCCGCCAGGTCATGCCCGCGCGGCTCCGGCGCCGCCTCGACGCCCTCGACGTGACGGTCGTGGGGCGGCCCGGCGACGCCGCACCGGTGGACGTCTCGCTCGAAGTGCTCTCGACGCTCGCGAACGCGATCCGCGACGGTGTCACCGTGCGTTTCGACTACGGCGACGGCGAGGCGGGCGGGCATGGCGGCGGGGCCGGCGAGGCGAGCGGTGAGGCGGATGCCGGGGGCACGTGGGCCCGGCGTGCGGAACCGCACCATCTCGTGGCCTCGAGCGGCCGATGGTATCTCGTCGCGTGGGACCTCGACCGCGAGGACTGGCGCCTGTTCCGAGTCGACCGCGTCCGCCCGCGGACCCCGGGCGGCGCCCCCTTCTCGCGCCGGGCAATACCCGGGGGCGACGTCGACGCGTTCGTGTCCGCGCGCTTCCGCGGGTCGGATACCGCGGCGTGGCCCTGTCGCGGCTCCGTCGTGCTGCACCTGCCGGCATCCGCGGTCGCGCCCTTCGCGGGGGACGGCACCGTCACGCCGATCGACGACGCCCGCTGCCGCCTCGAGACCGGTTCGTGGTCGTGGGCCGCGCTCGCCGCCTCGTTCGGGCGCTTCGACGCCGAGCTCGAGGTCGACGGTCCGCCCGAGCTCGCGGAGGCCTTCGCGGCCCTCTCGGCGCGCTACGCCCGCGCATCCGCCGCTCCCTGAACCGCGAGACCCCACTTACGCCCCGAGAGCCCGGCGTCAACCCAGCGTCTCGGGGCGAGAGTGAGGTCTCGCGGGTCCGGGGTCCGGGGTCAGGCGCCGGTGAGCCAGGCCCGGTAGGCGTCGAACGAATAGGGGCGACCGAGGAAGTCCGAGACGAGGTCGGCGGCGTCGCGGCTGCCGCCGGGCTCGAGCACGCGCTCGCGGTAGCGCCGGGCGACCTCGGCATCCATGAGGTCGTCGCCGAACGCCGAGAGCAGGTCGCGGGCGATGACGAGGCTCCACTGGTACGTGTAGTAGCAGGCGCCGTACCCGGTGAGGTGGCCGAAGCCGGCGTACGTGTGCCCGTTCGGCAGCGGCTGCACGGGCGACGATGCTCGGTACCAGCCCTCGACCGCCGCCTGCAGATCGGCGGGCCGCTCCACGTGCAGACCGTACGAGACGTTCGCGTGGCCGAGCTGGCGCGTCACCTCGAGCGCACGACCGAACGCATCGGCCACCCGCATCCGCTCGACGAGGTCGGCGGGAATCGGCTCGCCGTCGGCGTTGCGGGCGAAGGTCGCCAGCACGCCGGCATCCCACGCCCACTCCTCGAGCAGCTGGCTCGGCGCCTCGACGAAGTCCCACTCGGTCTCGATGCCGCTGAAGTCGGCCCACACGGCATCCGCGCCGCCGAGGATGCCGTGCACGAGATGCCCGAACTCGTGGAAGAACGTCACGACCTGGTCGTGCTCGAGCAGGCCGCGCGAGAAGTTGCACAGCAGCACGCCCTCGGGAAGCGACCGCCCCGCGATGCCGGGCGCGAGCCCGAAGCAGGCGGCGTGGTTGTACTTGCCCTCGCGCGGATGCAGGTCGAGGTGGATGCGGCCGAGCCGGCGCTCGCCCCGGAAGACGTCGTAGCTGTGGACGTCCTCGTGCCACGCTCCCGCGTCGACCGGCACGTACGAGATGTCGAGCAGTCTCGCCGTGACGTCCAGGACGCCGGCGAGCACGTTCTCGAACGCGAAGTAGGCGCGCACCGCCTGCGCATCGACGGCGAAGTCCTCGCGCTTGATCGCGCCGAGCAGGTACCAGAGGTCGGCCGAGGTGACGGCGTCGGCGTCGGGCTCGTCGCGCCGCAGGCGAGCGAGCAGCCGGTCGTACTCGACCGCGGCGGCGTCGCGGGTCGCGGCGTCGATTCCGTCGAGGAACGACCGGATCGCGGCGCTCGAACCGATCATGCGGGTCTCGGTCTCGTAGTCGGCCCAGTCGCCGTAGCCGAGCAGCTCGGCCCGCTCGGCCCGCACCGCCAGCAGCTCGGCCAGCACGGGGTCGTTGTCGGGCCACGCGAGGTCACCGTAGACCGAGAGCAGAGCGGTGCGGGTGGAGCGGTGCACGGCGAACTCGCGGACCGGCATGAGGTCGGTGTACTCGGTCGTCAGGGTCACGAGGCCGTCGTCGTCCACGGGGTGCGCGTCGAGGAAGTCCTGCGGCAGCCCCTCCAGCGCGTCGGGAGCGAGCCGCACCTCGCGGCGGCCGTCGCGGATGTTGCGCGAGAACTCCAGCGACAGTTGCGTGTCCCGCTCGGCGAGGGCGCGCAGCCGCTCACGGGTCGCCTCGTCGCGATCGACGCCGCCACGGCGGAAGTCGCGCTGGATGCGGGCGAGGAGGCGCCGCGCCGCGGCATCCATCCCGTCGGTCGCAAGCCCGTCGAAGACCGCGAACAGCTCGGGGTCGAGCGAACGCTGCGACAGCAGTGCGTCGATGGCCTGGACACGCTCCTCGGCCGCCTCGCGCACCTCGGCATCGGGGTGCGACTCGCTGAGCAACGACGACTCCGAGGCGGCTTCGGCGATCGCGATCGAGGCCTCGTTCCACAGCTGCAGCCGCGCGAGCGGCGAGAGGTCGCGTCCGGCGATCAGCTGCGCGTCGATGTCGCGGACGCGGGCGATGCGGGCGTCGGGGCGTTCGGAGACGAACGCGAGCCACCCGGCGGGATCGGCGGGGAAGGTGAGGGTCTGGGGCTCGGTCATGCCCCGAGCCTACGCACGCCGCCCTCCCCTCGACCCGCGAGACCTCAGTTCCGCCCCGAGACTCTGGGTTTCACGGCCGGTCTCGGGGCGCGATTGAGGTCTCGCGGTTCTGAGACGGGGCGGGGTCAGCGCAGGGCGCCGACGGATGCCAGTGCGAGGCGGATGAGGGTGCCGCGACCGCCCTCCATCTCGGCGGCGAGCGCGTCGGAGGCCGCCTCGGCGGGGTCGAGCCACGTGACCTCGAGCGCGTCCTGACGCGGTTCGCAGGTACCCGTGACGGGGACGACGAACGCGAGCGACACGGCGTGCTGACGGTCGTCGTGGAAGGCACTGACCCCGGGAAGGGGGAAGTACTCCGCGACGGTGAACGGCGTCGGCGAGGCCGGCAGCAGCGGGAAGGCCATCGGCCCGAGGTCGTTCTCGACGTGGCGGAACAGCGCGTCGCGGATCGTCTCGCCGTAGCGGACGCGCCCCGAGACGATCGTGCGGGTCATCTCGCCGACGGGGGTCGCGCGCAACAGGATGCCGACCTGAGTGACGTTCCCGAGACCGTCGGTGCGCACCGGCAGCGCCTCGACGTAGAGCATGGGCAGGCGGCGACGCGCCTCGGCGAGCTCGACGTCGCTCAGCCACGCGGGGTTGGTCGCCCCGCCGCCGGGGGCGCCCCGCAGCGGGTCGGCCGGCATCGACGACTCGCCGCGGTCGTCAGGATCGGGATCGGGGGTGCGCACGGCCATGCCTCATGTATATCAACGCTGTCGGGGACGGCTGGCAGGATGGTCGCATGTCCGAGTCGCCGGCCCTCGACCCCGCCGTCGTCCGCTGGTCCGCAGAGCCCGCCGACCGCGCCGGGCGACCGCTGCTGGTGATGCTGCACGGCTACGGGTCCGACGAGAACGATCTGTTCGCTCTCGCGCCCCACCTGCCCGAGCAGTACGTCTTCGCGGCGGTACGCGCACCGCTGGCACCGCCCTTCCCCGCCCCGGGCTGGTCGTGGTACCCGATCGAGGGTCTCGACGGCCGCGACCCCGGCGCGATGGTCCACGCCGCGTCGTCGCTCGTGTCGTGGCTCGACGCCGAGGCGGGCGATGCCGGACCGGTGGGCCTGCTCGGCTTCTCGCAGGGCGGCGCGATCGCGATCGAGTCTCTGCGCCTGGACCCGCCGCGGTTCGCCTTCGCCGTGAGTCTCGCCGGCTACGCCGCTCCCGGAACCCGCCCCGGCGACACCGACCTCGCGGAGCGGCGCCCCCCGGTGTTCTGGGGGCGGGGTGCGCTCGACACCGTCATCCCGTCCGCCCTCGTCGCGCACACCGCACAGTGGCTGCCCGATCACGTCGATCTGAGCGGACGCGTCTATCCCGGGCTCGGGCACGGGGTCTCGGCGGACGAGCTCGTCGACGTCGCGACGTTCCTTCGCAAACGGCTGCCCGCGGCGTAGACTCCATGCGCCCCCTGTCCCGAGTGTGAGGAAGACCGTTGATCGGTTTCGACGCGACCGCGCTGTGATCCCGCGCTGATCCGTCGACCCCTCGGGCGTCCGACCTGGCCAGCGCATTCCGATTCCCGCGCTGGCCCGCCGGACCGATCCCCCGCTCTCGGGGCTCCTCGACGTCCGTCGCGCCCGCGCACGAGACATCCGAGGAGGCACCCATGCCCCATCCCACTCCCGCGGTCATCCTCGACCGCGTGTCCTTCACCTGGCCCGACGGGACTCCCGCCGTGCGAGACGTCACGGGAGCCTTCGGCACCGGGCGAACCGGCCTCGTCGGCCGCAACGGCTCGGGCAAGACCACGCTGCTGCGGCTGATCGCGGGCGAGCTCATGCCGACATCCGGCTCGGTCGCCACCTCCGGGCGGGTCGAGCTGCTGCCGCAGCGCCTCACCCTCGACGTCGGGCGGCGGGTCGCCGACCTGCTCGGCGTCGCGGCCGTCGTCGACGCCGTGCGCGCCGTCGAGTCGGGAGACGTCGACCCGCGCCACTTCGACACCATCGGCGACGACTGGGATGCCGAGGCACGAGCCGCGGCCGCGCTGGCGGCGGCCGGTCTGCCGGCGGGCGCCCTCGACCGACGGGTGGGCGACCTCTCCGGCGGCGAAGCCGTGCTCGCAGCCCTCGTCGGTGTGCGACTGCGCGGCGCGGAGGTCGTGCTTCTCGACGAGCCCACGAACAACCTCGATCGCGACGCGCGCGACCGCGTCGGCGAGCTCGTACGGGGGTGGCGCGGTGCGCTCGTCGTCGTCAGCCATGACACGACCCTGCTCGAGCTGATGGACGACACCGCCGAGCTGTACGGCACCGAGCTCGACGTGTTCGGCGGGCCGTACTCCGAGTGGCGCGCGTGGCGCGACGCCGAGCAGGCGGCTGCACGGGCGGCCGAGACCACGGCGGCCGCTGCCGTGCGACGCGAGCGGCGCGACCGGGTGGAGACCGAGACGAAGCTCGCCCGCCGCGCGGCGATGGGAGCGAAGGCGCAGCGTGAGAAGCGGGTGCCCGGGATCATCTCCGGCAATCGCGCGTCGGCCGCGCAGGTCTCGGCAGGTCGCGCGCGCGGCGAGGCGTCCGATCGCGAGGCCGCGGCACGGTCGGCCCTGGATGCGGCGGGCCGGCGGGTCCGCGACGACGAGGCCGTGCGGATCGACCTGCCCGACCCCGGCGTCGCGGCGGGCCGGCGACTCGCGACGATCGGCGACGGCGAGCGTTCGTGGGTCGTGCGGGGACCCGAGCGGGTGGCGCTCGTCGGGCCGAACGGCGCGGGCAAGACGACGCTCCTCGAGGCGCTGGTGCGGTCGGCGAGCGCCGACTCCTCGGAATCGGGGGATGCGGCATCCGTCCGCCCGCTGAATCCGCCGGACGGGCCGGAAGCGAGGAGTCATGGTACGGCGGTCGCGCACACCGAGCGCGTCGGCTACCTGTCGCAGCGGATCGACGGGCTGCGGGACGACGCGACGGTGCTCGAGAGCGTGCGCGAGGCGGCCCCGACAGCGACGGACGTCGATCTGCGGAACCGTCTCGCGCGGTTCCTGCTGCGTGGCGACACCGTCCTGCGACCGGTGGCGTCCCTGTCGGGCGGCGAGCGGTTCCGGCTGGCCCTGGCGCGCGAGCTGCTCGCGGATCCCCCGCCGCAGCTGCTCGTCCTCGACGAGCCGACGAACAACCTCGACCTCGACACGGTGGATCAACTCGTGCAGGCGCTGTCGGCCTACCGCGGGGCGGTGCTCGTCGTGAGCCACGACGCCGGCTTCCTCGCGCGCCTCGCGCCCGGGCTGACCCTCGAGCTGCGCGACGGCCGGCTCAGCGAGGCCCCGCCCGCGTCGTGAGCCGAGGTCCCGGTCGGGCCGGGCCGGCACGGTCGAGGTCCCACTTGGGCCGGGAATGCCCGTCTTGTTCCCGGCCCGAGTGGGACCTAGCGGGGCAGCGCCGGGCAGCGCGGGGCAGCGCGGGGCTGGCACGACGGATGCCGCGGGCGCAAGACCGCGCCGATGTCGGAGGTCCGCGCGAAGATGAGGGCATGGCCGATGTGCTCGCCCGATTCTCCGCGCCCACCGCGGACTGGTTCCGCGGCGCGTTCTCGAAGCCCACGTCGGCGCAGGCGGGCGCGTGGGACGCGATCTCCGCGGGCAAGCACGCCCTCGTGGTCGCGCCGACGGGGTCGGGCAAGACGCTGTCGGCGTTCCTGTGGGCGATCGACAGCATCTTCCGCGACAAGGCC
>JAQIJE010000012.1:0-48978 GCA_036946435.1 Microbacterium arborescens | reverse complement strand
CGAAGAGGAAGCGAGCGCCGCCGCTCACGCGGCTTTTAGAACTCAGGATGCTCGCGAGGACCAGCACGGCCGCGCCATGCCCGCGGCACCGAGCGAGTTGCGGGAAACGGTAAGGAGCACGCCGATCAAAGCGGCCGCAGCTGCCCAGATATGACGCTGCGTGCCCCCCTCGAGCTTTCGTCCGACCCCGATCGCGAACGCGATGCACAGGAACAGCCCTGCGTAGAGCGGGTGGCCTAAGCTCGCGCTCGCGCGGTAGACCGACCAGTGCTGAATGGCGTCGCCGCCCGCTGCTGCGATGAGGGGGTCGTAGATCGGATTCTCTTTGAGCAGGAATTCCACGGCGCAGTAGGCCGCCACGATCACGGCGAGCACCTGCCAGGTGCTGAGCAGAGCCCGGGCCGCCCGGGGAGGAGCGAGAGGTCAAAGGAAGGAACACCGAGAGCACGAAGGCGGCGATATAGGTGACGCGGAAGGGGGCGAGTCCTGCGACCAGGGTGACCAAGGTCATCCACAATACGTAGACGATCAGGAGCGTGTAGATAAATCTCTTCCGGTCGCCTCCTGCGGGGTTCGAATCGCCCGGGCGTGCCCCGATATCCCGTAGCCGCCAGATGACGACGACGAGGAGCGCGAGTGAGAAGGAATTGAGGATGTCGCTGTTCGCGAATAGCTGCCGCGGTACGGCGACCAGGAGACATAGAGCGATGCTCGGAAGCCACCATGCGGGCAGGAAGAGGAGAGGAAGCGCGGCGAGTCCCCCGAGAACCAAGAGCAGCATGCTGGTCTCGGTAAGCGAGAGTCCCACGATGGCGACGACCACAATCGCGCCGCCGAGAACAAGGAGCGTATCCTTTAGACGATTACTCATGCGCGGGCGCCTCCCACAAGTCCCAGGGGAACGCACGGAGAAGAGGGGCTGGATCCCAGTCCAGAGGCTGGGCACCACCCATCGCGATCGCGTCCTCGACGGAGTGGGATATCTCGACCCCGGTCCGCCCCGACCCCTCGAAATAGTCCTGATACTTGAACTCAGGCTCTTCGTCAGACCTGACAGCGCGCGCTGGAACTCCGAAAGCCTCCGCTATCACTATCGCGTGCAGCGAGCTGCCGACGACGAGGTCTGCAGATGTGATTCTGGAGAGAACCTGCTCCAGCGGGGATGTCGGCAGTACCAACCGAGGATCCCGGACATCCAGGTGGGGAAGGTCGTTCAAGTTGGGGATGACGACGACCTCAGACTTTGCCCTAGCCGCCGCGAATGACTCACGTGGCCAGAGCGTCCCCACAAGAAGACCTGGGTCCCCGTAGACGTGAGGTGCATTCACGCCGACCGACTCGAGGAACGATGCCGTTCGCGGCCCCACGCACAGCTCTGACGTCCAAGTCGGTTGTCGAAAGAGGCTGGCCCAGAGATTTGCCGTTCATTCCCGTGCCCCAGACCACGTCTCCAGCTCGGCTCAGCCGAAGAACTGAGCCGACACTGAGCAGCCGTTGCCCGCGCTGGCTTGCACGCGGGATTCGTCCTCCGCATCGACGCCTCAGGATCTCCGTTACGATGCGGGGACCGAGCAAATCGCCGAAATTGTTCACACGGCGGAGCGCTGCGAGCCCGCGATCTGTGTTGCCGGGTCTGGAACGCCGACGGGGGATTCCAGTGAACGAGATCTACTGTATGCACGAAAACTGATTCTCACTTCTGGCAAGCCAGGTTGCTGAGCGCAGCACCCTGAGTCGTGTTCACATTGTCGCAGGAGACGATGTTGCGCAGACGCGCGGTCGCCCAGATGCCTACCCCATCGCTGTCGGAAGACACGGTGTTGCGGGAGAGGACGGAGTCATATCCCCAGCCCTCGCTGCTCGAATCCTGCACCGAAATCGCGCGTGTGCGGACTCCGGTGACACGGTTGTCCTCGATGACCCACTCGTTGCCCTTCACGGATATGCCGCTGTACTGATCGCGCGTGCTGGTGCCGTTCACCACATTGTCTGCGATGAGGCCGTTCGAGGTTCCCGCTTTCGCTTCGATCCCCTCGACAGGTGTCCCCCATATGGTGTTGCCGTAGACGGCATTGCGATCACTGCGATCGGGTCTGCAGTCTGTGAACTTGCACCAATTCTTGGGGTCCGTGCCGACATATACGCCCTCGCCGTACAGTGGTCCGGTCAACCCCGTATAAGAGATCGAGTTGTTCGATACCACAGAGTCTGTCGTGTCGTAGCGAAGATGGATCGCCTCTTCCCCGATGTTGCGGACACTGAGATCACTTACGACGATGTCGGAGCCGGTGCTCACGGACACGCCCTTACGGACGTTCTGTACGGTGAAGCCAACTGCGCGAACGCTCGCTGAATCGTAGATGTGCAAGCCATAGCCTGATGTGGTCGTGCCATTGTCGATGACAGCGGTCCTCGGGCCACATACCCATACGGGCTGCTGTGGTGTCCCGTTGACAGAGAGGCTGAAGGCGCCCGAGTAGGTGCCGGGGAAAGTCGGATGACATCGCCGGCAGCCGCCGACTGCAGAGCCGACTTGAGCTGAGCGGCGTTGGCGACCGTCTTCGTGGTCGACGGGCAGTCAGCCAGCTTCGGAGAGAAGACATTTCGCGCCGGTGCGTTTCCGGGTATCGCCGCCGCGCGGTTCGATCTATTCCCCGACGTGTCGACAGCGATCACAGTCCATCGGTAGGAGGCCCCGGGAACGAGCCCCGTGTCCAGCATGGAGGTCACGGAGCGATCGAGCCTCTCGATGTAGCTGAAGCTGCCGGTGGAGCCGTCACCGCGAAAAACCTCGTAATGAGATAGATCCGGCTCAGAGGAAGCGGCCCAGGACACGCGAGCGCCTGTGGGAAGTACCTCGACCTGCACGCCCTTCACTTGAGCCGGCGCGACGGAGTCGAAGACCCTGATGGCGTCCACGTTGATGTTCTTGGTCGTGGAAGCGGGATTCTTCTGCCCCTCCCGCACGATGCGCATCTCATGGACGCCGCTCGATAGGCCACTTCGATCGAGTACGATCTGGCTGAACTGCGAGGATGGGCTGTAAAGATCGATGCGTTGAACGAGTTCCCCATCGATGTAGACGGCGGCTATCCCCAGCCATGGGTTCTTTCGGGCGATGTACTGAACTCGATCGCCCTCGAACCTGATCGTGGCGCTGTCGCCCGCCCCTTCGGCGTTATGGGAGTTTCGCCCGCTGTCGCCACTCGTGTCTTTGGTCTTCGACCACGACCCGGTGAAGGATATGGCGCCGGAGTCGTTCTCGTGTATGCCGGCCTGCACGACGGCGGCGGCCTGTGCCTGGGTCTCGGACGGCACCGAGGCCGATCCGAGGAGCGGCGAGAGGCTTCCGACGGCCAAGGCGGGCGCGAGGAAGAGCGTCGCGATCGATCTAATAAAGCGCACCATATGCTCGCAGTCTCTTGAGGCCGCTACGCTCGTCAACCACAGTTGGCCGGACTGTGAGATGCCAGGTCGATCCACTGACTTGCTGACAGATCATGAGTTCGCACGATTCTAGCCGTGACCGGCCGGGCTTGGCCTCGCTGCGCTCTGCGTCCGCTCGTGCCTTTCACAGTGCCGTGCCACCCGGAGCGAGCACCGCTTTGGCAGTGCGGAGCACGATGACGACGTCGCCGAGGAGTGACCAGTTCTCGACATACGACAAGTCGAGCCGAACCGAATCCTCCCACGAGAGGGTCGACCTCCCGCTGACCTGCCACAGGCCGGTGATACCGGGCTTTGCGAGGAAGCGGCGGTGCACGTGATCCGCGTACTGCTCAACCTCGCTTGGCAGGGGCGGGCGTGGGCCGACGAGTGACATGGAGCCACCAATGACGTTAAACAGCTGCGGGAGCTCATCCAAGCTGAACTTTCGCATCAGTCGTCCCACCGACGTCACTCGAGGGTCGTTTTTCATCTTGAAGAGGACTTCGTTGCCGACATCGCGCTGCTCTGCGAGGAGGTCGGGGAGGATCTCCTCGGCGTTGACCACCATCGTTCTGAACTTGAGCATCGTGAATTCGTGACCCCGTAGGCCGACGCGCCGCTGTCGGAAGAGGACGGGCCCAGGCGAGGTGAGGCGAACGGCGACGGCCAAAATCGCCAGAACTGGGCTGATTGCGACGATGCCCACAACGCTCACCAGCAGGTCGACCATGCGCTTCACGAGGCGCTGGCCGCCACTGAATCGCGGTGTCTCGACGTGGATGAGAGGGAGGCCAGCCACCGGGCGGGTATGGAGTCGGGGCCCTGCTATGTCAACGATGCTCGGTGCCAACACGAGATGTTGGCGGCCCGACTCCAGCTGCCATGAGATCTGCTTCACCTTTGCGGCGGGAAGGTCGTCTGTGCTGGTTACAGCGACGGTATCCGCAGCGGTCACGCGAAGTGCTCGGTCGATTGTCTCGACGCTGCCCATGATCGGAATCGTCGTGCCCGGAATGACGTCCGCGACTCGGCCCGTTGGAACGCACGCGCCCACGACCGAGTAGCCGGCTTGAGGTGTGCGAGCGAGTTCTGAGGCGATGTGAGTTACCGACTGGACCGATCCGACCAACAGGACACGCGCTGAAAAGTCTCCGTGTCGGCGCTTGCGTATCAACCACTGACGCCATAGCCAGCGTTCAACGACGAGCGCAACGACCCCTACGGGCAGGCTGATGAGCAGGAAGCCTCGAGCTACATCTACCTGAAGCAGGAAAGCGAATATCGCAATGAACCCGAAGAGGCGAAAGCTGGCGTCTACGACCCTCTTGTACTCGTCCATGCCCGTTCCGGCGACACGGTGGCTACGCGAGTCGATGAGGTGCAGCACGAGCATCCAGGTCAGCACCAGCCCGGTCGAGAAGTACCAGTAGGAGAGCTCCGTGACGCGGTAGTCCGCCCTCACGGCGACTTCGACGTTTCCGGTGCCGAACCATATAACCTGAGCGCCGAACACGACGGCCACGAGCACAAGAAAATCTGTCCACCTGAGGCGGCGGGCGTACGATGCTCGCCAGTCTGGTGGGGCTGGAATGACAGGTGTTGGACTGGTCTCCGCTGGCACACGACTGCTTGCCAAGCTCGTTGATGACTCGACTGGCGTTCCCGCCGGTCGCACCATGTATCCCGCCTCCGACGTCACACCGCACCCCTCGTTCGGTACATCGCAGACGTTCAGGCTACCCTCAGCGTGTGTCCAGCGTGTAAACGAGATCCTGAAGTAGCCATCGCTTGCGGCTCGGAAGCGTGCCATGTGAGATGTCCTGCTTCCGCGCAGGTAAGCGCTCATAGGATGTGCTCGTGCCCGAACAGACTCGCCGAACCCGACAGACGAGCCGCCCTCAGAGAGCGAAGCGTCCACTCCTACGGAGCTTCCGGCTGTGGATTCCCGTCGGACTGTTGGTGCTGGTCGTCGTCATCGGGATAGCCGGTGCGTTGATGGCCAAAGCAGTTGCGGACCGCGCTTTCGCTGTTCGCGACGCTCTGCAAGACGCTATCCCGCTCGCCTCGACGGCCAAGGATCAGGTGCTCGCGAGTGATGTTGAGGGGGCGCAGGCCACCGTCGCACGGCTCAAGGAGCTCACAGTCGAAGCGAGGGAGCAAGCTGATGGAAGTATCTGGCGGCTCGGCGAGGTAGTGCCCGTAGCGGGCCCGAATCTGATCGCTGTGCGTGAGGTGTCGGAGACCATCGATGACCTCGTGTCGAACGCGCTGGAGCCCGCCGCCGGGCTCAGCTTGTCTAGCCTTGCGCCCACCGGTGGTCGAATCGACGTCGCACAGCTGGATGTGGCTTCCGATGTGCTCGATCGCGTCGCGGCTGCCCTGCATCAAGCCCGGGCCACAGTGGATGGAATCGATCGATCGGCGTTGATAGATCAGGTCGCCTCCGGCGTGCGTCAACTCGATGAGGCGCTCGCGCAGATCGAGCCCGTTGTTGAGCCGGCTCAGAAGACTCTTTCCGTGCTGCCGGGAATCCTGGGTGCCGACGGGCCGCGCAATTACCTCGTGCTTGTGCAGAACAACGCGGAATCGCGGGGAACAGGAGGCAATCCAGCGTCATTGGTCATGATCACAGCCGATAACGGCGACATCTCGATAACACAGCAGGCGTCGAGCACCGATTTCAACAACGGGCGCCCGGATCCCATTGTGGAACTCGATCCCGGTGCAGTGGCACTCTACGGCGACAAAATCGGTCGTTACATGCAGGATGTCACGACCACGCCCGACTTCCCTGATTCTGCTCGCATCATGGGTGCGTTCTGGCAGGAGCAGTTCGGAACGCGGATCGACGGAACGCTCTCCATCGACCCGGTTGCCCTCAGCTATCTCATGCAGGCGACAGGGCCGGTTGCGCTGCCGACAGGTGACACCCTCGACGCTTCCAACGTGGTGCCCACGCTCCTGAGCGATGTCTACTATCGCTTCAACACTGGGCTCACCTATATCGACAACCCGCGCCAGGACGCGTTCTTCGCGGTCGCGGCGGGTGCGGTCTTTGACTCCATCACGTCGGTCTCAAATCCTCGCGCGCTCGTCGATCAGGTGGTCCGGGCTGCGAACGAAGGAAGGATCCTCTACGTACCCGCCTCGGAAGCCGAGGCGGACTTGATCGCGGGCAGTCGTATGACCGGCAGGCTTCCAGCCGACAACTCGGAAATGACGATGCTCGGTTCGTACGTCAACGACATCACTGAGGGCAAGCTTGATTACTACATGGACACTGCGGTCGGTGTGACTTCTGACGTATGCCAGGTGGCGGCGGAGGAAGCGCCGACCTTCACGATCACGTCGTCTTTGACCTCGACGCTGCCGGCCCGCGACGTTCCTGAGTTGCCGACCTATGTCTCGCCAGCACGGTTCTTCCCGAAGGGCGTCGTCAGCACGGACCTCGTCCTCTACGGCCCCGTCGGCTCCTCTTTCGTCTCCGCTTCCGTCGATGGCAACGAGGTTGCTGTCAGCCCGATCGAGCATTTGGGCCGTCCGGCCGTGAAGGTCAACGTCGAGAACCGCCCGGAATCCTCCCACACGGTGGTCGCGACCTTCAGTGGAAGCGCGGGCGCCGGATACGGTCCAGTGCAGGTTTGGCATACCCCGATGGTGCGGGATACCCCGGTCGAGGTCGACACGCCCGGTTGCGCCCGCTAATCGCTGTTCGCCAGGCCCTGCCTACCGCGAGCCTCGCGGCGGAGGAAGACCGGGTGCTCAGCGCATGCGGGCGTCGACCGTCTCTCCGGCCTGAAGTGACAGCATCTCCCACATGTCAGGAGCTGCGGTTCAGTTCGCGCCACTTTGAGCCGATGTAGATGAGCATGATCGCCGCACCTACCTGCGGCACGAAGTCTCCTGAAAGAACGACTCCGGCTGCTGTCCCGCTGAGGCCCGCAGCTCCGGACTGGGGAAATGCCAGCGTGACCGTTCGACCTGGTCGGCCGGGAGCGATCGAGGTGATCTTTGCGGTGCCAGTGACGTTCACGAGGTCACCCCAGGCCGGCAAGGTCAGGGAGTCCGCGGACTCGACACTTGGAACATCGTCGCTTCCAAGGTCGGCTCCTATGACCTTCAAAAGCGGAGACGAGCTGAGGATCGAATTACGGCTCAGATGGTCCTCCGCGCGCAGAATACCGCCGGTGATGACCGACCCGCCCTTCGTGCCGGTCTCCACGTACGCGAATGTCTGAGTCATCTGACTGCCTCGGCTCGGTATCTCTGAGGCTGAGGTGTCGCCGGAGATCTGCACGGCGCTTAGGGACTTGCTGTCATCCCACGCGGCGCACCCGGTGATAGCCCAGCCGTCGCCGCCTTCGTTGCGGATCGCGGCCGCGGCCGCATCGATGGCGGACGCGAAGTCACCGACGTTGTTGCGTCCGTTCCTCATGAAAGTCGTTCCCGTGATCGTGAGGTGGCGGGTTTTCTCGCCGACCAGTCCGGCCCCGCCGTTTTCCCAGACGCGACATCCGGTGACTACGCACCCTTCCCCGCCGCCGTTTTCGAAGTGGAACCCGTCGCCCAGATTCGTCTCCGCCTGACAGCCGGAGAATATGTGTGACCTCGACGAAACGCGGAATCCGTGCTGGTCACTGTTCTTGCCCCCAGCGCGGACGCCGGATTGCCACACGTGCACGTTCGACATGTTCTGGGAAGAAGACTCGAGGAAGACCCCCGAGAGGCCGGACCTCCCGATGTCGACGTTCACCCACAGGCCATCGGTCGATCCGTTCGGTTCGGTGTTCGAGGTTCCATGGACGCGGATCCCGTAGCCTTTTGCGTCTCGGATCATGACGTTCTCCACGACGTGCGCGATTGAACGGCTCGCCTTGCCGATGGCTAACCCGTCTCCCGGAGAGCCGCTCAAGCTGCAGTTACTGACTCGGTTGTAGCTGCCGTTCAGCACGAGGAGATCAGAGTCTCCTTGTGCGCCGCCTCCGTCGAGCTGAAGGTTCTCCAGGGCCGAGAACGGGGAGCTCAAGGTGACGAGGTCGCCCGAGCCTGGATCGGAGTCGAGGAATGAGATCTGGGATGCGTGGGGCCCGTCGCCTCGAATGACCATCGGGTTGTCGTGGGGGACGATGAGAGTACCTGCTGTGATCTTGTAGACGCCCTTGGGGAAGTAGACCGTCGACGATGTTCCCGCCGCTGACGCCGTCTGAAGCGCTGCTGCGACAGCGGCAGAGTCGTCTGAGGACCCGTCACCTAGAGCGCCGTGGTCCCGAACGTCGATGACCACTGTCGTATGAGGGGCGGGGGCCGGGGCTGGGTTCGATCCGCGTTGCGCGGCGACGACCGCTCCGGCAGTGGCGAGCCCCGTCATCAGCAGGAGATCGCGACGGCTCGGCGGAAGCGGGTCTTTGTTCACGTAGGGACAGTAGCGCCGGAAGCTGTCAGTGATTTATTGCGCCCACAAGGATCAGATGAGCATCTCCGCCGTCGAACACGCCTGAAAGTTGGGTCGGGATAACGCGACTGAGTGCGGCGTAGCCGCTGCCCCAACACGGTCTGCACCGTCAGTGCGGACTTGACTTGCCACCGATCAACTCGGCTGGGGTCGGCTCGGTTTGCGAGGGCCGCCCAGCGGCGGTGCAATTGCTGAGGGCCTCACGGTCTGTCTCGACCGTGCGTCGATTGCGCACATGGTCGATCGTCGCGATCACTCCGCCGACGGCGAGGAGTCCGGCGACGACCCACAGGGCGAGCATGGGCCCCGCCGCAGGTTGACCGCCGATCGTGGGCACGGCGAAGAATGTGTAGTAGACGACCATTGCGGCGGCCATGCCGATGGCGGAGCCGGAGCGCTGGGCGAACTGGATCAGTGATCCGGCGACGCTCGAACGGTGCTCCGGCGCGTACTGCAGGGTACGGGCCTGGTTGGCGGGCGCGGCCGCTCCCGCGCCGAGCGAGCTGATGCTCAGCAGTGCGACGACGACCCACGGCAGCTCGCCGGCGGGAACGAAGCCGAAGGCGAGACCGATGGCCGCGAGGGCGAGGGCTCCGGTGGCGGTGCCGATCGCGACGAGCGGGCCGTTGGTCGCGCCGACGCGCGAGGCGATCCACGCGCCCGCAAGGCTCGCGATGGCCGAGGGGAGCATCCACAGGGCGGTCTCGAGAGGCGACAATCCGACGATCTGCTGGAGCGCGATCGTGACGATGAGCGTGCCACCCGTCGCGGCGGCGTGCATGAACCCCGATACAGCGACTCCGGAGCCGAAGTGGCGAAGCCCGAACAGCTCGGGATCGATGAGGGGCTCTCGGCCGCGACGGGCCACGCGGCGCTCGTGCAGCACGAAGACGAAGATCAGCACGAAGCCAGAGGCGGTGATCAGATACGGCCAGAGCGTATCGGGGAGTGACCCGGACGACGCCGACAGCGGCGCGATCGCCAGCACCACTCCCAGCCCGAGCAGAGTCGCTCCGCCCAGGTCGAAGCCCGCGCGTCGCACCGACGGCGGTTCGACGATCATGACCGCGGCGAGCGGGACGACCACAGCGCCGGCGACCACGGTGACGACGAAGAGCAGGCGCCAGCCGAGGGCATCGCCGGCGGCATCCATGATCACCCCGGCCAGCACGGGCGCACCCAGGGAGGTGACCGTCATGACGGCGGCGAGCGTCGCGAGCGGGCGGGCACGCTCGGCGGCAGGATAGATGCGCTGGATGAGCCCCAGCACCTGAGGCATGAGCAGGCCGGCCCCGACACCTTCGACGATCCGGCCGGCGACGAGAAGCTCCGTCGTCGGAGCGACCGTGCACGCGATACTCGCCGCGACGAAGATCGATGCGCCGACCAGGAAGACCGTGCGTCGCGGCAGGACGTCACCGATCCGTCCCGCGGGAACGAGGGTCGCGGCGTACGCGAGCGTGTAGCCGACGAGCATGAGCTGGACGGTCGCGGGGTCCCCGCCCATGTCGGCCTGGATCGCAGGCAGTGCGATGCCGAGCTTCGACACGTCGAGGATCGTCAGTGCTGCCGCCGCGACGAGCACGGCGAAGACCCGTCGTCGACGCGCGGGAGACAACGCTGTCGGCCTCGACGATGCGGACACGCAGACCTCCCTAACGGAAACACTGAAGAAACATCCAGACTCTATAACAGAATTGGACTACCAAACCACACTACGAGATTGGGAATCGCATGACCGCTCGCACCGCGTTGATCATGATCGACATGCAGAACATGTACCTTCAGCACGAGCGCCGCAGCGCGCTCGGTTGGCCTCCGATCTGGGAGTTCGAGCGCGTGGTCGCGGAGTGCGCCGCGCTGCTCGAGGCCGCCCGCGCGGCCGGCATCCCCGTGATCTACACGCGACAGACGTCGCGGGTCGACGGCGCCGACATGACCCCGAGCATGCGCCGGCTGCTCGCGGACGCCCCCGCCGCCGACGAGTCGCCGATCGGCTCGGAGAGCGACTGGGGATCGCGCATCCTCGATGCCGTCGCACCGGCACCGGGTGACATCGTCATCGAGAAGCACCGCTGGGACGCGTTCTTCTGCACCGACCTCGACCAGATCCTTCGGAACCTCGGCGTCACCCGCCTCGTCGTCGCCGGGCTGCAGACAAACGTCTGCGTCGAGACGACGTCGCGTACGGGCATGATGAAGAACTTCGACGTCGCGGTGCCCGAGGATGCCGTGTCGACCGACGGTGAGGCCCTGCACCGCGCTGCGCTGGACTCGTTGCGCGTTCTGTACGTCGAGGTCGCCCCCTGGCGCGAGCTCCTCGCACCGGATGCTCCGTGGGAGCGCCGGTTCACGACCCCCGGCTACGGACGCACCGCAGCCGATCTCGCCACGATCGGAGCCTGACCCGAGGGGCGGGCGCGGTCCGGAGGGTCAGACCTTCTCGGGGACCGCGCCCGTCACTAGCTCGGGGAACGGTGTCTCCGGATCGTGGAGCACCGCTCGCAGCTCGTCGAGCCACTCGAGCATCAGGTCCGTCTGACGCAGCCACAGCGTGTAGAGCGCGCGGCGGCTACGCCAGACGGCGCTGTCGGGGTCCTCGCGGTCGTCATCCCAGTTGAGGAGCAGATGCCGCAGGCTGAACTGGCGCTGACGCTGGAACGCCACCTCGGCGTCGAGGAGGCGGTCGGCATCGGTGGGATCGAGCGCCCACAGGTTGAGCAGGCGCAACGACGCGTCATCGCGGATCCCGTGATCCGGCTGGTCGTGCAGCAGCCAGCGCCGAAGCTCGTCCAGTCCGTGATCATTGATGACGTAGCTCGTGCGCCCCCGCTCGGTGCGCTCGGTGATGTCGATGAGGCCGAGGCCCTCCATCTTCGCGAGCTCGGAGTAGACCTGCGACGGGCTCGCGTGCCACGCCCGGTCATTCACGTCGTTGAAGCTCGCGTTGAGGTCGTAACCGGTACGCGGGCGTCCGCGTGAGAGTGCCGCGAGGATCGCGTGTCGCAGGGCCATCTCAATCCTTCCGCCGGCAGTGAGAGCGCGGGCGCGCGCAGTGCCGGACTCGTCGATGCTAACGGGGCGTCGTGTCGAGGTGTCGTGATCGACACTTTCACGGTTCGGAAACCCGGCCGTAACACCGCTCCACTACTAATTCCAATTATGGACTACAAAGCCATAGCGCAAAACCGGCTTATGCGACTCGTCGTCGGACGGCTCGCGATGACGCTCGTCACTGCGCTGTTCATCGCGATCTTCGTGTTCTTCGCGATCCGAGCAACCCCCGGAGACCCGGCGCTCACGATCCTCGGTACCGACAGTACGCCTGAGGAGCGCGCGCGGCTGCGCACGGTCATGGGGCTGGACCAGCCGCTGCTCGCGCAATTCACGATCTGGCTCGGGCACCTGTTCTCCGGCGATCTCGGGTACTCGTACAGTCAGGGCCGACCGGTGACCGACATCATCGGACCGGCACTGCAGAACACGCTGCTGCTCGGAACAGCAGCCAGCGTGCTGGCCATCCTGCTCGCCCTGGTGATGGGCAACCTCGCGACCTCCCCGTGGCGCGGCCTGCGCCGAACGATCGACGCAGCCGAAGCGCTCTTCCTCTCCGCGCCCCAGTACACCGTCGCCCTGCTGCTGCTCATCGCGTTCGCCGTGCTGCTGCCGCTCTTCCCGGCCGGTGGCATCAGCACCCGCGGCGACGGGTCGCCGGTCGACGTGCTGGCGCACCTGGCTCTCCCCGCCCTCGCGCTGGCGCTCGCGCCGGGCGCCCAGATGGCACGATCGCTGAAGACCTCGATCTCGACCCTGTCGGCATCCGAACTCCTCCCGACGCTCCGCGCCCGCGGACTCTCGCCGTGGCGCATCACGGTGCACGCCCATCACAACGCGCTGCCCCCGATGATCACGGTGCTCGGCATCCAGGTCGGCACGATGCTGGGCGGTGCGCTCTTCGTCGAGCAGATCTTCAGCATCCCCGGTCTCGGCGCGCTCGTCGTCCAATCGGTGGGACTGCGCGACTACACGCTCGTTCAGGCGGTCGCTCTGCTCATCGCCATCATCTTCGTCGTCGTGCTGCTGCTCGCCGACGTCGTCAACGCCCTGCTCGACCCGCGGATCAGAAAGGGACGCGCGTGACCTCCATCTTCGTCAAGGAGCGGGTGCCGATCGAGGCCGCACCCCGCTTCCGTCGCCGCTCGATCCTCCGACGGATGCCGCTGCGCAGCCGTATCGCGCTGTCGATCATCGTGATGCTGGCCGTACTCGCCGTGGCTGCGCCGCTTCTCCCGATCGCCGACCCGCTGGCGGGCGACCTGTCGATCCGGCTCTCGCCGTTCCTCACCGACGGGCACCTGCTGGGCACGGACACGCAGGGCCGCGACATGTTGAGCCGGTTGCTGTACGGCACCCGCACCTCGCTCGTCGCCGGCGTGGTGCCGATCGTGATCGCGACCCTGCTCGGACTCGCCATCGGTACGATCGCCGGGCTCGCCAACAAGACGGTCAACACGATCCTGATGCGCGGCGTCGACCTGCTCTTCGCCTTCCCCGGCGTGCTGCTCGCACTGCTCCTCGCGATCTCGCTCGGCGTGGGACTCGGCACCCTCATCCTGGCCCTGACGCTCGTGTGGATCGCCCCGGTCGCGCGCATCGCCGAGACCGAGGTCGCCCGCATCCGCGACCTCGACTTCGTGACGGCGGCGCGGTCGAGCGGTGCGACCGACGTCGACATCCTCGTGCGCCAGATCATCCCCGTCGCGCTGCCGGCCGTGCTCGCCTACTCGACGTCGCTCGTCGGAGCGAACGTCGCCATCGCGGGTGGACTCGGGTTCATCGGCCTCGGGGTTCCGTCGCCGCAGCCCGAGCTCGGCTCGATCCTGTTCGAGATGCAGGCGGCGGTCTACACCGACGTGTCGCTCGCCCTCGCTCCGGTCGTGGTCATCCTCCTGTTGTCGATGCTGTTCCCCCTCGTCGGCGACGGCCTGCGCGACGCGATCGCCGGAAAGGGCGGCCAGTCATGAGCGATCTCCTCGCCACCGTCCCCGCCGGCGGACTGGCTCCGACGGTGCCGCTCGTGCTGGACGCCACCGACATCCGCGTCTCGTTCCCGCGTCCGGGTAAGACTCCCAGCACCGTCATCGACGGCATCGGGCTCGGGCTCGAACGGGGCCAGGTGACCGTGCTGCTCGGTGAATCGGGCAGCGGCAAGACCGTCTTCGCGCGCGCCATCACGGGTCTCGCCCCGCCGAGCGCAACGGTCACCGGCAGCGCCGTTTTCGACGGCGTCGACCTGGTGGCCGGGTCGCGCGCCCAGCTGCGGGCGCTGCACGGAGACCGCATCGGCGTCGTGCCGCAGGACCCCAACTCTTCGCTCGACCCGATGCGCCAGATCGGCTCGCAGATCGTCGAGACGTTGCTGCAACATCGGCAGGTCGCCACGCGAGCCGACGCCAAGGAGCGCGCGGTGGAGCTGCTCGACCAGGTGCAGATCCGCGATCCCCGCCGCGTGATCCGCTGCTACCCGCACGAGGTCTCGGGTGGGATGCGGCAGCGCATCGCGATCGCCATCGCGATCAGCTGCGGGCCGGAGCTCATCGTCGCCGACGAGCCCTCGAGCGCGCTCGATGCGTCGGTCGGCGCCCATGTGGTCGCGCTGCTCGACGACCTCCGGCACCGCCTGCACACCGCCATCCTCTTCATCACCCACGACATCGGGATCGCCGCGCGCATCGCGTCGCAGCCGCACGACCGCGTCGCCGTCATGCTCGGCGGCCAGATCGTCGAGCTCGGCTTCGCGCCAGCGCTGCTCGGCTCGCCCCGTCACGACTACACGAGGGCGCTGCTGGCGGCAGAGCCCTCGGCGGGCATCCCGCGCGGACAGCTGGCCGTCGTCCCCGAGACGGTGCGGATGCGTCGCGATTGGGGCCCGCTCCTCGAAGTCGCGCCCGGTCACGCCGTCGCGGCAGAAAGCGAGTTCGTCCAGTGAGCGCCATCCTCGAAGGCCAGGGAATCGTCAAGACGTTCGGTGACTTCACCGCACTGCACGGAGTCGACTTCCGGATCGATCCCGGCCGCACGCTCGGCATCGTCGGGGAATCCGGCAGCGGCAAGTCGACGCTCGGTCGCATCGTGATGCGTCTGATGAAGCCGGATGCCGGCACCGTGCGGCTCGCCGGCCGCGACCTGTTCGCGCTCAGCCGCACCCAGCTGCGACGTGCTCGGCGCGATTTCCAACTGGTGCCGCAGGACCCCCGCAACGCCCTGAACCCCACCGCGACGGTGGGGGAGAGCCTGTCGTTCCAGCTGTCGGCCCAGGGCATCCCGCGGCGAGAGTGGCGTGGACGCATCGACGATCTTCTGCAGACCGTCAGCCTGTCTTCCGACTACGCCCACGCCTACCCGCACGAGCTGTCCGGGGGACAAGCGCAACGCATCGCCATCGCCCGCGCCATCGCCGGACGCCCCAAGCTCCTCGTCTGCGACGAAGCCGTGTCGGCGCTCGACAAGTCGGTGCAGGCGCAGGTGCTCAATACGTTCTCCGAGCTGCAGTCCGAGCTCGGCGTCGCCATGTTCTTCATCACCCACGACCTGGCCGTCGTCGAACACATCGCCGACGACCTGCTCGTCCTCAACCGCGGCCGCGCGGTCGAGAGCGGCCGCACCGCCGACGTGCTGAGCGCACCGTCGGACGCGTACACCCGAGAGCTTCTGGCGGCACGTCACTCGATCCCCGCCTGAAGGCACCATCCCGCACCCATCCACCGGCCCCGTTGCAACGTGGCCTCCACCTCCAGGAGAACCATGCCATCCCTCACCTCACCGCGACGCCGGACGCTGCTCGGCGTCACCGTCGCCCTCACCGCCGCCCTCGCCCTGTCGTCGTGCGCAGCGGGCACCTCGTCGTCGGCGGACGGCGAGCAGACGCTCGTCATCGGCTCGCAGATGGCGTCGTTCCCGAGCCTCGACACCGGCGCCATCACGACCGCCGGCTACGAGGGGCAGCGCCTGATCGGCAACCTCGTCTACGAGGGCCTCACCAAGCGCGACGTCTCCGACCCCAATGCGCCGGCCGGGGTGGCCCCCGCACTCGCGTCGTCGTGGGAGGTCGCGGACGACGGCCTCAGCTACACCTTCACCCTGCAGGACGGCGTCACCTTCCACGACGGCACCGCCTGGAACGCGGACGCGCTCATCTACAACATCGACCGGTACATGGACGAGAGCGACCCGAACTACGACCCGGTGCTCATCACCTACTACACGGTCCTGAACTTCGTCGACTCGGTCGAGAAGGTCGACGACATGACGGTGACCTTCACCCTCAATCAGCCCTTCGCGTTCTTCCTCGCCGACCTCTACAACGTCTACTTCGCCAGCCCGACCTCGCTCGACGAGAAGGGGGCCGCTGGGCAGGCGACGAATCCCGTCGGCACCGGGCCCTTCGTGTTCGACGAACTGCAGCAGAACCAGTCGATCTCGTTCGTGCGCAACGACGACTACTGGGGCGAGGTGCCGAAGCTGGACCGGCTCACGGTCGAGCTCATCCCCGACCCGTCCGCCCGCACGGCCGCCCTCCGCTCGGGCCGGGTCGACTGGATCGAGGCCGCACAGCCCGACGATCTCGCGAGCCTCGAGTCCGCGGGCTTCGTCGCGACCGGCAACGCGTTCGACTGGGAATGGTCTTGGCAGCTCATGACCGGTGAGGCGCCGTTCGACGACATCCGGGTCCGTCAGGCGATGAACTACGCGATCGACCGCGACGCCATCGCCGACGATCTGCTCCACGGCACGGCCGTGCCCGCGCACCAGATGTTCGCCAGCGCGAGCCTATACTACACCGAGGACGACGACATCTACGACTACGACCCCGAGAAGGCGAAGGCCCTGCTCGCCGAGGCCGGCTACCCGAACGGCGTCGACGTCACCGTGGGCTACATCACCGCGGGATCGGGTGCGATGCAGGCGAAGTCGATGAACGAGGCCCTGCAGACGCAGCTCGCGGCCGTCGGGATCAACGTGTCGCTCGAGCCCGTCGATTTCTCGGGCATGTACGCCAAGCTCGGTGAGGGCGACACCGGGTGGCAGGCCGCCAACCAAGCCTTCAGCCTCGAGCAGCCCTCGAGCTGGAAGGGCTTCTGGTTCGGCTGCGACGGCAACTTCTTCGGCTATTGCAACCCCGAGGCCGAGGCGCTCTACGACCAGGCCCTGACGACGGTCGATGACGATGAGCGCGCCGCGCTGCTCACCGAGGTGGGTCACCTGGTGACCGAGGATGCCGCCTGGCTGTTCGTCGTCAACGACACCGCGCCCCGCGCGATGTCGTCGGCCGTCACCGGCTACGAGCAGCCCAAGAGCTGGTGGATCGACTTCACCGGCATCTCGATGCAGGACTGACCGGAATGCGCAGTCCCCGCGGCCGGACCCCGGTCGCGGGGACTCGCACGTTCGCTCAGCGCCCCTCGTCCGCCGCGTCCGCGGTCGGCCGGACCCGGAAGACGAGCCCGTGGTAGAACCAGAACCGGGCGAGCACGACGATGACGATGCTGACCAGGTTGACGACGTTGACGACGAAGGGGCCGGCGGGCCGGCCGAGGATCGCCGAGGCCGCTTCGACCCCGCCCCAGACGAGCAGGGCGCCGAGCGCGGTGCAGAAGGCGTTGACGATGACGAAGAGGGTGATCTCCACCCACTGGCGCCGGCGCGCGCGGTGCTTGAACGTCCACTGCCGGTTGCCGAAGTAGGCGTTCACGAGCGCGACGAGCGAGGCGACGATCTTGGCCGTGACGGCGTCCCAGCCGAAGCCGAGGAGCAGGATGTTGAAGGTCGCGATCTCGATGAGAGTGCTGATCCCGCCGACGGTGAGGAAGCGGGCACTCAGGGCGGCGGCGCGCTTCACGCGGGGGGTCAGTGACATGGCTCGACTAGGCTACAGGCGTTGTCCGCGCCCGGGACATCACCGGTACGTACGGGGAGCCACGTGAGTTTCGAGCACATCGCGATCGTCATGCCCGCCTACAACGAGGCCGACGGCATCGTCGGCTTCCTCGAGGAGATCGTCGAGCACGTGTCCGCCCTCGGCGCCCGCGTCGAGATCGTCGTGGCCGACGACCGGTCGACGGATGCCACGGCATCCGTCATCGCCGCGGCCGGTGTCGCCGGTGTGGCGGTGCAGACGCAGCCCGCCAACCGCGGGCACGGTCCCACGGCCCTCGCGGCCTACCGCGCCGGGCTCGCGACGTCGGCCGACGTCGTCGTCCACGTCGACGGCGACGGCCAGTTCACGGGCGAGGACATCGCGCGCGTCATCGCGGCGTTCGAGTCGGAGGGTGCCGACGTGGTGCACGGCGTGCGCCGGGGCCGCGACGACCCCTGGTACCGCCGCGTGCTGAGCGCCGGTCTGCGGCTGCTGGTCCGTCCCTTCGCCGGTCGTGGCGTGCCCGACATCAACACGCCGCTGCGCGCCTACCGGCCCGAGGTGATCGAGGCCCTGCTCGACGCGGTCGGTCCCGACGCGCTCGTGCCGCACGTGCACTTCTCGCTCGCCGAGGCCCGCCGCCGGATGCGCGTGCGCTACATCGCGGTGCGCAGCCTGCCGCGCCGCGGTGCCGAGACGACGGGCACGATGTGGGGCACGAGCGGGCAGCCGCTGCTGCCCCCCGCCGCGCCTGCGCGCCTTCGCGCGCGACGCCCTGGTCGAGCTGTGGCGACTGTCGCTGCGCCCCGCCGCCCCGATGCGCGCGCTGCGCGAGCCGGCGCGACGCGGAGCCTGACATGCCCCGCGTCATCCGCACCGCCGCGTTCTGGGTCGTCGCCGCCCTGCTGGTCGTGGCGCACGGCATCGTGCTGTGGCAGAGCCTCACCGCGACGCGCCTGTGGGAAGACGAGGCGTTCAACCTGACGGTGCCCGTCAACCTCCTCCACGGACTCGGCTACACCAGTGACGGCACCCTCTCGGGCAGCGAGCTGACGCCCTTCGACGCGCGCATCTCGACCGGACCGGTCGTGCTCCTGCCGATCGCCGCCGTGCTCGCGACCGGCGTCGACCTGGTCGTCGGCGGCCGTCTCGTGCCGGCGGCGTACTTCGTCGCGCTGCTCGTCGCCGTCGGCATCCTGGGCCACCGCCTCGGCGGACGTTGGGGCGCGCTCGTCGCCGTCGCCGTCCCGCTCGCGTTCACCGCCGCCGCGCTGCCCTCGCCCATCCAGGGCCCCGCCGACGTGCTCGGCGAGGTTCCCGCCGCCGCCCTGCTCGCCGGGGCGCTCGTCGCGCTGCGCAAGCGCCCGTGGCTGGCGGGGCTTCTCGTCGGACTCGCGATCCAGGCGAAGTACATCGCCCTGCTGTCGCTCCCCGCCTTCGTCGTCGCGATGCTGCTGCTCCAGCACGGGCGGCCCTGGCTGCAGTGCCTGCGGGCCCTGATCGCGCCCGCGATCGCCCTGGCGGTGCCGACCGTGCTCGTCGAGATCTTCGCCTTCATCTCGCTCGGCCCCCGCGGCTTCGTCGACCACCTGCGCGCGACCCGCGACTTCATCCGGAGCGGGGGACAGGTCGCGCACACCACGTTCGGCGAGAAGCTGACGACCCTCGCGTCGTCGTGGCACCTGCCCGCCGCCGTCGTCATCGCCGCCGTCGTGCTCGCGATCATCGTGCTGATCGCCGGTCTCGTGCTGCGCTACCGGCCGAGCGCCGGCCGGTTCTGGGCGACGCTCGCCGCCGCCCCCCGTACGCACCTCGCCGCGGCGGCCGTGCTCGGGTTCGGCGCCTTCGTCGGGTGGTGGTCCACCGCCGGCCACCTGCCGCTGTGGGTGCGGCATCCGGCCCCCGGCATCCTCGCCTTCGCCCCCGTGCTGGTCGCGGCCCTCGTCCCCGCGCTGCGGCGCCTGTGGCGGAGCGGCACGGCAGCGCGGGCGGCATCCGCGATCGTGTCGGCCGCCCTGATCGCCTGCCTGGCCGTGCCCGCGACGAGCGCCGCAGCGACCGCTCTCGCCCAGGACGGGTCGGAGCTCGCCCAGCAGCGCGCGCAGGCCGCCGGCGTGGCATCGCTCGACGCCGAATGGGTCGCGACGCACTGGGGCGGACTCGTCGCCGTCACCGTGATGTCGGGCTCGCACGTCGCCCTGCTCGACGCTCCGCCCGAGAACATCGCCGGCTACCCGCGCCTCGAGTCCGGCGGGACGGACTGCGGCGTCGCCCCGCTCGTCGAGACCGCGGGCATCGTGGTCTGCCCCGCGAACTGAGCGCCGCCGAGATGACGGACGCGCCCGCCGACCGTCGCGACCGCGGCACCTGGAGCCGCGAGCGCCGCACGCTGATCGTCGACGCCGTCGACTCGCCCGACACCGTGCCCGAGCCGTTCGCGCTGCTGTCGGAGAGCGTCCGGGTCGACGTGCCGCTCGAGTTCGAGCCCCACACCCACCGTCTGCACGAGCTCGTCTGGGTGCGCGGCGGCACGATGTCGGTGCGGCTTCCCGACCGCGTCGTGACCGTTCCCGACGGCTACGGCATCTGGATGCCGGCGGGCACCGAGCACTCCGGCCGCACGACCGCCGGCGCCCACCTCTACGACGCGCTGTTCGAGCCGTCCCGATCGCCCGAGGTGTCGTCGCGGTCGATGGTCGTCGAGGTGACGCCGCTGTTGGGCGAGCTGCTCGTCCACCTGCAGCGCGACGACCTCGCGGAGCGCGAGCGGCTGCGCGCCGAGTCGGTCGTCTTCGACCTGCTCGCCTCGGCCGAGCGCGCGTTCGACTTGAGGGTGCCCCGCGCCGAGCGCGTCGGCCCGATCGTCGCCGCGCTGCTCGACGACCCGGCGGACCGTCGGAGCCTCGCCGAATGGTCCGAGGCCGTCGGGGTGAGCGAGCGGACGGTGGCCCGGCTGTTCCGCACGCACACGGGGCTGTCGTTCACGCAGTGGCGGCAGGCCCTGGTCGTCCACCATGCGCTGTCGCTCCTCGCCGAAGGGCAGTCGGTGCAGGACGTCTCGGACGTCTGCGGGTTCGCCCAGCCCAGCACCTTCATCGCCGCCTTCAAACGCGTCATGGGGACGACGCCCGGCGCGTACGTGACGCGACTCGAGCAGCGCCGCAGGTCCTGACCCTCAGGCGCACCGGGTGACGAGCGGGCGCCGCACGGGTCGCGCGAGCTGTTGTCCGATCGGCCGTATCGGATGTCTCGAACACGCGATTGCAGACTATGGAGCTCGCGCCTAGCCTGGAAAGGCAAGGCAACCCTAAGTCGACCTCCAGCGTCGGCCGTCCCTCCACCGGTGCCGCGCATCCTCGTCACCGAGCAGGACACCCCATGAACACGCCCGACCAGCCGCGCCCGCGCGCCTCGCAGCTGCGCGGCGCCGACCTCGCCCTGCGGTTCGGCAGCCGGACCGTCGTCGACGGCGTCTCGGTGACGTTCCGCCCCGGAGAGGTCACGGCGCTCGTCGGTCCGAACGGATCGGGCAAGTCGACTCTGCTGCGCGGCCTCGCGCGACTGCATCCCCTCGCATCGGGCACGGCCGAGATCGCGGATGCCGGCGACGCGGCATCCGACCGCTCGATCCTCAGCCTCTCGCCGCGCGAGCTCGCAACTCGCGTCACCATGTTCACGCAGTCGCGCAGCGCCCCGCAGGGGCTCAGCGTCCGCGAGGTCGTGGCGTTCGGCCGGCACCCGTACCGCCGCCGCTTCGCCGGTCTCGGCGACGCCGACCGGCGCGCGATCGACCGAGCCCTCGACGTGACCGGGCTGGCGCCGATGAGCGCCCGCGCCGCCGGCGAGCTCTCGGGCGGAGAGCTGCAACGCGTCTGGCTGGCCGCCTGCATCGCGCAGGAGACCGGCGTCGTGCTGCTCGACGAGCCCACCAACCACCTCGACCTCAAGTACCAGATCGAGACGCTCGACCTCATCCGCGACCTCGCCACCGAGCACGGCGTCGCCGTCGGCGTGGTGCTCCACGACCTCGACCACGCCGCCCGCATCGCCGACCACCTGCTCCTGCTGCGCGCCGGCCGCATCCTCGCGGCCGGCGACCCCCGCGAGGTGCTGACGGCCGCGAACGTCGAAGCGGCCTACGACATCCGCGTCGAGGTGTCCGCCGACGACCGCACCGGCCGGCTCCGCATCGACGCGATCGGTCGCCACTCGGCGCGCGTCGGCTGACGTCGCGGCATCCCGAACTTCCCTTCCCCGCCCGTCCCGAAAGGAACACCCATGCCCCGTTCTGCCCGTCTCGTCGCGCTCGCCGCGATCGGCACCGCCGCGCTCGCCCTGAGCGCCTGCGGCACCACCGACGTCACCGCCGGCGGCGAGCCCGCCCCGGCCGTCGCCTCCGACAGCTGCGCCGCCGACACGACCGCCACCGCGACCGGCCCCGTCTCGATGACCGACAGCCTCGGACGCACCGTCGAGCTCGACGCCCCCCGCCCAGCGCGTCGCCGTGCTCGAATGGCAGCAGACCGAAGACCTGCTGACGCTGTGCGTCGCGCCGGTCGGTGCGGCCTCGCTCGACGGCTACCGCACCTACGTCAGCGCCGAGGAGCTGCCGGGCTCCGTCGCCAACATCGGCGAGCGGGGCGAGCCCGACCTCGACGCCCTCTACGGCACGGACCCCGACCTCATCGTCATCGAGGCCTACAGCGCCGACGACGAACTGCTGAAGAAGCTCGAGGAACGCGACGTACCCGTGCTCGCCACGATCGGCGCCGACGCGAGCGGTCAGATCGCGAACATGAAGAACGTCTTCTCGATGATCGCCGAGGCGACCGGACGCACCGAGCGCGCCGACGCCGTCCTGGCGGAGTTCGACCAGCACCTCGCCGACGCGAAGCAGAAGGTCGCCGGCGCCGACCTCGCCACGACCGACTTCGTCTTCTTCGACGGCTGGATGGAATCGGGCAACGTCGTCATCCGCCCCTACGGCACCGGTGCGCTGTTCACCGAGCTCGGCGCCGAGCTCGGGCTGACCCCGGCCTGGACCGACGACATCAACGAGTCCTACGGCAGCGGCGGCGTCGACCCCGCCTACGGCCTCGCCCAGACCGACATCGAGGGACTCACCGCCGTCGGCAGCGCCAACCTCATCTACTCGAACTACGACACCCCCGAGAGCTACGTCGCCGAGCTGCAGAAGAGCGCGATCTGGACGTCGCTGCCCGCCGTCGCCGAGGGCCGCGCGTTCGAGTTCCCCGCCGGTGTGTGGGGCGCGGGCGGCCCGCGATCGGGCGAGCAGGCCATCGACGCCTTCGTGGACGTCATCGCCGGCCGGTGAGCATCACCGTCGCCACCGCCGCCGGCCGTCATCCCGGGAACGAGGATGCGGCCGGCGGCGCCGGCGACCCCGCGCGCCGGGTGCCGTGGAGCGCGCTCGCGACCCTCGGAGGCCTCGCGGTCGCCGTCGTCGCGGTCGGCCTGTGGCACATGACGCAGGGCACCTCGGGACTCGGCGCGCCCGACCTGCTGCGCGCCCTCGGCGGCGAGGAGGTCAGCGTCGACGGCGTCTCGGTCACCGACATCGTCCTCGGATCGCGGCTGCCCCGCCTGGCCGCCGGTATCGCGGTGGGCTTCGCCCTCGGCGTCGCCGGCGCGCTGCTGCAGTCGATCACCCGCAACCACCTCGCCTCGCCCGACACCCTCGCCGTCACGGCGGGCGCCTACTTCGCCCTCACCGCCGTCGCCGCGTTCGGGCTGTCGGTGCCGCTGTGGGCGTCGAGCGGGGTCGCCTTCGTCGGCGGGCTGCTCGCGGCGGCGGTCGTGCTCGGGCTCACCGGACGCGCCGCCGGCACGGCCAACACGCGCCTCATCCTCGCGGGATCGGCGATCGCGATGGCTCTCGACGCCGGCACGGCGATGCTGCTGATCCTGTTCAAGGAGAACACCACCGGACTGTTCGCCTGGGGGAGCGGATCGCTCGCCCAGCTCAACCTCGACGCGTCGATGCGCGCCCTGCCGGTCATCGTCGCGGGGATGCTGGTCGCGCTGCTGCTCTCGCGGCGGCTCGACGTGCTCGGCCTCGGCGAGGACGCCGCGTCGTCACTCGGAGTGCCGGTGCGCTCGACGCGCGGGCTCGCGGTCATGTGCGCCGTGCTGCTGACGAGCATCGCCGTCACGATCGCCGGACCCATCGCGTTCGTCGGCCTCGGCGCCCCGATCCTCGCGCGGCTCATCGCGCAACGGGTCCGCTCGCTCCGTCGGCACGCGCTGCTGGTGCCCGCGAGCGGACTGGTCGGGGCGCTGGTCATCCTGCTCGCCGACGCGACGGTGCGGGCGATCCTCGGCGCCGAGGGGGCCGCGGCGATCCCGACCGGCATCCCCACGGCCCTCCTCGGCGGCATCGTCATCATCGTGCTCGCGCTGCGACTGCGCGACGCGGGCGCCGCGCGCGCGGTGCGCACGGCCGCGGCATCCGCTCTGCGCACCTCGCGCCGCTTCGCGCTCGTCGCCGTGCTCGCAGCCGTCCTGCTGGCGGCGGCCGTCGTGATCGGGATGCTCGCGGGCAGCCTGTGGCTGCAGACCGGCGACATCGCGCTGTGGATGCAGCGCGCCGCGCCCGACCTCGTCACCCGCGCGCTCGACGAGCGCGCGCCGCGGGTGGGGGCCGCCGTCCTCGCGGGCATGGCCCTCGCGCTCGCCGGCGTCGCCGTGCAGGGGTCGGTACGCAACCCTCTCGCCGAGCCCGGGCTGCTCGGTATCACCGCCGGCGCCGGGCTCGGAGCCGTCATCGTCGTGACCGGCGGCCTCGGGGGCGGGGGGCGCCCGGCGATCGTCGCGATGGCGGTCGCGTGCGGCCTGGCGACGTTCGGCCTCGTCGCGCTCCTCGCGTGGCGCGGGGGACTGCTGCCCGACCGGTTCGTGCTGGTGGGGATCGGATGCGGCTACGCCCTGACCGCCGTCACGACGTTCCTGCTGCTGCGCTCCGACCCGTGGCAGACGCCGCGCATCCTCACGTGGCTGTCGGGCACGACCTACGGGCGATCCCTCGCCGACATCGTGCCGGTCGCCGTCGTCCTGGTCGTCGCGGTGCCGGTGCTCCTCGGGATGCGGCGCGAGCTCGACCTGCTCGCGATCGACGACGACACGCCGCGCCTGCTCGGGGTGCCGCCCCAGCGCGGACGCCTCGTCGTGCTGACCCTCGCCGCCGTGCTCGCGGCCGTCGCGGTGGTCGCCGTCGGCACGGTCGGCTTCGTGGGCCTCGTCGCCCCCCACCTGGCCCGCAGCCTCGTCGGGGCGCGCCACGGCCGCGTCATCCCCGTCGCGATGCTGCTCGGCGGCCTGCTCGTGCTCGTCGCCGACACGCTCGGACGCACGCTCATCGCGCCGTCGCAGCTGCCCGCGGGGCTCATGATCGCGCTCGTCGGCGCGCCGTACTTCGTCTACCTGCTGAGTCGCACGCGGTCGTGAGGCGGGGCGCGAGCGCGCGGTCGAGCGCGGCGAGCACGCACCGTCACCGCGACGACGCACCCTCGCGGGTGCGTGCTCGCGCGGAGGGCACGTTGTCGGCGGCGATCGTGACCACCGTGTCGCCCGAGGGGATCACCACGGCCGGTTCCTGGGGACGTCCTGAGCGTGCCCGACGCGTCCATCGTGAGCCGGATCGGCTCTGCGCCGCGTGATATGGATGGGCAGGATCGCCGCAGCGCCAGTAGCGAAGATCTGGTCGGCTCAATCGCCCTCCTCGGCTGGGACGCCGCCGAGGCGCTGAGACCTGATGAGGCCGGTTCGCGCGCCTGCGGAGCAAGACCGATAACAAACCGTCGAAGCTGTCCCGCAGTGTCCGGGACCTCGGTTACACAGACGAAACACACCAGCAATTTTCGACGCGGTCTGCCGGTATACGCTCTGCTTACTGACAACGATCAGAGCGATTACCAACACCCAAGGAGAGCGATGGACGACGCGAATCTCGGCCCCCGCGTGCGGGAACTGCGCGCCCTGCGCAAGATGTCTACGCGCGAGCTCGCACGGCGCGCATCGATCAGCGCCGGCTACGTGAGTCAGATCGAGAACGGTCAGGCCAACACGAGCCTCGATGTCGTCCGCCGGATCGCCGGGGCGTTCAGCATCCCTTGGACCGAGCTCTTCAGCGCTCAGCCCACCCTCGGCACGATGCTCCGCAAGGAGGAGCGCCCCATGCTGGCCGCCGGCAACGACGTGCGGCACTTCCGCATCACGCAGCCTCCGCTCGGCAACGTCGAGGTGCTCGTGTCGGAGTACGAGCCCGGCCACGGTGAGGGAAGCGACAGCTACACGCACGGCGATTCGCAGGAGGTGTGCGTCATCCTCCGCGGCGACTTCCGGTTCCGGCTCGGCGATCAGGAATTCGAGCTCACCGCCGGCGACAGCATCGACTACCGCACCTCCACGCCGCACAGCATCGTCAACATCGGCGATGCGGTGGGCGAGGCCCTCTGGGTCGTGACACCACCCTCGGAGAATCCGCCCCGGACGGACTGACCCCGTCCCTCAGCTTCCGGCGCCGTCCTGCTCCCGACGGACGGCACCGGTGTTCGGCCATGCCGAAAACGCCTGCCCGCAGGCATCGCCCCACCTGTCCCTGAGCTCCACCCACATCGCCGGATCGCCCCGATCCGTGCACCACCCGCGCTAGGAGACACCATGAAGTTCACCCGTACCGCGGCGGTCACCGTGACCGCCGCCCTCGCCCTCACGCTCGCCGGCTGCGCCGGTGACGACACCGGCTCCGCCGACGGCACGACCACCGTCGAGTTCGGCATCCCCACGAACATGGGCGCGAACAACTCGCCCATGGCCGTCGCCCAGGCGATGGGCTACTTCGAGGACGAGGGCCTGAACGTCGACATCGTCGTGACGGGCGATTCCACCTCGATCGTCCAGGGCATCGACTCCGGCTCGCTCGACATCGGAAGCACCCCGCCCGAGCCGATCTGGCAGGCGATGACGAAGGGCAGCGAGCTGCAGTTGGTCTACAACTACATCCGCAAGCAGACGGGCTCGCTCGCCGTGCTCGACGACAGCCCCATCACCTCGCTCGACGACTTCGAGGGCGCGGTCATCGGCCAGAGCAGCCTCGGCACGTCGAACATGCTGCTGTCGGAAGGCATCCTCGCCTCGGCCGACCTCACACCCGACGTGGACTACAGCCACCTCGCCGTCGGGACGGGCGCCGCCGCGCTGCAGGCCCTCACGACCGGCCAGGTCGACGCGCTGTCGTTGTGGGACACCGAGTACGCCGCCTTCGAAGCGCAAGGAACCCCGCTGCGCTACTTCACCACCGACGAAGCCGCATCGCTCTTCTCGACGACCTATTTCACGAGCAGCGACTACGCGGCCGACAATGCCGAGACGATCGAGGCCTTCGGCCGGGCGATGGCCAAGGCCACCCTCTTCACCGCGACGAACCCCGAGGCTGCCCTGCGGATCATGTACGAGGAGTACCCCGACACGCTCGTCGCCGGCAACTCGATCGACGACCAGCTGGCGATCGACCTCGTCGCGCTGAACCGCCGCCTCGAGCTGCTCACCGCCGACGACCCGCAGGACACCGCGTCGTGGGGCGCATACAGCGAGTCGGCTCTCGCCGCGTGGGGCACCTTCGCGCTCGACTCGGGAATCATCGACTCCGCCGTCGACACGGTCGCGGCCGCCCCGAACACCTTCGTCGAGGCGTACAACGACTTCGACGCGGATGCCGTCGTCGCCGAGGCTCAGAACTGGAGCGCCGAATGACCTCCCTCACCTACACCGACGGCGTCCCCGCGATCGATCATCACTCCCACGCCGGCTACGTCCGGCCCGGCGAGGAGCTCGAAGGCATCGATGCGCTCGAACGCGAGAACGCGGCCGGCCACGTCGAGGCCAACCTCCCGGTGGGCGTGTTCGACGAGTTCGTCGCCGCCCGTGTCCGCGGCGACCGCGATGCGCTCGCCCGGCTCGACGCGGCCCACGGCATCGAGAAGCTCTTCGACGAGAGCATACGGTTCCAGTCGACGAGCGTGCACGGCGTATCGCTCGTGGAGGGCAGTCGCGCGCTCTACGGCGACCTCGGTCACGACGAGATCGTGCGGATCAGCCGCGACCGGCGGCGTGCCGACTTCGCGGGTCTGTACGGCGAGGCGCTCGACATCTCGGGCACGGCGGCGGTGCTGACCGACCTGCCGTGGATCGATGCCGAGGCGTGGCCCCACGAGCGCTACAAGCCGATCGGCCGCATCGACCCCTACCTCTACCCGTTCGGTCACCCGGCCTTCCGCCGCCGCGGCTCCGACACGCCCCGCTTCCGGCGCGTGTTCGCCACGGTGCTTGAGGGGCTGCTGAAGACCGCCGGGCTCGACGCCCCGCCGGCGACGCTGGGCGAGTACGTCGCGTTCGTGCAGGACTCGATCATCCGCCGTCAGGAGTCGGGCTTCGTCGGCCTCAAGATCGCGTCGGCCTACGTGCGTTCGCTCGACTTCCGGCGTCGCTCCCGGGACGAGGCAGAGGCGGCCTACGCCGCACTCCGGTCCGACCCGGCATCGCTGGAGACCCCCGCGTACACCGCTCTCGCCGACTACCTCGTGTTCGCGATCGCCGAGCTCGCGGTTCAGCGCGAGCTGCCGGTGCAGATCCACACCGGCATGGGCCACGCCGAGCCGGGGCTGCTGCTCAGTGGCGCCGATCCGCGGCACCTCGAGCCCCTGCTGTCGGACCCGGCGCTCAATCGGCTGCGCATCATCCTCATCCACGGCGGTTACCCGTACACGTCGCTGCTCCCGGCTCTCAGCCAGGCGCACGGCAACGTCTTCCTGGACTACTCGTGGATGCCGTACCTCCACCATCACGCCCTCGAACGGATGCTGCAGGAGTGGCTCGAGCTGCTCCCCGCAGACCGCGTGATGTTCGGCACCGACACGGGGCAGCCCGAGTTCCACGTCGCCTCGACCGCCCGCGGCCGGCTCGCGCTCGACCGTGCGCTCACTGCCGGGGGCGCCGATCGCCTGTGGACGACATCTCAGGCCGAGTGGCTCGCCTCGCGCGTGCTCAACGAGAACCTCTGCCGCGTCTACGGACTGGAGAAGCCATGAGCCTGATCGAGATCTCCGACCTCTCGAAGATCTACCAGACCCGCACGGGCGACGTCACGGCGCTCTCGCACGTCGACCTCGGGATCGAGGAGGGCGAGTTCGTCTCGGTCCTGGGGCCCAGCGGATGCGGCAAGACGACCCTGCTGCGCATCCTCGCGGGGCTCGAGGGACACACCGCCGGCACGGCCACGATCGCCGATGTGCCGATCGGCGCCCCGCGCGGCGAGGCCGGCATGGTGTTCCAGAAGGCGATCCTGCTGCCGTGGCTGAACATCCTCGACAACGTCCTGCTGCCGCTCAGCCTGCGCCGGCGGGTGACCGGCGCCGATCGCACCCACGCGCGGACGCTGCTGACGATGGTGGGTCTCGAGGACTTCACCACCAAGCACCCGCACGAGCTGTCGGGCGGGATGCAGCAGCGCGCCGCGATCTGCCGGGCGCTGGTGCACGACCCCGCCGTGCTGCTGATGGACGAGCCCTTCGGGGCGCTGGACGCGATGACCCGCGACGCCCTGAACGTCGAGGTCAACCGCATCTGGCGCGAGACCGGCACCACCGCCGTCCTCATCACGCACAGCATCAGCGAAGCAGTCTTCCTCGCCGAGCGCGTGGTCGTCATGACCCCGCGCCCCGGACGCATCGCCGAGATCATCGACATCCCGTTCGGAAAGACGCGCACCCCCGAGCTCCTCGGCGATCCCGAGTTCGCGGCCCTCACCGCCCACATCCGTCGTCACTTCGAGGTGAACGCATGAGCACTTCCGTCCGGACCCGCCCCGTCACGACCCGGGTCGTCACGCGACGCGTCGTGAACACGCCCGCCAAGCGGATCATCGCCTCGCTGGCTCTGCTGGGCCTGCTACTGCTCGCGTGGCAGTTCGTCCCCGGGTGGACCAACACCCCCGTCTACGTCGTGCCCCCGCTGAGCGACGTGCTGAAGGCGCTCTTCGATCCGAACGCGTTCCCGCGCTATCTCGAGAACACGGGATCCACCATGTCGATCGTGCTGACGGGCCTGGGGATCGGGATCGTCTCGGGCCTCGTGCTCGCGATCGTGCTGGCACAGTTCCCGACCGTCTACGCCGTCGTCTTCCCCTACATCGTCGCGATCGAGTCCATCCCGAAAGTGGCGGTGGCACCGCTGTTCATCATCTGGTTCGGGTTCGGGATGCCGTCGAAGGTCGTCGTGGTCGTGCTGCTGGCGTTCTTCCCGATGCTCGTCAACGCGCTGCACGGGTTCCGCGGCGTCGACCGCGACCAGGTCGACCTGTTCCGGGTCAACGGCGCGAAGCCGCTGCAGATCCAGACGCGTCTGATGCTGCCCGCCGCGCTGCCGCAGATCTTCTCGGGGCTCGAGCTCGCCGTCGCCAACTCGATGATCGGTGCGATCGTGGCCGAGTTCGTCGGTGCGCAGAAGGGCCTCGGCGTGCTGATCCTGCAGGCGCAGGGCCGGATGGAGACGGCGGCGGTCTTCGCGCTGCTCATCATCCTCTCGGTGCTCGGCATCGTCCTGAACCTCGTCGTGCGGGTGCTGCGCCGCGTGGTCATCCGCTGGGAAATGACGGCGCGCTGAGCGCGCCGGGAAGGAGAACACGATGACGTTCAGCATCATCGCCACCGATCCGAACACGGGTGCGGTCGGAGTCTGCCAGGGCACGGGGTCGATCGCGCTCGCCTCGCGGTGCCCCCACGTCGCGGGAGGGGTCGCGGTGACGAGCCAGTGGCACTCCGACTGGCGGCTCGGCGAGCGCGCCCTCGACCTCGGCACGACCGGTCTCGCACCCGACCGCATCATGGCGGCGCTCGCCGAGACCGACGAGTCGTTCCGGTACCGGCAGCTCGGCGTCGTACTCGACGACGGCCGAGTCGCGGCCCACACCGGTGACGTCGTCATCGAATCGCAGCACGCGGGACACCTCGTTGGCGACGGCTTCGCGGTGCTCGGGAACACCCTCATCGGCCCGGGCGTGCTCGAGGCGATGGCCGCGTCCTACGAGAAAGACACCGCAGGGCTCTTCGAGGAGCGCCTGATGCGGGCGGTCGAGGCCGGCCTCGCCGCCGGTGGTGAGGGGCGCCGGCACCTGTCGTCGTCGATCATCACGACGGCGCGCGGCCGACGGCGCGCGCACGTCGACCTGCGCGTGGACATCGCCCCCGAAGGGCTCGACGCGATCTCGGAGCTGCGCCGCATCCTGGACGAGTACCTGCCCTTCGCCGACTACTACGGCGACCACTGGCTCGACCACCCCGAGACCGGCATGGACGACTGGCTCGCGCGTGACATAGCTCCGGTCCGGACCCACTGAGACGGGCCGCCCCCAGGCCGCCGTCCGACCGTCACGACCGGGCCGGTGCGTGCTCGCGGGGAGGGTGCGCCGTCGTCGGACACGCGGGAGGCGGGCGTCAGGGGCGCGCGGCGAGGTCCGCGGCGTCGGCGGCGATCGCGTCGGCGCCGCCGTGGTCATCGGCGGTGATGGTGACCACCGTGTCGCCGCAGAGGATCACGAGCTGACCGTACGCGCCGTGCAGCCGCCACGCGGCACCGGGACCCGCCCACCCGGCGAGGCCGTAGCCGTCGTAGGGCGCCGGTGAGCCGGTGGGCACCAGGTCGGTGTGCATGGCGTCGATCCACTCGGGGGAGACGAGGCGTCGGCCGTCCCAGTAGCCCCGATCGCGCAGCAGGCGACCGAGGCGTGCCATCTCGTCGGTGCGGAGATGCAGGCCCGAGCCGGCGAGGACGAACCCCAGGGGACACCGGTCCCAGCGCGGCTCGTGGATGCCGAGAGGGGCGAACAGTCGCGGCTCGAGGAACGCGGACACATCTCCCACCACGGCTGCGAGCGCCCGCATCGCGGTGTAGGTGCTCGCGTTGGAGTACTGGAACACCCGGCCACGGGACGGACGGCCGAGGAACTCTCGCGCGAGGTCTGGCCAATCATCCATCATCGTCTCGGACCACGGCAGGTCGATGCCGCTCGACATCGTCAGCAGGTGCCGGAGGGTGACCTCCGACGAGCCGGGCCCGAGGGGGACGTCGTCGAGGTAGGCCGACACGGGGACGTCGAACGCGATCAGCCCCTCGTCGGCGGCCATCGCCGCGGCCAGCACGCACACGCCTTTCGCGACGGAGTGGATGTCGCCCCGCACATCGGGTGTCCAGCGGTGCTCGGCGACGTCGTCGCCGGCCAGGACGTGCAGCCCGCGGGCGCCGAAGCCCGTGACCGCGATGCGCTCGACGAGCGCGTCACGGACGGTCTGCGCGCGCGTCACGACGCGACGCCGTGACGCCGTGGCATCCGGGTCACGACCGGCGCGCGCCCGCCGACTCCGCGCGTCCGGCGCGGCGCTTCTCCTTGACCTCGGCGCGGCTCATCTCGACCGGTGCCTGGTCGACGACGTGGGTCGAGCCGTAGGTGTACGCGCCGTATCCGTAGCTGTCGGGGCCCTTGGTGGGGAGCATCGTCACGACGACACCCAGCAGGCTGCCGCCGGCCGTGTCGAGCGTGCGGAAGGCGCCCTGGAGCTCCTGCTTCTTGGTGCGTCCCGACGCGGCGACCATGATGACGCCACGGGTCTTCTTGCTCAGCACGGCAGCGTCGGTGACGAGCAGCAGCGGCGGCGCGTCGACGAGGACGTAGTCGAAGTGCTCGGTGAGTGAGGCGAGGACGTTGTCCATCGACGTCGAGCCGAGCAGCTCGCTCGGGTTCGGCGGCACCGGGCCGCTGGGCAGCACGAACAGCTGGTTCGCGCCCCACTTCTGCAGCGCGTCGACGAGCGGCACGCGTCCGATGATGACGTCGGTCAGTCCGACGCCGCCCTCGACGCCCATGTAGTCCGCGACGCGGGGAAGGCGCAGGTCGCCGTCGACGAGCACGACGCGCGCGCCGGTCTCAGCCAGGGCGATCGCGAGGTTGGCCGTCGTGGTCGACTTGCCCTCGCCGGGGCCGGCGCTGGAGACGACGAAGCTGCGGGGACCGTCTTCGACGTTGAGAAACTGCAGGTTCGTACGGAGCGTGCGGAAGGACTCGGCGCGCGGGCTGCGCGGATCGGCGTGGACGATGAGGGGCCGCTTCGACGCCTCGCTGTCGTACGCGATGCCGCCGAGCATGGGCCGGTCGGTGAGCTGCTCGATGTCGTGGAGCGTGTGGATGCGGGTGTCGAGCACCGAGCGCAGCACGGCGAAGCCGACGCCGAGCGCCAGGCCCAGCAGCGCACCGATCGCGATGTACAGCGGGATGTTGGGGCTCGAGGGGTGCTCGGGCGCGGTCGCGAGCTGCGTCACGGTCACCTGGACGGGGCTCACGCCCTGGCCGTCGGCGGGACGCTCGATCGTGTTCTGCACGGCCGTCGTGAAGCTCTCGGCGACGGCGTTGGCGATCTGCGCCGCGAGCGCCGGATCGGTGTCGGTGACGCCGATGTTGATCAGCACCGTGTTGACCGGCGTCGTCGCCGTGATGCGCGACGCGAGCTGGGTCGACGTCTGGTCGAGGCCGAGCTTGGTGATCACGGGGTCGAGCACGAGGGAGGTCGGGATGACGTCGATGTAGCTCGTGACCATCTGCCGCGCGAAGGTGGTTCCCTGCACCAGCTCTCCGGTCGCGGCGCCGTCGGTGCGCACCGAGACGTACAGGCTGGTCGCGGCCTCGTAGCGGGGGGTCTGCAGCAGCGCGTACGCCGTGCCGGCCCCGGTGCCGACGATCAGGAGAGCGAGAAGGAGGATCCAGTTCCTGTGCAGGATGCGCAGGTAGTCGCGGAGTTCCACGTGGTAATTCCCCCTATAGGTGTCCGGTGCAACGGCTCTGTCATTGTTCCATACGGCTCGCGGCGGCCCGGACGGGGCCCGACGTGGGCGTCAGCCGCCCTGTGCGACGTACGCGTAGACCCCGTAGGTGGTCTTGTCGGCACCCGCCGTGGGCAGCATCGTGACGACGCTGCCCGAGACGCGCGAGCCCGCCGTCTCGATGTTCTTCACGGCCGACGTCAGACGTGCGCGGGTGGTCGATCCCGCCGCCGCGACGAGGATGACGCCGTCGACGGCGCGGCCGACGACCGCGGCATCCGTCACCGCCAGGACGGGAGGCGCGTCGATGATGACGACGTCGAAGGCCGCGCGCAGCTCGTCGAGAAGGCGCGTCATGGTCGTCGAGCCGAGCAGCTCGGCCGGGTTCGGCGGCACCGCGCCCGACGGAAGGATGAAGAGCGTGCCCTGGCCCCAGCGCTGGATGACGTCGAGCAGACGGGCGCGGCCCACGAGCACGTCGGAGAGGCCGACGCCGCCCTCGATGCCGAAGTATTCCGCGGTCTTGGGGCGACGCAGGTCGGCATCGATCAGCACGACCTTCGCTCCGGTCTCGGCGAAGGCGAGCGCGAGGTTCGCCGCCGTGGTCGACTTGCCCTCGGACGGGTTCGCGCTCGTCACGACGAACGCGAGCGGGCCTCCGCTGGTCGTCAGGAACTGCACGTTCGTGCGCAGCGCCCGGAAGGCCTCGGCCCGCGGGTCGCGCGCCGACGCGGCGACGATGAGCGGGCGCTTCTTCGACTCGGGGTCGAGGGCGATGCCGCCGAGCAGGGGAGCGGGAACGATCCGCTCGACGTCCTCGACGGTGCGGATGCGGGTGTCGGCGAGGGCCCGCACGATGGCGATGCCGACGCCGAGCGCGAGCCCGACGAGCGCGCCGAGCGCGACCGACAGGCGCAGGTTCGGGGCGGCGGGGTCGATGGGCACCTGTGCCGGCTGGACCGTCTCGACGCGGACGGGGCTCGGGCGCTCGGCGGTCGACCGCTCGAGCTGCTCCGCGACGACCGTCGTGAAGCTGTCGGCGATCGCGTTCGCGATGCGCGCGGCACCCTCGGGCCCGGGGTCGGAGACCGTGATGGAGATGACCACCGTGTTCTGCGTCGCCGAGACGCGGACGCGCTGACGGAGCTCGTCGGCCGTCTCGTCGAGGCCGAGGTCGGCGATGACGGGATCGAGCACGAGAGCGGTCGGGATGATGTTGACGTAGCTCTGCACGGCCTGGCGGGCGAAGTCGGTGCCCTGCCGGAGCTCGTTGTTGGAGGCGTTGCCCGACGACTGCGTCGCCACGAACAGCTGGGTCGACGCGTCGTAGCGCGGCGGGGTCGCCAGAGCCGACGCGGCGCCCGCGGCGAGGCCGATCAGCGTGGTCGCGATGATCAGCACGATGTTGCGGCGCAGGATGCGGATGTAGTCGTGGAGTTCCACGGTTCTCCCGTCGTCGGTGTCGCCGGGTATCCTTTCACGAGACCAGACGCTCCATCGACATCCGTGCGCGCTCCCGAGCGCCCGAGTCCGAGTCCGAGGCCCCTTCCGATGAACTCTCTCGCCGACCTCTTCACCGACGAACGCCGACCCGACGACGACTCCGGGCCGGTGCGCGACGAGGCCGCCGACGGACGCCGCCTCGCCGAGCTCGTGGGGCCTCCCCGCACCGTGCAGCCGCCGTCCACGTCGCCGCGCGACGAGACCGCGCGGCTCGTCGCGATGGTCGACGAGGCCGCCCGCTCAGCCACGCCCGTCCACGTCGCGGGCGCATCGGGAACGCCCAAGCTGCCGCGACGCGGGCACAAGCGCACCGACTGGCTCAACGTCTCGGTCGGCGTTCTCGCGGTCGTCGTCGTCGCGGGTGTGGCCGTCTTCGGCGGCATCCAGCTCGCCAACGCCAGCCCCGCCGCCTCGGCGCTGCGCTCGCTCTCGGTCGACGAGGCGTCGCTCGCCAACGGGGAGCAGGCCGTGCAGTCGGGCATCGAGCGGATCGACGCTCTCGTCGCCGAGGCGCAGGCCGACGCCACCGCCGTCGAGCCCGGTCTCGCGGCCGTCGCGGGATACGTCGACGAGACGGCGCGTCTCGCCGCCGTCCAGGCGGTCGCCGACCTCCGGGCCGGACTCGACGCGGTCGTCGCGCCGTCCCTGCCCGCGCCCTACGCCCGCCCCGCGATCGACACCGACGACCTCGCCGAGGTCGGCGCGCAGATCGACGTCGTGCGCGAGCGCTCCGACGACCTCAACGCCCTCACCGACGACGTGCGCACCGTGCGCGCCCAGGTCGTCGCGCTGCGCGACGGGTTCCGCGCCTCGATCAACGCGTTCGGGGCGACGTTCCCCGAGGCTGCGGCCGCCGAGGTCACCGAGTACGGGCAGGCCGAGACGCGCTTCATCGACGCGGTGACGGCCGCGGCCGGCGCCGTGCCGGCGGCGCAGGCGGCCGGCGGCCTCGGCGTCGCCGAGATGACGGCCTACCCGCCGCTGGTCGACGCGCTGCGCGTCGACCACGCCCGCGCGATCGCCGCGATCATCGCCGAGCGCGAGGCGAACCAGAACTCCGGAGGCAACACCGGCGGCGGTTCCACCAACCCGGGCACCGGCGGTGGGAACACCGGCGGTGACACGGGCGGCAACACCGGCGGCGACGACACCGGGACCCCGACGACGCCCGACCCCGAGCCGACCAATCCGGACCCCGGCACCGACCCGGGTACGGATCCGGGCACCGATCCCGGGACCGACCCGGGCACCGATCCCGGCACCGGGAGCGGGACCGAGGGCGGCCAGTAAGAACAGCCCCGGCGCCGCGCCCTCCGTCGGGCGATCAGCTCTCCCGTCGAGTCGCCAGGAATGGCTGGTCAGGCGGTCGCCGCATGGCCACTTTCTGGCGACTCGACGTGGCGGGGAGGTGGTCCGGGATCGGCCGGGTTCGTCGACTCGCCAGGAAGCGGGGGTGCCGGCCTCGTTTCACCCGCGTTTCGTGGCGACTCGACACCTCGGGGGCGGGGCGCTCAGGCCGGGGCGACCGCCAAGCGGACGACGCGGACGACCTCGTCGATCGCCGGCACGAGCTGCGAGCCCGAGAGCTGGTAGGTGTTCCACGAGCGACGGTACGGGTCGATGACGTCGTCGTCGTCGGGCGACTCGGGCGGCAGCGCCATGCCCCGGTGCGACGCGACGGCCGCGACGGCGGCACGCAGCCGGGCCGACGCGTCGTCGCCCGCCGCATCCGCCGCCGCGCGGATCTCGTCGTCGGAGGCGTCCGCGGCGAGGCGGGCGAACTCGCGCACCGTGAAGGCGGCGCGCAACCGGCTGGGCGCGAGCTCGACGATGCCGCGACGGTGCTCGCGCGCCATCGCGAGGATCAGGTCGGGCGAGGCCAGTCGGGCGGGGGAGATGGTCTGCGAGCGGTGGGCGCTCGCCATCTCGGCGCTCACCCCGTTCTCGACGGCCAGCCGCTGGGCGTCGTCGGGCATGGGCGCGCCGCCCATGTCGTAGGTGCCGCCGCTGGTGACGGTCCCCGGCAGGTCGGCCAGGCGGGTGCGGAGCAACTGCTCCGCGAGGGGCGAACGGCACACGTTTCCGGTGCAGACGGTCATGATCTCGAACATCGGGAGCTCTTTCCGTCGGGAATGGACGATCGGGCCAGCCTATCCGCCGTCCTCGCCGGCATACCGCATCGGGCGCGGCCGGGCCAGGCGGAGCCACCGGACGTCGGACCTGCGAGACTGATCCCGATCACGGAGGACGACGGATGGCTGCACACCCGCTCACCGTCGAGGCGCTGGCGGCCTGGGAACGCCGCGAGACCGAGGCGGCGGTCTCCGCCGCCATGGCCGCTCACGCCCAGGGCGTCGAGGGAGCACTCGTCCTCGCCTGCTCCATCGCCCTGCGCGGGTATCGGGCCGATCTTCTCGGCGGACGCGTCGACGACGTGGTCGCCCTGCCCCCCGGTGTGCTGCGCGACGGAGTGCTCGCGATGATGCAGATCGGACGGGGGGACCTGCGCGGCGCGATCATGCGGATGATGCCGTTCGTCCGCGACGCATCCCTCATCGCCGACGAGGCCGCGGACCCCCTGGCGCGCGAGGGCATGCTCCTGCCGCAACTGCTGTCGTACCTCGCGACCGGGGGTGTCGCCTCGGCATCGTGGACGTATGCGCGCGAGTGCATCGACGCCGTCCGGAACCTGCTCGCGCGCCTCGCCGACGAGGACAGCGAAGCGGTGACGATCCCCGCCTACCTGTCCTTCGATCTGCTGGGTCTCGACGCCATGGTCGAGCTGCACACCCACAGCGGCGACCGGGCGCATCGGGCGCTCACGGAGGCGCTGGCGCCGCTGCGTATGCGCAACAGCCTGAGCTCGGAGCACGCTCTCGCCCTCATCGCGCTCGGCAGCGTCGAGCACGTGCGCGGCCACCTGGGCGAAGCTGCTCTCAACCTCGCCCGGGGTGCCCGGCTCGCGTCGCTGTGGCGTCCCGGACTCCGGCTCCACGCGGAGGTCGAGCTCGCCTTCGTCCGGATCCGCCAGGGGCGCTGGCGCGACGCCACCGAGGTCGTCCGCGCGACGGCCGCGTCGCGCACCTCGATCGAGCACGACTGGCTCGAACCGCAGGCGCTGTCGGTGCACGGCCTCCTGCTGGCGCTGCGCGGCGACCTCGCCGAGAGCGCCCCCGTCCTCGAGCGCGCCGCGCTGCTGTGCCGCGATACCCCGGCCTACCTCGCCCAGATGGTGCTGACGCACGCGCGCATCATGGTGGCCATCACACGGAGCGACTGGAGCGGACTCCGCCACACGCTCATGGACGCGTCCGATCCGGGCTACCGGCATCCGTATCGCCCCGAGGAATGGCGGATGCTCAGCATGCTCGCCGCCTGGCACCTGCGGCGCATCGACGACCTGCGCGCGGGGCTCGCGGAATGGAAGCGGTCAGCCGGCGGTCAGGAGAGCTCGTACTACTGGGCGTTCCTCTCGATCCTCGAGGAGTACGACGAGCGCTACCCCGCCGCCGACGCCGCCATCGGTCAGGCCCGCGCGCGGATGTCTCTCGACGACGATCCGCTCGGACGCGCGTGGGTGCGCATCGTCGCGGGGATCTTCTACAGCAGGTTCGGTGCGCGCGGCCGACCCGACCCCGGACGCGCGCTCGCCGTCTACGAGGAGGCCAGCGCCGAGCTGTCGGAGCTCGGCGCCGCGGGGCTGGCAGCGCGTTACGAACAGGTGGTCGCCGAGACCACCGCCGACGTGTTGCGGACGACCCGCGACGTGGACCCCGTCGCGATGCTGACCGAGCAGCAGCGCCGGGTCGCGCAAGCCGTCGCGCAGGGGTACACCAGCAGTGAGATCGCCGGCATCCTGCACCTGTCGAAGCGCACGGTCGACTATCACGTCGCGAACATCATGCGGCGGCTCGGTGTGTCGAGTCGTCGCGAGATCGGTCGGGCCATCGCCGGCGCCTGACGCCCTCGGCGCGGTGTGACGCCCCTCAGCGCGACGTGCGGATCGACCGCGCCGACCGCCACGCATCCGCGGCCTCGCGTCGCAGGACGCGCCGGTCGGAGCCGTCCATCGCCCCGCGGGCGCGGCGCTGCGCGTCGGCGGCGGCCCGCGCGAACGTCTCCCGCTCGTGCGGCGCCGTCGCAGCGAGGGCGGCGAGGCACTTCTGCAACCGGATCTGCACCTCGAGGATGCCCGCGTCGTCGCGCGCGAGGGGCTGGAACGAGTCCGAGACGAGATCGCTCAGCCGCGGCGGCGCGATGCTGACGTGCTCGAACTCGACGCGCGGGTCGCGATCGGTGCGCAGGGCCTCGGTGAAGACCCGCTGGAGCGCGGCGATGACCTCGATGGCCGTGCCCGGATCGTTCGTCGCCGGCGAGAGCGCGCGGCTGCCGATCTCGGTGAGGGCGATCACGCCGAGGCGAGGGTCCTGCTCGTAGTCGCGGTGCGGTGCGAGCCGGAAAGCGCCGCGGACGGCGTCGGCCGCGTCGACCCGCACATCGTCGTCGCGCAGAGCCGAGCCGGAGAGGAGGGCCAGGGGGCTCCGATCGTCGGCGATCGTGCCCGGCGTCGCCGCGACGACGACCTCGATGTCGCGCCCGCGCCCCACCCGGTCGAGCGCGGCGACGTCGATGTGCGCGACGTACCCGGTGCTCTCGGCCCACACGGCGACCGCATCGGCCGGCGCGTGCCCGAGACGTCGCGCACCGAGGGTCGGCGACGAGGCGTAGGCGAGGAGCGAGCGCGTGGGGGCCTGCTCGACGCGATCGATGACGTCCGCCATGCGACCGAAGCGGGCGAGGTGCGCGATCCAGCGGAGCAGGGTGACGACGACGATCGCGATCACCACGAGCGTGCCGACGAAGAGGATCGTGCGGCCCTGCTCGGTGTAGTAGTCCGTCGAGAGGGCGATGATGCCGACGAGGGAGAAGACGAACGCGCCGACGAAGGTCGACAGGGCGTTCTGCGAGGTCGGATCCGTGATGAGCAGCTGGGTCGACCGCGGGGTGGCCGTCGTGGTCGCCGACGAATAGGCGGTGACCATCGCCGTGATGGAGAACGTCGTGGCCGTGAGCATCGCGGTCGCGATGATCTGCAGGAGCGACTCGACGGAGTTCTGTCCCAGTTCGACGCGGATGTCGACGGGCGCGAGCGGCCCGACCAGGCCGGCCGCGAGGGCGACCGCGACCGCGATGGCGGTGAACGCGGCGGCGCGCACCCAGACCTGCCGTGACAGGCGGAGGACGCGCGACAGCGCCGCACCGTGCGCCGCGGCGGCCATGCTCAGGCGGCTTCGGCGGCGACGCGCATGCGCGAGAGGAAGTCGACCAGCACCGACGCGGAACCGGGCGGCATGTCGGCGATGACCTCCTCGACGCGGTGCTGCACCTCGGAGTTCGACCGACGCAGGTCCTCCACCGGCCGGTCGCCGAGGGTCACCGACACCTTGCGGCGGTCGGAGGGATGCGGCCGGCGCCGGAGGTACCCCGAGCGCTCGAGGCGGTCGAGCATCGCGGTCGTGCTCGCCGACGAGATGCCCAGTTCGCGGGTGATGTTCGTCGGGGTCATGGCGACGTCGCCGTTCTGCGCCTCGATGAGCTTCTCGAGCGCGATCATGTCGTTCTCGCACACGAGCATCGAGTCGCGCAGCCGCAGGCGGATGGCGCCTTCTGCGGCTTCGTACGCCCAGAGGGCGTCGAGCACGGCGGATGCCGACGAGGTCTCACCCTGCAACGTCATGAAGCCTCCTGCGCCTCGCTCTGGGGCTCAGTCTTGCCGAGCCGGGCGCGGAAGGGGAGCCCTTCCGGTCGCGGCGTCCACCTGGTATGAGTCGCCCAGGCCCGCCTCAGTGCACCGAGAAACCGCCGTCGACGGCGATGGTCTGCCCCGTGACGTAGGCCGATCCCGGGCCCGCGAGGAAGACGGCGGCCGCGGCGAAGTCGTCGGGCGTGCCGTTGCGTCCGACGAAGGTGCGCGCCGCGAGGGCGGCGACCGTGGCGGGGTCGCTCGACAGACGCCGGTTGAGGGCCGTCAGCACGAAGCCGGGCACGAGGACGTTCGAGGTCACGCCCGAGGCCGACCACGCCTCCGCCTGCGAGCGTGCGAGCCCTTCGAGCGCGGCCTTCGACGCCCCGTAGGCGCCGCTCGCGGCGAACGCGCGATGCGCCTGCTGCGAGCTGATCGAGATGATCCGGCCGTGACCGCGCGAGATCATGCCGCCCGAGAGTCGCTGCCCGAGCACGAAGGGCGCGTCGAGGTTGACGCGCATCGTGGTGTCCCACACGTCGTCGTCGATCTCCGACATCGGCGGGCGGAGGTTGACGCCCGCCGAGTTCACGAGAACGTCGATCTCGCCGACCTGGTCGGCGAGCAGGTGGGCGCCCGCGCGCGAGGAGAGGTCGGCGGAGATGCCCGAGGCCGATCCTCCCGCGGCGCGGATCTCCGAGACGGCGTCGTCGATGCCCTGTCGCGTCCGCGCCGCGATCACGACGTCGGCGCCGGCAGCGGCCAGTGCGCCGGCGATCGCGCGGCCGATCCCCGAGCTGCCGCCGGTGACGAGGGCGCGGCGGCCGGTGAGCCCGAACAGCGATGACAGGTCCATGCCGCGAGCCTATCCGGGGCGCGCGAGGCGCCCGGGTGCCGGTCGCTCGGGTCTCAGGCGAGGGCGCGGGCCTGGGCGATCACGGCGCTGCGCCGGGCTCGAGCGGAGGCTCCGCCGGTGATGAGAGCGGTCAGGTGCGGTAGGCATCCGTCGGCCGTCGCGATCGCGATCGTGCTCACGAGCAGCTGCGCGGCCTCGTCGCGGGAGCGACCGGGCAGTGCCGCGTCGAGAGCGTCGACCATCGCCGCGCACCCCTCGGCGCGGCTCGCGCCCGACACGGGTTCATCGAGCTCGAGACTCTCCCACGACAGCAGCCGGGCGAGCTGCGGGTGCGCCGCGGCCCGGTCGTACAGGTCGGCGGCGAGCTCGCCGAGGGCGTCCGGGCCGGTGCCGCGGATGTCGATGCCGTCGAGCAGTCGGTCGACCTCGGTGGTGAGCACGGCGCCGAAGAGCCCGGCCTTGTCGCCGAAGTACGAGTAAATCCGTTCCTTGTTGATGCCGGCGGTGCGGGCGATCGCCTCGACGCGGGCCCCGGCGTACCCGCCGGCGGCGAAGTGCTCCATCGCCGCGTCGAGGAGTCGTCGCCGTGTCGCTTCGGTGTCCCAGGCCATGCCCCCAGCCTAGCCATCTCCAACCGTTCGGTTGCCCAGTCCGTCGTTCGCGCCTATGCTCGAGCCAACTGAACGGTTGGAGTTTGCATGTCCCCCTCGAGAATCCTCGTCCTCGGCGCCCGGGGCGCCGTCGGCGCCGCCGCGAGCCGCGCTCTGCGGGACGGCGGTCACGACGCGATCGCCGTGTCGCGGCATCCCGGCCCCGGCGGCGTCGCCGCCGACGTCACGACCGCGTCGGGCCGCGTCGCGCTCGCCCGCGCCGCGCAGGGAGCCGCCGCCGTCATCGACGCGAGCGGGCTCGAGATCCCCGAGGTGCAGGATGCCGTCGGCGACATCCCCCTCGTCGACGTCTCGGCGACGGCCGCGCACCTCGATCGCCTCCGGCGCCGCGCTCGCAGCACCGGCACCGTGGTCGCGGGCGCGGGGATCGCCCCGGGTCTGAGCACCGTGCTGGTGCGAGCGCTGGCGGCGCAGCCGGGCGACGAGGTCGACGTCGCGGTGATGCTCGGGGGCGGGGAACGCCACGGCGACGCCGCCGTCGACTGGACCGTGCGGCTGGCCGGCGCCGACGTCTACGCCGCGCCCGAGGACGAGCCGGTGCGGAACCTCCGCTCGGCCCGTCGGATCGCGGTGCCCGGAGCCGCCGCCCGAACCCACCTGCGCGCGGACTTCCCCGACGATCTGCTGCTCGGCCGGCCCGGCGGGTTCGCGGTCCGCAGCTGGCTCGCGATGGACACCGGCTTCGCCACGGGCGCGCTGCGAGTGGTCGGCGCTCTTCCCGCCCTCGCTCCGCTGCTGCGACGCGCGCCCCACGTCGGCGGGGAGGCGTGGCGCGTGAGCGCGGTGCACCGCGGGACGGGGCGCGCGCTCTCGGCGAGCGGCGAGGGCCAGTCCGGGGCCACGGGGCGCCTGGCCGCGCTCGCCGCCGTGCGGCTCGTCGAGACCGGTGCCCGCGGCGTGCTCACGATGGCCGACGTCGTCGCCCTCGACGAGCTCGAGCTCGCGGGGGGCCTGCGTCTCGACCGCGTCGCCTCGCTGTGCTGACGGCCCCGGCCCGCTCGCGTCGTCGAGCGGGCCGGCCGGTCAGACGCCGGCGAGCAGTTCGAGGAACTCGTCGGCCATCGCGACCTGTCGCGTGAGGCGTTCGCGCCGTTCCGTCGCGGCGGCGCGGATGTCGTCGAGCCGGCCGCGGAGCGCGGAGTCGGTGGGGGTGGCCGCGAGCGCGTCGACGACGACGAGCAGCTCGCTCATCTCTTCGAGGCTGTATCCGAGCGGTTTCATCCGCCGGATCAGCAGGATGCGGGCCACGTCGTCATCGGTGTAGAGCCGGAATCCGCCTTCGGTGCGGGCGGACGGCGTGACGAGGCCGATCTCGTCGTAGTGGCGGAGCGTCCGGAGGGACAGCTCGGTCCGGTCGGCGACCTCTCCGATGCGCATGACGTGCTGATCCACCCCGGCGACCTCCCGATTCGACAACAAACCTCACGTAACGTTAGATTTGTGCGCGGCGCGACATGCGCCCCCCGACATTCTCGCCGCCGCACCGACGACCTCGTACCCCGACCGACGGGGTCGGGCGCGTGCGCCCATCCCTTCGGAGACCCCGTGCCCGCCGCCCCCGTCCGTGAAGACCCGGCCCGCTACCGCATCGAACCGACCGTTCTGCAGGCCCTGCGCAGCCCGCGCCTGCTGATCCGCGAGGTGCTCGCCGGATTGGTCGTCGCCCTCGCGCTCATCCCCGAGGCCATCGCGTTCTCGCTGATCGCCGGAGTCGACCCGCGGCTCGGACTGTTCTCGTCGTTCGTCATGGCCGTCGCGATCGCCTTCCTCGGCGGACGCCCCGCGATGATCACGGCGGCGACCGGGGCGATCGCCCTCGTCATCGCCCCGGTCGCCCGCGACCACGGGGTCGACTATCTGATCGCCACCGTGATCCTCGGCGGGGCGCTCCAGATCGTCTTCGCCCTGCTCGGCGTCGCCAAGCTCATGCGTTTCATCCCGCGCTCGGTCATGATCGGGTTCGTCAACGCGCTCGCCATCCTGATCTTCATCGCGCAACTGCCGCAGCTGATCGGCCCCGACGTGCCGTGGCTCGTCTGGCCGCTCGTCGCCGCCGGCATCGCGATCCTCGTCGTCCTGCCGCGCCTCACCCGTGCCGTCCCGGCCCCGCTCGTCACCATCGTGGTCGTCACCGGCGCCGTCGTGGCGCTCGGGTGGCAGGTGCCGACCGTCGGCGACCAGGGTGCCCTGCCCGAGAGCCTGCCGTCGCTCCTGATGCCCGACGTGCCGTTCACGATCGAGACGTTGCGGATCATCGCCCCGTACGCGCTCGCGATGGCGGTGGTCGGCCTGCTCGAATCGCTCATGACCGCCAAGCTCGTCGACGAGATCACCGACACGCACTCGCGCAAGACCCGCGAGGCGCTCGGTCAGGGCGCCGCCAACATCCTCTCGGGAGCGTTCGGCGGCATGGGCGGCTGCGCGATGATCGGCCAGACGATGATCAACGTCAAGGCGTCCGGCGCCCGCACGCGGATCTCGACCTTCCTGGCCGGCGTCTTCCTGCTCGCCCTCGTGCTCGTCCTCGGCGACGTGGTCGCGATCATCCCGATGGCGGCGCTCGTGGCGGTGATGATCCTCGTGTCGGCGGCGACGTTCGACTGGCACAGCATCCGTCCCGCGACGCTCCGACGGATGCCGGCGAGCGAGACCGCCGTCATGGTCATCACCGTGATCGCGACGGTGTGGACCCACAACCTCGCCATCGGCGTCGTGCTCGGCGTCGTCGCCGCCATGGTCCTGTTCGCGCGGCGCGTCGCGCACGTCGTGACCGTCACGCGACGGATCGAGCCGGGCGAGGATGCCGACCTCGTGCGCTACGTCGTCGACGGAGAGCTCTTCTTCGCCTCGAGCAACGACCTCACGACGCAGTTCTCGTACACCGACGACCCGCCGCACGTCGTGATCGACCTGAGCCGCTCGCACATCTGGGACGCCTCGAGCGTCGTGGCCCTCGACGCGATCGTCGACCGGTACGCCCGTCTCGGTTCGAGCGTCGCGATCGAGGGGCTCGACGAGACGGCGTCCGCCCTGCACCTGCGTCTCAGCGGCCACCTCGGGGGCGGGCACTGACTCCGCGTCGCGCCAGCGCACGCGCGCCGGGGGTCAGAACGCCGTGAAGCTCACGACCGAGGCGGGGCCGACCCGTCCCGTCGCCGGATCGACGTACCGGACCGCGAGGGTCACGGGGCCTGCGCCGCCGTCGATGCGATAGGTCGCCGAGAAGCGGCCGGTGCCGTCGAGGGGCATCAGGTCGCCGCGCCACGGGACCGCGTCGCCGATGCGCGCCCCGCTGCACCGTCGCACCGGGTACCCCGTCGACCGTGAGGGAGAACCGAGCGGCCGAGACGGTGGAGCCGGGCGCAGGGGAGGCCAGCGACGGCGGCGCGGCGACCTCGATGCTCGTCCACGCGCCCGCCGGTGACGCCCGGCCCCCGATGAGCTGACGCGGCGACAGCCGGTGCTCGCCGGCGGGCAGCGATGCCGCGGGGTCGGCGGATGCCGCGGCGGACGACAGGTCCGACACGCTCCAGCGGCCGGCGCCGTCGGCCTCGGTGCGCCCCCACACGGCGCCGTGGTCGTCGACGATCTCGACGAGTGCGCCCGGTTCGGCATCCGCGCCGGTGAGCTCGGGGTAGACCCGCGTGCCGGCGCTCGCGTCGACCGACATCGACACGACAGCTGGCGCGGTGGGGGTCGGCGTTGGTGTGGGTGTTGGCGTGGGTGTCGGCGTGGGCGTGGGTGTCGGTGTCGGCGTGGGTGTGGGTGTGGCCGTCGGAGTAGCGGTCGGGGACGGGCTCGGTCGAGCGGTCGGCTTCGGGTCGACCGTGGGCGTCGCCACGGGGCTCGCGGTCGGAGTCGGACGCGCGGTCGCGATTGGCGACGGTGCGACATCCGGAACGCCGGGACGGGGCGTCGGCACGCGGGTCGACGTCGGCTCGGGGAGCGGCCGCAAGATGCTGTCGGGCGCGGGGGGCGGCGTCGGGGCGGCGTCGATGCCCGGCGTGGGGGTCGGCACGGGCGTCGCGGCGGGGAGCGCGGCATCCGGGCCCGGAGGCGGCGCCGCGGAACCGAACTGCTCGGCCTCGACCGTCGTCGTCGGAAGCGCCGACGTCGTGAGCAGGGGCGCGGCGAAGGCGACGACGGCGCCGGCTGCGGCGACGAGCAGCACGGGCACCAGCGGATGCCGCAACGCGGCGCGTGTCGCGGCGCGCGAGGCCGCCGCGCCCAAGCGGCCAGCCGAGCCGGCCGCCGACGTGGCATGGCCGGAACCCGATCCCGGTCCCGCTCCGGCGCCGCCGGCGCCGAGGGCGAACGTCGAGACCTGCGCGGCGCCCGACTGCGCCCACGCCGAGTACGACGCCGCGGCTGGGACGCCGACCACGAGCGGGAGCAGCACGAGCGCGAGCCGCGACGACACGTCGCGCGCCTCGACCCAGGCCAGCGCACAGCCCTCGCACGTGCGGAGGTGCTCCTCGACCCGTCGCGAGTCGCGGCGCGCGAGGCCGGAGCGGGAATGCGCGCCCAGCAGTGCGAGGGTCTCGCGGCACTCGTCGGAGTCGGCCCGCTTCAGCTGCGCCGTCACCCACGCGTCGCGGAAGCCTCGCCGTGCGCGCAGCACGAGCGCTGACGCCGCGTTGGGGGCGAGCCCGAGCAGCGGCGCGAACTGGCGGGGCTTCAGGCCGTCGACCTCGCTGTACCAGAGGGCCTCCTGCCACCGTGTCGGCAGGCTCGAGAACGCCGTCGCGACCGCTCCGGACTCGAACCCCGCGATCGCCGACCATTCCGCGTCGGGCGCCTCTTCGTCCGCCGCGTCGTCGAGGTCGCTTGCGTACACCTTCTGCTGCTGGGCGCCCCATTCGTGCGCGACGTTGCGCACCGAGGTCAGCAGGTACGGGCGGAACCCCATCGACGGCCCGCCGCCGCGGCGGATGGCCGCGAGGATGCGCGCGAACGCCTCGGCGACGAGATCGTCGGGATCCAGCGACGAGTAGGCGCGTGCGACGGCGTGCGCGGCGGCGGAATGGCGCAGCCACAGCTCGCCGTAGGCGCGCTGATCGACTTGTCGGGCGAGAGCGACGAGGGCATCGTCGGAGGCTGGCTCGGTGGGCATGGCCGCGTTCCGTCCGTCGGGAGACCACCCGGACCCCAGTTCGGGTGAGAACCCTGTCATACGTAGCGACTCGACGCTGGGCGTCGACGGAGTGCCGAAGGCGGCCAACGGGTCGTGCGCGGCGCGCTCGGGCGTCGCCGATCGCCTCGACGTTGCGGAGGTGCCGGGTCAGCGAGCGGTATGTCGCGTCGTCGAACGCGTCGCAGCACAGCACCGCGGCGACCGCCCCCCTCGTCCCGCATCCGATCGACCACGAGGATCACCCGCGAGGGGACGCCCGCCTCGTCGTCGACCGTGCGCGACGAGCACACGAAGCCGATCTGGCCGCGCGTCCACGTCCGCTGATGCCACCCCTGCCAGCCCCACACGACGCGCACCGTCGCGCCGCGGATCTCGATGCGGGTCGGACGGATGGCGTCCGCGGGTGCGGTCCGGCGCCATCGGCGTCGCGCGCGCAGCGGGGCGCGGAAGACCGCATCGCCGACGCGGTCGCGACGCCGCCCCGCGCTCGCGGGGACGACCGTGCGGACCGGCCCGGAGAGAACACTCGTCGATTCGTTCATGCCTGAGAGATGACGGCTGCGGCGATTCGTGACGCGGAAATCGGCGATCCGCGTGATTTCTCGACGGAACCGCGTCACGATCCGGCGGATCGGCATCTCTCCCGTGACGACGCGATGCGCGCGTCGTGCGAACAGCGAAACCGGAGACGATCGTGACCACCGAGCGCCGCACCACAACGCCCGTCGAGCACCGCACCCTGCAGGCCACCGCGCAGCGCGTCGCCCTGCGTTGCCTTCCGGGCGAGCGCACCGGCCCGCCCTCGCAGCTCGACCTCGCCCAGCTGCGCGCGTCGGATCGGGCGACGCCCCCGAACTGTGGACGGAATCGAACGTGCGACTGCTCGAGGCCATGATCATCGCCCGCACGCGCCTCGACGACATCGACGGTGCGCTCGAGCTCGTCCGACGCGCACTTCCGCGACGGACGGCTGCGCTCGCGGGCCGTGCTGGGGCTCGACGCGCTCGCGTCGCTCTACGCCGCGGTCGCCGAGGCGTACGCCGGGGCGGGCCTGCCGCGCGACGCCGGCGGCTACGCCGCGCACGCGCTGACCTTCGCCGACACGGATGCCGTGCGCTACCGCGCGGCATCCGTCCAGACGCTCGTCCTCGCCCTCAACGGCGAGCTCACGGCGGCCGAGGCGATGGCGGGCCGGTGTGCCGAGCTCACCGCGAGCAACGGCTGGAGCCTGCTCGACACCGACTACGACCTCGTGCTCGCCGAGATCCTGCTCGCCTCGGCCGCGTTCGACGCGCCGCGGTTGAAGCGCGCGGCGACCCTGCTGCGCGCCATCGCGCCCCGCGATCCGTACGCCCAGCACGCGGCGGCCGCGGCCGACGGCATCCGTC
>JAQIJE010000011.1:0-64433 GCA_036946435.1 Microbacterium arborescens | reverse complement strand
AGCGCCTGTGCCAGGGTCACCAGCCCACCACGATCGGCCATGAGCTGCTCGAGCTCGCGGTCGCCCACCTCGGCCACCGAGCGTCCGTCGCCCACGACGCGCGCGAGGTCGGCGTCGTGGAAGAGCACGACGGTGGCCGTTCGCGCTGAGGTGACAGTCCGACTCGACGTAGTGGACACCGAGGGCATGGGCGGCCGCGAAGGCTGCGAGGGAGTTCTCGACGACGCCCTCCGCGTCGGGAGGCACGAACCCGCGGTGCGCGAGGACCCGGGGCCGCTCGGTGGCGAAGAACGGGTGCGTCACGGGGACGGCGGCGCAGGGCGGTCGTCGCGGCGCGGCGCGAAGCCCGCGCTCATGCTCTTGAGTGCTTCGGTGAACTCGCTGGGGATGATCCAGAGCTTGCTCGAGGCGCTGTCGCTGATCTTCGGCAGGGTCTGGAGGTACTGGTAGGCCAGCAGTTTGTCGTCCGGGTTTCCTTCGTGGATCGCCTGGAACACCGAGGTGATCGCCGCCGACTCGCCCTCGGCGCGCAGGATCTGGGCCTGTTTGTCGCCCTCGGCCTTGAGGATCTCGGCCTGACGGCGTCCCTCCGCCTCGAGGATCTGCGACTGCTTCGAGCCCTCGGCGGTCAGGATCGCGGCGCGCCGGTCGCGCTCGGCGCGCATCTGCTTCTCCATCGAGTCCTGGATCGACACCGGCGGATCGATGGCCTTGAGCTCGACCCGCGAGACCCGGATGCCCCACTTGCCCGTCGCCTCGTCGAGGACGATGCGGAGCTGACCGTTGATGTTGTCGCGGCTCGTCAGCGCCTCCTCGAGGTTGAGTCCGCCGACCACGTTGCGAAGCGTCGTCGTCGTGAGCTGCTCGACGGCGCCGAGGTAGTTGTTGATCTCGTAGGTCGCGGCCCGCGCGTCGGTGACCTGGAAGTAGACGACGGTGTCGATCGAGACGACCAGGTTGTCCTCGGTGATGACCGGTTGGGGCGGGAACGAGACCACCTGCTCGCGCATGTCGACCAGGGGCAGCACACGGTCGATGAACGGCACGAGGATGTTGAGCCCGGGGGAGAGGGTGCGCTGATAGCGGCCCAGGCGCTCCACGACGCCGGCGTAGGCCTGCGGGATGATGCGGATCGCTCGGAACAGCACGACGATCACGAAGATCGCCAGGACGACGAGCAGGACGATCACGAAGATCTGTCCGACGAACGCGCCGACGTCAACCATGGGTGTTCTCCTTCGGGTCGGGGGCGGGGACGACGGCGACCTCGACCGTGGCGCCGCGCACCGCACGGACGACGAGCCGGGTGCCGACCTCGACGCCCGTGTCGGGGCCGACGAAGCGTGCGGTCCACGTCTCGCCGTTGTCGAGCTTGACCGAGCCGGCGCCGTCCACGAAGGGCACGAGGACGCGCGCGCCGATGCCGTGGAGGGCGTCGACGTTGGTCGGGATGTGACGACTGCTGCGGTGCAGCGCACGCAGGAGCAATGGCCGGATCGTGAACAGCAGGAGCGCGGAAACCGCCGCGGCCGCCGCGACCTGCAGCCACCAGGGGGCCGACAAGAGGTTCGAGCCGAGGCCGCCGACGAGTGTGCCGCCCGCGAGCATGAGGAACGTGAACTCGAGGGTGAGCAGCTCGACGATCACGAAGATGAGCGCGAGAACGAGCCAGACGATCCAGAGGTACTGCGTCAGATCGGGCAACATCGACCCTCCTTCATCGGTTCTCCGAATCTAGCAGTCACCGCCCCGTCGAGGGCCGGTTGATAGGCTCGTGCGGTGCCGGCGAACCGCCGTGCCGCGAGCAGAACTTCCCCGCAGGAGCGACCCATGACTCAGCCCCTTCCCGCCGGAACCCTGACGGGCCGCACGGCACTGGTGACCGGATCCTCCCGGGGGATCGGGGCCGACACGGCCCGCTACCTCGCGCAGGCCGGGGCGAACGTCGTCATCAACTTCCGCAACAAGGCGCCGCGGGCCGAGAAGCTCGCCGCGGAACTGCGCGAGCTCGGGGTCGAGGTGCTCGTCGTCGGCGCCGACCTGACCGACCGCGCCTCGGTCGAGGAGATGTTCGCCGCCGTCCGCGAGACGTTCGGCCGCCTCGATCTGCTCGTCCTCAACGCCTCCGGCGGCATGGAGGGCGGCATGGCCGAGGACTACGCCCTCGTGCTCAACCGCGATGCGCAGCTGGCGACCCTCGACGCCGCGCTCCCGCTGCTCGAGGACGGCTCGCGCGTCGTGTTCGTCACCAGCCACCAGGCGCACTTCATCCGCGCGACGCCGACCATGCCCGAGTACGAGGCCGTCGCGCAGTCCAAGCGCGCCGGCGAGGACGCCCTCCGTGAGCGCATCGGCGACCTGACCGAGCGCGGCATCGGCTTCGTCGTCGTCTCGGGCGACATGATCGAGGGCACGATCACCGCCACGCTGCTCGAACGGGCCAACCCCGGCGCGATCGCCACGCGTCGCGAGTCTGCGGGCAAGCTCTACAACGTGTCGGAGTTCGCCGCCGAGATCGCCCTCGCGGCGGCCGAGCCGATCCCCGCAGACAACACGCGTCTGGTCGGGGACATCTCCTCGTTCGGCGGCGAGTGACCGTGCGCGCGCCCGACATCGCCGCGCTGGTTTCCGTCGGGCGCCCGAGCCTCTCCTCGGACGGATTGTTCGCGGTGTTCGCCACGTCGCGCCCCGATCTCGCAGCCGACCGCAACGTCGGGCAGCTGTGGCGCATCGACCTGCCGGCGGGCGAGGCGCGACGCCTGACCCGCGGCACGGCCGACAGCGCACCGCGGCTCTCGCCCGACGACGGCGCCGTCGCGTTCCTCCGCGCCGACACCGCCGGCAAGCCGCAGATCCACCTGATCCGCGCGGTCGGGTCCGAGGCGATCCAGATCACCGACGCCCCGCTCGGAGTGGGGGACTTCGCGTGGTCGCCCGACGGCGCGACGATCGCCTTCACGGCGCGCATCCCCGAGGCGGGCCGATACGGCTCGGTCGAGGGTCTCAGCGCCGAGGCGGAGCCGCCTCGGCGCATCACGGGCGTGCGCTGGCACGCCAACGGCCTCGGATACATCCTCGATCGACCCGCTCAGGTCTTCGTGGTCGCCGTCCCCGATCCCGGTGACGAGCCGGTCTACACCGCCGCCCCGACGAGCGCCGGCGCGGCGGCCGCGACCCCCGTCGTCCCCGCGGCGGCCACACGCCTCACGACCGGCGACCGCTCCCACAGCGGCGTCGTCTTCACCGCCGACGGCAGCGAGATCCTCACCACGACGGAGACCATCGAGCACTCGCGGCGTGACCTGCGCACACCTCTCGTCGCGATCCGCGTCGACGGGTCGGGTGAGCGCGAGGTGCTGTCGGGCTTGCTGTCGATCACCGACGTCGCGGTCGCGTCCGACGGGCGCGTCGCCCTCCTCGCCTCCGACCCCGGCCCGGAAGGCACCGACTTCGTCGCCCCGGGCGTCGCACTCTGGATTATCGACGGTGACCGCCCCCGACGCGTGACCGATCCCGAGACGATCGACCTCGGCGAGGTGGGCTCGCACATCACGCCGATCGGGGAGGACTTCCTCGTGCAGAACCGCACCCGCGGCGAGGTCCATCTGCTGCGGGTGAGCCGCGACGGAGCCGTGACGCGCCTGCGCCGCGGACTCGAGGTGCTCGGGCACGCCGCCGACGCCACGGGAGAGCGCATCGTGTGTGCTGTCGCGACGAGTCGCTCCGCGGGCGAAATCCTCCTCCTCGACGCCGACGGCGTCGACGCGCGCCTTCTGACATCGTTCGGCGACGCCGTGGACCGGGCCGGCTACGTGCTGCCCCGCGAGATCGAAGCGGCCGCGCCCGACGGCTACCCCGTCCACGGGTGGGTCGCGGTGCCGGCAGGCGAGGGGCCATTTCCGGTCCTGCTGCAGATCCACGGCGGCCCCTACGCGTCGTACGGCGTCCACCTCTTCGATGAGACGCAGGTGCTCGTCGACGCGGGGTACGCGGTCGTGTACGGCAACCCGCGGGGGAGCGCCGGATACGGACGCGCCCACGGGCGCAGCATCCGTGGGCGCATGGGAACGGACGACCTGGCCGACGTGATCGCCCTGCTCGAGGGCGCGATCTCAGCGGACGCTCGTCTCGACGGTGCGCGCGTGGGCATCATGGGCGGCTCCTACGGCGGGTACCTCACCGCCTGGACGATCGCGCACGACCACCGCTTCGCCGCGGCGATCGTGGAGCGCGGATTCCTCGATCCGGCGACCTTCCAGGGAACGAGCGACATCGGCTCCTTCTTCGGCGACGAGTACGTCGGAACCGACGCGGCGGCGATCTGGGCCCAAAGCCCGATGGCGGTCGTCGATCAGGTCACGACGCCGACCCTCGTCATCCACTCCGAGCTCGACTTCCGCTGCCCGCTCGAGCAGGCCACCCGCTACTACACGGCGCTCCGTCGCGGCGGCACCGAAGCCCAGCTGCTCGTCTTCCCCGGGGAGAACCACGAGCTGACGAGGTCCGGACGCCCGCGTCACCGTGTCCAACGCTTCGAAGCGATCCTCGACTGGTGGAGCCGCTACCTGCCGGTGTGAGCGCCGGTGGCATCCGATCGATGGGCCCCGCCGAACGGTGGGGCCCATCGGCGTCTCAGGCGCGGAACGAGAGCCCGCGGACGACGTTGACGATGCCGAGGGCGACGGCGGAGATGCCGAGCAGCCACCACAGCGTGAGGGCTCCCCACAGCGGCGTGAACAGGAGCATCACTCCGGCGATCAGGGACAGCACCGCGAAGGCGATCGTCCAGCCGCGCGAGGACGACTGCCCGACGACCGAGAGCGAGACAGCACCCTCGATGATCCACAGGATGCCGATCAGGACGCCGAGGAAGATCGCGAACGAGATCGTGAAGGCCGCGAGATTCGCGAACGCGACGATGCCCACGAAAACGAAGAAGACGCCGAGCGCGACGTGTCCGATGCGCGACCATCCGCCCTGGGAGCGCGAGAAGATGCCGAGGAGGGCATATACGAGACCGGCGACGATCGTGTACGCGGCGATGATGCCCGTGAGGACCTGGGCGGTGCGCCCGGGCCAGACCAGGATGAGGAGCCCGAGGACGATCGAGAGGACGCCGCCGACGATGAACGCGGTGCGCAGGGACTTCACGACGGTGCGGTTCGTGTTCTCGGCTGTGGACATGACGGGGCCTCCTTCTCCGAAGGCCGTACGCCTCCGACACGCCACACGTTAGTGCATGCCGTCCGGCCTCGACATGCTCAGCCGAGCAGCAGGGTGGCGGTGAGGAGGACGGGGACGCATCCGAGCGTCGTGAGGAAGACGGTGTCGCGCGAGATCGTCTCGCCGACGTCGTAGCGCTGCGCGAAGTTGAAGACGTTCTGGGCCGTCGGAAGCGCGGCGAGCACGGTGACCGCGAGCACCTCGGCGGGGGAGAGGCCGAACACGAAGAACGCGACGGCCCACGCGACCACCGGCATCGCCACGAGTTTCAGGCCGCTCGCGAGCAGGATGTCGCGTCGACGACCCGATGCCGACAGCACCCGCTGTCCGTGCAGCGACATTCCGTAGGCGATCAGCAGCACGGGCACGCACGCATCGGCGATGAGCTGCAGCGGATCGAGCACGACGGGCGGCAGTGAGAGACCGGTCACCGACACGAGGACGCCGGCGATCGAGGCGATCACGATCGGGTTGCCGAAGGTCCGCTTGAGGATCGGCAGGGGGCGGCGCTGACCCGTCGTGACCGCCTCCAGGATCGCCATCGTGATCGGCGTGAAGACGATCAGCTGCATGAGGATCACGGGTGCGGGGAGCGCGGCCGAGCCGAGGAGGTACAGCGACAGCGGGATGCCGATGTTGTTCGAGTTCACCTGACCGGCCGAGAGGGTGCCGATGAGCGTCTCGCCGAGGTTGCGGTGCCAGACGAAGCGCGCGATCACCGCGTAGACGACGAACATCGTCACCGCGGCGATCGCCGAGACGGGCAACAACGCCGAGAACAGCGTCGACACGTCCGCTTGCGACAGCACGACGAACATGAGGAAGGGCGACAGCACGAAGAAGATGAGCCGGGCGAGGACCGGGCGGCCGTGCGGGCCGAGCAGATCGATGCGGCCGATGACGTAGCCGACCACGATGGCGAAGCCGACGACGACGAATCCGGTGACGACCTCCACCCTCCGAGCCTAGGGCAGTGGTCCGACCGCGACACGCGACGGTGCGTCGGACGCGCTTTTACGTTTTCCATAACCGTCGTTGCGTACCGTGGCGGGGGAGCGAGCGAGGGGGAGTGATGAGAAGAAGCATCCGCTACCTGTGGTTGGCACTCGGGCAGGTGACGGCGATCGTCGTCACCGTCGGAGTGTGCATTTTCACGGCGACGGGCCAGACCGCCGATCAGGCCGCCATGGTCGCCACCGCGGCGTCCGATGACCCCGCCGTCCGACTCGCGCAGTATCTCGGCGCGAACTACGTCGTCATGGTCGCTGCGGCGGTCATGATCGCCGGCACCGTCATGGCGATCGCCGGTCGCCGCGTGCTGGATGCCGTGAGCGCGGCGGTCATCTTCCTCGGCGCGAGCGTGACCTCGCAGGTCGTCAAGCACGACGTCATCGCCCGTCCGGATCTCGCGGACGGATGGGGCGCCTACGGGAACTCGTTGCCCTCCGGCCACGCCACCCTCGCGATCGCCGCCGCCTGCGCCGCGATGTACGCCGTTCCGGCGCGCTCGAAGTACCTCTTCGCTCCGGCGCTCACCGCCTGGGCGGCCGTTGCGGGCATCGGCGTGGTCGCGGCCGGCTGGCACCGCCCGAGCGACGTCATCGTCGCGAGCCTCATCGTCGGCCTCTGGTGCACCGCCGCCACGATGGTGCGGACGCTCATCCGTGAGCTCACGCGGTCGGGCGATGCCTCAGGCGCCGCCGGCAGTCGACCGTGCCGGTTCACACCCGTCCTGGTCGCCGGGACGATCATCGCCGCCGCGGCGTTGTGCGTCTCGTACGTCATCGGCGACGGACGTGCGTCGGCGTCGGCGGCGATCAGCGTCGTCGCCATCGCAACGACCGTCTTCGCGGCGCTGACGATGAGCGCAGGGATGGAGCCGCGGCGTCACGGGTCTCATCGACTTTCGGCGGTGTCCTGAGCTCCGAGCGCCGGAGTTCGGACACACCGATAATGCACATTATGTCAACTCGCTCGGATGTCAGACGACGGGGTGGCTCCGCGACCGGCACGAGCCTGGAGCCGGAGAACCGGCCTCAGCGGTACCACTCCTCATCGATCGTCGCGAGACGCGACGGGTGCACCTCGGGTCCCAGGCTGGAGAACCGCTGGAAGCTCATGACGAGCGGGCGCCAGCGGTCCGGGTCGATGCGGTCGCGCGCCCCGGCGAGTCGGATGTCGTCGTGCACGTGCACGCGGGTGATGCGGGCTTCGAAGACGTGGGTGGCATCCTCGGGGTCGTCGCCCTGCTCCGTGACGAGCGAGCGCGTGTGCACGACGCGCGCCTCGAGGTTGACGGGACACTCGGCGATGCGGTCGGCGCGAACCGTCAGCGCTCGGCGGGCATGCAGGCCGGCGCGCCGCAGTCGGCAGCGACGGTGCTGAGCAGGGCCACCGGCGTGCCGGAGTGCGACATCCGCGTTACCGTCGAGCATGCGCTGCCCTCGATCTCTCCCCCGCATCGGAACGACGCCATGAGCGGCACGGAAGACGGTGGCTCCCGTCGCCTGGAACTCGTGCTGCGCCGCCCCGCCCTGCACCTGCTCCCCGGCGTGCGGCCGACCGTCGTGGTGGGCGGTCGCGGGCAGCCCGCCCAGTGGGGTGTCGGAACCTGGATGATCCCCGCCGGCGCCGACGTCGAGATCGCGGTCTACGTCTTCAACCGGATCTGGCGGTTCGGGGAGGCGACCGTCGTCATCGGCCCGAAGGATGTCCGTGCGGCCTACCGAGCCCCCGCGCTCCCCTGGGGCCGCGGCCGCTTCGAGCTCGACGCAGCGTGAGTCGAAACTATACCGACCAACTGGTACAGTAACCGGACTCCGGCGTATGCCGGTCCCGCGACTTCCGACCTCGGGAGGAACATCATGCACATCGCCGGCCTCGACGACGACCTCATCGACGCATTCCGCTCCGTCGTGGAGGACGGACATCGTCCCGACGCTCTCGTCGTGCCGGTGGCCATCCCGCCCGGCGACAGCGAGCTGCCGGCGACGCTCCACCAGATCGAGGCCCTGCTCGAGCGCGAGCTCAGCCGCCTCTCGCCTCGCGTGCTGATCGTCGCCGTCGTCGCGGACGGAGACGCAGCACGCGCTCGAGCGATCGCCGCCGAGATCGTGGACGGGGCGAGCGTCTACTCGAGCAACTCGCTGGGCCGAGATCTCACGGCCATAGGCGTCGTCGTCGACGACCAGGCGCACCGCGACGTCGTCGTCGGCCGGGTCTGCGATCACCTGCGTGGCGGGAGCAACCTCGGCGACGGCACCGTCGTGATCGCGAAGGACCTGCGCCGCAGCAGCCTGCGCGATCTCATCCTCGAAGACGTCCTCTGACGCCCGGCGGGGATCGAGCTCAGCGAGATCGCACCCGGAGCCACACGAACCCGTGTGCTCCGAGGATCAGACCGGAAGAGAGATCCACGGCCTGCCCGGCGACGAGATCGTCTGCGTGGCCGTCGACACCCCCGAACACGTCCGGCGCCAGCCGGGCGGGATGGTCGGAGACGTTCGCCAGGACGAGAACGCCGCCCCCGGCGTCGGCGGACGGACGGGTGAAGCCGATCACGGCCACCTCGGGCGTGTGGAACGGGACGAGGGCGTTCCCCGCGAACTCCGGCGTCGCCGCTCGTCGCTCCGCGAGACGGCGGAGCCGACCGAAGACGCGTTCCGCGACCGTACCTTGGTCGCCACGGTCGGCGTACCGTTCCACCGGACGTCGCGGGCGGTGGACCCACCTGCTGTCGTCGCGGTGGTCGGGGTCGTCCGCGTAGGCGTCGTCGTTCACCTGCGCCACCTCGTCGCCGAGGTATAGCAGCGGGATGCCACCCGTCGACATCGCCAGCGCGTGAGCGAGCACCACCCGGTCCTCCCCACCGGCGTCGCCGGCCGCGATCCCGGCGAGCGATGCGGTCGTTCCGGCTACCCGGGCGTCACCGGTGCGTGGGTTCTCCTGGAACGGGAATCCGCGGGAGAACGAGCCCTCGTGCCGGCCGATGTAGAAGTCGTTGAGAAAGCGGCGGTGACCCGCGGCGTCGATGCCGAGGCGCGCCGCATCCTCGTCGGCGAACGTCCATCCGATGTCGTCGTGGCTGCGGACGTAGTTGACCCACGCGGTGCCGTCGGGGAGCGCGTGCCGCTCGTCGAGCGCGAGCTGCAGGAGGCGGCCGTCACGGGTCGCGAGGGCCTCCCACGTCAGCGCCATCTGCAGCGGGTTGTACGACAGCTGGCATTCGTCGGGCGAGATGTAGTCCTGCACCTCGTCGGGGTGGACGATGGCCTCGGACTTGAACAGCACGGCGGGCGCTGCGATGCGAAGCACGGCGTTGAAGGCCTGCAGCAGCAGATGCGCCTCGGGCAACGATTCGCACGGCGTGCCCATCTGCTTCCAGATGAACGCCACGGCGTCCATCCGCAGGATCTCGACGCCCTGGTTCGCGAGGAACAGCATCTCCCCCGCCATCGCCGTGAAGACGTCGGGATTGGCGTAGTTGAGATCCCACTGGAACCGGTAGAACGTCGCCCAGATCCATCGCCCGTCGGGCAGGGGGACGAACGATCCGGGATGGTCGTCGGGGAAGATCTCGCGGGTGGTGCGCTCGTAGGCGTCGGGAAGCTCGCGATCGGGAAAGATCAGGTAGAAGTCCTCGTACGCCGGGTCGCCGGCGATCGCGCGGCTCGCCCACTCGTGCTCGTTCGAGGTGTGATTGAAGATGAAGTCCAGCACGAGCGAGATGCCGGCGGCTCGGAGCTCTTCGGAGAGGGCGCGGAGGTCGGCCATCGTCCCGAGCCCGGCGCGCACCCGCCGGTAGTCCGAGACGGCGTAGCCGCCGTCGTTGTTGCCCTCGGGGCTGTGGAACAGCGGCATGAGGTGCAGATAGGTCAGTCCGAGCTCGCGGAAGTACGGGATGGAGCGACGGATGCCGTCCAGGTCGTCCGCGAACCGGTCGACGTAGCAGACCCCGCCGAGCATGCCCTCGGACCGGAACCAGGTCGGATCGTCCTGCCTGCGCCGGTCGAGCGCGCGCAGTTCGGGTGCGCGCTCGGCGCGAGCGTCGAGCGTCACGTCGATCAGACGCAGCAGTGCCTCGAGCCCGTCGGCGCGGCTGCCGTAGAGCGTCGAGAACAGTCCGTGCAGCCGCGGGAACTCGCCGCGCAGGCGGGCGACCGTCTCGCCGTCGACCGGGACCGGGCGCCGCGCGACGTGCTCCACGGCGACCGCGGAGTCGACGGCGAGCGTGGACAGGGCCGTCACGATCGGTCCGCCAGAGTGTTCATGCTCCGCATCATCGCAGACCCGTCGATGCGACCCGCACACCACGCGCGCGGCGCGTCGCGCGGACGGCCCCGCCGCGCGTCCGATGGGTCCGCGATGCGGGGGTAGCGTGGAGACATGACCGCAGCACCGCCCGCCCCGCACAGCGGGACCGGCGCATGACGGGAGCGATCGCGCGGACCGGCGGCCCCGGAGTGCGGGCGTGGATCGTCTGGGGAACGGGCGTCGCCGCCTACGTTCTCTCGATCACCAACCGCACCTCGCTCGCCGCGGTGGGTGTCGACGCCGCCGAGCGGTTCCAGGCCGACGCCGCGACCCTGTCGATGTTCGCCGTCGTCCAGCTCGCCGTCTACGGCGGGATGCAGCTGCCGATCGGTGTGCTGCTGGATCGTTACGGCTCGCGACCGATCATGACCATCGGCATGGTGCTGATGGCGATCGGGCAGCTCACGATGGCGCTCTCCCCCAGCGTCGGCGTCGCGATCGTGGCCCGCATGCTCCTCGGCGCCGGCGACGCCGCCATCTTCCCCGCCGTGCTCCGGCTGGTGGCGACGTGGTTCCCCGCCCAGCGCGGTCCCGTCATGGTGCAGCTCACCGGCATCCTCGGTCAGGCGGGGCAGCTCGTCGCCGTCATCCCCCTGTCGGCCCTCCTGCACGCGACCACGTGGTCGGTCGCATTCGGGAGCGTGGCGGGTCTCGGCGTGCTGTTCGCGGTGCTGGTCTTCCTGCTCGTCCGCAACCATCCGCCCGAGGTCGATCGAGACGTCAGCGTCGACACCGACACCGGTGCCATCCGCGTCGTCACCTCGAGCGTCGACACCGGGGTCGGGATCCGCGCCGCGTGGGCGCATCCCGGCACGCGCCTCGCGTTCTGGTCGCACTTCACCACGCCCTTCGCCGGCACGGCGTTCATCCTGCTGTGGGGCATCCCGTTCCTCACCGCGGGTGAGGGCCGCACGCAGGCCGAGGCGACGCTCATCACCACCCTGTACGTTTTCGCGGGGATGGTGCTCGGACCGATCATGGGCGACCTGTCGCGCCGGGTCCCGAACTTCCGCTCGCGGGCGCTCGTCCTGCCCGCCGTCGGGGTGCAGCTCGTGGCATGGAGCGCCGTGCTCCTCTGGCCGGGGCCCGCGCCGGTCTGGTTGCTCGTGCTCCTCGCAGTCGCGCTCGCGACGGGCGGGCCGGCGTCGATGATCGCGTTCGACCACGCCCGGACGCACAACCCCGCGCACCGCCTGAGCACCGCGACAGGTCTGACGAACTCCGGCGGATTCCTCGCCGCCCTCATCGCGGTCTTCGCGATCGGCCTGGCGCTCGATCTCCAGGGCGCGGGCACACCGTCGACGTACACGCTCGACGCGTTCCGCATCGCCTTCCTCACGCAGGTGCCCCTGTGGATCGTCGGGGGCGCCTTCATCGTCATCGAACGCAAGCGCACGCGCATCCATATCGGAATGGACGCACCGAAGCGCAAGCGCCCTCGGCCCTCCGGCCTCTGACGAGCCGCGCGCTCAGAGCATCGGATCGCCGGACGAGCTGGTGGTGTTGCGCGTCACCCGCTGACCGTTCGCCGGATCGACCGACGTGCGGCTCACGCTGTCCGTCTGACGGCGGCGCGCCATGAGGACGATCCCCAGCAGGAAGATGAGCGCACCCGCGCCCATGAGGATGTACCCGATCATGTCCAGGTTCACCCACTCGACCTCGACGTTGACGGCGAAAGCGAGGATCGCTCCGATGACGAAGAGGGCGATTCCGGCGCCGATGCTCATGGTGTCTCCTTCGGGGTGTGCGGACCCCACGATCGTGGCCCGCCCCGACCGCCCGCGCATCGCCTTGACAGCGAGCGTCGCGGCGTGTCAGCCGCGCGGTGCGACGTCGATCCACGAGCCGAACTTCGGCTCGCGGCCGTCGCCCGACGACCGGCCGGTCAGACGCCGCCGCACCCACGGTGCGAGGTGCTCGCGGAAGTACTCTCCGCGCGGCAGCGCCGGCGCGGGAGCATCGGCGGGAAGCGACCACCACTCCCCCGGGGCGTCGAGGCCGAGCGCGCCGAGCACGCGAGCCGCGACGCGGTGGTGGCCGCGGGCGTTCATGTGGAGGCGGTCGGCCGACCAGTAGGACGGATGGGTGAGCGTGCGGTCGTACCAGTTGAGGGCACGGACGATGTCGTCGCGTCCCGCGAGCCGTTCCACGACGGCGTCCGAGAGGGCGTCGCCACGTCGGTTGACCAGACCTCCGAACGGCAGCTGTGCCGACGGGTTCGCGCCCGAGAGGATGATGAGTGTCACGCCTTCGTCGTCGCAGCGCCGCACGACCTGCAGGAACGCCTCGAGCACGTGCTCGATCGACGTGCGCGGGCGCAGCATGTCATTGCCGCCGCCGTTGAACGACAGGTGCGTGGGCTTCAGGGCGAGAGCGCGCTCGAGCTGCTCGTCGACGATCGGCCGCACGAGCTTGCCCCGGATCGCGAGGTTGGCGTATTGCACGGTGCGTCCGGTCGCGTCGGCCCACCCGGCCGCGGCGAGATCCGCCCACCCGCGGACCGCACCGTCGGGGAGTTCGTCACCCACGCCCTCGGTGAACGAGTCGCCGATCGCGACGTAGCGGACGGCGGGCTCGGACGACTCAGCGCTCATCCAGCGCCTCCCCACGACGATCGGCGAGTCCCCACGCGCCGGCGGCGGCGAGGACGAAGAACACGGCGAACACGACGAACAGCACGGGCGCGCCGCCCCAGAGGAGAAGCGGCGGCACCGACAGCGGCGCCACGATCGAGGCGATGCGTCCCACCCCGGCAGCCCAGCCGGCGCCGGTGCCGCGCAGCGACGTCGGATACAGCTCGGGGGTCACGGCGTAGAGGGCACCCCAGGCGCCGAGGTTGAAGAACGACAGTGCCATGCCCGCCCCGATGATCACCGCCTCGGTCGAGGCGGTGCCGAAGACGACGGCCGCCGCGGCGGAGCCGATAAGGAAGACCGAGAGGGTGAGGCGCCGTCCCCAGACCTCGATGAGCCACGCCGCGACCGCGTAGCCCGGGAGCTGAGCGAGGGTGATCACGAGGGTGAATCCGAAGGATCGGACGAGGTCGTACCCCTGCGTGTAGAGGATCGTGGGGATCCAGATGAACGCGCCGTAGTACGAGAAGTTCACGCAGAACCAGACGAGCCACAGGCTCGCGGTTCGTCGCCGGAACTCCGACGACCACAGCGCACGCAGGCGGCCGGAGGACGACACGGCCGCCGGGGCGGCGACGGGCGTGCTGATCGGCGCCTCCGCCGACTGGGAGGCCGCGGTCGCGGCATCCGCCTCGAAACCGCGCACCACGCGATCGGCCTCGGCGTGACGGCCGCGACGTTCGAGCCAGCGGGCGGATTCCGGTAGCCCCCACCGCACGATCAGGGCATAGACGGCCGGGATCGCGCCCACGGCGAAGGCCCAGCGCCAGCCGTCGTCGGCCAGCGGGATGACGAAGTAGCCGATGAACGCGGCTGCGGTCCAGCCGAGCGCCCAGAACGCCTCGAGGATGACGATGACGCGGCCTCGGATGCGGGCGGGGGCGAACTCGCTCACGTAGGTGCTGGCGACGGGGAGCTCGGCGCCGAGGCCGAGACCGACGACGAAGCGCAGGACGAGCAGCATGGCCAGGCCGCCCACGAGAGCGCTGGCACCGGTCGCGACCCCGTAGACGAGCAGTGTCACGGCGAACACCGAACGGCGGCCGAACCGGTCGGCCAGGAGGCCGCCGAGGCTTGCGCCGATCGCCATTCCCGCGAACCCGGCGGATGCGATCCACGATGCCTGCGAGGTGTCGAGCGACCACTGCGCGATGAGGGCGGTGATGATGAACGAGATCAGGCCGACGTCCATCGCGTCGAGCGCCCATCCGAGACCCGACCCCGTGAGGATCTTCAGGTGACGGCGTCCGAACGGAAGGTCATCGAGGCGGCGAGCCACCGAGGGCGTCGCGGTATCGGTCATCCGACCATGCTATTGACCCGCGGCCGCCCCCGGCGCCCATCGGTCAGTCGTCGCCGAGCATGTCGCGCACGAGCGGCGCGACCTTCGTGCCGTAGAGCTCGATCGAGCGCAGCATCCGGTCGTGGGCGAGGGTGCCGTGCGAGAACTTCAGGTCGAACCGGTCGAGCCCGAGGGTGCGGATCGTGTCGGCGAGCTTTCGCGCCACGGTCTCGGGCGAGCCGGCGTAGACGGCGCCGTCGGGACCGAGATCGTGCTGGAACTGCATCCGCGAGTACGGAGGCCAACCGCGCTCGGCGCCGATGGCGTCGCGGTTCACCTTCATCGCGGGGAACAGCTCCTCCCACGCTTGCTCGTCGGTGTCGGCGATGTGCCCGGGCGAGTGCACGCCGACCGGCAGGCGCTCGGCCCCCATGGCGTCGCGCGTGCGGTGGAACAGGTCGACGTACGGACGGAACCGAGCGGCACCGCCGCCGATGATCGCCAGCATGAGGCCGTATCCGTGGTGCGCGGTGCGCAGCACCGACTCGGGCGAGCCGCCCACCCCGACCCACGCGCGCAGACCGTTCTCGGTCTTGGGGAAGACGTCGGCCTCGGTCAGCGCCGGGCGGGTCTTGCCCTGCCACGACACCGGCTGCTCGGAGCGCAGCCGACCGAAGAGGTCGAGGCGCTCCTCGAAGAGGATCTCGTAGTCGGCCAGGTCGAAGCCGAACAGGGGGAAGGACTCGGTGAACGAGCCACGGCCCAGGATGATCTCGGCCCGCCCGTTCGAGACGGCGTCGAGGGTCGCGAAGCGCTCGTACACGCGGACGGGGTCGTCGCTCGAGAGCACGGTGACCGCCGTGCCGAGACGGATGTCGCGCGTGCGCGCCGCGGCGGCGGCGAGAACGATCTCGGGGCTCGACACCGCGAACTCGCGGCGGTGGTGCTCGCCCACGCCGAAGAAGCTCAGGCCGACCTCGTCGGCGAGGACCGCCTGGTCGACGACGTTGCGGATCGTCTGCGCGTCGGACAGCAGCTCGCCGTCGGCGCCGCGAGTGACGTCGCCGAACGTGTCGAGGGCGAACTGGACGGATGTCGCGGTCATGAGGCCACCTTTCATTCACTCGCATACAACGGGGGCGCGGCGGGAGTATTCCCGTCGCGCCCCCGCGCCCGGCGGCGTCAGCTCTGCGCGAGCGCCATGCGGAGGGTGTCGAGCCCCACGCCGCCCAGACGGAGCGCCCTCATGTGGAACGCCTTCACGTCGAAGTCCTCGCCGGCACGCGCCGCGTAGTCGTCGCGGATCTGCTCCCAGATGCGCTGTCCGACCTTGTACGACGGCGCCTGCCCCGGCCACCCGAGGTAGCGGTTGACCTCGAAGCGGATGAACTCGTCGGGCATGTTGACGTTGCGCTGCATGAAGGCCAGCGCGTAGTCCGCGTCCCAGACGCCCTCGCCGTCGGGACGCTGCTTGCCCAGGTGGACGCCGATGTCGAGCACGACGCGTGCAGCGCGCATGCGCTGACCGTCGAGCATGCCGAGTCGGTCGGCCGGGTCGTCGAGGTAGCCCAACTGCTCCATGAGACGCTCGGCGTACAGCGCCCAGCCCTCGGCGTGACCGCTCGACCCGGCGAGCAGGCGGCGCCAGGAGTTGAGCTCGGCGCGGTTGTACACCGACTGCGCGATCTGGAGATGGTGGCCGGGGACGCCCTCGTGGTAGACCGTCGTCAGCTCGCGCCACGTGTCGAAGGAGGTGACCCCCTCGGGAACCGACCACCACATGCGGCCCGGCCGTGAGAAGTCGTCGGTCGGTCCGGTGTAGTAGATGCCGCCTTCGTTGGTGGGGGCGATCATGCACTCGAGGGTGCGGATCGGCTCGGGGATGTCGAAGTGCGTGCGTCCGAGCTCGGCGACCGCGCGGTCGCTCGTCTCCTGCATCCACTCCTGCAACGCCTCGGTGCCGTGGAGCTTGCGGGACTCGTCCTTCTCGAGGAATGCCACCGCCTCCTCGACGCTCGCGCCGGGGAGGATCTCGTCGGCGATGGCCTCCTGCTCGGCGACCATGCGGGCGAGTTCCTGCAGGCCCCACTCGTACGTCTCGTCCAGATCGATCTCGGCGCCCAGGAAGCGCCGCGAGTGCAGCGCGTACAGCTCGCGGCCGACGGCGTCCTGTTCGCTCGCCTCGGGCAGGAGCTCGGTGGTGAAGAACGCCGCGAGCCCGTCGTATGCGACCCGTGCGGCGTTGGCGTTGTCGGCGAGCTCCCGCGCGAGCGACGCGGGGAGGCCGCCTTCTGCCGGCGCCGCCTCGGCGGCGAAGGTCGCGAAGAAGCCGGTGTCGGACGTGTAGCGCGAGATCTGCCCCGCGACCTCCGAGACCTGACGGCGGGCGGGGACGACCCCGCGCGAGATGCCTTCGCGGAGCGTCTGGATGTAGCCGTCGATCGCCGCCGGCACGGCGCCCAGGCGCGTCGCGACGACCGACCAGTCCTCGACCGTGTCGGTCGGCATCAGATCGAACGTGTTGCGGATCTCCTGCGCCGGCGACGCGATGACGTTGACGTCGCGCAGGTGCGCCCCGGCCTCGAACAGGGCGATCTGCAGACGCAGGTCGCCGGCCAGGTCGGCCTGCGTCACCCTGTCGACGTCGTCCACGGGCTCCGCGGCCTCCAGCTCGGCGAGCGTGCTGCGGGTCGCCTCGAGGAGCCGGGCTGCGCCGGCGGGCGAATAGTCGTCGAGACGGCCGTTGTGCTCGAACCGTCCGATGTACGTCGCGAGCCCGGGTGAGAGCTCGGCCAGGGTGTCGACCCAGGCGTCGGCGATCCGGTCGATCGGCGTGGAGGTGCGCTGTGCTTCGGTCATCCCACGAGCCTAGCCCGGCTGTTCTCGCAGCATCGGGAGGGGCTCGGCTCAGTGTCCGGCGACGTCCCAGTCCCCGCCGCGCCCGATCTGGACGTCGAGGGGAACCGTCAACTCCGCCGCGTCGCCCATCCGGGCCCGGACGATGCGCTCGGCCTCGTCCCACTCCCCCGCCGAAACCTCGACGACCAGCTCGTCATGGATCTGGAGGAGGACGCGCGAGCGCAGGCCCGCCTCGCGGAACTCCCGATCGATGCGGAAGAGCGCGAGCTTCATGATGTCGGCTGCGCTTCCTTGGATGGGCGCGTTGAGGGCCGCGCGCTCCGCGTTCTCGCGCAGCACACGGTTCGGGCTCGCGAGGTCGGGGAACGGGCGTCGCCGCCCGAAGATCGTCTCGGTGTAGCCGTCGATCCGGGCCTGCTCGACGCTCGAACGGAGGTAGTCGCGCACGGCGCCGAACCGGGCGAAGTACTCGAGCATGAGCTGCTTGGCCTCGGACTGCTCGATGCGCAACTGCTTCGAGAGCCCGAACGCCGACAGCCCGTACACGAGTCCGTACGACATGGCCTTGACCTTCGTGCGCATGGCGGGGGTGACCTCGGCAGGCTCGACCCCGAAGACGCGCGCTCCCACGAAGCGGTGCAGGTCCTCGCCGGAGACGAACGCCTCGATGAGGCCGGGGTCCTCGGAGAGATGGGCCATGATGCGCATCTCGATCTGCGAGTAGTCCGCCGTCAAGAGCGTCTCGTAGCCGTCGCCGACCTCGAAGGCTGCACGGATGCGCCGGCTCTCCTCGTTGCGGATGGGGATGTTCTGGAGGTTCGGGTCCGTGCTCGAGAGCCGACCGGTCTGGCTGCCCGTCTGCACGTAGGTCGTGTGGATGCGGTCGTCGGCGGCGATCGCGGTGTCGAGGGACTCGATGATCTGCCGCAGCTTCGTCGCCTCGCGGTGCTGGAGCAGAAGCTCGAGGAAGGGGTGCGGGTTGGACTCCTGCAGGTCGGCGAGCACGGCGGCATCCGTGGAGTACCCCGTCTTGGTCTTGCGGGTCTTCGGGAGCTCGAGCTGCTCGAACAGGACCTCCTGGAGCTGCTTCGGCGACCCGAGGTTCACCTCGCGGTCGATCGTCGCGTAGGCGCGCTGGGCGACGCCCTCGGCGCGTGCGGCGAGCTCGGCGGAGAAGGTCGAGAGCTTCTCGTGCGACACCGCGACACCGGCCAGCTCCATGTCGGCCAGGGGGTCGAGCGTCGGCAGCTCGATGTCGGTGAGCACGGCGAGGACGGAGGCCGGCAGCTCGTCTCGCACGGCATCGGCCACGCGGAGCGTGAACCACGACAGCTGTCCGGGCGTGGCGCCCTCGGTCTCGGGGACCAGTTGCGTCGGATCGGCCTCGGGGAGCTTCTCGTCGAGGTAACGGTGCACGAGATCGGCGAGCGTCTTGTCGGGGAAGCTCGGGCGCAGCAGCCATCCCGCCAGCACGGGGTCGAACGTGAGACCGGCCAAGCGGACGCCCCCGCGCCGGAGCGCCTTGACCTGCGTCTTCGCGTCCGCGACGACCTTGGGTGCGTCGGACTCGAGCCAGGGGCGCAGCGCCTCGGCGAGCTCGTCGTCCCACGTGGCCTCGACGGCGGCGTCGCGGGTCGCGAGACCGATGCGCTGCGGGAACCCGCCCGCGACGATCACGGTCACACCCACGTCGCCCTCGCGCGTGCGTGCCCACTCCGCGACCCCGGCGGCGTCGGGTTCGGCGGCGGTCGGCGCGGGGACGGTGGGCGCCGCGGTCTCGACCGCCATCGCCGGGTCGGCGCCTGCGGCCTCGAAGACGCGCGGGAGAAGCAAGCGGAACTCCAGACGCGCGAAGATGTCGCGGACCGCCTCGGCGTCGATCGGCTGGACGGCGAGGTCGTCGGGCTCGACCCCCAGCTCGACGTCGCGCAGCAGGCGGTTCAGCGAGCGGTTGCGCCGCACCGCGTCGAGGTGCTCGCGCAGGTTGCCGCCGACCACGCCGCCGATCTTGTCGGCGTTGTCGAGGAGTGCGTCGAGGGTGCCCCACTGGGTGAGCCACTTCACCGCGGTCTTCTCACCGACCTTGGGCACTCCGGGCAGGTTGTCGCTGGTCTCGCCGACGAGGGCGGCGATGTCGGGGTACTGCTCGGGCCGCAGACCGTACTTCTCGACGACCGCGTCGGGCGTGTAGCGCTTGAGCTGCGAGACGCCCTGGACGCTCGGGTACAACAGGGTGACGTCATCGGTCACGAGCTGGATCGTGTCGCGGTCGCCCGAGCACACCAGGACGTCGAAGCCGGCGTCCGCGCCCTGGGTCGCGAGGGTCGCGAGGATGTCGTCGGCCTCGAAGTCGGGCTTCGTGAGCACCGTGACGTTCATCGCCGCCAGGCACTCCTGCAGCAGGGGGATCTGGCCCTTGAACTCGGCGGGCGACTCGGAGCGGTTCGCCTTGTACTCCGCGTACTGGCGCGTGCGGAAAGACTCGCGGGACGTGTCGAAGGCGACCGCCAGATGCGTCGGCTTCTCGGCCTTGATGAGGTTGACGAACATCGACAGGAACCCGTAGATGCCGTTGGTGTGCTGACCGTCCTTCGTCGTGAAGTTGTCGACGGGGAGCGCGAAGAACGCGCGGTACGCGAGCGAGTGGCCGTCGACGACGAGGAGGGTAGGCTTTTCGGAGTCCGTCACCCGTCCAGCCTAACGACGGTGGCCGACACCGCGATCCGATGCGACCGAGGGTGGAGCATGCCTGAGAAGACCGACGCCGATGACGGACTCGAGTGGGTGCGCAGCCGCGGTGCCGGCGCCCTGGCGGAGCGCATGGGCATCGAGTTCGTCGAGTTCGCCACGGAGCGCTGCGTGGCGACGATGCCGGTCGAGGGGAACACCCAGCCCGTCGGTCTCCTCCACGGCGGCGCGTACGTCGTGCTGGGAGAGTCCCTCGGATCGATGGCCGCCAACATGCACGCCGGACCCGGGCGCCTCGCCGTCGGGGTCGACATCAACGCCACGCACACGCGTTCGGCGACGAGCGGGATCGTCACCGGCGTCTGCACGCCCGTGCACCTCGGCCGCACGATGACGGTCCACGAGATCGCCGTCAGCGACGAGCAGGGCCGTCGCTGCTCGACCATCCGCATCACGAACCTCATCAAGGACGCCCCCGCGGGATCCTGACCCGTCGGGTCGCACGACGAAGCCCCCGCGCCGTCTCCGGCCGGGGGCTTCGTCGTTCCGCGCGTGGGCGGCTACTTCTTGGGAGCGAGCTGCTCGATGATCGCCTTGGCGACATCCTGCATCGTCAGGCGGCGGTCCATCGACGCCTTCTGGATCCAGCGGAACGCCTCGGGCTCGCTCAGACCCATCTTCTCGTTGAGCAGGCCCTTGGCCCGATCGACGAGCTTGCGGGTTTCGAAGCGCTCGACCATGTCGGCGACCTCGGCCTCGAGCGTGATGATCTGCTCGTAGCGCGCGAGCGCGATCTCGATGGCGGGGAGCAGGTCGTTCGGCGTGAACGGCTTCACGACGTACGCGAGGGCTCCTGCCTCGGTGGCCCGCTCGACGAGCTCTTTCTGGCTGAACGCGGTCAGCAGCACGACGGGGGCGATGTGCGCCTTTCCGAGGCGCTCGGCGGCCGAGATGCCGTCGAGGACGGGCATCTTCACGTCCATGATCACGAGATCGGGACGGAGCTCGGTGGCGAGCTGGACGGCGGTCTCGCCGTCGCCCGCCTCGCCGACGACGTCATAGCCGTTGTCGCGGAGGATCTCGACGATGTCGAGGCGGATCAGCGACTCGTCCTCGGCCACGACGACACGACGGGGTGCGGGTGCGGCCGGCGTGGGGGCCTCTTCTTGCTCTGTCACCGTTCGATCCTACGGCACACGGTCTGCGCGTCGCGGCACGGATACCGGAGCCGGGACGCGTCGAGAATGACGGTAGGCTTTGGCTCAGTGCGCCGGTGTGGCGGAATGGCAGACGCGACCGACTCAAACTCGGTTGTCTTCGGACGTGTGGGTTCGACTCCCACCACCGGCACGACGAGGCTCGGACCTCACGACACCGCCCAGGCGAGCACGGAGAAGACGGCCGTCGTGATGGCCGCACACAGGACGAAGACCCCCAGTCCCGCGGCCGTGGCACCCGCCCAGGCCCGGTAGAGGACGTCGCGCCGGTCCGCACCGCCCGCGGCGAGGGCACCCGCCGTCGCGAGGACGACGAGGATGCACCCGGTGCCGAGGCTCGCCCCGAAGGGCAGCCCCCACAGCCCGATCTGCGGGAACAGATAGAGCGCGAGGCCCGGCATCCCCGGCAGCGTCGCGAACACGGCCACCAGCAGCGCGGCGATGTTCACGACGGTGAGCGGGAACAGCCAGCGGAACCGACGCCGTTCGCGGATGACGGACACCGCGACGTCCGCCGCGTCGTCCGGACCCGGGGCATGCGCGATCTCCGCGTGCTCCGTCGCGGCAGCGCGTGCGGTCTCGAGTCCGCGTCGCCGGGCATCGGTGCGCCAGCCGCAGCCCGCGGCGGAGCAGGTCAATCGCACGGTCATCGTCGCTCCCCCGTCTCGGACTCACCCTAGCGCCGAGGGCGGGTGCCTCGAGATGAGACACCCGCCCTCGACGGTCGACACCGTGCCGGCGACTACTGGATCGCCTGGTAGATCGGGGCGCGGCCGTTGACGGCGTCACCGATCTTGTGGATGCGGATGTCGTTGGTCGAGCCCTGGATCCCGGGAGGGGAACCGGAGATGACGACGACCTTGTCACCGACCTCGGCGAGGCCGTTCGAGAGGAAGAAGTCGTCGACCTGGTGGTACATGAGGTCGGTGTGCGCGACCTCCTCGACCAGGCTCGACCGGATGCCCCACGTCAGCGCCATCCGGCGACGGATCGCCGGATCGGTCGCGAACGCGATCATGGGGATCTCGGGCCGCAGGCGCGACATCCGGCGGGCGGTGTCGCCCGACTCGGTGAACATGCAGAGGAACTTCGCCTCGATGAACTGGGCGACCTCCATCGCGGCGAGCGTGATGGCCCCGCCCTGCGTGCGCGGCTTGGCCGTCAGCGGAGCGATGCGGTCGAGACCGTGCGTCTCGGTCGAATCCACGATGCGGGCCATCGTCTCGACGACGCCGACGGGGTACTTGCCCACGCTGGTCTCGCCCGAGAGCATCACGGCGTCGGCACCGTCGAGGACGGCGTTGGCGACGTCGCTCGTTTCGGCGCGCGTCGGGACGGGGTTCTCGATCATCGACTCGAGCATCTGCGTCGCGACGATGACGGGCTTGGCCATGCGGCGGCAGAGCGCCACGGCCTTCTTCTGCACGATCGGCACGGCCTCGAGCGGCAGCTCGACGCCGAGGTCGCCGCGGGCGACCATGATGCCGTCGAACGCGTCGATGATCTCCTCGAGGTTGTCGACCGCCTGCGGCTTCTCGATCTTGGCGATGACGGGGACCTTGCGGCCCTCCTCCGCCATGATCTCGTGCACGCGCGTCACGTCGGATGCGTCGCGGACGAACGAGAGCGCGATGATGTCGGCACCCTGCTGGAGACCCCAGCGCAGATCGGCCTCGTCCTTGTCGGACAGAGCCGGCACGCTGACGGCGACGCCGGGCAGGTTGATGCCCTTGTTGTTCGACACAGGGCCCGCGACGATGACCTTCGTCGTGACGACGGGGCCGTCGACTGAGACGACCTCGACGCGCACCTTGCCGTCGTCGATGAGCAGGAAGTCCCCCGCCTTCACGTCTCCCGGGAGGCCCTTGAAGGTCGTCGAGACGATCTCCTTGGTGCCGAGGATGTCGTCGGTGGTGATCTTGAAGATGTCGCCGACCGCGAGCTGGTGGGGCCCGTTCTCGAACTTGCCGAGTCGGATCTTCGGCCCCTGGAGGTCGACCAGGATCGCGACGGGCCGACCCGCGTCGTCCGCGGCCTTGCGCACATTGGCCCAGCGGACCTCGTGCTCCGAGTAGTCTCCGTGGCTGAGGTTGAATCGGGTCACGTCCACACCGGCGTCGATGATGGCTCGCACCATCTCGTAGCTGGCTGTGGCCGGTCCCAGGGTGGCGACGATCTTCGCGCGTCTCACTGAATCTCCGGTGTTGTCGGGTGGGAGGGGATGGTTCCAGCCTATGCCCGCTGGAGCCCGATCGCGACGTCTGTCGGACGCACGGGCGCCGGCAGCGACGTGTCGCCCATCAGGTAGCGGTCGACGGCTGCTGCCGCCGCCCGGCCCTCGGCGATCGCCCAGACGATGAGCGACTGCCCCCGGCCGGCGTCTCCCGCGACGAACACGCCGGGCGTGGTCGTCTGGTAGTCGTCGGCGCGGTCGACGTTGCCGCGATCTGTGAAGACGGTACCCAGCTGCGCCTCGAGCTCGCTGCGCTCCGGGCCGGTGAAACCCATCGCGATGAGGACGAGGTCGGCCGGGATCTCGCGCTCGGTGCCGCTCTTGGGCACGCGCCGGCCGTCGACGAACTCCGTCTCGGCGACGCGCAGCGCGCGCACCTCGCCGGCGTCGTTGGAGAGGAACTCGACGGTCGAGGCGAGGTAGGCGCGCTCACCGCCCTCCTCGTGCGCCGAGGCGACCTCGAAGACGGTCGGCATCATCGGCCACGGCTGGTGGTCCGGACGCTCCGACGGGGGCTGCTTGCCGATCGCGAGGTTCGTCACGCTCAGCGCACCCTGGCGGTGGGCGGTGCCGATGCAGTCGGCCCCCGTGTCACCGCCGCCGATCACGATGACGTGCTTGCCCTCGGCGTGGATCTGGTTGGCGACCTGGTCCCCCGCGACCGCCTTGTTCGACTCGACGAGGTACTCCATCGCGACGTGGACGCCGGCGAGGTCGCGGCCCGGGATCGACAGCTCGCGCGGGAGCGTCGCGCCGGTGGCCACCACGACGGCGTCGTAGCGGGCGCGCAGGGCGTCCCACGTGATGTCCTTTCCGATCTCGACACCGGCGCGGAACCGCGTCCCCTCGTCCTGCATCTGCCGCAGGCGCGCCTCGATGTGGCGCTTCTCCATCTTGAAGTCGGGGATGCCGTAGCGCAGCAGACCGCCGATGCGGTCGTCGCGCTCGTACACCGCGACCGTGTGACCGGCGCGCGTCAGCTGCTGCGCAGCCGCCAGACCGGCCGGGCCGGAGCCGACCACGGCGACGGTCTTGCCCGTCAGACGCCCCGGGGGCTCCGCCTCGACCCAGCCGTTCGCGAAGGCCTCGTCGATCGTGGAGACCTCGATCTGCTTGATCGTGACGGGGGGCTGGTTGATGCCGAGCACGCACGAGCTCTCGCACGGTGCGGGGCAGAGGCGCCCGGTGAACTCCGGGAAGTTGTTCGTCGCGTGCAACCGCTCGATCGCCGAGCGGCCCTCGCCGCGCCACGTGAGGTCGTTCCACTCCGGGATGAGGTTGCCCAGCGGGCAGCCCTGGTGGCAGAACGGCACGCCGCAGTCCATGCAGCGACCGGCCTGACGGCGGAGCACGGCGGTGTCGCCGGGCTCGTAGACCTCTCGCCAGTCCATGATGCGGACCGGGACGGGACGACGCTTCGGGAGCTCGCGCTCGGTCGTCTTCAGGAAGCCTTTGGGATCAGCCACGTGTCACCTCCAGGATGCGGCTCCAGACCTCTTCGCCGTCGGGGTCGAGCCCCTCGGCGGCGGCGGTCTGTCGGGTTTCGAGCACCGCGGCGTAGTCCCGCGGCACGACTCGGACGAATCGCGCGACCTCGGTCTCGAAGTCCGCGAGAAGGCGTGCAGCGAGTTCCGAGCCCGTCTCGGCGACGTGACGCTCGAGCAGGTCGTGCAGGATCTCGGCGTCGCCCGATCCCATCTCGCCGAGGACGAGCTCGCCGGTCGCGAGCGCTTCACGGTTGACCTTGGCCTCCTCGAGACCGTAGACGTAGGCGTTGCCGCCCGACATCCCCGCCCCCAGGTTGCGGCCGGTTCCGCCGAGGATCACCGCGAGGCCTCCGGTCATGTACTCCAGTGCGTGGTCGCCCACGCCCTCGACGACCGCCGTGGCTCCGGAGTTGCGGACCAGGAAGCGCTCCCCCACGACACCCCGCAGGAACATCGTGCCCTGCGTCGCGCCGTAGCCGATGACGTTGCCTGCGATGACGTTCTCGGACGCGTCGAACGCGGCGCCCCGCGGGGGCCGGACGACGATCTGCCCGCCCGAGAGACCCTTGCCGACGTAGTCGTTCGAGTCGCCCTCCAGACGCAGGGTGATCCCCGCGGGGAGGAACGCCCCGAAGGACTGTCCCGCCGAACCGGTCAGATTGACCACGATCGAGTCCGCCGGCAGCCCGTTCTCGCCGTGCGCGAGCGTGACGCGGTTGCCGAGCATGGTGCCGACGGCACGCTCGGTGTTGCGGATCGGCAGGTCGATCTCGATGCTGCCGCCGTGCGCCACGACGTCCTGCGCGCGCTCGATCAGCTGCACGTCGAAGTGCTCGTCCAGCTCGTGATCCTGCTCGCGGTGGTGGCGCCGGGGCGCGTCGTCGGCGAACGACGGGCCGGCGAGGATCGGACCGAGGTCGAGGACATTGGCCTTCCAGTGCTCGATCGCGCCGTCGACGTCGAGGACGTCGTTGCGACCGATCGCCTCGTCGAGCGAACGGAACCCGAGCTCGGCGAGGTACTCCCGCACCTCCTGGGCGACGAACTCCATGAAGTTCACGACGAACTCCGGCTTGCCCGTGAACCGCTCACGCAGCACCGGGTTCTGCGTCGCGACACCGACGGGGCACGTGTCGAGGTGGCAGACGCGCATCATGATGCACCCCTCGACGACGAGGGCGGTCGTGGCGAACCCGAACTCCTCCGCCCCGAGCAGGGCGGCGATCACGACGTCGCGTCCGGTCTTGAGCTGGCCGTCGGCCTGCACGACGACGCGGTCGCGCATGTCGTTGAGCATCAGCGTCTGCTGCGTCTCGGCCAGTCCCAGCTCCCACGGCGTGCCCGCGTGCTTGAGGGAGTTCAGCGGGCTCGCACCCGTGCCCCCGTCGTGGCCCGAGACGAGGATGACGTCGGCGAGGGCCTTGGCCGTGCCCGCCGCCACCGCGCCGATGCCCGACTGGCTCACGAGCTTGACGTGGACCCGCGCCGCGGGGTTGGCGCGCTTCAGATCGAAGATGAGCTGCTTCAGGTCCTCGATGGAGTAGATGTCGTGGTGCGGCGGCGGGGAGATGAGCCCGACGCCGGGCGTGCCGCCGCGGGTGCGCGCGATCCACGGGTACACCTTGCCCGGCGGGAGCTGACCGCCCTCGCCCGGCTTGGCGCCCTGCGCGAGCTTGATCTGGATGTCCTCCGCATGGGTCAGGTACATGCTCGTGACGCCGAAGCGGCCCGAGGCGACCTGCTTGATGGCGCTGCGGCGCTCGGGGTCGAGGAGGCGCTCGACGTCTTCGCCGCCCTCGCCGGTGTTCGACTTCGCGCCGAGCCGGTTCATCGCGATCGCGAGGGTCTCGTGCGCCTCCTTCGAGATCGAGCCGTAGCTCATCGCGCCCGTCGAGAAGCGCTTGACGATCGACGCGACCGACTCGACCTCGTCGATCGGGACGGCGGGGCGCACGCCGTGGCGGAGCTTGAACATCCCGCGCAGGGTCTTCAGCTCGGCCGCCTGGTCGTCGACGAGCTTCGTGTACTCGCGGAAGATGTCGTACCGACGCGTCCGGGTCGCGTGCTGGAGCCGGAACACCGTGTCGGGGTTGAACAGGTGGGGTGCGCCGTCCCGGCGCCACTGGTACTCGCCGCCGGTCCAGAGACGCTCGTGGGCGCGCACCGCGGCGTCCTCCGGGTACGCGTACGCGTGGCGCGCGGCGTTCTCGGCGGCGATGACCTCGATGCCCACTCCGCCGAGCTTCGTCTCGGTGCCCGTGAAGTAGGTCGAGACGAAGTCGTCGGCCAGACCGACCGCCTCGAACACCTGGGCTCCGGCGTACGACGACACGGTGGAGATGCCCATCTTCGACATGATCTTCAGCACGCCCTTGCCGAGCGCGTAGATCAGGTTCTTGACCGCCTTCTCGGGCGCGATGCCGGTGATGTAGCCGGCGCGGACGAGATACTCGACCGTCTCCATGGCGAGGTACGGGTTGACCGCCGACGCGCCGTAGCCGAGCAGGGTCGCGACGTGGTGCACCTCGCGCACGTCGCCGGCCTCGACCACCAGGCCGACGCGCATGCGCGTCTCCTGGCGGATCAGGTGGTGGTGCACGGCCGCGAGCATGAGCAGCGACGGGATGGGCGCGAGATCCTTGTTCGAGTCGCGGTCGCTCAGGACCAGGAACTCGGCGCCGTCCTCGATGGCCTGATCGGCTTCGGCGCACATCTGCGCGAGACGCTTCTGCATGCCCTTGTGCCCGGCCTCGACGCGGTACAGGCCGCGGATCGTCACCGACGACCGCCCCGGCAGCGCGGTGTCGATGTGCTGGATCTTCGCGAGCTCGTCGTTGTCGATCACCGGGAAGTCGAGCGTGACGGTGCGCGTGTGCCGCGGTCCCCACGACAGCAGGTTCCCTTCGGGCCCGAGACCGAGCGACAACGACGTCACGACCTCTTCGCGGATCGAGTCGAGCGGCGGGTTGGTGACCTGCGCGAACTGTTGCGTGAAGTAGTCGAAGAGCAGACGCGGACGCTCGCTGAGCACCGCCACCGGGGTGTCGCTGCCCATCGCGCCCAGCGGTTCGGCGCCGACCTGCCCCATCGGCGTCAGGAGGATGCGGACCTCCTCTTCGGTGTAGCCGAAGGTGCGCTGCCGACGCGTGATGGAGGCGATGGGATGCACGATGTGCTCGCGCTCGGGCAGTTCCTTCAGGCGGACGCGTCCGGCGTCGAGCCAGTCCTGCCACGGGTGCAGCGCGGCGAGCTCGCTCTTGATCTCCTCGTCCTCGACGATGCGGCCCTGGGCCGTGTCGACGACGAACATGCGTCCGGGCTGCAGCCGGCCGCGCCGCTTGATGCGCTCGGGAGCGAAGTCGAGCACGCCCGTCTCGCTGCCGATCACGACGAGGCCGTCGGTCGTCTCGGTCCACCGGCCGGGTCGCAGGCCGTTGCGGTCGAGCGTCGCGCCCACGAGCGTGCCGTCGGTGAAGATGAGCGCGGCGGGCCCGTCCCACGGCTCCATCTGGATCGAGTGGTAGTCGTAGAAGGCGCGCAGGTCCGGCGCGATGTCGGTCTGCTTCTCGTAGGCCTCGGGGACCATCATCATGACGGCGTGCGGGAGGCTGCGGCCGGTGAGCGTCAGCAGCTCGAGCACCTCGTCGAACGAGGCCGAGTCGCTGGCGCCGTCGGTGCAGATCGGCAGCAGGGGCCGCACGTCGCCGAGCAGCTCGGACTCGAGCTGCGACTGCCGCGCCCGCATCCAGTTGCGGTTGCCCTTGACGGTGTTGATCTCACCGTTGTGCGCGAGCATGCGCAGCGGCTGAGCGAGGGGCCAGGACGGGAAGGTGTTGGTCGAGTAGCGCGAGTGCACGACGGCGAGCTCGGACGCGAAACGCTCGTCCTGCAGGTCGGGGTAGAACGGCTCGAGCTGGAGCGTGGTGACCATGCCCTTGTAGCCGAGGGTGCGGCTCGAGAGCGAGACGAAGTAGGCGTCGTGCTCGTGCCGGGCGCGCTTGCGCAGCCGGTAGACGCGCCGGTCGAGCGCGATGCCCGACAGCGCGGGGGCGTCGCCCACGGCGGGCCGCGACACGAAGAGCTGCTCGAACGCGGGGCGCGCGGCGAAGGCGAGCTTGCCCAGGTTGTCGTCCTCGGTGGGGACGTCGCGCCAGCCGAGCACGACCAGGCCTTCGGAGGCCGCGAGCTCTTCGATGCGGGTCTTGAGCGCGTGACGCTCGTCGGCCTCGCGGGGCAGGAAGGCCATGCCCGCCGCGTACTCCCCCACCGGCGGCAGGTCGAAGTCCACGACCGCGCGGAGGAAGGCGTCGGGCATCTGCGTCAGGATGCCGGCGCCGTCGCCCGTGCCGGCGTCGGAGCCGATGGCGCCGCGATGCTCGAGGTTGCGCAACGCCGTCAGCGCGAGCTCGACGATGTCGTGACCGGCTTCGCCGCGCAGCGTGGCGACCATCGCCAGACCGCACGCGTCCTTCTCGAAGTCAGGGTTGTACATGCCCTGCTTGGGGGGGAAGGAGCCGAATCCGGAGTTTCGGGGTCGAGGGCTCGAGGCCATACTGACCGTCCTCACATTGGTGCTGAAACCGGGACGACGTCGGCCCTGGGGAACTACTGCTTCGAGGTGACTGCGCTTGTGGCGCTGTCTGCGTGAGCTTCGGGCGTCGGGGGTGCGCTCAGATCCACGAAGTCTTCGGTGCTCTGCGATTGTAGCGCGCTCGGAGACACCCACTCGCGCCCGGGCTGGTAGGGCGTCGGCTCGTCACCGACGTGGCGGCGCGACTGCACCGCGATGATGACGATCCCGACGACGACGCCGAGGAGCGCGGCCCAGACGTTCGTGCGGAGGCCCAGGATGATCTCGCTCGGATCGATGCGGATCGACTCCCACACGATGCGTCCGGCGCTGTACCAGACGAGGTAGAGGCCGAACAGCTTGCCCCACTGCGCCCAGAGGGTACGACCGACGAACAGGAGCACGAGGACCCCCGCGACGTTCCACACGACCTCGTAGAGGAAGGTGGGGTGGAACAGCGTGTCGGGCGCGAGCCCCGGGGGGAACGCCGGGTTGTCGCGGTCGATCTCGAGCCCCCACGGCAGGTCGGTCGGAAGCCCGAACAGCTCCTGGTTGAACCAGTTTCCGAAGCGTCCCATGGCCTGGGCCAGGAGGATGCCGGGGGCCAGCGCGTCCGCGAAGCTCCAGAAGCGGATGCCCGTCCACTTGCACCCGAGGTAGGCGCCGACGGCGCCGCCGATGAGGGCGCCGAAGATCGCGATGCCGCCCTCCCAGATGAACAGCACGGCCCACGGGTTCTTGCCGTCGCCGAAGTAGAACCCGGGGTGGGTCAGGACGTGGAAGATGCGGGCGCCGACGATCGCGAGCGGCACGGCGAGCAGCGCGATGTCGATGACGACCCACGGCTCCGCGCCGCGCTTGGTGAGGCGGCGGTTGGTCATCAGGGTCGCGACGATGATCCCGGCGATGATGCACAGTGCGTAGAAGTGGATGCGCAGGGGTCCGAGGTCGATGTAGCTCACCGACGGGCTGGGGATGCTCGCGACGAGCGTGGTTGCGGCGTGGATCATCGGATCTTCCCTCGGGAATCGGCGGTCGTGCGACCGGAAAAGTCTAGACGCCGCCGCGCGACGTGCCCGCAGCCAGCGCGCGGGCGGTGGTGGAGAGCTCTGCGACCCCGCCGTCGCGCAGCGCGCGGACGAGGGCGGTGCCCACGATCGCGCCGTCTGCGTAGTCGATCACGCCGGAGACCTGATCGGGAGTCGAGATACCGATCCCCACGCAGGCGTGGCCCGCGCCGAAGGCGCGCAGGCGTCCGACGAGCGTTCGCGCCGCGGCGTCGAGTTCGGCCCGCTCCCCCGTGATGCCCATCGTCGAGACCGTGTAGACGAACCCGGTGGACGAGTCCGCGATCATCCGCAGGCGCTCGTCGGTCGAGGTGGGGGCGGCCAGGAACACGCGGTCGAGTCCCGTGCGCTCCGACGCGGCGATCCAGTCGGGTGCGGCATCCGGGGTGATGTCGGGTGTGATGAGACCCGCGCCGCCGGCGGCGACCAGGTCGTCGGCGAACCGGTCGACGCCGTACTGGAGGACGGGGTTCCAGTACGTCATGACGAGGATCGGCACGTCGACCCGAGCGGCGATCTCGCGGACCGCGGTGAACGTGTCGCGGAGGCGGAAGCCCGCCGCGAGTGCCGTCTGGGTGGCCTCCTGGATGACCGTTCCGTCCATGACGGGGTCCGAATACGGCGGGCCGAGCTCGAGCACGTCGGCTCCGGCCTCGGCCAGCGCGACCGCCGCGTCGATGCTCGTCGCGAGGTCGGGGAATCCGAGCGGCAGGTACCCGACGAAGGCGCCGCGCCCCGCGGCGTGGGCGGCATCGATGGCCGCCGCGACACGCGAGCTCACAGCTCCACTCCTTCACCGGATGCCGCGCCCTCGGGCTCGGGCTCGACGACCGGCTCGGCGCCGTCGTCGTACAGCTCGAACCACCGGGCGGCGGTGTCCATGTCCTTGTCGCCGCGCCCCGAGAGGTTGATCGCGATGATCGCGTCGGGGCCCAGCTCGCGTCCGATGCGCAACGCCCCCGCGAGGGCGTGCGCCGACTCGATCGCGGGGATGATGCCCTCGGTGCGGCTGAGCAGCCGCAGCGCGTCCATCGCCTCGGCATCGGTCGCCGGGATGTACTGGGCCCGGCCGATCGAGGCGAGCCACGCGTGCTCGGGGCCGACGCCCGGGTAGTCGAGGCCGGCCGAGATCGAGTGGGACTCGATGGTCTGGCCGTCCTCGTCCTGCAGGACGAACGTCTTCGCGCCGTGCAGCACACCGGGCCGCCCGCGCTCGATCGATGCGGCGTGCCGCTCGGTGTCGACGCCATCGCCGGCCGCCTCGACGCCGTAGAGCGCCACGTCGGGGTCGTCGAGGAACGCGTCGAACATCCCGATGGCGTTGGAGCCGCCCCCGACGCACGCCACGACGGCATCGGGCAGACGACCGGTCTCGGCGAGGAGCTGCTCGCGCGCCTCCTCGGAGATGATCTTCTGGAAGTCGCGCACCATCGCGGGGAACGGATGGGGCCCCGCCGCGGTGCCGAAGATGTAGTTCGTCGTTTCGACCGAGGCGACCCAATCGCGGTACGCCTCGTTGATGGCGTCCTTGAGCGTGCGCGAACCCGTCGTCACCGGGATGACCTCGGCGCCGAGCAGACGCATGCGCGCGACGTTCAGCGCCTGACGCTCGGTGTCGACCTCGCCCATGTAGATGGTGCAGTCGAAGCCGAACAGGGCCGCGGCCGTTGCCGTGGCGACGCCGTGCTGACCGGCGCCGGTCTCGGCGATCACGCGGGTCTTGCCGAGTCGCTGCGTCAGGAGCGCCTGCCCGATAACGTTGTTGATCTTGTGCGAGCCGGTGTGGTTGAGATCCTCGCGCTTGAGGAAGACGCGCGCGCCCCCGGCGTGCTCGGCGAATCGAGGCACCTCGGTCAGGGCGGACGGACGACCCGCGTAGCTCGCGAGGATCCGCGTCAGCTCGGCCGCGAACTCCGGGTCGGCCATCGCCGTCTCGTAGACGGCGGTGAGCTCGTCGATCGCCGCGATCAGGGACTCCGGCATGAAACGACCGCCGAAGTCGCCGAAGAACGGTCCGTGCTGGTCTCTCAGGCTCACGCGCCGGCCTCCAGGAATGCGTTCAGGGTCGTGACGGGGTCGTTCGTGACGAGCGCCTCGCCCACCAGCACCGCGTCGGCACCGGCGGAACGGTAGTGCGCGACGTCGGCGGGCGACAGGACGGCGGACTCGGCGATCTTCACCGCGTCGGCGGGAAGATGCTCGACGAGCCGACCGAAGAGGTCTCGATCGAGCTCGAACGTCGACAGGTTACGCGCGTTGACGCCGACGAGCCGCGCGCCGATGTCGGTGGCACGATGCACCTCGTCGAGCGAGTGCGTCTCGACGAGCGGCGTCATGCCGAGCTGCAGGACGAGGTCGTGCAGTTCGGCGAGGAGCGGCTGCTCGAGGGCCGCGACGATCAGGAGGACGAGGTCGGCGCCGGATGCCCGTGCCTCGAGCACCTGATACGGCGTCGCGATGAAGTCCTTGCGGAGCACCGGGATCGAGACCGCCGACTTCACCGCTTCGAGGTCGGCGAGGCTGCCCTTGAACCGGCGCCCCTCGGTGAGGACCGAGATGACGGAGGCGCCGCCCTCTTCGTAGCGGCGGGCCTGCAGGGCCGGATCGGGGATCGCAGCGAGATCGCCGCGCGACGGGCTGGCGCGCTTGACTTCGGCGATGATCTTCACGCGGGCCGCGGGCGACAGCGCCGCGAGGGCATCGAGAGCGGGGGCCTGCGCGAGCGCGGACCTCTCGACGACGTCGATCGGCCGATCGGCCGCACGGGCCTCGGCGTCCTCGACGGCGCCGGCCGTGAGACCGGCGAGCACGTCAGTGCGCTTTCGGGGTGTACTTGTCGCCGTAGGCGCCGTAACCGGCCTTGGACATGGCCCAGCCGACGATGCCGCCGACGACCAGCAGGCCGACCGATGCCCAGACGAGGACGGGCATGTCGAGCCAGAAGAACAGCGTGCCCAGTGCGAATGCGAGGAGCATGATCACGACTGCGGTCCATGCCGCCGGGGAGTGTCCGTGGCCGGGGTCGCCGATGTTGCTCATTGTTCTCCTTCGCGGGATTTCTCGGGCAGGGCTCAGTCTATCGGGGCTCAGGCGGTCGGATCGGACCCGCGGCTGAGGTCGTCCCACGAATCGATCGGATCGTGGGCGTCGTGCGGGCGCGATCCGCGCGGCCCGGCCACCGTCGCCGCCGCGTCGGTGTAGCGGCGACCGGAGCTCCGCCACGATCGTGCCGTGAGCACGGTGAGCACTCCTCCGGCGACGATCAGGAGCGCACCGATCGCCGTGATCCACGGCCACGCGGTCGCGTCGATGGACTCGACGAGGGTCTCGACGGCCGCGACGCCCGACAGGCCGGTCGCGTCGGCGACGACGCCCACGACCGCCTCGGGCGGGGCCGAGAGGGCCAGCTGGACGGAGGCGACGAGGAGGGTCCCGCCGATGAGGACGGCGATGACGCCGAACGCGTAGCGGAGGACCGTGCCGACGATCGACAGCGCGAGACCGAGCGCGAGGGCGGCCAGTCCGAAGGGGGTGACGAGCGGAAGCGCCGCCGTGCCGGGGACCGGGAGCACGGCGTGCGCGCCGTCTCGCAGCGTCGCCTCGAGCCAGGGCTGGGTCGATCCGATCACGGCGAGCCCGCCGCCGACGACGGTGGCGAGCACCGCGAGCATCCGCGAACGACGAGTCATGAAGCGCCCACGACGGGATCGAGGTCGTCACTGTCGAAGCACGTGCGGGTGCCGGTGTGACACGCGGCCCCGACCTGCTCGACCGAGATGAGGACGGCGTCGCCGTCGCAGTCGAGACGGGCTCCGCGCACGAGCTGGATGTGGCCGGACGTGTCGCCCTTGCGCCAGTACTCCGACCGCGAGCGGGACCAGAACGTCACACGCCCGGTCGTGAGCGTGCGGCGCAGCGCCTCGGCATCCATCCACGCCAGCATCAGCACCTCACGGGTGTCGTGCTGCTGGATGATCGCGGCGACGAGCCCGTCGCCGTTGAACGAGACGCGCGAGATGCGATCCTCGACGGACTCGCTCATCGCCGCACCTCGATGCCGTCCGCGGCGAGGGCCTGCTTGACGTCGCCGATCGTCATCTGACCCGAGTGGAACACCGAGGCGGCGAGGACGGCATCCGCTCCCGCCTCGATCGCCGGGGCGAAGTGCGCGGCCTCGCCGGCGCCGCCGGACGCGATGACGGGCACGGTCGAGATCTCCCGCATGAGCGCGATGAGCTCGAGATCGAAGCCGTCCTTCGTGCCGTCGGCGTCGATGGAGTTGACCAGGAGCTCCCCCGCGCCGCGCTCGATCGCCTCACGCGCCCAGGCGAGAGCGTCGAGCGAGGTGGCGGTGCGGCCGCCGTGCGTCGTGACGACGAACCCCGACGCGGTGCCCGGCGCGCGCTTCACGTCGAGCGAGAGCACGAGGACCTGCGCACCGAACCGGTCGGCGATCTCGTCGATCAGCTCGGGGCGGGCGATCGCCGCGGAGTTCACCCCCACCTTGTCGGCGCCCACCGACAGCAGCCGCGCGACGTCGTCGACCGAACGGATGCCGCCGCCCACGGTGAGCGGGATGAAGACCTGTTCCGCCGTGCGGCGCACGACGTCGTAGGTCGTGGCGCGTCCGTCGACGGTCGCGGTGACGTCGAGGAACGTCAGCTCGTCGGCGCCCTGGTCGAAGTACAGACGCGCCAGCTCGACCGGGTCGCCCATGTCGCGCAGGTTCTCGAAGTTGACGCCTTTCACGACGCGACCGGCGGCGACGTCGAGACAGGGGATGACGCGGCGGGCCAGCGTCATCTCAGAGCCTCGCGTTGTGGATCGCCGTGACGAGGATCGCCCGCGCGCCGATCGCGTAGAGGTCGTCCATCGTGGTGTTGACGTTGGCGCGCGGCACCATGACGCGTACCGCGACCCACTCCGGGTCGCGGAGGGGCGAGATCGTCGGCGACTCGATGCCGCCCGCGATCGCGACGGCGTCGTCGACGAGAGCCGCCGGCAAGTCGTAGTCGACCATGACGTACCGGCGCGCGACGAGCACGCCACGCAGACGTCGGAGGAGACGTTCGGTGCCCTCGGCGTCGTCGGGTCCCGCGATGAGCACGGCCTCGGAGCGGAGGATCTCGGGCCCGAAGACCTCGAGCCCCGCCTGACGGAGGGTCGTGCCGGTCTCGACGACGTCGGCGACCGCATCGGCCACGCCGAGCCGCACGGCGGACTCGACCGCCCCGTCGAGCGGGACGAGATCGACGGCGATGCCGCGTTCGTCGAGGAACGCGTCCACCAGGCCCGGATACGACGTGGCGATGCGCTTGCCGGCGAGCTCCCGCACGTCGGTGAAGGTGCCGGTGGGCGCCGCGAAACGGAAGGTCGACCCGGCGAAGCCGAGGCTCTCGATCTCGCGGGCGCCCGGCATGCGGGCGTCCAGGAGCAGGTCGCGGCCGGTGATGCCGACATCCAGCGCACCGGAGCCGACGTAGGTCGCGATGTCTTTGGGACGCAGGTAGAAGAACTCGACCTCGTTGACGGGGTCGATGACGTGGAGGTCTTTGGAGTCGCGACGACCGGTGTAGCCGGCCTCGGCCAGCATCTCGGCGGCGGTCTCGGCGAGCGACCCCTTGTTGGGGACGGCGATGCGGAGCATGGAGGTCTTTCTGTCTCGGAGCGGGAGGGCGGGGCTTCGCTCAGAGATGTCGGTACACGTCTTGGGGGCTGAGCCCCTTGCTGATCATCAGCACCTGCAGGTGGTAGAGCAGTTGCGAGATCTCCTCGGCCGTCTCGACGTCGGACTGGTACTCCGCCGCCATCCAGACCTCGGCCGCCTCTTCGACGATCTTCTTGCCGATGGCGTGGACACCGCGGTCCAGCTGCGCCACCGTGCCCGAACCCTCCGGGCGGGTCTCGGCGATCGTGGTGAGCTCTGCGAACAGGGCGTCGAACGTCTTCACCTAGCCAGGGTACCGGGATGCGAGGGGGCCGCCGACCGCGAGCGGGGCGACTCAGTGACGATGAGCCCGCGCAGCGCGATCACGCAGGCTCGTGATCGCGGCATCCGGGTCCGTCGCCCCGAACACGGCCGACCCGGCGACGAACGTGTCGGCCCCGGCCTCCGCCGCCTGGGCGATGGTCGACTCCGAGACGCCGCCGTCGACCTGCAGCCACACCTGCGAGCCGCGCCGACGCGCCTCGTCGGCGAGCCGGCGCAGCTTGGGCATCTGGTCGGCCATGAAGCTCTGCCCGCCGAAGCCGGGCTCGACGGTCATGACGAGGATCTGGTCGAACTCGTCGAGCACCTCGAACAGACCCTCCACGGGCGTCGCGGGCTTCACGGCGACTCCCGCGCGCGCCCCGATCGAACGCAGCCGCCGGGCTAGGGCCACGGGCTCGGCGGCGGCTTCGAGGTGGAAGGTGACGCTCGCGGCACCGAGCTCGGCGTACCCCGGCGCCCAGCGGTCGGCATCGGAGATCATGAGGTGCACGTCGAGGGGCACGGGGCTCGTCGCCTGGATGCGCTCGACCATCTGGGGCCCGAAGGTGAGGTTCGGGACGAAGTGGTTGTCCATGACGTCGACGTGCACGAAGTCCGCCCCGCGGATGCGTCCGAGCTCCGACTCCATGTTGACGAAATCGGCGGCCAGGATGCTGGGGTTGATGCGCAGGGCGTCGGCGTCGGTCACGCGACCATTATCCCGCGACGCGTCCGCGGCATCGTGCCGCGTCGCGTCAGCGCCGTTGCAGCAGCGTGATCGACATCGCGTCGGTGCCGTGGCGGTGCGGCCACAGCTGCGCGCGTCCCGAGCCGTCCGCCTGCTCCGGGAGGTCGAGGGGCGAACGTGCGACGTCGCGGAGCACGGCGCGCGCGTCGAGCTCGTCGACGTCGTCGCGTCCGCGCAGCACGTCGGCCACGACGACGGCGGTCTCGGCGAGGTGTGGCGAGCACGTGACGTAGGCGACGACGCCGCCGGGCGCGAGGGCGTCGAGCGCCGCGCCGAGCAGTTCGCGCTGAAGGTCCGACAGCTCGGGGACGTCGGCCGGCGTCTTGCGCCACCGCGCCTCGGGCCGGCGTCGCAGGGCGCCGAGCCCCGTGCACGGCGCGTCGACGAGGATGCGGTCGTAGCGGCCGCGTCCGGCCCGCTCGCGGCCGCCCTCCTCCGAGACGGGGACCGAGAGCGGAACGCCCGCGACCGAGGTGCGCACGAGCGCGGCCCGCGCCGGTGAGATCTCGTTTGCCTCGAGCGAGGCGCCCGCGGCGAGGGCCTCGGCGGCCAGCACCGCCGTCTTCCCGCCCGGCGCGGCGCACAGATCGAGCCACCGCTCCCCCGGCGCCGCCGGCCGCACCCGCGTCAGGGCGAGGGCCGCGAGCTGCGAGCCCTCGTCCTGCACGCGCACACGACCGTCGGCGGCGCGGACGACGGGCTCGGGATCGCCCCCGCCGAGGCGGAACCCGAGCGGCGAGTACGGCGTGCGGGCCGCATCCGCCGGGATGTCCGCGAGCCCCGGGAGCGCCGTCATCGTCACCGACGGCGAGACGTTGTCGGCGGCGAGGAGGTCCTCGAGCTCGTCCCCCCGCCCCTCGGCGGCCAGAGCGCGCCGGAAGGCGCGGATGACCCACACGGGATGCGAGAAGCGCAGCCCCAGGCGCTCGTCGTCGGAGCGCGCATCGTCGGCCACGCGCTGCAGCCAGTCGCCCGGGTTGTCGCGAGCGACCCGGCGCAGCACCGCGTTGGCGAAGCCCGCGGCGCCGCCGGCCCCCGAGCGCCGCACGAGCTCGACGCTCTCGTTGACGGCGGCGTGCGAGGCGACCCGGGTCGAGAGCAGCTGGTGGATGCCGAGGCGGAGGGCGTCGCGGACGGGCGGGTCGATCGCGTCGATCGTCCGGCCCGACGCGTGCTCGATGATGGCGTCGTAGGTTCCCCGACGCCGGAGGGTGCCGTAGGTCAGCTCGGTCGCCAGCCCGGCGTCGGCGGCGGAAAGGCCGGCGCGGCGGAGCGCCTGCGGAAGGAGCAGGTTCGCGTAGGCGTCGGAGTCCTCGACGGCGCGCAGGACGTCGAACGCGACGCGGCGCGCGGGGTTCACGATCCCACCTCGAGGCTGTCGACGCGCAGCCCTCGCCACCAGTCCGCGGCGGCCATCGCGGCACGCCCGGCGGGCTGGACGCGGCGGAGCGCCACCGTGCCCTCGGCCGTGCCGACCAGCACCTCGCCGCCCACCAGGCGGACGGTGCGGGCCGGCAGGCCGGCATCCGGCCCGCGGAGAGCGGCGAGCACCTTCAGACGCGTGCCGGCGACGCTCGTGTGGGCGCCCGGCTCGGGCGTCGTTCCGCGGTAGCGGTCGAGGACGGCCTCGGCGGGCAGATCGAAGTCGAGCTCGCCGTCGGCGAGGGTGAGCTTGGGGGCGAAGGTGGGCTCGCCCGTCTGAGCGACGGCGCGGGCGGTCCCGTCCGCGATCTCGTCGACGACGCCGGACAGCGTCTCGGAGCCGATGTCGGACAGGTCTGCGAGCACGTCGGCCGCCGTCGCGCCGCGCGGGACGTCGTAGCGGGTCTCGGCGAAGACGTCGCCGGCGTCGAGGGCGGCGATGAGTTGGAAGACGCTGGCGCCCGTGACCCGGTCGCCCGCGATCAGAGCGCGCTGCACCGGCGCGGCGCCGCGCCACGCCGGCAAGAGCGAGAAGTGCAGGTTGATCCATCCGTGGGCGGGAGTCGACAACAGGGGCTCGCGCACGAGCCCGCCGTACGCGACGATCACACCGAGGTCGGGCTGCCACGACGCGATCGTCGCGGTCGCCGCCTCGTCGAGGCGATCGGTCTTGAGCACCGGCAGGCCGAGATCGTCGGCGAGGGCGGCGACCGGCGACGGCGTGAGCACGCGCTTGCGACCGAGCGGCGCGTCGCGGCGCGTGACCACCCCGACCACCTCGTGTCCGGACGCCGCGAGGCGGCGGAGGGAGGGAAGGGCGGGCTCCGGTGTCCCGGCGAACACGATGCGCATGGCGCTCCTCACAGATCGAGATCGGGTACGTCGAGACGCACTCTGAGTGTATTGCGCGGTCCCGCCGGCGCCCCGCGCCGCCGGCGCCCGCGGATGGCCTCCGAGACGACGGAGGCGCGCAGCGACTCGGCCACGGCACGACCGAGGGCGTACTCGAACCGGACGAGCGCGCGGACGATCCCGTCCTCGCGCGGCACCGGCCCGAGGACCGCGGTCTCGGCGAGCCCCGGCACGTCGGCGCGCAGTCGTTCGATCGCCGCCGACACCGCCGGTGACGTGCCCTCGACGGCCGCGACGCGCACCGCGGGCGGCATCTGCAGCGGCACCCGCTCCGCGAGCTCCATCCGGGCATAGCCGGGCTGGGTCCAGGTCGCGAGCGCGCGGGCCGCGGGACCGGACACCCCCACGAGGTGCACGGGGGCTCCGGGAGCCGCCAGGGCCGCGGCATCCGACCACCACCGCAGGCACGCCTCGGCGATGCGCAGCTGCTCGGTCATCAGCATCCGGTCGCCGTCGAGGAGGATGACGGCGCGGTAGCCCCCGGCGACGAAGGGCTCGGCCCCGCGCGTGGCGATCACCAGCGCCGGTCGGGCATCGACGTGGGTGATCTGGTGCTCGCCGTCCGAGACGATCACGCGCGTGTTCGGGAAGGCGCGGCCGAGCTCGTCGGCGGTGCGCTCGCTCCCCGACGAGGCCATCCGCAGGCGGGGCGAGGAGCACGAGGCGCACGACCAGGCCGGCGCGGAGCGACCGCACCACGTGCAGTCGGGCGTCGCGCCGGGGCGTCGAGCCCGCAGCGGACCCGCGCAGTGCGGGCAGCGCGCGGGCGTGCGGCAGTCCGCGCAGACGAGCACGGGGGCGTACCCGGGTCGGGACACCTGCACCAGCACCGGTCCGGCCGTCAGCGCCTCGCGCGCCGCGGCGAACGCCGCCGACGGCACCCGCGTCCCCCGCGACTCGCCCTCGCGCGTCGCCGACAGCACGACCTTCGGGCTCTCGCGTCGGCGCGCCGGGACGTCGCGCACCCAGCCGAGGGCCACGAGACGCTCCACGTCCGTGGAGCGCGTGAGACCGGCCAGGACGAGCGCGCTGTGCTCGAGCTCCTGACGGACGAGCGCGGCGTCGCGGGCGTGCACTCCCGGGGTCAGCGGCTCGGCCAGCAACGGGTCGCCGTCGTCCCACACCAGGACCGCCCCGACGTCGTGCGCGGGGGCGTAGACCGTCGACCGGTTGCCCACGACGATGCAGGGCACCGGTGCGAGCACGCGCAGATAGCTCGCGTAGCGCTCCGGGCCCGAGCGCCGCGCGTCGTCGCGGATGACCGCGTCGTCGGGGGCGCGGCCCGCGAGCGCCGACAGCACGTGCGCCTCGTCGCGATGGTCGGGGACGACCACGATCGCGCTCCGGCCGTCGGCGAGGGACCGCACGGCGATCGCGGCGAGGAGCTCCGCCCACGCCGGGCCGGCCGCTCCCGGCCGCGGCGGTGCGTCGAGCGCGATCCGCTCCCCCCGCGGCCACGGCGGCGGCGAGGTCGGGGTAGGTGGACAGCGCCTCGTCCGCCCACGCGCGTGCGTCCTCGTCGATCGTCGGCGTCTCGGGCGCCGGCGCGGCCGCCCACGCCTTCTCGGCCCGCACCATGCGCTTGGGCACGACGAGCCGCAGGATGTCGCTCGCCGATCCCGCCGCGCGGTCGGCGGCGCGTCGGGCGAGCGCGTAGAGCCGCTCGGGTAGCACCTCGACGGACGAGACGACGTCGTCGAGCTCCGACAGCGGACGATCGGCGTCGTCCTCCTCGCCGAGCTCGACGAGGTAGCCCTCGACCGTCCGCCCCACCGTCCGCAGCGGCGCCTTCACCCGCACACCCGGACGGGCCTTCTCGATGAGAGCGTCGGGCACGACGTAGTCGAAGAGGCGGTCGAGCTGCGGCAGCGGCGAGTCGATGAGGATCCGCGCGACGCGACGCGGCGCGGCGCTCACAGGCCGGCGGCGGCGCGCAGCTCCTCGACGCGGTCGGTGCGCTCCCACGTGAACTCGGGCAGTTCGCGGCCGAAATGGCCGTAGGCGGCGGTCTTCGCGTAGATCGGCCGCAGCAGGTCGAGGCGGTCGATGATCGCCTGCGGACGCAGGTCGAACACGTCGCGGATGGCGGCGGTGATGACCGCCTCGTCGACGTGCGCGGTGCCGAACGACTCGACGTACAGGCCCACCGGGGCGGCGCGGCCGATCGCGTAGGCGACCTGGACCTCCAGGCGGTCGGCCAGACCGGCCGCGACCGCGTTCTTCGCGACCCAGCGCATGGCGTACGCGGCCGAGCGGTCGACCTTCGAGGGGTCCTTGCCGCTGAACGCGCCGCCGCCGTGCCGCGCCGCGCCGCCGTAGGTGTCGATGATGATCTTGCGGCCCGTCAGGCCCGCGTCGCCCTTCGGCCCGCCGACGACGAACGGTCCCGCGGGGTTGATGACGTACTCGACCGACGACAGATCGAGTCCCGTCTCGGCGAGCACGGGATCGATGACCTCGGCCTGCACGGCGGCGCGGAGAGCCGGCAGCGAGATGTCGGGCTGATGCTGCGTCGACAGCACGACGGTCTCGACCGTCCGCGGCGTCGCCCCGTCGTATCCGAGCGTCACCTGCGTCTTGCCGTCCGGTCGCAGGAACGGCAGCGCGCCGCTCCGGCGAGCCGTCGTGAGCCGCTCGGCGATGCGGTGAGCCGTCCAGATCGCGGTCGGCATGAGCTGCGGGGTCTCGTTCGTGGCGTAGCCGAACATGATGCCCTGATCGCCCGCACCGAGCGCGTCGCCCGGGTCGACCGACCCCTGCTCGCGGTGTTCGAGGGCGTTGTCGACGCCCGCGGCGATGTCGGAGGACTGCTCGCCGATCGAGACGGTCACGCCGCACGAGTCGCCGTCGAAGCCGGTGTCGCTCGAGGTGTAGCCGATGCGGTTCACGACGCCGCGCACGATGCCGGGGATGTCGGCGTAGCCGTCGGTGCGCACCTCGCCGGCGACGTGCACGAGGCCGGTCGTGACGAGCGTCTCTACGGCGACGCGCGAACCGGGGTCGACCGTCAGAAGGGCGTCGAGGATGCTGTCGGAGATCTGATCGCAGATCTTGTCGGGGTGGCCCTCGGTGACGGACTCGGACGTGAACAGGCGCAACGGGCTCATCGGGGCTCCAGGGGTGGCGGGGGCGAGATCATGTCGGCGGGAACGATTCTGCCCGCGGCGGCCGACATCCGGCTGCCACGGGCAGAAATGTGACGAGGATCCGCCGGGTCAGTCGAGCGAGCGGAGGCGCAGCTTGTCCTCGTGGATCTCGTGCATCGCGATCGTCAGGGGCTTGTCCTCGACCGAAGAGTCGACCAGGGGGCCGACGTTGTCGAAGAGGTTGCCCTCGTGCAGGTCGGAGTAGTAGTCGTTGATCTGACGCGCACGCTTGGACGCGTAGATGACCAGCTGGTACTTCGAGTCGACCTTGTCGAGCAGCGCGTCGATGGGCGGGTCGATGATGCCTTCGTTGCTTCCGGCCATGTCGGATCCTTCCGGGAACGATGTCGGTGGTGAGTCTGCTGCCGCGCCGCAGGCGCAGGCATCCTCTCAGTCTACGCGATCAGTCGGCCAGCGCCGCGACCTCGGCCGCGGCACGGGCGACGGTGTCGTTCACCACGCGGTAGTCGAACTCGCCCTGCGAGGCCAGCTCGACGCGCGCGGTGCGCAGACGCCGCGCCCGCTCCTCGGCGTCCTCCGTGCCGCGCCCGACGAGGCGGTCGACGAGCTCGTCCCAACTCGGCGGCAGGAGGAACACGAGCGTCGCATCCGGGGCCGCCGCGCGCACCTGACGTGCGCCCTGCAGGTCGATCTCGAGGAGCACGGTGCGCCCCTGCGCCAGCGCGGCGTCGATGGGGGCCTTGGGGGTGCCGTAGCGGTGGCGGTTGTGGACCGTCGCCCACTCCAGCAGCTCGCCCTCGCGCACGAGACGGTCGAACTCGGCATCGTCGACGAAGTAGTAGTGCTCGCCCTCGATCTCGCCCGGGCGCGGGGCACGGGTCGTGGCCGAGACCGACAGCAGGATCTCGGGGTGGTTGTCGCGGATGTGCGCCGCGACCGTCCCCTTGCCCACCGCGGTCGGACCGGCGAGCACGAGCAGACGTGATCGTCCCGCGCGGGGCGCCGGCTCGGGCAGCCGCTCGTCGAGGAAACGCTGCAGCGCGACGCGCTGACGCGAGCCGAGACCGCCGAGCCGCTTCACCGGTGAGATGTCGAGGTCGGCGAGGATCCGGTCGCGCTTGCCCTCGCCGACGGCGGGGATCGCGGTCAGGAAGTCCGTCACGCGCATCGCGCCGGCCGCCGACTCGGGCTGGGCCCACGCGCGCCGCAGCAGCTCCTGCGGCGAGATCACGCGCATCGCGACATCCTTCTTCAGCCCGGCCCGCTCGCGGCGTGCGGCCACGGCACGGCGCGAGGCCGCGGCGCGGTCGACCTCGGGGGGCCCAGGACGCTCGGACGCGCGCTCAGACACGGTGCTCCTCCTCGGTGGCGGCGGCGAGTTCCCGGCGATGCGCCTCGATGGTGCCGACGACTCCCTCGGGTCCGGCGGCGAGCACGCTGCGGCTGGCGCTTGCCAGCACCCGCGGCGCGTGGACGCCGAACACCTCGCGGACGGCGCGGAGCTCGACGCCCTGCGCGCCGAAGCCGGGAGCCAGGATCGGGGCGGCCCGCAGCGCCTCGTCGGTCAGGCCCACCGCGTCGCGGTCGACGGTGGCTCCGACGACGAGGCCGACGGGACCGAGGCCGCCGTCGGCTGCGGCGACGCGGTTCGCCCACGACACCCCCGTCGCGACCCAGTCGGCGACGGTCTGACCCTGCCGGGCGTCGACGGTCGTGACCTCGGCGGACTGAAGCCCCGCGGCCTCCGGGTTGCTCGTCGCCGCCAGCACGAAGACGCCCTTCCCGGCGCGGACGGCGGCGGTGATCGTCCCGCGGAGCGACGCGGGCCCGAGGTAGGGGCTCACCGTCACGGCGTCCGCCTCCAGCGGCGCACCGGGCTCGAGCCAGGCGGCCGCATACCCGTCCATCGTGCTGCCGATGTCGCCGCGCTTGGCGTCGGCGATGACGATCAGCCCGGCCGCCCGGGCCGCCGCCTGCACCTCTTCGAGCGCGGCGAAGCCCGCGGATCCGTATCGCTCGTAGAAGGCCACCTGCGGCTTGACGACTCCGACGCGGCCCGCGGCCGCCTCGACGACGCGCAGCCCGAACTCCCGGACGCCCGCGGCCGAGGCGGGCAGGTTCCAGTCCGCCAGCAGAGCCGCGTGCGGGTCGATGCCCACGCACAGCCCGCCGTAGACCTCGAGGGCGCCCGCGAGACGCTCGCCGAATCCGCTCACACGCGCGCCGCCCGCTCGAGGGCGTAGTCCTGCAGGCTCTTGACCTCGAAGCCTTCGCGCAGCACCGGGAGGGCGCTCACGGCGGCGCCGAGCACGGCCATCGTCGTGAAGAGCGCGCGGTCGCCGGCGACGGCGGCGGCGCGGATCTCGTAGCCGTCGGCGCGTGCGACGCCGCCCGAGGGCGTGTTCACGACCATGTCGATCTCGCCGGCGTTGATGAGGTCGACGACGTTGCGCTCGCCCGAGCCCTGGGTCTCGGAGTACTTGCCGACGACCTCGACGCGGATGCCGTTGCGGGCGAGGATCTCGGCCGTCCCCTCGGTCGCCACCAGGCGGAAACCGAGTTCCTGCAGGCGGTGGGCGGGGAGGATGACGGCGCGCTTGTCGTCGTCGGCGACCGAGAGGAAGACCGTTCCGGAGGTCGGCATGCCGCCGTAGGCCGCGGCCTGGCTCTTGGCGAAGGCCGTCGGGAAGTCGCGGTCGATGCCCATGACCTCGCCGGTCGAGCGCATCTCGGGGCCGAGCACCGAGTCCACGGTGCGTCCGTCGGCGGTGCGGAAGCGCTTGAACGGCAGCACGGCCTCCTTGACCGCGACGGGCGCGTCGAGCGGCACGCGCGATCCGTCCTCGGCCGGCAGCAGCCCTTCGGCGATGAGCTCGGCGATCGTCGATCCCGCCATGATCCGCGACGCGGCCTTCGCGAGCGGGATGCCGAGCGCCTTCGACACGAACGGCACGGTGCGGCTCGCCCGCGGGTTGGCCTCGATGACGTAGAGCACGCCGGCCGACACCGCGAACTGGACGTTGAGGAGCCCGCGCACGCCGACGCCGCGCGCGATCGCGAGGGTCGCCTCGCGCACGCGGTCGATCTCGGTGCGGCCGAGCGACATCGGCGGCAGGGTGCAGCTGGAGTCGCCGGAGTGGATGCCGGCCTCCTCGAGGTGCTCCATGACGCCGCCGATGTAGAGGTCCTCGCCGTCGAACAGGGCGTCGACGTCGAGCTCCACGGCGTCGTCGAGGAACCGGTCGACCAGCAGCGGCAGGCCGGGGCCGATGATGGCCTGGTCGGCGACGCGCACGAAGTAGTCGCGCAGGCTCTCGGTGTCGTAGACGATCTCCATGCCGCGGCCGCCGAGCACGAAGCTCGGCCGCACGAGCACGGGGTAGCCGATCGACTCGGCGACCTCGACCGCGCCGTCCACGTCGATCGCCGTGCCGCTGCGGGGGGCGACGAGCCCGGCCTCGTCGAGCAGCCGCGAGAACAGCTCGCGCTCCTCGGCCAGATCGATCGCGGCGGGCTGGGTGCCGAGGATCGTGTAGCCGGCGGCCTCGATGCCCTTCGCCAGGCCCAGCGGGGTCTGTCCGCCGAGCTGGCAGACGACGCCGAGGATCGTGCCCGAGCGGGACTCGGCGTGCAGCACCTCGAGGACGTCTTCGAGCGTCAGCGGCTCGAAGTAGAGCCGGTCGCTCGTGTCGTAGTCGGTCGAGACCGTCTCGGGGTTGCAGTTGACCATGATGGTCTCGTAGCCGGCGTCCGACAGCGCGAAGCTCGCGTGCACGCACGAGTAGTCGAACTCGACGCCCTGCCCGATGCGGTTGGGGCCCGAGCCGATGATGACGACCTTCGTGCGGTCGGACGGCGTCACCTCGGTCTCGATGTCGTACGAGGAGTAGTGGTAGGGCGTCAGGGCCGGGAATTCCCCCGCGCACGTGTCGACGGTCTTGAAGACCGGGCGCAGCCCCAGGCCGTGGCGCACGCCGCGCACCTCGTCCTCGGAGGTGCCGCGCAGCTCGGCGATCTGCACGTCGCTGAAACCGTGGTCCTTGGCCGTCCGCAGCACGTGGTCGTCGAGCTCCGCGGCATCCGTCACGAACTGCGCGACCTCGTTGATGAGGGCGATCTGGTCGAGGAACCAGGGGTCGATCGCGGTCGCCGCGAACGCCTGCTCGATCGTGGCGCCCTTGCGCATCGCCTGCTGCAGCACGACGATGCGGCCGTCCGTGGGCGTCTTGGCGATCTCGAGCAGTTCGTCGACCGACCGGGACTCGTCGCCCCAGTGGAAGCTCGAGCCGCGCTTCTCGAGCGAGCGCAGCGCCTTCTGGAGGGCCGTGGCGTAGTTGCGCCCGATCGCCATCGCCTCGCCGACCGACTTCATGGTCGTCGTCAGCGTCGTGTCGGCGGCGGGGAACTTCTCGAAGTTGAACCGCGGCACCTTGACGACGACGTAGTCGAGCGTGGGCTCGAAGCTCGCCGGCGTCACCTTCGTGATGTCGTTCGGGATCTCGTCGAGGCGGTAGCCGATCGCGAGCTTGGCCGCGATCTTGGCGATCGGGAAGCCCGTGGCCTTCGACGCCAGCGCCGAGGAGCGCGAGACGCGGGGGTTCATCTCGATGACGATGATGCGGCCGGTCGCCGGGTCGACGGCGAACTGGATGTTGCAGCCGCCGGTGTCGACGCCGACGGCGCGGATGATGTCGATGCCGATGTCGCGGAGCTTCTGGTACTCGCGGTCGGTGAGCGTCAGTGCCGGAGCGACCGTGATCGAGTCGCCGGTGTGCACGCCCACGGGGTCGACGTTCTCGATCGAGCAGACGACGACGGTGTTGTCGGCCGTGTCGCGCATGAGCTCGAGCTCGTACTCCTTCCACCCGAGGATCGACTCCTCGAGGAGCACCTCGGTCGTGGGCGAGTCGCGCAGACCCGCGCCCGCGATGCGGCGGAGGTCGGCCTCGTCGTAGGCGAAGCCCGAGCCGAGGCCGCCCATCGTGAAGGACGGGCGCACGACGAGCGGGTAGCCGAGCTCGGCGGCGCCGGCGAGCACCTCGTCCATCGTGTGGCAGATGCGGCTGTCGGCGACGTCGGCTCCGGAGTCGAGGACGAGCTGCTTGAAGATCTGGCGGTCCTCGCCCTTGTTGATCGCCTCGAAGTTCGCGCCGATGAGCTCGATGTCGTACTTCTCGAGGATGCCGTGCTTGTGCAGGTCGATCGCGGCGTTGAGGGCCGTCTGCCCGCCGAGGGTCGGCAGGATGGCGTCGGGGCGCTCCTTGGCGATGATCGTCTCGATCACCTGCCACGTGATGGGCTCGATGTAGGTCGCGTCGGCGAAGTCGGGGTCGGTCATGATCGTGGCCGGGTTCGAGTTCACGAGGATGACGCGCACGCCTTCCTCGCGCAGGACGCGGCACGCCTGGGTGCCGGAGTAGTCGAACTCGCAGGCCTGTCCGATGACGATCGGGCCGGACCCGATGACGAGGACGCTCTGGATATCGTCGCGCTTGGGCATCAGTTCTGGGTCTCCTGGGTCGCGATCACGAGGTCGCGGAAGCGGTCGAAGAGGTAGTTGGCGTCGTGGGGGCCCGCGGCGGCCTCGGGGTGGTACTGCACCGAGAACGCGGGGCGGTCGAGGGCTCGCAAGCCCTCGACGACGTCGTCGTTGAGGCCCACGTGGCTGACCTCGACGCGGCCGTATCCGGCGGGGCTGTCGACGACGCCGTCGATGGGCGCGTCGACGGCGAAGCCGTGGTTGTGCGCCGTGATCTCCACGCGCCCGGTCTGCTTGTCGAGCACGGGCTGATTGATCCCGCGGTGGCCGAACGGCAGCTTGTAGGTGCCGAAGCCGAGGGCCCGGCCCAGCAGCTGGTTGCCGAAGCAGATGCCGAAGAACGGCAGGCCGGCATCGAGGACGTCGCGCAGCAGGGCCACGTGGTGATCGCTCGCCGCGGGGTCGCCCGGACCGTTGGAGTAGAACACGGCGACGGGGTCGATGGCCCGGACGTCGTCGATCGTGACGTCCTGCGGCAGCACGTGCACGTCGAAGCCGCGCGCGGCGAGGTTGTTCACCGTCGCCTGCTTGACGCCGAGGTCGAGCACCGCGAGGTTGCCGATCCGCTCCCCCGTGGCCGCGGTGACCTCGGCCGCCGCGACCGACACCTCGGCCGACAGGTTGCGGCCGCTCATCTCGGGCGCCTCGCGCACGATGCGCAGCTGCTCGTCGGGGTCGATGTCCGCCGCGTCGCCGCTGAACACTCCGCCGCGCATCGATCCGGCCGAGCGCAGCACGCGGGTCACGGCGCGGGTGTCGATGCCGCTGATGCCGACGATGCCGTCGTTCTCGAGGGATTCGTCGAGGGAGTTCTCGGACCGCCAGTTGGACACGACGCGCGAGGGGTCGCGCACGATGTAGCCGGCGACCCAGATGCGGCGCGACTCGACGTCTTCGCCGTTCATGCCCGTGTTGCCGATGTGGGGCGCGGTCTGCAGGACGATCTGGCCCGCGTACGACGGGTCGGTGAGCGTCTCCTGGTAGCCGGTCATGCCGGTCGCGAAGACGACCTCACCGAGGGTCGTGCCGCGTGCGCCGTAGGCGCGTCCGACGTGGCGGGATCCGTCCTCGAGCACGAGAACGGCGGGGTCGCGGGTGAACAGGGTCACGCGTCGCCTCCTGGGGTCTGGGTGGGGGTCAGGACAGTCTGGATGGCGTCGGCCAGCGCTCGGGCCGACGCGGTCTGGGGACGGAAATAGCTGTCGACGACGGTCTCGTCGTCGATGCGCCAGCTGAGGCGGGTCAGCCCCTGTTTCTCGACGACGCGGTCGATGGCGACGGTGGCCTGGTCGACCGAGACGAAGCGCGACGCGGCGATGAACAGACGCGGCTGACCGGTGAGGTCGAGCGCGACCCCCGGCACGGTTCCGCCCGCGACGACGACGTCGACGCGGGAGCGGAAACCCCAGCCCGCGGACGGCGAGGCGCTCGAGCGGCTCGCCGTGACGGGTCGTGGCGACGTAGAGCCCCGAGATCGTCGCGGACTCGACGGCGCCGGGGGGCAGCTCTCCCACGGGCGCGGAGAACCCGCTGTCGCGAGCCGTGCGTCGTCGCCACGCCCACACGCCGAGACCGAGCAGCACGATCGCGACGGCGACCATGACGAGCAGGGCGCCCTCGCGCGTCACGCGCGAACTCCCGGGGCGTCGAGCAGTTCGCCCTCGGCGACCGTGACAGTCCCGCGGAAGAACGTCCACCGCACCTCGCCCGGGAGCTCGCGATCGAGATACGGCGAGTTGCCGCTCCGGCCGCGCAGGTCGGCGTGCGAGAAGCTCCGGACCGGCCGCGGGTCGTACAGGGTGAGGGAGGCCGGCGCTCCGGGCGTCAGCGGCGTGCCGGCATCATCGAGGCGGCCGATGCGGGCCGGCGTCGCCGACATGACGCGGGCCACGTCGTCCCACGAGAGCATCCCGGTGTCGACGACGGCCTGCTGGACGACGCGCAGCGCCGACTCCAGCCCCACCATGCCGTTGGCCGCCGCCGCCCACTCGCACGTCTTGGCCTCGGCGGGATGGGGCGCGTGGTCGGTCGCGACGATGTCGATCGTGCCGTCGGCGAGGCCCGCACGGACGGCCATCACGTCCTCGTCGCGGCGGAGCGGCGGGTTGACCTTGAACCGGGCGTCGTAGCCGCGCACCAGCTCCTCGGTCAGCAGGAGGTGGTGGGGGGTGACCTCGGCGGTGACGTCCACGCCGCGCTTCTTGGCCCACCGGATGATGTCGACCGAGCCGGCCGTCGAGAGATGGCACACGTGCAGCCTCGAGCCGACGTGCTCGGCGAGGAGGACGTCGCGGGCGATGATCGACTCCTCGGCGACCGCCGGCCAGCCCGCGAGCCCGAGCTCGGCCGAGACCGTGCCCTCGTTCATCTGGGCGCCCTCGGTCAGGCGCGGATCCTGCGCGTGCTGGGCCACGACGCCGTCGAAGGACTTCACGTACTCCAGGGCGCGCCGCATGATCAGCGGGTCGAAGACGCAGAAGCCGTCGTCGCTGAAGACGCGGACGCGGGCGCGCGACGACGCCATCGCGCCGAGCTCGGCGAGCCGCTCGCCTTTCTGCCCGACGGTGACGGCCCCGATCGGCTGCACGTGCGCGTACCCCGCGGCCTCGCCGAGGGCGAGCTCCTGCTCCACGACACCGGCGGTGTCGGCGACGGGCGAGGTGTTCGGCATCGCGAAAACGGTCGTGAAGCCGCCCGCCGCGGCCGCCCGCGAGCCCGTGAGGATCGTCTCGGAGGCCTCGTAACCGGGCTCGCGCAGATGCGTGTGCAGGTCGACGAGGCCGGGCAGGGCCACCAGCCCGTCGGCGTCGACCACGGTCACGCCCGCCGCGCTCAGGCCCGAGCCGACCTCGGCGATGCGCCCGTCGGTGATGATCATGTCGGCGGTGCGCCCGGCGCCGTCGCCGGCCAGGCGTGCCCCGCGGATGAGGAAGCTCTCGCTCATCGTCCGTCCTCCTCAGCTTCGCTTCGCTCCCCCGCGAGGAGCAGATACAGCACCGCCATCCGCACCGACACGCCGTTGGCGACCTGCTCGAGCACGGTCGAGCGCGGGGAGTCGGCGGCGGCGGTGGAGATCTCCATGCCCCGGTTCATGGGCCCGGGGTGCAGCACAATGCTATCGGCCGGAAGAGCCGCGAGCCGCGCCGCATCGAGCCCCCACGTGCGCGAATACTCCCGTTCAGTGGGGAAATATGCGGCGTTCATGCGCTCGAGCTGGATCCGGAGCATCATCAGGGCGTCGGGTCCGTCGGCGATCGCCTCGTCGAGGTCGTAGACGACGCGGACCGGCCAGGCCGAGACGTCCTGCGGGACGAGGGTCGGCGGGGCGACGAGGGTCACCTCGGCGCCGAGCGTCGTCAGCAGCCAGACGTTCGAGCGCGCGACGCGGGAGTGGAGGATGTCGCCGACGATCGTCACGCGGAGCCCGGCGAGGTCGCGCCCGCGGCTGCCGGCCCCGAAGAAGCGCTTGCGGATCGTGAAGGCGTCCAGCAACGCCTGCGTCGGGTGCGCGTGGGTGCCGTCCCCGGCGTTGACGACGCCCGCGCTGATCCAGCCGCTCGTGGCGAGGGTCTGCGGCGCACCGGAGGCGCCGTGCCGGATGACCACGGCGTCGGCGCCCATCGCCTGCAGCGTCTGGGCGGTGTCCTGCAGGGACTCCCCCTTCGACACCGACGATCCCTTGGCCGAGAAGTTGATGACGTCGGCCGAGAGGCGCTTGGATGCGGCCTCGAACGAGATGCGGGTGCGGGTGGAGTCCTCGAAGAAGAGGTTGACGACCGTCTTGCCGCGCAGCGTGGGGAGCTTGCGCACCTCGCGCTGCTGGGTCGCGGCCATGTCCTCGGCCACGTCGAGGATTTGGACGGCGGCGGCGTGGCCGAGGTCCTTGGTGTCGAGGAGGTGTCTCATGATCCGATCGTCACCTCGTCGACGCCGTCGGTCTCGCGCAGGCGCACGTTGACGCGCTCCTCGCGGGCGCTCGGGAGGTTCTTGCCGACGAAGTCGGGGCGGATGGGCAGTTCGCGATGACCGCGGTCGATGAGCGCCGCGAGACGAACGGCGGCGGGGCGGCCGATGTCCTGCAGCGCGTCGAGGGCGGCGCGGATCGAACGGCCCGAGAAGAGCACGTCGTCGACGAGCACGACCGTCTTGCCCTCGATGCCGCCCGGCGGGATCTGCGTCGGCTGCGGCGCGCGTGTGGGGTTGCGGTGCAGGTCGTCGCGGTACATCGTGACGTCGAGCGCTCCGACGGGGACCGCGGTGGCGGAGATCTCCGCCAGAAGAGCGCCGATGCGTTCCGCGAGCGGGACGCCGCGTCGCGGAATGCCGAGGATGACGAGCTGTGCGGGGCCCCGGTTCGACTCGAGGATCTCGTGCGAGATCCTCGTCAGGGCCCGGGCGATGTCGGCTTCGTGCAGCACGGTTCGCGTGCTCATCCGCCGCTCCCTTCTCCGCCTCACGGGACGGTGTTAAAGGTTGCTGGGTGCGGCGCCCATGATAGCGCCCTCGCGGCCCGCACAGCACATCGGTCCGGCATCCGGCCGGGGCCGAGAGGGGACTGTTACGCTCGGGGAAATTCCATGACTGCATCGACCGACGTCCCCATCGCACCGGACGCCCGTCTGCACGCGGCGACGAACGGCTCTGCCGCGGAGCCCGGAGCGACGGGCCGTGCCGGTGCGAAGGCGATCCTCCTCGGCGAGCACGCCGTCGTCTACGGCCGCCCCGCGATCGCAGTCCCCGTCCGCGCCCTCGGCGTCGAGGCGCACGCCCGACCCGCCCGCGGCGCCGGACGTCTCTCGAGCACGCTCTACCACGGGCCGATCGAGCGCGCCCCCGAGCGGCTGAACGTCACGATGACCGCGGTGCGCGCGGCCCTCGAGGCTGCCGGTCGGCCCGGGATGGACCTCGACGTCTCGATCGACAGCAGCATCCCCGCCGAGCGCGGCCTGGGATCGAGCGCCGCCGTGTCGGCCGCCGTCATCGAGGCGGTGCTCGGCGCCTGCGGGCTGTCGGCCGACGACGAGCTCATGCACGAGCTCGTCCAGACGGCCGAGCGGGCCGCCCACGGCTCGCCGAGCGGACTCGACGCCCGCACGGTCCGCGCCCGCGCCGCCGTGTGGTTCGACCGCGGCCGCATCGAGCCCGTCGACGTCGGCGCCGACCTCGTCTTCGTCATCGCCGACACGGGCGTGCGCGGGCGCACGCGCGAGGCGGTGGCCGCCGTCGCCGACCGACGTTCGCGCGACGGCGCGGGAGTCGAGGCCGCTCTCGACGAACTCGGCGCGCTCGCCACCGACCTCCGCACGCGCGTCTCCTCGGGCGACCGGGTCGCGATCGGGGCGGCGATGTCGCGCGCCCACGTCATCCTGAACGGTCTCGGCGTGGGCGATCCCGCCCTGGATCACCTCGTCCGTGCCGCTGCGGCCGGGGGCGCGCTCGGGGCGAAGCTGACCGGTGGCGGCCGCGGCGGGTGCGTGCTCGCGCTCGCGGACGATGCATCCTCCGCCGCCGAGCTGAGCGAGCGACTCACCCGCGCCGGCGCCGCCGCCGTCTGGACCACGACCGTGGAAGGAGCGGCATGAGCTCCGCGACCGCCATCGCACACCCGAACATCGCCCTCGTGAAGTACTGGGGCAAGCGCGACAGCGACCTGAACCTCCCCGCGACGGGGAGCCTGTCGATGACGCTCGACATCTTCCCGACGACCACGACCGTGACGCTGGACACCGCCGCTGCAGCCGACGTCCTCGTCTTCAACGGCCGAGAGCGCACCGACGGCCCCGCCCTCCGGGTCACGCGCTTCCTCGACATCGTCCGCGGGCTCGCCGGCAGCGACGTCTTCGCCCGCGTCGAGACGGAGAACACCGTCCCCTCGGCGGCGGGCCTCGCCTCGTCGGCATCGGGCTTCGCGGCGCTCGCCGTCGCGGCATCCGCGGCCTACGGACTCGACCTCGACGCCTCGGCCCTCAGCCGGCTCGCGCGGCGCGGCTCGGGCTCGGCCTCGCGCTCGGTCATCCCCGGCTTCGCGATCTGGCACGCGGGAGACGGCGACGAGACCTCGTTCGCGGAGCCGATCGACGCCCCCGACCTCGCGATGGTCGTCGCGATGGTCGAGAAGCGCGAGAAGGCCGTCTCGAGCCGGGACGCGATGCAGCGGACCGTACTGACGTCTCCCTTCTACCCCGCGTGGATCACCTCCACCGCCGAGAGCCTCGAGGAGGCCGCGTACGCCTGCCGCGCCGGCGACGTCGTGCGTCTCGGCGGCATCACCGAGGTCAACGCCCTGCGCATGCACGCCCTCATCCAGTCGTGCGATCCGCCCATCCGCTACCTCAGCCCCGTCAGCGTCGAGATCTTCGACCGCGTCGCCGCCCTGCGCGCGACGGGCGTCGACGCGTGGGCGACCGCGGACGCCGGACCCAACGTCGTCGTCCTCACGCGTCCGGAGTCGGTCGACGCCGTCACGGAGGCGCTGGCGGGGCTCGCCGAGCTCGCCGTCGCGCGGCCCGGGCCCGCGGCCGCCCTCGTGACGCGGACCGACGCGTGACCGTCTCGACCACGGGCAGCGCCATCGTGGCGCGCGCCCCGGGCAAGCTCTTCGTCGCCGGCGAGTACGCCGTCGTCACGCCCGGGCAGCCCTCCGTGCTCATCGCGGTCGACCGCTACCTCTCGGTGGCGCTCACCGAAAGCGTCGACGAGGGCAGCATCCACTCGCCCGAGTACAGCCGGATGCCGGTGCGCTGGACGCGCGGGCAGGACGGTCTGACGCTCGACCGCGACCATCATCCGTACGACTACGTCATCGCCGCCATCGAGGCGGCCGAGCAGCTGCGCTCGGATCGCGGTCTCGCGCCCCGCTTCTTCGACCTGCGCATCGACAGCGGACTCGACGACCCGAGCGGACGCAAGTTCGGCCTGGGCTCGTCCGCCGCCGTCACGGTCGCCACGATCGCCGCGATCGACGAGTTCTACGGCTTCGGGTTGGGCGCCCGGGGACGCTACGAGCTCGCGATGCTCGCGACCATCGCCGTCGCCCCCAACGCCTCCGGCGGCGACGTGGCGGCGAGCACCTACGGCGGGTGGATCGGCTACCGCTCCCCCGACCGGGAACGTCTGCGCGCCGCGCGCGCCGCGTCCGGCGTGGCCGCGGTCCTGGGCTCGGACGCGTGGGGCGACGCTGAGATCGTCCGTCTCGCCGCGCCGGCCGACCTCGATCTGCTCGTCGGCTGGACGGGCCACCCCGCGTCGACCGAACGCCTCGTCAGCGGCGTGTCGCGGGGCACGGATGCCGCCGGCGACGACCACACCGGCTTCCTCGACGCGTCGCGCTCCTGCGTCGACGATCTCTGGGCGGCTCTCGCACCCCGCTCGCGCGACCACGACGGAGACGGCGACGCGGCGGGGGCACGCGCCCTCGGTGCCCTGCGCCGCAACCGACGACTGCTCCAGGGACTGGGCGAGCGCACCGGGGTGACGATCGAGACCGAGCGCCTGCGCATCCTCTGCGACGCGGCCGAGCGGATCGGCGCGGCGGCCAAGCCGTCGGGCGCCGGCGGTGGCGACTGCGGGATCGTCCTCGCGCCCCGCGGGGCGGACGTGGCCGGCATGCTCCGCACGTGGGAGACCAACGACATCCGACACCTCACGATCGGCGTGCACCCGCCGGAAGGAGAGCACCATGCCGGCTGAACAGGCCTCCGGGCGCAAAGACGACCACGTCCGCCTCGCCGCGGCACAGCAGAAGGAGACCCCGCGGCCCAACGGCTGGGACGACGTCCGCTTCGTCCACCACGCGCTCGCGGGCGTCGACGCCGACCTCGTCGACCTCGGTGTCGAGGTGGCCGGCCGGCGCTGGGCGCTGCCGTTCTACGTCAACGCGATGACGGGCGGCAGCGCCTCGACGGGCGTCATCAACCGCGATCTGGCGATCGCCGCGCGCGAGACCGGCGTCGCGATCGCCTCGGGCTCGCTGAGCATCGCGCTGGACAACCCCGAGCTCATGAGCACCTTCCGGGTGATCCGTGACGAGAACCCCGACGGGTTCGTCCTGGCCAACGTCGGGATCGAACGCTCCCCCGACGACGCGCGCCGCGCCGTCGACGCTCTCGACGCCGACGCGCTTCAGGTGCACGTCAACGCCGTGCAGGAGACGGTGATGCCCGAGGGCAGCCGTTCCTTCTCGAGCTGGCCGGCATCACTCGAGGCGATCGTCGCCGCCGTCGAGGTGCCGGTCGTGGTCAAGGAGGTCGGCTTCGGCCTCAGCGCCGCGACGCTCTCCCGGCTCTCCTCGATGGGCGTCGGATGCGCCGACGTCTCCGGCGTGGGCGGCACCGACTTCACGCGGATCGAGAACGACCGCCGAAAGGGTCGCGATTACGCCTACCTGGCCGGGTGGGGGCAGTCGGCCGTCGAGTGCCTGCTCGAGGCCCCGGCCGACGCACCGGTCCTGCTCGCGTCCGGCGGGGTCCGCACGCCCCTCGACGTCGCGCGCGGCCTCGCCCTCGGCGCTCGCGCGGTCGGCGCCTCGGGATCCTTCCTCTCCGTCGTCCTCGACGGCGGCGCGGAGGCCCTGATCGACCGCATCCGGGAATGGTCAGACCACCTGACGGCGTTGCACTCCCTGGTGGGGGCGACCAGCCCCCACGACCTTCGTGACACCGATCTGATCATCCGCGGCCGCGCCGCGGAGTTCGCGCGAGCGCGCGGCATCGATCTCGACAGCCTGGCGCGCCGCGCCGGCGGGAAGGACGCCCGATGAGCGCCGAGTCCACACCCATCCCCCTGCGCTGGGTCGGCCCGCTCCGCCTCACCGGCGACGTCGAGACCGAGCAGGAGGTGCCCCTCGCCACCTACGAGTCGCCGCTGTGGCCCTCCGTCGGCCGCGGCGCGCGCATCTCGCGTCTCGTCGACGACGGCATCCGCGTCACGGTGGTCGACGAGCGGATGACGCGGTCGTCGTTGTTCGTCGCCGACAGCGCCGCCGTCGCGGTCGCCGCCTCACGCGCCATCGTGGCCCGCTTCGACGACCTCGCCGCGGCCGTGTCCGAGCGCAGCCGCCACGCCAAGCTCATCGACCTCGACACCGAGATCGTCGGCAACCTGCTGTACGTCCGCTTCGCGCTGACGACGGGGGACGCATCGGGCCACAACATGGTGACCCTCGCGGCCGAGACGCTCATGGAGCGCGTCCTCTCGTGGCACCCCGAGCTGTCGTACGGCTCGATCTCGGGCAACTACTGCACCGACAAGAAGGCGACCGCCGTCAACGGCATCCTGGGCCGCGGTCGCAGCGTCATCGCCGAGATCCTCATCCCCGCCGAGCTCGTCGACAAGCAGCTGCGATCGACGGCGCAGCGGATCGTCGACCTCAACGTCCGGAAGAACCTCGTCGGCTCGACCATCGCGGGCGCGCTGCGCTCGGCCAACGCGCACTACGCCAACATGCTGCTGGCGTTCTACCTCGCGACCGGCCAGGACGCCGCCAACATCGTCGAAGGCTCGCAGGGCTTCACCTGGGCCGAGGTGCGCGGCGAGGGCGACCTGTACTTCTCGTGCACGCTCCCCCACCTCATCGTGGGGACGGTCGGCAACGGCAAGGATCTCCCGGCCGTCGACGAGGCGCTGACCCGTCTCGGATGCCGCGAGGCCCGCGAGCCCGGCGAGAACGCCCGACGCCTCGCGAGCCTCATCGCGGCCACCGTGCTCTGCGGCGAGCTCTCCCTGCTCGCCGCCCAGACCAACCCGGGAGAACTGATGCAGTCGCACCTCCTCCTCGAGCGACGGAAGGACTCCTCGCAGTGACCACCATCGGCATCCACGACCTCGCCGTCGCCACCGCCTCGCACGTCGTCGAGCTCGACGACCTCGCCGCGCGCGCCGACATCGATCCCGCGAAGTTCCGGGTCGGCCTCGGCCAGGAGCAGATGAGCATCCCCGGGCTCGACGAGGACATCGTCACGATGGGCGCCGCCGCGGCGCAGCGCATCATCGACCGCCACGGCGTCGACGGCATCCGCACCCTCTTCTTCGCCACCGAGACCGGGATCGACCAGTCGCGGGCGGCCGGCGTGCACGTGCACGAGCTGCTCGGACTGCCGCGCACCGTGCGCGTCGTCGAGCTGAAGCAGGCCTGCTACTCCGCCACCGCGGCGCTGCAGGCGGCCGCCGGTCTCATCGCCCGCAACCCCGACGAGCGCGTGCTCGTCATCGCGAGCGACGTCGCCCGCTACGAGCTCGACACCGCCGCCGAGCCCACGCAGGGCGCCGGCGCCGTGGCCTTCCTCGTCTCGGCCGACCCCGCCATCGCGGTGCTCGAGACCGCCGCGGGCATCCACACCGCCGAGGTCGACGACTTCTGGCGTCCCAACGACAGCGTCACGGCCGTCGTCGACGGCAAGCTCTCGATCAGCGCCTACCTCGACGGCATCGCCGGCGCGTGGGACGACTATCGCGCCCACGGCGGCGTCGAGATCGGCGACATCGACTGGTTCTGCCACCACCAGCCCTTCACCAAGATGGCCGTCAAGGCCCACCGCGCCCTGGGGCAGCACGTCGGGGTCGAGCTCGACCCCGACGTGGTGACGGCGACGACGGGCTACAACCGGCGCATCGGCAACTCCTACACCGCCTCGCTCTACATCGCCCTCGCCGCCCTCCTCGAGGATGAGACCGACCTCGCCGGCTCGCGCATCGGGCTGTTCAGCTACGGCTCGGGTTCGGTCAGCGAGTTCTTCACCCTCGTCGTCCAGCCGGGGTACCGCGAGGCGACCCGCGGCGCCGAGACCGAGGCCATCCTCGCCTCGCGCACCGCCGTCGACGTCCCCACCTATCGCGACCTGCACGACGCGACCCACCGCGACAGCACGGTCGACGTCGAGATCGCGCCCGAGTCGCCGGGGCCGTTCCACTTCGCCGGCATCGTCGGACGCGCACGCCGCTACACCCGAGACTGACGCGCGGGAGAGCCCGGCCCCGCCGGCCCGCTCTCCCCCGCAGCACGACGCCGTACGACGAAGGCCCCGACTCTCGAGTCGGGGCCTTCGTCGTGTTCCGGGTCGGCCGATCAGCCCTGGCCCTGGTTGCCGAGCTCGAGCAGACGCGCGATCGCGGCGGTCAGCTTGGCATCGGCCTCGCCGTACGCCGCCCAGTCCGCGTTCTGCATCGCCGTGTTGCGCTCGGCGAGGGCGTCGCGCGCCTGGTTCAGCGCCGCCTGGTAGTCGAGGCTCGGGGCCGTCGTGCCACCACCGCTGCCGTCGGTCGGCGTCGGCGAGGGGGTCGGCGTCGCACCGTCGCCCGGGACGTTCTCGGGGACGACATCCGTGTCACCGGTGTTCGCGCCGGAGTCGCCGCCGAACAGCTGGTCGAGCGCCTCCTGCAGCGTGTTCTCGAACGCCACCTCGTCACCGAAGCCGACGAGCACCTTCTGCAGGGTGGGGAGCTTGGTCGCGCCGGACGACTGCACGAACACCGGCTGCACGTAGAGCAGACCGCCGCCGACGGGAAGCGTCAGCAGGTTGCCGTTGATGACCTCCGACTGGCCCTGCTGCAGGATGTTCGAGAACGACGACACCACGGGGTCGGCGTTGAACGTGTTCTGCACCTGGCCCGGACCCGGCACGGGGGTCTCGGCGTTGATCTCCAGCATGCGCAGGCGTCCGTACTCGTCGCTCACGGTGCCCGCCTGGGAACCGGCGTCGGAGTCGACCGACAGATAGCCCATGAGCACGTTCCGGGTGTCCTGGCCGCCCGGGATGAACGACGAGAACATCGAGTACGACGGAGCATCCTGCCCCGGCATCTTCATCGTCAGGTAGTACGGCGGCTGCAGCTGGGTGTCCTTCTGCGGGTCGTTCGGCGTCTTCCACGCGTTGTCGCGGGAGTAGAACGACTGCGCCGTGTCGACGTGGTAGGTGCCGAGCATCGCGCGCTGCACCTTGAACAGGTCGGTCGGGTAGCGTACGTGGCTCATCAGGTCGCCGCTCATCTCGCTGATCGGCTTGAGGGTGTTGGGATACACCTTCTGCCAAGTCTGCAGGATCGGGTCCTCGGCGTCCCACGCGTAGAGCGTGACCTCGCCGGAGTATGCGTCGACCGTGGCCTTGACGGAGTTGCGGATGTAGTTGATGTTGTCGAGCGCGACGCGCGGCTGCGGGTTCGACGAGTCCGAGATCGCGTCGCTGAGGCTGACGATCGACGAGTACGGGTAGTTGGCGCTCAGCGTGTAGCCGTCGACGATCCAGACGATGCGCCCGTCGACCACCGAGGGGTACGGGTCGTTGTCGAGCTCGAGGTACGGCGCGACCTTCTGGACGCGCACCTCGGGTGAGCGGTCGTAGAGGATCTGCGACTTCTCGTTGATCGCATCCGAGAAGAGGATGTCGGTCGACTGGAACTTCAGCGAGTAGATCAGGCGGTGGAAGATGTCGCCGATCGAGGGACCGCCGTCACCGTCGAACGTCGTCTTCGTCTGGCTCTCACCCTCCTGCCCGCGCGGGTAGTCGAGCTCGATGGGCGCCGCGCCCTCGGGGGCGCCGACGATCGAGTACAGCGGCGAGAACTCGCCGAAGTACACGCGCGGCTCGTAGGCCTGGTCGAGCGTCAGCTCGCCCGAGGCCGGGATGCCGCGCTCGACGAACACGGGGTTGCCGTCGGCGGTGCGCTCGTTGCCCTTGGCCGCGACCATGCCGTACCCGTGGGTGTACACGAGCGAGGTGTTGTACCACGAGGCCGCGTCGCCCAGCTGGTTGACGTTGAGCTCACGGACCGAGACGACGGTGTCCTGCGACTGGCCGTCGATCTGGTAGCGGTCGACGTCGAGCGGCTCGGCGAACTGGTAGTACGAGCGGTACTGCTCGATCTGGCGGACCGTGGGACCGATGATGGCCGGGTCCATGATGCGGATCGACGCCGTCGTGTCGGCGTCGGCGCGCAGCTGGCCGGGCTCGACGTCGGTGACCGCCTCGAAGTCGGTCTTCTCGAGGCCCGAGATGCCGTACGCGGCCTTCGTGCCCTCGATGTTGCGCTCGTAGAAGGGCGACTCCAGCGTCAGCTGGTTCGGGCGCACCTGCACGTTGTTGACGAACCACGGGTAGGCGATGCCCACGACGAGCGACGAGACGATGAGCAGGCCCGTGCCGATGAGGGGATAGCGCCAGCGTCCGATGACGGCCGTGACGAAGAACGCGATCGCGACGAGGACGGCGGCGATGGCGAGGATCGCCTGGCCGGGGATGACGGCGTTGACGTCGACGTAGCCGGCACCGGTGATGCGGTCGTTGGGCGTCACGAGCGTGCGGAAACGATCGAGGAACAGGCTCGCTCCCTGCACCAGGAGGTACAGCCCCGCGAGCACCGCGATCTGCACACGCGCCGACTTCGAGATGCGCAGCTCGCGCTGACCGGCGCGGACCGAGCCGTAGAGGTAGGACACGAGCGCGGTCACCAGCAGACAGACGATGACGACCGCCGAGGCGAAGCCGACCGCCGCCGAGAGGAAGGGCATCGTGAAGAGGTAGAACCCGGTGTCGAGGCCGAACTCGGGGTCGGTGGTGCCGGTGGTCGCACCGTTGAACCACAGCGCGACGGTCTCCCACTGAGCCGAGGCGGCGAAGCCGGCGAAGAATCCGAAGAAGGTCGGGATGCCCCACATGCCGAGGCGGCGCAGCGGCTCGACGACCTCCTGATACCGGTCCAGCTGCGAGCTCAGCCGCGCATAGACCGGTCGCAGCCGGTAGGCGAGCTGGATCGATGCCCACACCGGCACGGCCATCGCCACGAAGCCGACCACGAACATCAGAGCCCGCGCCGTCCACTGCGTGACGAGCACGTTGTCGAAGCCGAGCTGGCGGAACCACAGCCAGTCGGCGTAGAGGCTCGCGAAGATGAAGAAGGCCACCACGATCGCCGCGATGACGGCGAGGGTGATGCCGACGGCGCGGCGTGATCTGCTGGGTGTGGCCGGGTTCGGCGCTGAGGTCGTGGTCACCCCTCCATCCTAGGCGCCGCCCGCTGGGGGGACGCCGTGGGGTCAGCCCGTGGTACAGGTCGGCAGCGCGTCGAGGTCGCCGCCGTCGCGCACCGCGTCGATGACGGCGAGCGAGTCCTGCAGATCGCCCACCGAGAACACGCGCAGACCGTCGGGGATGTGGCCGACGACCTCGTCGCAGTTGCGTTCCGGCGCCAGGAACCAGTCGGCGCCCGCGGCTTCGGCCGCATAGAGCTTCTGACGGATGCCGCCGATCGGGCCGACCGTTCCGGCCGCGTCGATCGTGCCGGTGCCGGCGAAGCGCTGCCCGCCGGTCATCTCGCCCGGGGTGAGCGTGTCGATGATGCCGAGCGCGAACATCATCCCCGCGCTCGGGCCGCCGACGTTGTCCAGCTGCAGGCTCACCTGGATCGGGAAGTCGAAGTCCTGCTGGATCGTCACCCCGATCGCCCACCGCGTCTCGCCCTCGACCGTGACCTGCGTCGGGGTGACCTGCACCTGCCGGCTCTCGCCGTCGCGGTCGACGTCCAGGTCGACAGCGGCGCCGCCGGCGGCGTTGATCGCGTCGCGCAGCGCCGCCGTCGTCGCGACCGCCGTTCCGTCGACGGCGCGGATGACGTCGTTCTGCTCGAGAAGTCCCTGCGCGGGCGAGTCGTCGCCGACCTGGAAGACGCGGACGAGCGACGTCACGTCGTAGCCGAGCTCGTCGAGCGCCGCGGCCGTGGCCTCCTTCTGCGAGTCGACCATGAGCGCGGCGTTCTGGTCGTTGCGCTCCTCCGTCGTGACGCCCTCCGGGAAGATCTGGTCGATGGGCACGACGGCGCGCGAGGGGTCGAACCATGCGCCCGCGAGCTCGAACCACGAGGGTGTGCGCTCGCGGTTGCCGACGACCTCGACGGTGAGCAGATCGAGCGAGCCCGACGTCGGGTACGTCTCGGCCCCCGTGACGCTGATGAGGGGGCGTTCCTCGCCGTCGCCCGACGCGACCGAGCCGAGCGTGTCGTAGACGGGGCCCGGCCGCTGGATCACGAAGGACGTGGGCAGGATCGTGAGCACGAGCAGCGCCACGAGCGAGAGCGACACCGCCCAGAGCCCGGCAAGGGCGGCGCGGCCCATCCGTCGCCGGGGCGCGGGTGCGGATGCGTTCTCGTCGAAAAGTGACACGTGCTGCCTTCTGTTCCGGTCGTTCGCGACCGGCGAAAGCGAACGGGGCTCGTTCGGGCCGTGCGACGGGGTCGTGCGGCTAGCGTAGAACGCGAGCTGACCGCCCTGCTGAAAGGCGCCTGACATGGCTGACGACGACCGCTCTCCCGAGGAAGAGTTCCAGGAGCTGCTGCGCAGCCTGATGGGCGAGGGGGGAAGCCTGGGCCCCGAACAGCTGGAGCAGCTCGCCGGCATGGGCGTCGACCCCGCCATGCTGCAGCAGATGATGCGGCAGCTGCAGGGCGCGTTCGCCGCGGGCGGCGACGGCTCGATCGACTGGACCGCGACGCGGACGCAGGCCCTCCACCTCGCGAACAAGGACGGCCACGACATCAGCTCCGGCGACCGCCAGGACTTCACCGAGGCGTTCTCGCTCGCGACCCTCTGGTTGAGCGAGGCGACCTCGATCTCGGAGCTGTCGGCTCCCCCGCGCGCCCTCACCCGCGGCGCGTGGGTCGAGGCCACCCTCCCCGTGTGGCAGGAGCTGGCCGAGCCGGTCGCCGGGTCGATCGCCGATGCCCTGACCGAAGCGCTGGAGTCGCAGGCTCCCGAAGAGATGCAGAGCATGATCGCCGGTGCGGGACGCATCATGCGCACCGTCGGCGGTTCGCTCTTCGCCGCGCAGCTCGGGGCCGTCGTCGGCAAGCTCTCGCTCGAGGTCGTGTCGGGCGGCGACGTCGGGATCCCCGTGATGCCCGACGGGGAGGCCGCCGTGCTCCCCCAGAACTTCGCCGACTTCGGGCGAGACCTCGAAATCGACGAGGATCAGCTCGCGCTCTCTCTCGCGACCCGTGAGCTCGCGCACGCCCGGCTCTTCCGACACGCCCGCTGGCTGCGCCTCCACGTCATCTCGCAGGTGACGGATTTCGCGCGCGGCATCCACGTCGACACCGACGCCCTCGAGGATCTCGCGTCGCGGTTCGACCCCTCGCAGCCCGACGAGCTGCGGGTCGCGCTCGAGAGCGGCATCCT
>JAQIJE010000010.1:0-52616 GCA_036946435.1 Microbacterium arborescens | reverse complement strand
CGACCGTGCGGATGGCCTCGAGCACGCGCTCCTCGGTCATGCCGCGTTCGCGCAGCGCATCGGCGGCCGGTGCCGAGAGCCCGAACTCGTCGATCCCCACCACGACACCCTCCGAGCCGATCAGCTCGTGCCACCCGAACGGCGATGCCGCCTCGACCGCGACGCGGGCGCGGCACGACGGTGGCAGCACCTCGTCGCGGTACGCCGAGTCCTGCGCGAGGAACCACTCGCGGCAGGGCATCGAGACGACACGCACGGCGAGTCCGGCTGCCGCGGCCGCGTCGGCCGCCCGCAGAGCGAGCGACACCTCGCTGCCGGTCGCCACGACGATCGCGTCGGGATCCGCGGCATCCCGTACGACGTAGGCGCCGCGACGGACTCCGGCGTGCGAGGCTTCGACGGGGATGTCGAGGACCGGCACGCCCTGGCGTCCGAGCACCAGGCCCGCGGGGGAGTCCGCCTCGACGATCGCGTGCCACGCGGCGACGGTCTCGTTCGCGTCTGCGGGCCGGATCACGGCGAACCCGGGCATCGCCCGCAGGCTCGCGAGGTGCTCGATCGGCTGGTGCGTGGGCCCGTCCTGACCGAGGGCGACGGAGTCGTGCGACCAGAGGTAGGTCACGGGCAGGCCCATCAGCGCCGACAGGCGGATGGCGGGGCGCTGATAGTCGCTGAACACCAGGAATGTGCCGGCGAAGACGCGCCAACCGCCGGCGAGGGCGATGCCGTTCATCGCGGCGCCCATCGCATGCTCGCGCACGCCCCAGTGGATGTTGCGTCCCGCTCGCGTTCCCAGACCCGTCTCCTCGGGAAGGAACGATCCACCCTCTCGGATCTCGGTGCGGTTCGGCTCGGCGAGATCGGCCGATCCGCCCCACATCGCGGGCAGCGCCTGCGCGAGAGCCTGGATGGCGGCACCCGAGGCGTCTCGCGTCGAGATCTCGGTGCCGGGGTCGAAGCGGGGGAGTCGCGCGGCGAGATCGGCGGGCACGTGCCGCGCCCGGAAGATCGCGTACGCGTCGGCGCGCGCGTCGTCCGTCGCCGACCAGCGCGCGAACGCCTCGTCCCACTCCGCGTGCAGGCGCGCGCCGCGGTCTCGCGCGCGGCGAGCGAGTCCCAGGACGGCCTCGCTCACCTCGAACGGCCCGGCCTGGGTGCCGAGCGCGTCGCGCAGCAGGTCGATCTCGGCCGCACCCAGCGGGGCTCCGTGGGAGGCGGCGGTGTTGAGAGCGCCGGGTGACGGATACGCGATCTGCGACTTCAGGACGATCAGACGCGGCTGGCCGGCCGGGTTCGCCGCCCCCAGGACGCGGTCCAGCTCATCGACGTCGACATCGCCGTCGGCGGCGAGATCGACTCGCTCGACGTGCCACCCCTGTGCGCGGAACCGTGCGGCAACGTCCTCCGACGACGTCAAGCGCGTATCGCCCTCGATCTGGATGTCGTTGTCGTCGTAGATCACGGTCAGGTTGTCGAGGCCGTGGCGGCCCGCGAGGGCACCGGCCTCGTAGGAGATGCCCTCCTGCAGGTCGCCGTCGGAGGCGAGGACCCACACATGACGGTCGAACGGCGAGGCGCCCTCGGGGGCCTCGGGGTCGAAGGTCGCTCGCTCGTGCAGCATCGCCATCGCCATGCCTACGGCGGTCGCGAGGCCCTGGCCGAGGGGGCCGGTGGTGGTCTCGACGCCGGCGGTGTGTCCGAGTTCGGGGTGGCCGGGGGTGCGGGATCCGAGCGTGCGGAAGGCGCGCAGATCATCGATCGTGACGTCGTAGCCGCTGAGGAAGAGCTGCGTGTAGAGCAGGATGCTGGCGTGTCCGCACGACAGGACGAAGCGGTCGCGTCCCGCCCACTCCGGATCGGCGGGGTCGTGCTTGATGTGCCGCTGGAAGAGCGACGTCGCGATCGGGGCGAGCGCGATCGCGGTGCCGGGGTGTCCCGATCGAGCTGCCTCGACAGCGTCTGCGGCGAGCAGGCGGGCGGCGACGATGACGTCGCGCTCCGTGGCCTCGACGGCGTCCGGCCCGGTCGCCGGTGAGGTGGGTGGCGAGATCGTATTGTCCATAGTCATCATGATGTCATAATGACTTGGAGGCGCAATCTTGCGACAGCGCGCACATTGCGGCATGATCGACCTCGAATTAGTCATGACGTCATGATGACGCTGAGTCAGCGAGGAGGCGACCGATGGTGACAGCAGCCGGAACCGCGAAGTACCGGACCGTCCACGACGAGCTTCTGCGCCGCATCCGCGAGATGGCCGTCGGTGATCGCCTGCCGTCCGAACCGGAGCTGTGCGAAGAGTTCGCGGTCAGCCGCATCACCCTGCGCAAAGCCGTCGACGGGCTCGTGCAGGACGGGTGGCTCGCCCGCGAGCACGGCCGCGGCACGTTCGTCACCGAGCCGGTCTCGGCAGACCATTACCCCGAGCACTTCGCCGACGTCGTGACGGGGTTCCATCGCCAGCAGACGAGCGCCGGCAACATCGTCACGACCCGCGTGCTCCGGCAGGAGCTCGTGCCCGCCGACGCGAAGGTCGCCCGCCTCCTCGATCTGGAGGAAGGCGAGGGTGTGGTCGAGCTCGTTCGACTGCGCTACGTCAACGGCCAGCTCCACCAGCACGTGTTCACCTGGGTTCCCCAAGTGCGGTATCCGGCGGTCTACACCGGCGATTTCTCCGACCAGTCGTTGTACGCCTTCTTGCAGGAGCAGTACGGGGTGACCCTCGTCCGCAACGACATGACGGTGCGGGTCGACGAGGCCGCGCCCGATGTCGCGCTCAACCTCGGGGTGAGCGCCGGTCTCCGGCTTCTCACGATCGATTCCCTCGTCTTCGATGCCGACGGCACCCCGGTCGCGTTCGCGGCACGGCACGTCACGCGCCGGAGAACAGCGAGATCTCGCTGACGCTCCACGGTGCCCGGCCCAGCGCCTGATCGGAAGGACCTCATGCTCAACGAACAGCTCACCGACGACCGCATCCAGTTCGCCGCCGACCTCGACGGCTGGCGCACGGCCATCGAGACGGTCAGTCGGCCGCTCCTGGAAGACGGTTCGATCACGCGCGCGTACATCGACGCGATGATCGGCTCGATCGCCGACGGCGGCACCTACATCGATCTCGGATTCGGTATCGCGCTGGCCCACACCCGTCCCGAGAAGGGCGTCGTGCGCACGGGACTCTCCGCGCTCTGGGTCGATCGCCCCCGTCCTGCTGAACGACGAAGAGGCTCACCCCATCACCCTCTTCTTCTGCCTCGCCGCGACCGACACCGCATCGCATCTGACGACGATGTCCGAACTCGCCCGACTGCTCAGCGACGACCGCGCCCGTGCGGTCCTCCTCTCCGCCCGAACCATCGCCGACGTCCGTGCGGCCCTCATGACAGGAGTCACCGAATGACCAAGTTCCTCGCCGTCTGCAGCTCCGGCCTCGGCAGCAGCTTCATGGTCCATATGAACATCGAGAAGGTGCTGAAGGAGCTCGGAGTCTCCGGGATCACCGTCGACCACGCCGACCTCGGTTCCGTCGCCCGCGGCGACGCCGACACGATCTTCGTGGGCCGCGACATCGCGGAGGCCGCGAGCGGTCTGGGCGATGACGTCGTCGCCCTCGACAGCATCATCGACCTCGCCGAGCTCCGCACGAAGGTCGACGAGGCCGTCAAGCGGCACTCCTGATCCGGCCGACCCGCCCCCCACCCGACGCTTTCACCGACGAAAGGAGCATCCACGATGGATGCTGTCATCGATGTCCTGCTCGACATCTTCACCCAGCCGGCGGTCATCGTCGCGCTCATCGCCCTGATCGGTCTCGCCGTCCAGGGCAAGTCGTTCAGCGACGTGCTCAAGGGCACGATCCGCACCCTGGTCGGCTTCCTCGTGCTCGCCGCCGGTGCCGGAGTCGTCGTGGGGGCGCTCGATCCCTTCGGAGCGATGTTCCAGCACGCGTTCAACGTGCAGGGCGTCGTCCCCAACAATGAGGCGATCGTCGCGCAGGTGCTGCTCGACTACGGCTCGGCTGCCGCGCTGATCTTCTTCTTCGGCATGATCGTCAACATCGTGCTGGCGGCGACGACCCGCTTCAAGTACATCTACCTCTCGGGCCACGTCGCGTTCTACATCGCGGCCATGTTCGCCGTCATCCTCGGTGTCGCGGGCTTCGAGCCGTGGGCCGTCGTGCTGTGGGGCTCGATCGCACAGGGCATCTACATGGTCGTCTCTCCCGCACTCGTGCAGCCGTTCATGCGCCGGGTCACCGGCAGCGACGACGTCGCGCTCGGTCACACCGGCGGCGCGGGGATCGCGCTCAGCGGTCTGATCGCCACCGTGACGCGAGGCAAGGGCCGCTCGAAGTCGACCGAGGAGATCTCGTTCCCGAGCGGGCTGGGCTTCCTGCGCGACACCACCGTCATCGTGGCGCTGTCGATGGCCGTGATCTACATCATCGTCGGCCTCTTCGCGGGCGCCGGCTACATCGAGGGCGAGCTGTCGAACGGGCAGAACTTCATCGTGTTCCTCGCGCTGCAGGCCGCGACCTTCTCCGCGGGCGTCTTCATCATCCTCGCCGGCGTGCGCGTCGTGCTGGCCGAGATCGTGCCGGCATTCAAGGGCATCTCCGAGAAGCTCGTGAAGAACGCCAAGCCGGCGCTCGACGTGCCGATCGTTTTCACCTTCGCGCCGAACGCCGTTCTCATCGGCTTCCTCGCGAGCTTCGTGGGCGGGATCGTCGGGATGCTGGGCATGGCGGCGCTCGGAACGGCCATCATCATTCCCGGCGTCGTGGCGCACTTCATGACGGGTGCCGCCTCGGGCGTCATCGGGAACGCCGTCGGCGGCCGTCGCGGGGCGGTCCTGGGCGCCTTCGCGAACGGCGTCGCCATCACGTTCCTGCCGCTGTTCCTGCTGCCGGTGCTCGGTGACATCGGGTTCTCGAACTCGACGTTCTCGGACTCCGACTACGGCGTGTTCGGTCTGATCCTCGGCGGTGTGTCCGGCGCGGGCGGCCAGGTCGCCGTGATCGTCACCCTCGCGGCCGCCATCGTCGCTCTGTACGTCGCGACCTTCGCGCTGCGGGGACGCGACCGACGTCTCGCCGCGGCCGCCGAGGCCGAGACCGCCGCTCCGACCGCGTCGCCGACGCGCTGAACCGATGCCCGCCGGCCGGACGGCCGGCGGGCATCACCCGAACCCGAAGGCGAGCCCATGACGACGATTCCCGCACGTGCCGTGTTGTTCGACTGCGACGGCGTGCTCGTCGACTCGCTCGAGGCGGCCGCGATCGCGTGGGACGAATGGGCGCAGCGGTACGCGCCCGAGTTCGACTTCCGAACGCAGATCGAGCACGGCGTGCGCGCCGCCGACACGGTCGCCGCCCTCGTGGCGCCGCACCTGCTGGCGCGAGCGGTCGCCGAGCTCGATGCCGCCGAGATCGCGTCTGCGACGCGGACGCGCCCGATCGCCGGTGCCGTGGCCTTGACCGACTCGTTGCCGGCGGGCTCGTGGGCGGTCGTGACCTCGGCGACGCGCGAGCTCGCCCGGCGTCGTCTCGCCGCGGCCGGTCATCGCGCCCCGGGTTCGCTCGTCTCGGCCGAAGACGTCGCCCGGGGTAAGCCCGATCCCGAGCCCTATCTCGCGGGGGCGCGCTCGCTGCGGGTCCCGATCGCGCAGTGCGTCGTGTTCGAGGACGCGCCCGCCGGGGTTCGTTCGGCCCGTGCGGCCGGGGCAGGCTGGGTCGTCGGCGTCGGAGATCACCTCGACGACGCCGACGTCGATGCGCGCATCGATGACTTGGGCTCCGCCGCGTGGAGCGACGGAGCCCTGCATCTGGCGGTCGGGGTCAGCTCGCGCTAGCAGATTCGCCGGTGCCGGTGATGCGGACGAGCATCTTGCCGGTGTTCGCGCCGCGCATCATGGCGATGAAGGCCTCGACGGTGTTCTCGATGCCGTCGACGACGGTCTCGTCGTACGCGATCTTGCCGGCGGAGAACCAGCCGGTCATCTTCTCGGTGAACTCCGGCGCAACGTGCAGGTAGCTCGCGAGGGTGAACCCGGTCGCAGTGAGGCCGCGCGTGATCATGTTGGCCATGTTGTCGGGCCCGGGGGTCTTCTCGGTGGTGTTGTAGCCGGCGATGGCTCCGCAGAGGGCGATGCGCCCGCCGGTGTTCATCACGTCGAGAGCTGCCTCGAGGTGGTCGCCGCCGACGTTGTCGAAGAACACGTCGACGCCGTCGGGGGCGTGGGCGGCGAGCTGCTCGCGCACCGGCGCGTCCTTGTAGTTGAAGGCGGCGTCGTAGCCGTACTTCTCGGTGAGGAGCGCGACCTTCTCGGGCGACCCGGCGGAGCCGATCACGCGGCCGGCGCCGAGGAGCTTCGCGATCTGTCCGACGGCGGTGCCGACCGCGCCCGCGGCGCCCGAGACGAAGACGGTGTCGCCCGGCTTCATGCTCGTGATCGCGGTGAGGCCGACGTAGGCGGTGAGGCCCGTCATGCCGAGGACGTGCAGGCGCACCGACAGGGGGAGGCCCGGCACGTCGGGGACGGCGCGGAAGCTCGAGGCGTCGGCCTGCACGACATCCGACCAGCCGTGCTGGTGCAAGACGATCGTGCCGACGGGCAGGTCGTCGGAGGCGGTGGTCACCACACGCCCGATCGCGCCGCCGGCGATGACCTCGCCGAGCGCGTAGGGCGGCACGTAGCTGCGCACGTCGTTCATGCGGCCGCGCATGTAGGGGTCGACCGAGACGAACTCGTTCGCGACGCGCACCTCGCCGGGGGCGAGATCGCCGAGGTCGACGGTGGCGACGGTGAAGTCATCGGGGGTCGGCCAGCCCTGAGGGCGCCGGGCGAGACGGACCTGAGTGCTCGTTTCGTGCGTCATGGTTCTCCTTCGTGAGGGGTCGGTGGAAGATGCCGCGAGCCCGATCGGGGCTGCGGACGAGGGGGCGGCCGTGGACGACCGTGGGGTCAGACCAGGAGGCCGATAGCGAGGGCGACGACGCCGAGAGCGGGGATGACGCCCTGTTTGAGTGCGGCGCCGGCTTTCGAGCGGTCGGACAGCAGCAGGACGAGGCTCGCGGCGACCATCGACCCGGCTCCGGTGAAGACGAGGGTCGCGCCGATCGCGGTCTGACCGGCGGCGACGAATCCGATGCCGAGGAATACGGCGACGGCGAGGAACAGGTTGTAGAAGCCCTGGTTGAACGCGAGGCCCTGCAGCGGACGTGCCTCTTCGACCGACCCGATGCCGAATGTCGCGCGGGCGCGCGGGCCTGTCCAGGCGATCGACTCGAGGTAGAAGATGAAGACATGGATGAGCGCCGCGATGGCCGCGAGCGCCAGACCGACGATGATCACGAGCATTCCCTTCTGACGGCGCAGGCCGTGCTTTCTGTATCGTTCGGTTCAATATATACTGAACCGACCGATTCACAAAAGGGGGCGGAATGGGACGCGCGCAGACGTACGACCGGGCTGAGGTCGTCCGGGCAGCCCGGGGCGTCTTCTGGGAGCAGGGATACGAGAGCGCACCCTTGCCCGAGCTCGAACGCGTCACCGGATTGAACCGGTCGAGCATCTACCACGCGTTCGGCTCGAAGCGCGGCTTGTTCGATGCCGCTGTCGAGAGCTACCTCGACGAGGTGATCCGTCCCCGCCTCGCGCCCCTGCAGCACGATCCGGTCGAGCCGACGGCGCTCGAGGAGTACCTCGTCGGGTTGCGCGCGGCCTTGCAGCGCCCCGGCTCGTTGCCGTCTTCGAGCGGCTGCCTGCTCGTCAACGCCGCGGCCGCCCCCATCGGGCGCGATGAGACGGTCGCCCAGGTGATCGCCGGGTACCGATCCGAACTGCGGTCCGCGTTCCTTCGCGGCGCTGAGGCGCGACGCCCCGAACTCACCGCGGCCGAGCTCGGCACTCTCGCGGACGCGTGCACGGGGCTCGTCGTCTCGGCGTTCGCCCTCGTACGCGTCGATCCCGCGGGTGCAGCCGACGCCGTGCAGACCGCGCTGGCGCTCGTCTCGGGAGCCGCATCGCGATCCTGAGGTCTTCGGTCCCCGAGAACGCGTCGTCCTACGCCCCCTCCTCGGTGTTTCGCAAGCGCTCGCGTCGACTTTCCGACGAGACCTACCGTGAGCGCGTGGAACAGAGCGATCAGTACACCTTCGACAACCCCGTCACCCGATACGCGCGGGTCGAACCGCCCGTGCAGCACCAGCCCGAGCCCGGCGTTCAGGCCGACATGCGGCCCGTTCCCGACCTCGGCGAGAAGACCTACCGCGGTTCGGGACGCCTCTTCGGCCGCAAGGCGCTCATCACGGGCGGCGACTCGGGCATCGGGGGCGCGGCGGCCATCGCCTTCGCTCGCGAGGGCGCGGATGTCGTCATCGTGCATCTGCCCGCGGAGAAGGCCGACGCCGACCGCATCGTGGGTCTCATCGCCGAGGCCGGCGTGCGCGGTCACGCCATCGCCGCCGACATCTCGGAGGCGGACAACTGCCGCGCGCTCGTCGCCGAAGCGGTCGAGTTCCTCGGTGGTCTCGACATCCTCGTCAACAACGCCGGCAAGCAGGTCGCCGTCGATCGTCTCGAGGACCTCAGCGACGAGCAGTTCGCGGCGACCTTCCACACGAACGTCTTCGCGAACTTCTGGATCACCAAGGCGGCACTGCCGCACCTTCCCGCCGGGGCGTCGATCATCAACACCGCATCCCTCGAGGCCTACAAGCCCGCTCCCGACCGCGTCGACTACGCCGCGACGAAGGCGGCGGTCAACAACTTCTCGAAGGGCCTGTCTCAGCAGCTGGCGCCGCGCGGCATCCGGGTCAACGTCGTCGCGCCCGGACCGGTCTGGTCGGCGCTGCAGGTGAGCGACGGCGTCTCGGACGAGCAGATGGCGGCCTTCGACGACGAGAGCACCTACCAGCGAGCGGGGCAGCCGGCCGAGATCGCTCCGGCATTCGTGTTCCTCGCTTCGGCGGAATCGAGCTACGTCTCGGGCGAGACGCTCAACGTCAACGGGGGAATGGTCACCCCGTGAGCGATCGTGCTTTCGCGGTCATCTCTCTCCTGGGCGAGGTGCCGGGCCTCGAGGACGCGCCGGCGGCACCGCAGACCGAGTCACCCACCGCTTCCGCCGCGGTGGGTCCGTTCCGCGTGATCGCGGTCGACGACGCTGCATCCGCCGACGAGATCGTCGAGGCCGTCGCTGCTGCTTCGGTGTTCACGCCGTGGATCCTGCTCGCCCGTGCCGACCAGCACGAGCAGGTCGCCGACGTCGTCGAGCGCGTGCTCGACGGTGCGATCGGGGTGTTCGGGCTGGCCGGGGTCGTGATCGTCGGCGGCGACGTGCCCTCGGTCGTCGGCCGCCGCGAGGTGCCGGCGATCGGCGGCGTCGGCGACGCGGCGGCGGCGATCCGCGCGCTCGCGGCGGACATCGACGCCCGCGGGCCGCGGGTTCCGGAGCCCTGGGCGCGGGTGATCGCATCGTCGCGCACCGACGTCGCGCTGCGGGCGCTGTTCGCCCGTCGCGCCCTCGTCGACGACCCCGCGTATCGTCCCCGCGCGCTCACGGAGGCACAGCTGTCGCTGTTGCGCGACGTGTCGCGGCGGATCGTGCCGCAGGACGGCCCCGCCGTCATCGACCTCGCCGCGCGCGTCGACCGCATCGTCGCCGACGGCGACAGCGACGGCTGGCGTCCGTCGGGGATGTCGAGCGACGCCGAGGCTTACCGAGCCGGGCTCGACGCTCTCGCCACCGGCTGGATGCGCGGCGCCGAGGCGCAGGACGGCGTCATCCGAGACGTCATCGACGGCCGCGGACCGGACGGCGGCGTCCTCACGCCGAAGCAGCTGAGCCTGTGGTTCGAGGATGCCCGCAACGATCTCATCCGGATGTGGCTGTCGCACCCCGCCTCGCTCGCGCGGGTGGGGTACACGGGCTTCGCCACCGGCGGTACCGGACCGGAGCCGGCCGGATATCTCGTCCTCGCCGCGGGCGAGCGCGAGGAGTGGGAACCCGACGAGCTCGGCCGGCTGGCGCCGGTGGAAGGACGAAGCGAATGAACCTCACCGGCATGCGCAGGTACGACCTCGACGAGGTCGTGGACGTCGTGGTCGTGGGCACCGGAGCCGGCGGCGGTCCGCTGCTGAGCCGGCTGGCCGAGCGCGGCCTGCGTGTCGTCGCCCTCGAAGCCGGTCCGAACTTCGAGCTCGACCAGTTCAGCCCCGACGAGGTCGACGCGACGCGCATCAACTGGATGTCCGACCGCTTCAGCGGCGGCGAGGCGCCAACCGCCTTCGGCCCGAACAACAGCGGCTGGGGAGTGGGCGGCGGCACCCTGCACTGGGGCGCCTTCACGCCGCGCCCCGATCGCCGCGACCTCGAGCTGCGTACCGAGACCGGGCAGGGGCGTGACTGGCCGATCGCGCACGACGAGCTGATCCGCTACATCGCCGAGGTCGAGCGCACGATCGGCGTCAGCGGGCCGATGCCCTACCCCTGGGACCCGCAGCGCGAGTACCTCGACGGGCCGCCGCGCCGCAACGCGCCCGCCGATCTCGTGCTGCAGGGGTGCGAGCGCCTGGGCATCACCGCGACCGACGCGCCCGCCGCCATCATCACGCGCGACCGCGAGCAGCCGCACTACGGGCTGCGCAAGGCCAGCATCGACGTCGGCGGCATCCACCAGGGCGATCGGTTCGGCTACAAGGCGACGACGGCGATCACCTACCTTCCCGTCGCCGTCGCCCACGGCGCCGAGATCCGCCCCGACTCGATGGTCCACGCCATCGAGCGCGATGCCTCGGGCGACGTCACGGCGGTCGTCTATCTGCACGAGGGCGTCGAGTACCGCCAGCGCTGCGCGGCGCTCGTGCTCGCGGGCGGCGGCGTCGAGACGCCCCGGCTGCTGCTGAACACCGGGCTGGCGAACTCGAGCGGGCAGGTGGGGCGCAACTTCCTCGCTCATGGCGCCGTGCAGGTGTGGGGCCGATTCGACGAGAGCGTCCGCGGCTACCGTGGGTACCCGTCGGCCGCGATCACCGAGGACTTCGTACGCCCCGAGGGCGTCGACTTCGCCGGCGGCTACCTCATCCAGAGCCTCGGGGCGATGCCGCTCACCTATGCGACCTCCCTCGTGCGGGGCGGATCGCTGTGGGGTCGCGACCTGATGGACGCGCTCGACGCGTGGCAGTACTCCGCGGGCATCGGGATCAACGGCGAATGCCTGCCCTCCGACGCGAACCGCCTCGTGCTCTCGGACGAGACCGACGAGTGGGGCATCCCGCGCGCCGAGGTGAGCTTCACCCCCGGGCCCAACGAGAAGGCCATCGACGACCACGCCGTCGGCGTCATGACGCGCGTGCTCGAGGCCGCCGGAGCGCGCGAGACCCGCGTGCTGGCACGCACCGCCCACACGATCGGCACGTGCCGTATGAGCACCGACCCCTCCGACGGCGTCGTGGGTCCCGACGGGCGGTCGCATGACATCGGCAACCTGTGGATCTGTGACAACTCCACGTTCCCCAGCGCCCTGTCGGCGAACCCCGGTCTGACGCAGATGGCCCTGTCGCTGCGCACGGCTGATCTCATGCTCGCGTCGGCCTGACCGGGCGCGTCCGCGAACACCGACGACGGGCGGATGCCGCGCGCTGCGGCATCCGCCCCTCGTTCGTGTCGCGTCCGGGTCAGCGGCTCACGAGCTGCTTCTCCCGTTTGCGCGCGACGAGGCGTCCTCGCACCGAGAACACCAGCACGAGCGCGAGCAGGGCGTAGAGCACGATCGTGATCGGGCTCTGCACCAGCACCGAGAAGTCGCCGTTCGAGCTCATCGCCGCGTCGCGGAGACTCGTCTCGGCCAGCGGGCCCAGCACCATGCCGATGATCAGCGGGGCGAGCGGGAAGTCCATGGCTCGCATGAGGAATCCCAGCAGGCCGATGGCCAGCAGCATCAGCAGGTCGAACGTCGAGCCCGACGTCGCATAGATGCCCAGCGCGCAGAACACCGTGATGCCCGCGTAGAGATACGGGCGGGGGATCAGCAGCAGCTTGGCCCAGACCATCGCGAACGGCAGGTTGAGGATCAGCAGGACGACCATCGCGATGAAGAAGCTCGCCAGCAGCGACCAGACGAGGTCGGGGGCGCGGTCGAACAACAGCGGTCCCGGCTGCAGCCCGTACTGACGGAACGCGGCGAGCATGATGGCCGCCGTCGCCGAGATCGGCAGGCCGAGGGCCAGCAGGGCGCCCATCGCCATGCCCGTCGTGGAGTTGCCCGCCGCCTCGGGGGCGGCCAGGCCGCGGATCGCGCCCCTTGCCGAACTGCGGGTCCTTGCGCCGCGCGTCGAGGCGCTTCTCGACGCCGTACGCGAGGAAGGTCGGGATCTCCGACCCGCCGGCGGGCACGACGCCGAACGGGAGGCCGATCGCGGTGCCGCGCGCCCAGGCCGGCGCCGCCTCTTTCCATTCGCGACGGGGTGAGCCATGGCCGCCCCGTCGGCTTGATGAGCGCCTTGTTCGAGGTGTGCCGTTCGAGGCAGGCGGACGTAGATGACCTCGCCCAGGGCGAGGATGGCGACCGTCACGGTGACGAGCGAGATGCCGTCGAACAGGTTGGGGGAGTCCATCGTGAACCGGGGTGCTCCCGAGACGCCGTCGATGCCGATGACCGCGATGCCGAGGCCGATGAACAGCGCCGTCAGGCCCTTCACGACGTTGTCGGTGACGACGGACGAGGTCGCGGCGAAGGCGAAGACCGCGAGCGCGAAGAACTCCGCCGGGCCGAACCGGCTCGAGAAGTCGGCGAGCGCGGGCGCGACGAAGACGACGACGACCGAGGCGACGAAGCCGCCGATGAACGCGCCGATCGCGGCCGTGGCGAGGGCTTGGGCCGCCCGGCCGCCCAGGGCCATCTTGTGGCCTTCGAAGGTCGAGGCGATCGCCGACGCCTGGCCGGGCGTGTTCATGAGGATGCCCATGGTCGAGTCGCCGAAGAGCCCGCCGAAGTACACGCCGGCGAACATGATGAAGGCGGCCGTGGGGTCGAGCGAGAACGTGATCGGCAGCAGCAGCGCCACGGCCATCGACGATCCGAGCCCGGGGAGCACGCCCACGGCGGTTCCGAGCAGGCAGCCGATGAGCACCCACAGCAGGTTCGCGGGGGTCAGCGCGCCGGCGAACCCTTGACCGAGGAGTTCGAGCACATCCATGTCAGAACCCCCCGAGGATGCCGGAGGGAAGCGACATCCCCAGCACCATGTCGAAGCCGATGTAGGCGATCGAGCTCACGGTGAGCCCGACCACGAGACCGCCGAGGTGCTTCGTCGACCCGAAGGCACGCGCCACGCACCAGAACAGCAGTCCCGCGGCGATGATCCAGCCGAGGATGTCGAGCAGGAAAGCGAAGCCCAGGAACGCTCCCACGACCCACGCGAGTGAGCGGACGTCGACGCGGACGGGGCGCGCCGGCGCGGCATCCGCGGCGTCGGCTCCCGCTGCGGTTTCATCGCCCGCGACGGCGTCGGCGGCGACCACGGCGGGGCGGATGTCGGCCGTCTTCCGGGTCTCGCGGATCGCCGAGACGACCAGGGGCGGCCGCGAACAGGTACAGCCCGGCCGCGATGATGCCGGGGAAGAACTGCGGCCCGGGGAAGACGGCGTTGGCGGGGACCTTCATGGTGATGATGCCCACGAGCAGATAGGTCGCGAAGGCGGCGATGATCGCCGGCATCGTCAAGCCCTTCAGCAGGGCGGCGATGCCGGGGCCCGAGACGAGCCGCAGTCGGTCGCCGACCACGGCGGAGGTCGCGGTCGGATTGGCGGGGAACGTCATAGTCCCATCTCCTCGTACAGGGTGGTGATGCGGTCTTCCTCGTCGTCGAGGAACGCGCGGAGCTCGTCTCCGGTGATGATGCGCTCGGTCCAGCGGTAGCGCTCGATCGCGTCCTGCCACTCGGGGGTGGCGACCGAGTCGAGAACGAGCTGGGTCAGGCTCTGCACGTCGTCGTCGTCGAGGCCGGACGGTGCGGCGAGCATGCGCCAGTTCGACAGCGAGATGTCGTAGCCCTGCTCTGCGGCGGTCGGGATGTCGATGCCCGCGATGGGCTCTTCGGACACGAGGGCGAGAGCTCGCAACCGTCCGGCCTCGATCTGGTCGATGTTGTCTGGGTAGCCGCCGGCGGCCGCTTTGGCCGTGCCGTTGAGGAGCGCCTGGATCGCCTCGCCGCCGCCGTCCGATGAGATGTAGGTCGTCTGCATCGGATCGATTCCCGCCGTGAGGGCGAGGTCGGTCACGACCAGCTGATCGAACGAGCCGCCGCCGGTCCATGGGATCGCCTTCGGGTCGGCGCGCCAGGCCGTCACGAGGTCGTCGAGGGTCTCGTACGGCGAGTCGGCGGGCACCACGATGACGTCGTACTCCTCGACGATGACCGCGAGGGGGGTGACATCGCCGAGCTTGGCGGCCGAGTCGAACTGTATCGTCGCCGCGAGCAGGCCCGTGCCGCCGACGAGCAGGTTGCCCGGCTGCCCGTCGAGCACCGAGACGTTGCCGAGGGCGATCGTGCCTCCCGCGCCCGGCATGTTGACCACCTGGACGTTGTTGACGAGGCCGTTCGCCTTCTGTGCCTGCTGCAGCTCGCGGGCCACACCGTCCCATCCGCCGCCAGCCGCCGCGGGGGCGATGATCGTCATCGAGGCGCTGATCTCCTGGCCGGTCGCGGCCGAGGTGATCGAGCCGGCGCTCGCGATGCCGATGGCCGTCGCGGCCACCGCGCCGCCGATGATGCGTGCGGTCAGTGTGCGTGCTCGCCGAGGTGGGCGGGCGCCCGAATCCGTCGCGCTCTGCGTCATGATCTCTCCATTCGCGCGGACATCGTCGTCGCCGCGAGATCGAATTAGGATGGCAGTCCGCCGCGCCGGCGCCGACGTCTGCGGGACTTGTTCTCATAGATGCGCACGACGCGTCCCGCCCGGGGTCCGATTGCACGAGGAAGTGACCAGGATGCCGTTCACGATGAGGCCGTCCGCGGTGCGTCTCGTCATGCTGGTCGTGCCCTCCGTCGTGACCCTCGCCGCGCTGTCGGCGACCGTCGCGGTCGCGCTCGCCCTGCAGGAGCGCACGATCCGCGACGCGACCGGGGAGCGCGTGCTCGAAGTCGCCACCAGCCTGGCCGCGCTGCCCGAGGTGCGCGAGGCGGTCACCGCGGCCGCCCCGCTCGGCACGGCCGATGCGCTCGCCGACGCCGGCGACCTGGCGGATGCCACGACCGTGCTGCAGCCCCTCGCGGATCTCGTCGGCGAAGCGGCCGGGGTCTACTACGTCGTCGTCACCGATGACGAGGGGGTGCGCATCACGCATCCGCTCGCCTCCGAGCGCGGCGTGCAGGTCGAGACGGCCAACGCCTCGGTGCTGGCCGGTGAGACCTTCACCGGCACGGAGGTCGGCGCGTCCGGTCCGTCGCTGCGCGCCAAGGTGCCGGTCTACGACGGCGCCGGGCAGCCGGTCGGCATGGTCGCCGTCGGGGTGCTCGAGTCCGAGATCGCGTCGGAGCTCGACGAGGCCGTCGGCGCGCTGCTGCCGTGGGCGATCGGCGCGCTGCTGATCGCGACACTCGCCGGATCGGTGCTGACGGCCGCGGTCGAACGTCGCTTCCGCCGACTCGACATCGTCGCGGCCGAGCACGCGCAGATGAGACGGACCACGGCGGCGCTGCGCGAGCAGTCGCACGAGTTCGGTACGCGGCTGCACGTGATCCACGGCCTCGTGTCGCGCGGCGACGTCGACGAGGCCCGCGGATACATCGAGGAGATCGCGGCGGTGCGCGGCCCCGGTGCTCTCGGCGGAGACACGGTGGGTGACGACTTGCCTGTGACGGCGGCGATGGTGCAGACCGTCCGCGCGGAGATGCTCGAGCACGGGGCCCGCGTCCGCGTCGAGGTCGACCTCGACGGGGATCTCGACGAGGCCGTCGTGTCGGTCGTCGCGAATCTGTGCCGCAACGCCGCCGAGGCCGGGGCCGCGAACGTCGTGTGCGTGCTGCGCTCGGACGGGGATCGCATCGTGGGGGTGGTCGACGACGACGGCCCGGGAGTCGAGCCGCGCACCGCGCCGCGGATCTTCGCCGCCGGCTTCTCGTCGAAACCCGACGCCTCCGGACTCGGGCGGGGACTGGGGCTCGACGTCGTGCGCCGGGTCGTCACCTCGCGCGACGGCAGCGTCGAGGTCGGCGTCTCGCCGCTCGGCGGTGCGCGTTTCGCGTTCGAGTTGGAGCGTCGGCGATGAGCGACGCCGTGCGGGTGCTCGTCGTCGACGACGACCGGGGCGCACGCGCCCTGCACGCCGGCTTCGTGGCCGAGACCCCCGGCTTCGTCGTCGTAGGCACCGCGGCGTCGGGGGAGGCCGCGCTCGAGCAGAGCCGCTCCGGTGTCGATCTCGTCCTGCTCGACATGCGTCTGCCCGGCGTCAGCGGCATCGAAGTGCTGCATCGTCTGCGCACTCACGCCCGCGACGCCGGCGACGTCCCCGACGTGCTCGTCATCAGCTCGTCGCAGGACCAGACGACGGTGCGTCAGGCGCTCGCGGCGCGCGTCGTCGGCTACCTCGTCAAACCGTTCACGTACGAGGCGCTGCGGGAGCGGCTGGAGCGCTACGCGGCCGATCGGCGACGTGAAGCAGCCGACGAGAGCGAGCGCCCGCTCGGGCAGGGCGAGATCGACCGGCTGCTGACGACGGGGACGGTACGGACGGTCCCGGCATCCGGGTCGTCGCGGGCGCACGGGCGCGCGTCCGCATCGGGGGCATCCGCCGATGACGCGGGGATGCCGCTGCCGAAGGGACTCGCGGCGACGACGCTGACCCAGGTCGTCGCCGCCCTCGACCCGGTCGTTCCTCTCTCGACCGCCGACGTCGCGATGGCGTGCGACATCTCGCGGGCGACCGCGCACCGGTACCTCGCCCACCTCGTCGACACCGGCGTCATCCATCTCGCGCACCGGTACGGCAAGCGCGGCCGGCCGCAGGTGCTCTACCGGCTCGCTCCGTCACCCCTGCGCTGAGCGCTGAGGGCGCACGGCGACGACGGGGCGCGCGGAACGCCGGCCTCCGGGTGCGGCATCCGTCACCCGGTTTGTCACGTCTCAGCGCCCGATGGCTCGCGAGGACGCGGAGTAGCGTGCGGATCATGGCGACCATCACCGCCTGGACGGCGGAGCTTCGGGCACTCGCGCCGTCTTCGTGGGTGGCCTACCTGTCCGAGCATTCGGGGCTGCCTGGGCCGCGCGCCAATACGACGCTCGTGGCCGCCGCCGCCGAAGCGGCGGATGCGGCGGCGCTCGATGAGCTGGAACGCGACGACGGGGAGTTCGCCGCGATGTGCGCCGGAGCCGTTCGGGCCCGCCGGTGGGGCGGTGCCGGCCGTGACGCCGACGTCCGTCGTGTGGCGACCGACGCACGCTGGCGCGTCCGCGAGGGCGTGGTCATCGGGCTCCAGCAGCTCGGCGACGCGCAACCGGCGACGCTCGCGTCGATCGTGCTCTCGTGGGCGGACGACGACGAGCTGCTCGTGCAGCGCGCCGCCGTCGCGGCGATCTGCGAGCCCCGCCTCATCCGCACGACCGACATGGCCCGCGTCGCGATCGAGGTGTGCGCGCGCACGACCGCCCACTACGTCGCACTGCCGCCGCGACGTCGTCACGGTGCCGAGGCGCGGACGCTGCGACAGACGCTCGGCTACGTGTGGAGCGTCGCGGTCGCCGCCGATCCGGAGCCCGGCCTCGCCGTGTTCGAGGCCCTCGACACGACCGATCCCGACCTCGGCTGGATCGTCCGGGAGAACTCCCGCAAGAAGCGCCTCTCCGCCCTGCTCTGACCCGGCCGCAGCGGTGAGTCGTCGAGACGTCGACGTCGCGGGCGTAGCCTGAGGCGGTGGTTGCTCCCGAGATCCTCCGATACGCCGCTTTCACGACCCGACCGGACGGGGGAAACCCCGCGGGTGTCGTCCTCGACGCGGCCGGGCTCGGCGACGCCGACATGCAGCGCATCGCGGCCGAGGTCGACTACGCCGAGACGGCGTTCGTCACGGGCGTCACGGCCGGCGGCGATCGTGCCATCCGCTACTTCTCACCGATCGCCGAGGTTCCCTTCTGCGGTCACGCGACGGTTGCGACGGCCGTTGCGCTCGCCGAGCGGGGAGAGGTCGCAGGCGACGGCGTCGTGCGCTTCGACACGCCCGTCGGCGTCGTGCCGATCCGGGTCTCCCGCGATGCCGACGGCGTGCGCGCGTCGTTCACGAGCATCGACCCCTCGACCGCGGAGCTGCCCGCGGGCGACCTCGCCGCGATCCTGCGTCTGCTCGGACTGAGCGACGCCGCACTCGACGCGGAGCTGCCCCCGCGGCTGGCGAACGCCGGTAACCCGCATCCGGTGATCGTGCTCTCCGACCGGTCGGTGTTCGACGCGTTCACGTTCGATCCGCGGGCCGTCCGGGCGCTCATGGACGACCGGGGCTGGCCCGCCACCATCACGGTGGCGCACCGCGTGGCATCCGACCGGTTCGCGGCCCGCAACCTCTTCCCGGTCGGGCGCATCACCGAGGACCCGGCGACCGGCTCGGCTGCGGCGTCGTTCGGCGCCTACCTGCGCGCCCTCGGGGCGGTCGCCGTGCCCGGCACGATCGTGATCGATCAAGGGCATCACGTCGGCCGGCCCGGTCGGCTGACCGTCGACATCCCCGAGAGCGGCGGCGTCACCGTGTCGGGGCATGCGGTGCCGATCGTCTGACGCCTGCGGGATGCCGCGTCACGGTTGATCGGTGCGGATCCGGGCGCTCCGACCGCCGAGCCACCACACGAGGGGACCGGCGATCGGGAACACGAAGATCCCGATGATCCAGAGCAGCTTGCCGCCACCGGTGTAGCGCGCCGACAGGAGGATCGAGATCAGGCTCGACACGAACAGGAGCACGGCGAGGGCACCGAGAACGAGGGCGACGATGGCGACGGCGGATGCCGCCACGCCGGGCAGCACGTCACCCGTGAGCCAACCGTCGGACGTCACGAGCAGCGAAGCGGTGTCGATCATGCCTCCAGCCTCGTCGCCGCGGGGCCTGACGTCGTGAGGCCGGGGGACGATCCGGGTCCGTCGCGAGGATGATCCTCGTCCTCCGCGACGACCGCGGCCGGTCAGGCGGGGGTGGCGAGCTGTACGAGCGAGAACACCGTGAACGCGAGGAGCGGCGTCATCAGCAGGCCGAGGGCGATCACATTGAAGAGGCGGTGATCGCGCAGCAGCGCGAGGTACTCCCGCAGCAGGGCGCTCGGCCGGTAGTAGGCGGCGGTCCGCGAGCCGATCGCGTGCCCGGGCATCCCGAGCGAACGCAGCAACGTCGCGGCGCGGAACGCGTGGTAGTCGCTCGTGACGGCCAGCACCGCGCCCGAGACGCCGCGATCGCGGAGCAGTTCGCGCGTGAACGTCAGGTTCTCCTCCGTCGTCCGCGAGGCGTCCTCGATGAGCATGCGGTCCTGCGGCGCGTCGAGCCCGACGGCGTACTCGCCCATCGCCGCCGCTTCGCTGCGCGGCTCGTCCTCGCCCTGGCCGCCCGAGAGCACGAGCAGCGCGTCCGGGAATCGCCGCTGCGTCCGGACGCCCAGCGTCACGCGCTGCGCGAGGAGAGGCGGGACGCTGCCGTCGCGCCGCAGCCCCGACCCGAGCGTGACGACGGCGGCCGGGGCCGCGCTGCGTCGCGCGATGCGCGCATAGACGAGCGACCAGCAGAGGTAGGAGACGAAGCCCATCCCGACGTAGCCGATCGGCCCGACGAGCAGAAGCAGCACGACGGCCAGCTCGAGCCATCCCGACGCGAGGGCGAGGATGCCGAGCCCCAGGGCGCCGAGGATGCCGATCCCGGTCAGCAGCGACAGCAGGTTCGCGAGGGAGCGGCCTTCGCGCTGAAGCATGACGATGCCGTTCGCGAGCAGCGCGCCACCCAGCCCGACGCCCGCGAGCACCGGGACGACGAGCAGCAGCAGTCCGCCGATGACGTCGCGCACCGGATCGGGCAGGGGGAGGAGGATCGTCCCGCTCTCGAGCACGATGCCGACGATCGATGCGAGCAGCGAGGCGGCGGTCAGGGTCAAGAGCACACCGGGCAGCAGCCGGCGGGGGTCGCGCGCAGCGAGGGCGATGCCGAACACCGCGAACACGATCGTGAGGAATCCGGGCACGTCCTCAGCCTACGGATCGTCCAGGCTCACGCCCGTGGGGCCCGTCGGCCGCGTCATCGTCCGTCGCCCGTCGGGCATCGTCGCGGCTCGCCCGAAGCGATGCCGCCATGCTGCGGAGTGCGCGGAAGACGACGGCCTGGGTCTCGTCGTCGAGTGCCGTCAGCATCCGCAGCTCGACCTCGCGGACGGCGGCCGTCGCCGCGGCCAGGCGGTCGCGACCGTGCGGCGTGAGCTCGGTGGGCAGGGTCTTTCCCGTGGACGGGCGTTCGGCGCGCGTGACTTCGCCCGCCTGCTCCAGGGCCTGCAGCAGCACGTTCATGCTCTGCCGCGTGACGAAGGTGCCCCGAGCGAGGTCGGAGTTCGAGCTTCCGGGGCGCTGGGCCAGCAGTTCGAGGCACGAGTAATGGGTGATGTTCATGCCGAGCGGGCGAAGGACGTCTTCCATCGCGGAGCGCAGGGCACTGGCCACCTCTTTCACGAGGTATCCCATCGAACTGTCGAGATCGATCCCACGGTTGTGCTTCATGTCAGTATTCTGACATACTCAACGTCGATGTCAGAAAACTGACACAAGAGAGGGTTCACATCATGCCTGTCACCGGTCCCGACTTCATCTCCCTGCAGGTGCGCGACCTCGCCGTCTCTCAGGCGTTCTACGAGCGCTACCTCGGCCTCGTCCGCTCTCCTGCCGGTCCTCCGCACGCCGTCGTGTTCACCACCGAACCCATTGCGTTCGCGCTGCGAGACATCGTTCCCGGCACCGAACTCGATGCGCCCCCGCATCCGGGTGTCGGGGTCGCGCTCTGGTTCCACGCGACGGACGTCCAGGAGACGCATGACGCACTCGCGCGCGACGGCTACGACATCGTGAGCGCTCCGATCGACGGACCGTTCGGGAGGACCTTCACCTTCGCCGATCCCGACGGGTACCGCGTGACCCTGCACGATCGGGCCTGAGGGCCTGCGGCCGGCCGGCGTCGATCGTTCGTCGGGGGCTGCGCCCGATGACCTGTTACGGTCTCGGGGTGCGTAATTGGATGCAGAGAATCGGCGCGACCTCGGCCGCCACGCCCTTCGGCGTGATCGTCATGCAGGTGATCGTGTGGGTGGGAATGTCGGCCATCTGGATTCCGTGGGCCATCGGGGAATCCGACCCTATTCGCGTCGTGCTCGCCGTCATCTCGCCGCTTCTGGCGTGTTACTGGCTCATCTCCCTCGCATTCGGTCTGCACCGGCGCAGGGTCACCCGGCCGGATGGACGACGGTGAGACATCGAGGCATGAGAAATGGCCCAGGTCTGGAGGACCTGGGCCATTTCGGAGGATGGGGGATCAGTTTCCGGCGGCGCGGTATGCCTCGAGCACCGAAGCCGGCACGCGGCCCCGCTCGTTGACCTTGTGCCCGTTGGCACGCGCCCATTCCCGGACCGCGCCGAGGTCGGTGTCGCTCTTGGCGCGGGTGGGGCGGGAGCGGCGAGCGGAGCTGTTCGCGCTGATAGAGCGCGCGACGCTCACGTACGGGGCGAGCGCCTCGTAGAACTCGTCCGCGTTGGAGTTGGAAAGATCGATCTCGTAGGCGCGGCCTTCGATCGAGAAGGTGATCTGCTTTCCTTCTCCGTCGGAGAGAACCGTTCCGTCGATATCGTCGATGAGCTGTGTGATCTGTTTGCGGGCCATAACGTCATATTAGGGGTCGGCCGTGGATTCCCGCGATAAGAGACTCGCTGTTACCGGCCATATCTCGCATCTCCCAGCACATGCATAGTGAATCGCGCCCTCTATGGCCGCCCTCGTCGCCCGCTCGCGTGATCGCGCCGGGCGCGGGAATCACGATGCATTCGATCCCCACAACGTCATCGCGAGCAGCGCCGTCGCCGTGAAATCGATAGCCGGCTCCACGGTCTGCCAGGCTCCCACGTCGTCGAGATAGCGGCTGCCGCGGCCGTCGAAGGTCGAATACGGCACGCCCTCGTCGCCGTCATGTCGCCCGCGACCTTCGCTCAAAGCGACGCGGTGGTCGCGATCCCGAAACCCGAGGGGTGCTGTCGAAGTCGAGGTTGCTGAGAGACCAGCACGACGGCGCCGATCGTTTCGTCATCCCGGACGGGTGACGCCACTCACGCGGTCTGTCCGTCGGGCTGCGGAAGACGACTGCCGTGTGATCGATTCATGTTCGTCGACGGCATGATCCCCGACGGGAAGCATGCCGCGCTCCTGCGCGGATGCGGCATGTGCTCGTTGCGGTGAATCGCGAGCCCATTCCAACTGAACGGTTGGGAATGGTGGTACGGTTTTCCAACTGAACGTTTGGAGATCAGATGCGTCCGCTTCCCCGTCCCCTGCAGGCTCTCGTCACCTGGACCGCGATCCTGCCGCTCGTGCTGAGCATCTCCGCTGTCGTCACGCCGCTCACCACCGGCTGGCCCGATCCGCTGCGCATGACCCTTGTGATCACGCTGGTCGTGCCGCTGGCCGTGTTCTGGGCCGTGCCGCTGCTCGCCCGGGCGACCCAGCGGCTGCGCGGCGTCCCCGCTCCTGTGATCGCCGCAGCCTGCCCCGCGCCCGGTCTGGGCCGCGTGCCCGCAGGCGAGGGGGCGATGTGCGCGGGAGGGGGCGCGACTGCTGGGGGAGGTGCTTCGATTTCTCCGGCCGGGGAGCGAGCGGTCGGCCGATCGGACGCGTAGCTTCCGCATCATGAGGACGCCCCGGGCCCTGCGCGCGGCGCTGCTGGCGGTGGCGGGCGTGAACGCAGTGTCCGCTTTGGCCGGGATGGTGGGCCTGATCCTCGGCGATGGGATGGGGCTGCCTCGCTCCACCCTCGATGCCACACCGTTCGACTCCTGGGTCTGGCCCGCGATCATCCTCGGGGTGGTCGTCGGCGGCGCGCAGTTGCTCGCGGCCGTCGCCCAGGTGCTTCAGCTCTCGCTCGCGTGGGGCCTCCACGCGGCATCCGGTCTGGTCCTCGTCATCTGGACGTTCGTCGAGGTCGCGATGCTTCTCGTCTGGTCGCCGCTGCAGGGCGTGTTCTTCGCCCTCGGTGTCGTGCAGGTCGTCCTCGCGGTGCTGGCGCTGGGTGCGTGGCCGCGTCCCGCGCTTCGCCGCGAGCAGTCGCCGGAATGAGGCGAGCGGACGAGACTATGCGGGCAGAGTCTCAGGGTGGGCCCCGTGGGGCTCGAACCCACGACCCGCGGATTAAAAGTCCGATGCTCTACCGACTGAGCTAGAGGCCCTGAGCTTCCCAGCTTAGTCGGCGCAGGCGGCGGTGCGAGCCGCGGCGGGCTGCCAGCAGCGCGGCATCCGCCCGGACACGACGAAACCGCCGGTGTGCTCGCACCGGCGGTTTCATCTGTGCCACGGAGGATTCCATGACGTGGCCGCGAGAGCCCCCTCGCGCGGCCGTTCGGGTCACATAGCCGGGGGCATCAGAACGGTGTCGATGAGGTACACCGTCGCGTTGGCGGTCTCGACACCACCGCAGATGACTGCGGACTGGTCGTTGACCATGATGTTGTCGCCCGAACCGGTGACGGTCAGGTCGGCACCGTTGACGGTCGTGTGGGTGCCGTCGATCTCGTCGGGCGCCAGCTGGCCGGGCACGACGTGGTAGGTGAGGATCGAGGTCAGCGTGGCCGAATCGGTCTTCAGCGACTCGATGGTTGCGGGGTCGATCTTCGCGAAAGCGTCGTCGACGGGCGCGAAGACGGTGAACTGGTCACCGTTCAGGGTGTCGACGAGGTTGACGTCGGGGTTGAGCTGACCGCTCACTGCTGCGACGAGCGTGGTCAGGAGGGGGTTGTTCGACGCGGCCGTGGCGACCGGGTCCTTCGACATCCCCTCGACGGAGCCTGCGCCGGACGGAACAGCAGCGGCGTAGTCGGCGCAGCCGGGGCCGACGAGGTTCGAGGCCGGGTCCATCGTGGCGTCGGGCGAAGCCGACTCCATCGGAGCGGACGACGGCGAGGTCGACTCCTCAGCCGTGGTGTCGCCGCCACCCATCGAGCAGGCCGACAGCGCGAGCGCTCCGGCGAAGCCGAGGGCCAGGGCAGCAGTGAACTTCTTCTTGGTGCTGAGCATGATTGCCTCCGTGTGTTCTCCGCCGCGGGTCCTTCCCCGGCGTCGAGGGTTCTTCGGAGGCCCCCGTCGATCGGATGGGAAAAAGTTCGAAAACTTCTGAGATGGCCGTCCGGAGCGACCGCTCGCGCGCACGCGCCTACGCGGGCGTCGCGCGCGAAGATAGAGAACCCGTAACAGGTCCGCCGCAATCCGATGACGCGCGTGCCGATGGGGCATGCTGGGTAACGATGGTTATCGACGGAATGGACGTGCCCGAGGACGGGCCGCCGGCGGATCGCGTCGCAGAGCTGATCCAGCTCTGCGCAGCAGGCGATCACGCGGCTTTTGCCGAGCTCTACGACAGCTTGTCGCCGCGCGTGTTCGGCCTCATCCTGCGGGTGCTCGTCGACCGCGCGCAGAGCGAAGAAGTGCTGCAGGAGGTTTTTCTCGAGATCTGGCAATCCGCTTCCTCCTTTGCTCCGAAGAAGGGGCAAGGAAGGTCGTGGGTTCTCACGATCGCCCACCGCAGAGCGGTCGACCGGGTCCGGTCGTCGCAAGCGAGCAGCGATCGCGACGTGCGCGCGGGTTACCGTGAGATGGCGTCACCGCCCGAAGGTGTCGCCGAGCAAGTTGAGCTGCGCGTCGAAGGACGGCGCGTGGCCCGGGCTCTCCGCTCTCTACCCGAGGCGCAGCGAGAGGCCATCACCCTCGCCTACTACGGGGGTTACAGTCAGAGCGAGATCGCGGCACTGGTGGGGGCGCCGCTCGGAACGGTCAAGACACGCATGCGAGATGGATTGTCTCGGCTGCGCATCGAAATGGGGGTGGCATCGTGAACGAGCAGGCATTCGCCGAGCTCTCCGCGGGACATGCCCTGCGATCGATCTCGTCCGAGGACGAGTCGGTCTACCGCGACACCCTCGACGCGCACCCCGAATGGACGTCGTACGCCGACGATGACGCCGAGACGGCGGCCATGCTCGCCGACGGCGTCGACGAGGTCGCCCCACCGGCGGCTGTTCGTGCGGATCTCCTGGCGAAGATCGGAGCGCCCGGCGCGGCATCCGACTCGGATGTCCGTGCAGATGCAGGCAACGATGTCGTCATGGCGGATGCCGCTGCCGACGCGGATGCCGCGCCCGCTGCCCACGCCGCGCCCGCTCAGCCGCCCGTTGCGGCCGATGAGCTTGATGACGACGACCCGCGCATCTCAGCCCCCGGCTACACGACAGGGTCTCCGGCGACCGAGCAGATCCAGACGGTGCAGCGCCGCAACTGGACGCGGAGCCTCTTCGCCCTCACGGCATCCATCGCCCTGCTGGTGGGGATCGGCTGGGGAGTCGGCAGCCTGACCGAACAGATGCGCGCGCCCACGGCCGACAGCGTCTTGGCGCAGATCGAGCGCTCGGGTGACGCCCGCTCGAACACCTCGACCCTCGCTGACGGCGGCGAGGCGACCGTTCACTGGTCGCCGAACGTCGAGGGCGCGGTACTCGTCGTCGACGGGCTCCCGGAGATCGACGCCGATCAGTCGTACGAGGCTTGGTTCGTCCGTGGCGCGGCGCCGGTTCCCGCGGGAGCGTTCGAGTCGAGCGACGGTTCGGCCGAGATGCTGCTCGAAGGCGCGATGCAGCCCGACGACATCATCGCCCTGACCGTCGAGCAGAGCGGCGGTTCGCCGACCGGTCTACCGACCAGCGATCCGATCGTCGCGATCCCGACGAGCGCCTGACTGCCCACCCCGTTATCCGGCAGCGAGACGGCCGATCCTCCCGAGGGTCGGCCGTCTCGTCGTCTGTGGGTGGGGGAGCCGCGGGCGTCGCGGCTGGCTTAGCCTGGAATGATGACCGATGGCTCCCGGGACTACCACAAGCCCGTTCGACGGCCCGCGGACGAGTTCGACCGTCACTTCGCCGGTGAGGACCCGGCCGAGGTCTCGCGGGTCGCCCACGCCACGGCGGCGGCCCTGCTGTCGCGGGTGCGAGAAGATCCGAGCGACGCCGTCGTGGACCGGCTCGTCGGGTTCACCGCCGAGCACGGCATCGACACCGTGGCCGAGCTCTGGTCGCGGTCGCCGGCGAAGTCGCTGCCCGGCGCGCTCTGGCGGCTGTACCTGCTGCAGCTGATGATCCACCGCGACGCCCCGACGGCGGCCCTGCTGTACGAGCGAGGACGTGGCGCATTGCGATCGGCCGACGAGGTCATCGCCGGTGCGCCGGCTCCCGCCGGCCCCGAGGAGCTGGTCGCCCTCATCGACACCATCATGCGCGGTGTGTTCCGCGGCGACTTCGCTGTTGCGCTAGAGCGCGCGGCATCCTTCTGCCGGGTACAGGCCGCCGGATCGACGTCGCTCGCCGACGACCACGACGCAAGCGAACCGGAGCGCGCGTCGGCCCTGACCGCCCGCGCGCTGCGACTGAGCACCTACGCCGACGACCTCGGCTCGTGCGCCGGACTCTGGCGACGCGAATCACTCACCTGACCCGGTCTGTGCTCGCTTCCTCGGGGGAGGTTGGGGACTTCGCGTGGTGCGGGCTTTGCTTGGCGCTTCGCTTGGCGCTTCGCGCCCCGTCATGACGGGGTTGTGGGCGCGAGGTGCCAGGTGAGCGGGCACAGGATGCCGTGACGAACAGGCCCGCGCGGCGCGGGGCTTTCACCTGGCAGTTCACGCCCCATCGCAGCGGTCTTTCAGGCGCGAACTGACAAGCCTCGTGCGGTGGGCGCTTCGGTTGGCGGTTCGCGCCCGATCGCGGCCCCGTTGTGGGCGCGAAGTGTCAACCGAGCGGGGTGGTGGGGCGCCTCGCCGGGCGCGGGGTTGCGCGGCGACGGGTCCTCGGTTGGCGATTCATGCCCCATCAAGGCCAGGTTGTGGGCGCGAAGTGCCAACTCGCCGGGTGCGGGCGCGTGGCCCGGGTGATCCCAGCCCAGAACGGCGAGAAGCCCTCGCCCCGGGAGGCCCGCCCGACGGCACGAACACACGGGACCGAGCCGACCACCGCCAACGAGCGAGGATCGCGCTGAAAAAGAGAAGTGCCGGGCCGCAGAACGCCTCTCGGCGCGTGGCCGCTCGCAGCGGCTGAAGATGGAGCCCGGGGTTACTGCGGCCCGGCACTCATAGTCTAACGGAGCCGAGCCCGGGGGCATTCCCGAGCGCACCCTCCGCGACGAATCCCGCGCGTTCCCGCGCGCCCGCACTGCCGGGCGCGTCGTAGGCTCGGCGCATGGCTCTGCGATTCGCCCTGATGATCGACCCTCTCGACGCGAACGAGAATGCCGCCGACATCGCCGCGACGTTCACCGCGGTCGACCCGGCGGCTCCCGCCCTGACGGTGGGGGAGCTGAGCACCCAGCGCGGCGACGGCATCTTCGAGTCGATCGGCGTCGTCGACGGGCACGCCCAGGAGGTCGAGGCCCATCTCGAGCGCCTCGCGCACTCCGCGGAGCTCTGCGACCTGCCCCGGCCGAACCTCGCGCAGTGGCGAGAGGCCGTCGCGATCGCGGCGGGGGAGTGCGGGGCGGGCGAGGGAGTGGTCAAGCTCATCCTCAGCCGCGGCATCGAGCACGGTCCCACTCCCACCGCGTGGGCGACCGCCGCGGGGGCCGCGGACTTCTCAGCGCAGCGCATCCGCGGCATCCGTGTCGTCACCCTCGACCGCGGGTACGCGATCGATGCTCCGGCGCGTGCTCCGTGGCTGCTGCTCGGAGCGAAGACGCTCTCGTACGCCGTGAACATGGCGGCGCTCCGCGAGGCGCACCGGCGCGGAGCGGACGACGCCGTGTTCCTCAGCTCCGACGGGTTCGTCCTCGAAGCGCCCACCGCCTCGCTGATCCTGCGCCGGGGAGATGTCTTCGTCACGCCCGCCCCCAATGGCGGCATCCTGCACGGCACGACCCAGCTGAGCCTGTTCGACCACCTCAACGAACGCGGCTTCGAGACGGCCTACGAGACGATCCCGCTCGACGCGCTCCGGCAGGCGGATGCCGCGTGGCTCGTGTCGAGCGTGCGCTTGGCCGCCCCGATCGTCACACTCGACGGCGCCGACCTGGCCGTCGACGCCGCGTTCACGGCCTCCCTGAACGACTACCTGCTCTCGCCCCGGGACTGACGGCACCGGGACCGACGGCACCGACGGCGATGCGCCGGGGGAGGAACCCTCCCGCCGGCGCATCGTCCGTTTCGGCTGTCGGCCCGAGCGGGCCCGCGCTCACCCGAAGCGGCCGGAGACGTAGTCCTCGGTCGCCTGGACCGACGGCGTCGTGAAGATCGTCGTCGTGTCGTCGTACTCGATGAGCTTTCCGGGCTTGCCGGTGCCGGCGATGTTGAAGAACGCGGTCTTGTCCGAGACGCGCGATGCCTGCTGCATGTTGTGCGTGACGATGACGACGGTGTACTCGCTCTTGAGCTCCTGGATGAGCTCCTCGATCGCGAACGTCGAGATCGGGTCGAGGGCGGAGCAGGGCTCGTCCATGAGCAGGACGTCGGGTGAGACGGCGATCGCGCGGGCGATGCAGAGGCGCTGCTGCTGTCCACCGGAGAGACCCGAGCCGGGCTTCTCGAGGCGGTCCTTGACCTCGTTCCAGAGGTTCGCGCCGCGCAGCGACTTCTCGACGAGGGCGTCGGCGTCGGACTTCGAGATGCGCTTGTTGTTCAGCTTCACGCCGGCCAGCACGTTCTCGCGGATCGACATCGTGGGGAAGGGGTTGGGGCGCTGGAAGACCATGCCGATCTGGCGACGGACCAGCACGGGGTCGACGCCGGGACCGTACAGGTCTTCGCCGTCGAGCAGCACGCTGCCCTCGACGCGGGCTCCGGGGATGACCTCGTGCATGCGGTTGAGGGTGCGCAGGAACGTGGACTTGCCGCAACCCGACGGGCCGATGAAGGCGGTCACGCTGCGCGGCTCGATGTCGAGGGCGACACCCTCGACGGCGAGGAAGTCGCCGTAATAGACGTTGAGGTCGTTGACTTCGATGCTCTTGGACACGGAGGTTCTTTCTTTCGGGTCAGCGGCCGGTCTTGGGTGCGAAGAACTTGGCGATGGCTCGGGCCACCAGGTTCAGCAGCATGACGATGACGATGAGGGTGAGGGCTGACGCCCACGCGCGGCCGATGAAGGCCTCAGCGGGGATGCCCTGGTTCATGTACTGGGTGTAGGTGAAGACCGGGAGGGTCTGCATCCGACCGTTGAAGAGGTCGTAGTTCATGGATGCGGTGAACCCGGCCGTGATCAGCAGGGGCGCGGTCTCGCCGATGACGCGCGAGATCGAGAGCATGACGCCCGTCGTGATACCGGCGATGGCGGTCGGGAGCACGACCTTGGCGATCGTCAGCCACTTGGGCACGCCGAGCGCGTAGGAGGCTTCGCGCAGCTCGTTGGGCACGAGCCGCAGCATCTCTTCGGTGGAGCGCACGACGACGGGGATCATGAGCACCGCGAGGGCGATCGACCCCATGATGCCCAGGCGCACGCCCGGACCGAGGAAGAGCGCGAACAGGGCGTAGGCGAACAGACCGGCGACGATCGACGGGATGCCGGTCATGACGTCGACGAGGAACGTGATGCCCTGGGCGAGACGATTGCCCTGCCCGTACTCGATCAGGTAGATCGCCGTGAAGATACCGATCGGGATCGAGATGACCGCGGCGGCGAGCGTGATCATGACCGTGCCGACGATGGCGTGCAGCGCGCCGCCGCCCTCGCCCACGACGTTGCGCATCGACGAGCTGAAGAACTCGCCACTCCAGCTGGGGGCGCCGAGGGTGACCACCGTGAAGGCCACCGACACCAGCGGGATCATCGCGATGAGGAACGCTACGGTCACGACGCCGGTCACCAGGCGGTCGACCGCCTTGCGGCGTCCCTCGATGATGGAGGAGACCACGGTGACGAGCACGAGGTAGACGAGGGCCGAGAGGACGAGCCAGCCCGGGACGTTCAGTGCGTCGCCCGAGGCGGCCGCGACGACGGCGAAGAGGATGCCGACCAGCACGACCGACGCGGCGAGGATCGCCCACGTGCCCCACTTCGGGAGGCGGCCGTTGGTCAGACCGGGCGAGGCGGGACGCGTCGCCGTGCTGGGAGGAGTGATCGTGGTGGTCATGTCAGTTGGCCCCCGAGAATTCCTTGCGGCGGCTCACGATGTAGCGTGCGACCGCGTTCACCGCGAAGGTGACGACGAAGAGGATGAGGCCCGTGGCGATGAGGACGTTGACGTTCGTGCCGTAGGCCTCGGGGAAGGTCAGGGCGATGTTCGCCGCGATCGTGGAGGGGTTTCCCGAGGTGAAGAGGGCGAAGGTGACCCCGCCCGAGACCGAGAGGACCATGGCCACCGCCATCGTCTCGCCGAGTGCCCGGCCCAGGCCGAGCATGGCGGCCGAGACGATGCCGCTCCGGGCGAAGGGGAAGACGGCCATGCGGATCATCTCCCACCGGGTGGAGCCAAGGGCCAGGGCCGCCTCTTCGTGGAGCGTGGGGGTCTGCAGGAAGACCTCGCGGCAGATCGCCGTGATGATCGGGGTGACCATGACGGCGAGGACGATCGACGCGGTGAAGATCGTGCGTCCGGTGCTCGAGACGGGACCCGAGAAGAGGGGGAACCATCCCATGTTGTCGACGAACCACGAGTAGACGGGCTGGACCGCCGGGGCGAGGACGCCGATACCCCACAGGCCGAAGACGACCGAGGGGACGGCGGCGAGGAGGTCGACGACGTAGCCGAGAGCCTGAGCGAGGCGGCGCGGCGCGTAGTGCGAGATGAAGAGGGCGACACCGAGCGACAGCGGAACGGCCATCAGGAGGGCGAGTGCGGCGGCCCAGACCGTGCCGAAGACCAGCGGCCCGACGTACGACCAGAAGTTGTCGGGGAGGATCGAGGCGTCTTGGTTGGTTGCGGTGAACGCGGGAAGCGACTGGATGACGAGGAAGATCGCGACCGCGGCGAGGGTCACGAGGATCATCGAGCCGGCGAAGAGTGCCGTGCCCGAGAACCATCGGTCCCCGGCGCGCGTCTTCGCCGTCGGAGCACCGGTGCGGGTGACCTCGGGTGTGGTGGTCATGGCTTCGATTCTGTGCGTCGGGCGGTTACCGCACGAGGTGCCCGGTCCGACGCGAGGTCGGACCGGGCACCCGGGCGTTTTACTTGATGGCCTCGATGGCCTCGGTCACCTGCGTGCGCAGGGTGTCCGAGATCGGAGCGGAACCGGCGGCGGAGGCGGCGGCCTCCTGGCCCTCGGCGCTGGCGGCGTAGGTGAAGAAGCCCTTGACGAGCTCGGCCGTCGCGGCGTCCTTGTACTCGGCGCAGCCGATGAGGTAGCTCACGAGGACGATGGGGTAGACGCCGGCCTCGGTGCTGGTGCGGTCGAGCTTGATCGCGATGTCGGTCGCGGCGCGGCCCTCCTCCTCGGGGGAGGCGTCGACGATCGCGGCGGCAGCCTCCGGCGAGTACGAGACGAAGTCGCTGCCGACCTGGATCGCGACGGTGCCGAGGTCACCGGCCCGCGAGGCGTCGGCGTAGCCGATGGTGCCCTGGCCGCCCTGGACGGCCGAGATGACGCCCGAGGTGCCCTGAGCGGCCTCGCCACCGAGCGCCGGCCATTCCTCGACCGAGCCCGCGGTCCACACGTCGGCGGCCGTCTTGGCGAGGTAGTCGGTGAAGTTGCCGGTGGTGCCCGACTTGTCCGAGCGGTGCACAGGGGTGATCGCGGTCGAGGGCAGCGTGACACCCGAGTTCAGGGCGGCGATGGCGGGGTCGTTCCACGTCGTGATCTGGCCGGCGAAGATCTTCGCCAGCGTGGTCGCGTCGAGGTTGAGGGAGTCGACGCCGTCGAGGTTGAAGACGACCGCGATCGGGGAGATGTAGGTGGGGAGCTCGACGAGGTCGCTTCCGTCGACGCATGCGGAGAAGGGACCTGCCTCGATCTCTTCCGTCTTGAACGCGCGGTCCGAGCCGGCGAACTGCACGGCGCCGGCCTGGAAGGACTCGCGGCCCGTGCCGGAGCCGGCCGGGTCGTAGTCGACGGTGAGGTCGGGGTTGGCGGTCTGCAGACCCTGCGTCCACGCGCCCACGGCGACTTCCTGCGACGAGGCGCCGCCGCCGACCAGGTTGCCCGAGAGGCTGGTGCCGGCGGGGGCGCTGGAGTCGCCGGCGCCGGGGGCGGGGGCTTCGTTCGCGGCACAGCCGGCGAGGGCAAGAGAGGCCACGGCGGCCACGGCGCCCAGCTGGGCGAATCGGGAGAGCTTCACTGTGTGAATCCTTCGCATGTCGATGAGGAGAACCCGGTGCAGGTTCGCTGTGACGGTAGACAGCCGCCCTTACGAGAGTGCGTTGCGCGGGTGAACGGAAGATGAACGGATGCGGGTTTCCGCGGTTTCCCGGGCGCAGGCGGGCCTCGAACCGTTCACCTGAGACCACTACGGTGTGCTCCATGCCGAAGACCCCGAAACTCGAGCGTGCCGCGCGAGAAGCCGTCGACGAGGCCGCTGCGGCGGCTCGTAGCGCGAAGAAGACCGCCAAGAAGCTGCCGAAGAAGATCGCTCGGCCGCTCGAGGAACCGATCGACGACGCGCGCGCTGCGGCATCCGTCTCGAAGAAGGACGTCCGCAAGGCTCCCAAGAAGGTCGCCAAGCGGGCACGTGCGGCGGCGGAGCGGCTCGAGAAGGCGGTCGCCAAGGCGATGCGCCGTGCGGCGGAGAGGGCGCGGCTGCGCGCCGAGGCGGAGCAGGCCGAGATCGCGGCCCGTCGCGCCGAGGACGAGGCCGCCGCCAAGAAGGCGGAGTCGAAGGCGCGGCGACGTGCCGCGGCGAAGGCGGAACGCGCAGCCGCGCGCGCCGAGCTGGCCGCTCGCGAGGCCGACGACGAGCTCGCCGCCGCGCTCGGAGAGCCCGGGGCGTCCGAGTCCGCGCCCGAGACGCCCCTGCCCCAGCCGGCGACGGCCGTCGACGCCGCGGACGACCTCGCCGCCCTGACGGTCGTTCAGCTGCGTGCCCGGGCCCGCGCCGCCGGGCTGACCGGATACTCGCGGATGACCAAGGCCCAGCTCGTCGCCGGGCTGTCCTGACGGTGGCCGCTGACGTGCAGCGGGTGCTCGACCGGCGCGATGAGGCGGCCGAGCCCCGGACGCTGCTCGACGTGCTGCGCGCCACCACCGAGCGCCACCCCGAGGCGTCGGCGCTCGACGACGGCTCGGGCTCGCTCAGCTACCGCGAGCTCATGGCGCGGGTCGGTCGCATCGCCGCCCGGCTTCACGAGAGCGGTGTGCGACGGGGCGACCGGGTCGGGGTGCGGATGCCGTCGGGGTCGAAGGAGCTGTACCTCTCGATCCTCGGCGTGCTGGCCGCGGGCGCTGCCTACGTGCCCGTCGACGTGGATGACCCCGATGAGCGGGCCCGCCTGGTCTTCGGCGAGGCGGGAGTGCGGGGGATCATCGGCGGGTCGGGCGAATTCGTGGCGTCCGAGGGCGCGGACGATGGACCGGCGGGGCCGCTCTTCGCCGGTGAGGCGCCGCACCCGTCGACCCACGCCGTGGTGACCGTGCCGCAGCCGTCGCCCGAGGACGACGCATGGGTTATCTTCACCTCGGGTTCGACGGGAGTGCCGAAGGGCGTCGCGGTCTCGCACCGGTCGGCGGCCGCGTTCGTCGACGCCGAGGCGCGGCTCTTCGTACCCGTTGCGCCGCTCGGCCCGGGGGACCGCGTGCTCGCGGGACTGTCGGTCGCGTTCGATGCGTCGTGCGAGGAGATGTGGCTCGCCTGGCGTCACGGGGCGTGCCTGGTCCCCGCGCCGCGTTCGCTCGTGCGTTCCGGCGAAGACCTCGCGCCGTGGCTGCTGCGCCAGGGCATCACGGTCGTGTCCACCGTGCCGACGCTCGCCGCGATGTGGCCCGCTGCCCTCATCGAGAACGTCCGTCTGCTGATCTTCGGCGGCGAGGCGTGCCCGCCCGAGCTGGCCGCCCGCCTCGCCTCGGAGGACCGCGAGGTGTGGAACACCTACGGCCCGACCGAGGCGACGGTCGTCGCCTGCGCGGCGCGATTGACGGGCGAGGGGCCCGTGCGCATCGGGCTGCCCCTCGACGGATGGGCTCTCGCCGTGGTCGATGCGGCCGGGGCGCCGGTCGGCGACGGCGAGACGGGCGAGCTCATCATCGGCGGCGTCGGACTCGCGCGGTACCTCGACCCGGCGAAGGACGCGGAGAAGTACGCCCCGATGCCGTCCCTCGGGTGGGACCGCGCGTACCGATCGGGCGACCTCGTCCGGTTCGACCCCGCGGGTTTGCTCTTCCAGGGCCGGGCCGACGACCAGGTCAAGGTCGGCGGGCGACGCATCGAGCTCGGCGAGGTCGAGGCCGCCCTGCAGGACCTGCCCGGCGTCTCGGGCGCGGCGGCGGCCGTCCGTACCACCGCCGCCGGCGTTGCGATCCTCGTCGGTTACCTTGCCGCGGCATCCGATTTCGACCGCATCGCTGCTCGTGCCGCCCTCGCCGAGCGGCTGCCGGCTCCCATGGTGCCGGTGCTCGCCGTCGTCGACGAGCTACCGGTGCGGACGAGCGGCAAGGTCGACAAGGCGGCGCTTCCCTGGCCGCTGCCCGTCGACGACGCCCCCGGAGCCGACCTCTCTCCCACCGAGGCCTGGCTCGCCCAGCAGTGGCAGTCGGTGCTGGGGGTCGCGGTGCCCGGGCCGCGCGCGGACTTCTTCGACCTCGGCGGCGGTTCGCTCGCCGCCGCTCAGCTGGTGTCGCTCATCCGCACGCGCGTCCCCGACTTCTCCGTCGCCGACATCTACGACCTGCCGCGGCTGAGCGTCATGGCCAAAGCGCTCGGTCCTCTGCCCGAGGCCGAAGGCGACGGCTCCTACCACCGGCCCGAACCGACCCCGCGGCGCACGCAATGGCTGCAGACGCTCCTGGGCGCTCCGCTGCTCATCCTCTCGGGCGTGCGGTGGCTGCTGTATCTCCTCACGGCGTCCGCGATCCTGCGCACGACGCCCGGCTTCGACGTGCTCCCCGAGGTGCCCTGGCCGGTGCTGGTGGTCGGGCTCCTCGTGTTCGCGACCCCGTTCGGGCGGATGAGCATCGCCGTCGTCGCCGCGCGATTGCTCCTCGCCGGCGTGCGCGCGGGCGACTACCCGCGTGGCGGCGCCGTGCACATGCGGCTCTGGCTCGCCGAGCAGGTGGCGGATCAGATCGACGCGGTGGGCCTGGCAGGGGCGCCGTGGGTCGTGTACTACGCCCGCGCCCTCGGGGCCCGCATCGGACGCGGCGTCGACCTGCACACGCTCCCGCCCGTCACGGGCATGCTCCAGATCGGCGAAGGCGCGGCAGTCGAGCCCGAGGTCGACCTGAGCGGGTACTGGATCGACGGCGACGTCGTGCGCATCGGCGGCATCCGCATCGGTGCCGAGGCGAGCATCGGGGCGCGCAGCACGCTCGCCCCCGGCACGAAGATCGGTCGCCGCGCCGAGATCGCCCCGGGGTCCGCGGTGTTCGGTCGGGTGCGGGCCGATCAGACCTGGGCGGGCTCGCCGGCGGTCCGGGTCGGCGGCACAGCCGAGGACTGGCCCGCGCACCGCGCACCCGCGCCGCGTCGATGGCTGTGGGCGTACGCCGCCGGCGCCGTCGTGCTCGCCCTCCTTCCGCTCGCCGCGTTCGCCGTCGGTGGTCTCGTGCTCGCCTCCGGCGTCCGCGGCGCGACGACTCTCGGCGACGCGCTCGGCGGGGCTCTCATCTGGCTGGTGCCGGCGACTCTCGCGACGGGGCTGGTGTTCGCGGCATCCGTCGTCGCTCTCGTCCGGCTGTTGAGCATCGGGCTCGCCGAGGGCATCCATCCCGTGCGCAGCCGCATCGGTTGGCAGGCGTGGGCGATCGAACGCCTGCTCGACTCGGCACGGACCGTGCTGTTCCCGATCTACTCGAGTCTCGCGACGCCGGTGTGGTTGCGGCTGCTCGGCGCACGCGTCGGGCGCGATGTCGAGGCATCCACCGTGCTGCTGCTGCCGTCGATGACCCGCATCGAAGACGGCGCGTTCCTCGCCGACGACACCCTCGTCGCCTCCTACGAGCTGCACGGGGGATGGCTCCGCATCGGCCCGGTGCGCATCGGGCGCCGCGCCTTCCTCGGCAACTCGGGAATGGCCGCGCCCGGGCACCGCGTGCCGCGCGACGGACTGGTCGCCGTGCTGTCCTCGGCTCCGACGAAGGCGAAGGCCGGCACGTCCTGGCTCGGTTCGCCCGCCGTGCGCCTCCGCCGGCTCGCGTCCGATGCGGACGAGAGCCGCACCTACCGCCCGCCGGCCCGGCTGAGCGTGGCCCGTGCGCTGTGGGAACTCGGCCGCGTCGTGCCGGTGTTCGTCACGTGCGCGGTCGGTCTGCTCGTGCTCTTCGCCCTCGCCGGACTCACGCTGTGGGCGGGGCCCGTCGTGGCGCTGCTGCTGTCGGGCGTCGTGATGCTCGCCGCCGGCGCGCTCGCGGCGGCGGTCACGGTCGCGGCGAAGTGGATCATCGTCGGCCCGATCCGTGCGGGCGAGCAACCGCTGTGGTCGTCTTTCGTCTGGCGCACCGAGGTCTCCGACACGTTCACCGAGATGGTGGCGGCTCCCTGGTTCGCGCGGGCCGCCGCCGGGACGCCCGCGCTGGCGGTCTGGCTGCGGGCCCTCGGCGCTCGGATCGGCCGGGGCGTCTGGTGCGACAGCTACTGGCTGCCCGAGCCCGATCTGGTCGAGCTCGGCGACGGATCGACGGTCAACCGCGGGTGCGTCGTCCAGACCCACCTCTTCCATGATCGAATCATGAGCATGGATGCCGTCCGTCTCGAACCCGGTGCGACCCTCGGTCCGCACAGCGTGATCCTGCCCGCCGCGACGATCGGCGCCCACGCCACCGTCGGGCCCGCCTCCCTCGTGATGCGGGGCGAGACGGTCCCGATCGGCTCGCGCTGGAGCGGCAACCCCATCGGCCCCTGGCGCGCCGTCACGGTGCGTTCGTACCAGTCGACGTCGTGACGTCCGTCACGGGAACGGACGCCTACGCACCGCAGTCCGGGGACGCGTCGTACGACGTCGAGTCGTACGACCTCGACATCACCTACCGCGTGCGCACCAACCGCCTCTCGGGAGTCGTGGTCGTCTCGGCCGTCGCCCGCGAAGACCTGTCGGCGGTGCAGCTCGACCTCGTCGGGCTGCGCGCCGAGCGTGTCGAGGTCGACGGCGTGCGTGCGCGCAACCTCCGGCAGGGTCCTCGCAAACTGCGGGTCGGCCTGCCGTCGGAGGTCCTCGCGGGGGATGCGTTCACGCTGCGTGTCGCGTACGCCGGATCGCCCGCCCCGCGGCGATCGCGATGGGGGAGCATCGGCTGGGAGGAGCTCACCGACGGAGCGCTCGTGGCCGGGCAGCCCACGGGGGCGCCCACCTGGTTCCCCTGCAACGACCGTCCCGACGCGCGCGCCCCGATGCGCCTGTCGGTGACGACCGACGCCGACTACACCGTCGTGGCGACGGGAGTGCCGCAGCCGGTCGTGCGGGCCGGGGCGCTGCGTACGTGGCGATCCGCCTCGACGGTGCCGGTCGCGACGTATCTGGCCGCCGTGCATATCGGCCGCTACGCCGAGCAGCCGTTGCCGGCCCCGGTGCCGGTGCGCCTCGCCGTGCCTGTCGCGCAGCGCGACGCCGCCGAGCGGGCCTTCGCCACGGTCCCCGACATGCTCGCGCTCTTCGAGGAGAGCTTCGGACCGTATCCGCAGGAGTCGTGCTCGCTCGTGGTCACCGCCGATGAGCTCGAGATCCCGCTCGAGGCGCAGGGGCTCGCCGTCTTCGGCGTCAACCACCTCGTGCCCGACGAGCAACGCCTGATCGCGCACGAGCTCGCCCACCAGTGGTTCGGCAACAGCGTCGGCATCGCCTCGTGGCGCGACATCTGGCTCAACGAGGGCTTCGCCTGCTACGCGGAGTGGCTGTGGTCGGAGCGGTCGGGCGGGCCGAGCGCGGCCGCGTGCGCCGCCGAGCACCACGCGCGGCTCGGCGAGCTGTCCCAGGACATCCTCGTGGGGGACCCGGGGCCCGATCTCATGTTCGACGACCGCGTCTACAAGCGCGGGGCTCTGGCCCTTCACGCGCTTCGCATCTCGACGGGCGACGCGCTCTTCTTCGACGTGCTGCGGGAGTGGACCTCGCGTTACCGGCACGCCCTGGTGACCGCCGACGACTTCCGTGAACTGGTCACCGAGCGGGCGGGCCGGGCGGCGGCATCCGTCGTCGATTCGTGGACCGAGCGGATGCCGCTCCCGGATCTTCCGCCAGGCTGATCACGAGATCGGCGGGTCCGGGGATCTCCCGCACCCGCAGCGGCTCCGCGCGATCGGGGACCCGCGCCCACCACAGATCGCCGTCCCACGAGAGACGGACCTCGGACGGCTCGACGCGCAACCCGCGGCCGTCGGCCTTCAGCGCCGCCTCGACGCGGGTCCATGTCGCGGCGTCCGCCCGGAGGTCGCCGAGCGCTCGGCGGAGCCGGCCGAGCTCGTCGGCGCGCAGGTCGCGACGTTCCGCGTCGATCGCGAACGCGCCGACGCCCCGGGAGACCGCGACGACCACCCATGACCCGGCGTACGTCACCGCGGCACGCCGGGCGAGCGGACGGCCGTCGTCGCTGACCCGCACGGGGCCGTGCTCGCCGCCGCACCGCGCGCACACCCGGTCGATCCGCGGCCGGGGCACGCCTGCACGTTCGAGCATCTCGGTGATCAGGTCGTCGGCCACCGCGCGGCGTCCGCCGGCCGGGCTCGTCGCCCAGCGCACCGCGACGCCCCGCGTCATCAGATCTTCGGGAGGTGCGTCTCGATGGAGACGATGCCCGCCCCGGGGTTCGCCCGCGGCAGATGCACCACCGAGAACGCCCCCACCTCGAGCGCCGACGCGCTGCCGAGGTACGAGCCCCGCAACGTTCCCGTCGCGAGCGCCATCTCGTTCAGCAGGTCGGGGAGAACCGGACCGTGACTGCAGAGGACGACGGGCTTGCGTGCGCGCACACGTTGCCCGACGACGGCGCGAACGTCGGCCTGGCCGTGCTCCCAGGCATCCTGCGACAGCGACCGCGAGGGGTCGATGCGCCGGCTGATGGCGGCCGAGAGCGGGGTGACGGTACGGATGCAGCGTCGGGCGTCGGACGACACGATGCGACGCGCACCGAACGCGAGAAGCGGTCCGACGATCGCCTGCGCCTGCTTCTTGCCTCGCGGTGTCAGAGGTCGCGCGGCATCCTCGCCCTCCCAGTCCTCGCGGGCGAGGGCTTTCGCGTGCCGCAGGGCGATCAGGGGGAACGTGTCGATCGCGCGCTCGTCGACCAGGCGCTCGAACTCGTCGAGGATCTCGACGTCGACGGGATAGCTCAGGCTCTTGCGCGCCTTCTTCAGGCCCATCCACTCGAGCGCAGCGATCTCCTTGTTCGGCACGAAGGTCGACATCCGGATCGCGAGATCGGTCGCCTCGGCCGCCCAGTAGTGCACGATCTTCTGCTTCTTGCTGGGCAGGTGGTACCGCGACACCCCGACCGGCGGGCCGAGGCGCACGGCGACGCCGGTCTCTTCGCGAATCTCCCGGACGGCGGTCTCGGCCAACGTCTCACCCGGATCGACCTTGCCCTTGGGCAGCGTCAGGTCGCGGTACTTCGTGCGATGGATGAGCAGCACCCGGACCTTGCCGTCGATCAAGCGCCAGACCACGCCACCGGCCGCGTACACCGCGGTGTCGGTCATCGCACCGCCCGGGCGCGGCGACGCCGCTGCACCTGCGCCATGGTCCGGTCCTGCAGGTCGGTGAGGGGCTTGCCGTCGTCGTCGAACGCGTGACGCGTCCACACCCCGCCCTCGCCGAGGTGCCACGAGCTGGTCGAGTCGCTCATCGCGAGGTCGAACAGGGTCGTCAGCTCCTTGACGTGAGCCGGCGCCACGACACGCACGAGGGCCTCGACACGACGGTCGAGGTTGCGGTGCATCATGTCGGCGCTGCCGATGTACGCCTGGACGTCGCCGTCGTTGTGGAACGTGAAGATCCGCGAGTGCTCGAGGTAGCGCCCCAAGATCGAGCGGACGGTGATGTTGTCGGTGACCCCGGGCAGGTCGGTGCGCAGCGAGCAGATGCCGCGGACCCAGACGTCCACACGCACGCCGGCCTGGCTTGCGCGGTACAGCGCGTCGATGATCTGCTCGTCGACCATGGAGTTGACCTTGATGCGCACGTGCGCGGGCTTGCCCTCGAGGGCGTTGCGGCGCTCGGCGTCAATCTGCCGCAGCAGGCCCTTGCGCAGGTGCAGCGGCGCGACCAGCAGACGCTTGAACTTCTTCTCGATCGCGTAACCGCTCAGTTCGTTGAACAGACGCGTGAGGTCGCGCCCGACCTGCTCGTCGCTCGTGAACAGGCCGAAGTCCTCGTAGAGGCGGCTCGTCTTGGGGTTGTAGTTGCCCGTGCCGATGTGGCTGTAGCTGCGCAGCGCACCGTCCTCTTCACGGATGACGTGCAAGAGCTTGCAGTGGGTCTTGAGCCCCACCAGTCCGTAGACGACGTGGACGCCGGCCTTCTCGAGCTTGCGCGCCCAGACGATGTTGGCGGCCTCGTCGAAGCGCGCCTTGACCTCGACGAGGGCGAGCACCTGCTTGCCGCGCTCGGCGGCGTCGATGAGGGCCTGCACGATGGGGCTGTCGCCCGACGTGCGGTACAGCGTCTGCTTGATGGCGAGGACGTGCGGGTCGCGGGCAGCCTGCTCGAGGAAGGCGACGACGCTCGTCGTGAACGACTCGTAGGGGTGGTGCACGAGGACGTCGCCGGCCCGGATCGCGCCGAAGAAGTCGGTACGTCCGTTCTGCTCCGCGGGTTGGAACGCGGTGGCCGTCGTGGGCACGTGGGGCTTGTAGCGGAGCTCCGGGCGATCGATCCGCGACAGGTCGAACAGTCCCCGCAGGTCGAGCAGGCCCGGCAGGCGGTAGACCTCCTGGTCGGTGATGTCGAGCTCGCCCAGCAGCAGGTCGAGCGTGACGTCGTCCATGTCCTCGGTCACCTCGAGGCGGATGGGCGGACCGAAGCGGCGGCGCAGCAGTTCGGCTTCGAGCGCCTGGATGAGGTTCTCGGTCTCGTCTTCCTCGATCACGACGTCTTCGTTGCGCGTGAGGCGGAAGGTGTGGTGCTCGAGGATCTCCATGCCCGGGAAGAGGTCGCCGAGGTTGTTGGCGATCAGATGCTCGAGCGGGAGGTAGCGCTTGACCGGCGTGCCGGTGTTCAGCTCGACGAAGCGGGGGAGCATGGGCGGCACCTTGAGGCGCGCGAACTCCTGACGACCCGTCTTGGCGTTGCGGATGCGGATCGCGAGGTTGAGCGACAGGCCCGAAATGTACGGGAACGGGTGGGCGGGGTCGACGGCGAGCGGCATGAGCACCGGGAACACCTGCGCCTGGAAGTAGTCGTACAGCCGGCTCCGCTCGGAGTCGTCGAGGTCTTCCCACCCGACGATCTCGATGCCCGCGGCCGCCAGGGCGGGCTGGACGTCGTTGCCCCACACGCCGGCGTGCCTCACCTGCAGGGCGTGCGCCTCGGCCGAGATGTCGCTCAGCACCTCCTGCGGGGCGCGACCGACGTTGGTCGGCACCGCGAGGCCGGTGACGATGCGGCGCTTCAGCCCCGCGACGCGCACCATGAAGAACTCGTCGAGGTTGCTGGCGAAGATCGCGAGGAAGTTCGCCCGCTCGAGCACCGGGAGCGTCGGGTCCTCGGCCAGCTCGAGCACCCGCTGATTGAAGGCGAGCCAGCTGATCTCGCGGTCGGTGTAGCGGTGGTCGGGAAGCTCCGCGTCGACGTCCTCGACGGCGGGGTCGAAGTCGTCGTCGTCAGCGTCTCCCAGACCGGAGTCCAGCGGCTCGGTGTCGATCATTCCCTCATCATGGCAGGCCTGCGTGTCCGACCGGTGAACGAGGGCGGGAGTCAGCGCGCGGCGGCTTCTTCCGAGGCGGGCAGCTGGTCCTCTTCGTACACGTTGAAGCGGTAGCCGACGTTCCGGACCGTGCCGATCAGCTGCTCGAGATCGCCGAGCTTCGCGCGCAAGCGACGTACGTGCACGTCGACCGTGCGCGTGCCGCCGAAGTAGTCGTAGCCCCAGACCTCGCTCAGGAGCTGCTCGCGGGTGAACACGCGCGAGGGGTGCGTGGCGAAGAAGTGCAGGAGCTGGAACTCCTTGTAGGTGAGGTCGAGCGGACGCCCGTGCACCTTCGCCGAGTACGACGACTCGTCGATGGTGATGCCGGAGGTCTGGATGCGGCTCGAGACCTGTTCCTTGGTGACGCGGCCGATCACGAGCCGGATGCGCGCGTCGATCTCGGCGGGTCCGGCTCCGACGAGGATGACGTCGTCGATGCCCCAGTCGGTCGACACGGCGGTCAGGCCGCCCTCGGTGACGATGAGGACGATGGGCCCGTCGATGCCCGTCGTGCCGAGGATCTTGCACAGCGATTTCGCGCCGACGAGGTCGTGCCGCGCGTCGACGAAGATGACGTCGGCACTGGGGGCGTTGACCAGCTGAGCAGGCTCGGCGGGGATCTGACGGACGCGATGGCTCAGCAACTCGAGCGCGGGGAGCGCGAGGCCACCGCCGTGGGTGGAACTCAGGACGAGAAGCTGTGCCAACGGGGATTCCTCCGGGAGTGGCCGGGACTGGACCCATCTTAGGTGCTCGCCGTGCGCTCGCCGTGCGCTGGCGTCGCATCGGTCCGGTGGCTGGGCCACAATGGACGGGTGACAGCTCCCGATCTCGCTCCGCCGCGGACGGTCGGCGGTGTCGTCGCGGTCTGGCTCCTCGCCGCCGTCGCCGCCGTCCTGGTCGGCATCCTGGCCCCGCCCGAGTCCCGCGCCGTCTGGATGCCGGTGGCGCTGGGCGGATGCCTCATCGCGGCTTTCGGCGTGCAGCTCGCCCTCGGCCGTTCGCGCGGGTTCATCGAGCGCGTGGCGGCCAGCGTGCTCGGGGCGCTGCTCGTGATGGGGTTCATCGGGATCGGCTTCGGGTTGTCCTCGCTCATCGCGATGTGATCGTGGGCCTCGGGCGTAGACTGGAGACATGGATCTCTTCGCGCTCGAACTCTTCTTCGTGGGACTTCTCGGACTCGCCTCGCTCGCGATCTTGTTCGTGTCGGGCGTCGTCGTGAAGAACCTGTACCGCGGCCAGCGCTGACGTCGTGCTGGAGCTGCCCACCGACCTTCCGGCCGACCTCGTCCCGCTCTCGTGGCTCATCGGTGTCTGGGAGGGGTCGGGCGTCATCGACTACGACACCGCCGCAGGCCACGTCACGGGGGAGTTCTCCCATCGGGTGAGCTTCAGCCATGACGGCGGCGACTACCTGAACTACGCCGCGACCGCCTGGCTCATCGACGAGTCGAGTGCGAAGACGCATTCGCTGGTCGCCGAGTCCGGCTTCTGGCGCCTCGGCCGTCCCTCGGCCCCGGGCGACGCCGGTCCCGGTCTGTTGCCGGCTCCCGAACCCGGCGCGGCGTCGCGGACCGCCGACGACGTCGAAGCCCTGCGCAACGAGGAGAACGGGTTCGACATCGAGGTCGCTCTCGTGCACTCCGACGGGGTGAGCGAGCTGTACCTCGGACAGGTGCGCGGGCCGCGCATCGACATCGCCACCGACGCGGTCGTCCGTTCGGCCGGGGCGAGGGAGTACACCGCGGCGACGCGCATGTACGGTCTGGTCGACGGTCATCTGCTGTGGGCGTGGGACATCGCGGCCCTCGGCGGCGAGCTGGCCTCGCACGCCTCGGCGCGATTGGCGCGGGCGGAATGACCCTCGACGCTCACGACGCTCACGACGTGTTCGCGGGCGTTGCCGGCGCCGTCCGCGATGAGCGGGGACTCGTCCACGTCGGCAACCCGATGCGAGAGCAGCAGCTGCTCGAGTCCGGGGACGCGATCGCCGCGCTGGGCGACCGCGCCGTCGTCACCGTCTCCGGGCCCGACCGTCTGACCTGGCTCGACTCGCTGACGTCGCAGGCGCTCGCGCGGCTGCTCCCGGGCGAGAGCACCGAGCTGCTCGTGCTCGACCCGCAGGGTCATGTCGAGCATGCGGCATCCGTCGTCGACGACGGCGAGACGACCTGGCTCGTCACCGACGCGGACCGCGTCGAGGCGTTGACCGGCTGGCTGCAGCGCATGCGGTTCCGGCTGCGGGTGGAGATCGCCCAGCGCGCCGACGTCGCGGTCGTCGGCGGCACGGCGGTCGCCGCTGCGGATGTCGTCGCCCTCGCGACCTGGCACGACCCGTGGCCCGCCGTCTCCGTGGGCGGCTGGGGGTACGCCGACGCCGCGGAGCACGCGGCGCGCGGCCGGGACTGGAGCGAGGCGGTCGTCGAAGACGTCGAGCTCGACCGCCTCGTGCGCGAGACCGTATCGGGCGAGCGCCGGATCGTCGGCCGCTCGGCTGCCGACGCGCTGCGGGTGGCCGCGTGGCGTCCGCGCCCGTCGGCCGAGGCCGACGGATCGACGCTGCCGCACGAGGTCGACTGGCTCAGAACCGCTGTCCATCTGTCGAAGGGCTGCTACCGCGGGCAGGAGACCGTCGCGAAGGTGCACAACCTCGGTCACCCCCCGCGCCGGCTCGTGGCGCTGCAGCTCGACGGCAGCGACGCGGTGCTGCCCGAACCGGGTGCCGTCGTCCGCCGCGGCGACGACGAGGTCGGGCGGGTGACCTCGGTCGCGCGTCACTTCGAGCAGGGGCCCATCGCCCTCGCGCTGGTGAAGCGGTCGACCCCGGTCGACGCGGCGCTCACGGTCGACGCCGACGACATGCGCGTCGCCGCGGTGCAAGAGGTCGTCGTGCCGCCCGATGCCGGGCGCACGGCGGCCCCGCCCCGCCTGCCGCGGCTCAGCCGTCGCACCTGACGTGTCGTCCGATCGTTCCGGCGAGCCGCCCGCCGTCACCGCGCCGATCGCGACCGGCTGGCGTTCCCGCATCCGTCCCCGACGCGGTCTGACGCGCGTCGGGGAGTCGACGCCGGCCGTGCTGCAGATCGTCGTGACCGCCTCGGTGGCGTACGCCTTCGCGCACTTCGTGCTCGGTCACACCGCGCCGTTGCTCGCGGCGACCGTGACGATCTCGAGCCTGGGTCTCGTGCGTGACGCACGGCCGCGGCGCGTGCTCGAGACGGTGCTCGGGATGCTGGTGGGCGTGCTGGTCTCCGAGCTCATCGTGCTCGTGGTCGGATCGGGCACGTGGCAGCTCGCGATCGCCCTCGCCACGACGATGCTCATCGCCCGGCTGCTCTCACCGCAGCCGAGCTTCGCGATCTCGGCGGCGATCCAGTCCGTCATCGTCATCGCGATCCCGGGGAGCATGCCGTTCATGCGGCTCATCGACGGGTCGATCGGCGCGGTCGCGGCGCTTCTGGCGACCGCCCTGCTCCCGCGGCGCCCGCTGCGCGAGGTGACGCGCGCCGCCCGCACGCTCTTCGCGGCCTTCGAGGGCGCGAGCTCGACGGTTATCCAGGCGCTGCGGCGCGGCGACCGGGTGCGCGCCGACCGCGGGCTCGAGAAGGCGCGCGCCCTCCAGCCGCTCGTCGACGACTGGCGGGCGTCCCTGGACTCGGGGCTCGCCGTCGCGCGGATCTCGCCGTTCCTGCGCCGCCAGCGCGAAGAGTTGCAGCGGCAGGACCGCATCCGCGCATCGCTCGACCTCGCCACGCGCAACCTCCGGGTCATCGCCCGCCGTGTCGTCTACGCGCTCGACGACCGGCAGCCGCGTCCCCTCGCGGCCGATCTGCTCTCGCAGATTGCGCGCGGCGCCGATCTCCTCGGCCAGTCGATCGACGACATCGCCCTCGAGCCCGTTGCGCTGGAGTCGTTGCGGGCCGTCGCGACGCGCCTCGACCCCACGACGCTCGCGCCCGGGTCGTCTCTCGGCGACCAGAACGTGATCTCGGCCCTGCGTCCGCTCGTGGTCGACCTGCTGACGGCCGCCGGGATGCCTCCCGCCGAGGCCCGCGCGACGATGCCCCGCATCTGAGTGACGCGCTGCGGGCGCCGGTCATGTCGCGAGCAGCGCGTTGCCGGGCTTCACCCCGCGACCGCCCCCCGGTCGTGCACGAGCTCGCCTCCGACGATCGTCGCACCCACTTCGACCGACGAGATGCGCGTCGGATCGACCGCGAGCAGGTCGTCGCTGAGCACGGCCAGATCGGCCAGCATCCCGCGGCGGATGGTGCCCTTGACATGTTCTTCGCGCGCGGCGTACGCCGAACCGTACGTATAGGCACGCAGAGCCTGTTCGGGGGACACGGCCTCGGCGGGCGCCAGCGGCACGCCGGCCGCTGTGCGGCGGTTCACCATGTCGTGGATGCTCGCGATCGGGTCGGGATGCACGATGGGTGCGTCGGTCGACCCGGGCAGCACGACGCCGCGGTCGAGCCACGTCCGCATCCGGTAGACCATGTCGGCGCGCTCGGGGCCGACGGCCGCGAGCAGGCCGTCGCCGGTCTCGGAGACGAACCGGCCCTGCGGGCTCGGGATGAGGCCGAGCGAGACGACACGGTCGATCTGGTCGGGACGCGAGACACCGCAGTGCTCGATGCGGTGGCGCGGGTCGTGGCGGGGGAACTCCCGCTGCGCGGCGTCGACGGCATCCATCAGCGCGTCGAGCGCCCGGTCGCCGATCGCATGGGTCGCGATCTGCCAGCCATTGCGGTGCGCGTCGCGGATCATCTCGCGCAGCTGCGGCTCCTCCCACACCAGGAAGCCCCGGTTGCCCGGGTCGTCGCTGAAGTCGCAGCACATCGCCGCGGTGCGTCCGATGAGCGATCCGTCGCTCAGCACCTTCGTGCCCGAGATCCGTAGCCGGTCGTCGCCGAGCCCCGTGCGGGCTCCCAGGTCGAGACCCCACCCGGTCTCTCCGCCTCCGATCGCGCCGAGGTCGTGCATGACGCGGATGTAGGGCATCGCGTTGATGCGCAGACGGATGTCGCCGGCCTCGATGCCCTCCTGGTAGGCGCGCAGCTCGACGGGGCTCTGCCCGATCTGTCCGGGGGCGCCGATGCCCGGCTCGGTCACGGTCGTGATGCCGTATCCGAGCAGGTCGGCCGATGCCAGCCGGGAGCCCTCGCGGTGCGTGTCGAGCGCGACCGGCAGGAACCCGCCCGTGACGAGCTCCTGAGCCCGCTCCTGCAGCAGGCCGTCGGGATGGCCGTCGGCGTCGCGAGAGACGTGTCCACCGTCGACGTGGTGCGGCAGCGCGGCGGGGTCGAGGCCCATCGCGCGGAAGGCGGCGCTGTTGGCGACGCCCATGTGTCCCGAGGTGTGCTCGAGGTAGACGGGGTTGTCGGGCGCGATGCGATCGAGATCGGCCAGGTGCGGGTGGCGGCCGAGCTTGTTCTGGTCGTGTCCGCGCCCGAGCACCCACGCGCCGGGCGAGGCATCCGCGACGGCCGTCGAGATCGCGGCGTACACGGCGTCGAGGTCGGGTCGCGCCGTGTGCGAGAGGTCGAGCCGCAGCAGCTTCTGCCCGTGGAGGCTGAAGTGCAGGTGGGCATCGTGGAACCCGGGCACGGCGGGCGCGCCGCCGAGATCGAGCACGCGGTCGGCCGTGGCGCCGTCGATCTCCTCGTCGACCCCGACGATCCGTCCCGCGAACACCCCGACGCGCGAGACCATCGGGCGGTCGGCGTCGCCGGTGCGGATGCGGCCGTTCTCGACGATCGCGTCGAGCCTCACGCGGTCACCTCGGCGCGCTCACGACGCTCGGCGGCCGCGGAGAAACCGCTGCGCACCGTCACGCCCACGACGCCGATCAGGGTGATGCTGATGAGGATGACGTAGAAGACCGCGATGCCCACCCAGCTGCCCCCGCCGATGTTCAGCGCGAGCTGCGCGAGGAGGGGAGTGGTGCCGCCGATCAGCGTGGCGCAGAGCTGGTAGGCCGCCGAGATGCCGGTGTAGCGGATGCGCACCGGGAACGCTTGGGCGAGGAATCCGGCCAGCACGGCGTAGTAGCCCGAGGTCGGGATCATGACCGCCGCGAGCACCAGGAAGATGCCCAGCGGCTCGCCTGCCGAGATGATGAGGAACGCCGGGAAGGCGATGGCGATCGCCACGACGAGGCTGACCACCATGAACCGGGCCGTTCCGACGCGCTCCGCGATGCGCGCTGCGATCGGCTGCCAGGCGAACTGCACGAACACCGTGCCGAGCAGGATCATGAGCATCGTCTGACGGTCGACGCCCAGCTGGGTCGTCGTGTACGACAGCATGAACGTCGAGGTGAAGTAGGCGCCGCCGATGCCGAGACCACAGGCGAGCACGCCGACCAGCAGGGTGCCCCAGTGGTGGCGCAGCAGTTCGCCGATCGGGATGCGGGGAACGTCGGCGTCCGACACGGCCGCCTCGAACTCCGGCGACTCCTCGACCTTCAGTCGGATGAGGAGCCCGACGGCGACCAGCGCGGCCGAAGCGAGGAAGGGCACGCGCCAGCCCCATGACAGGAAGGCCTCCTGGTCGAGGAGCCCGACGAGCAGGAACGCGACGGTGGCGAGGATGCTGCCGACGGGCGAGCCCTGCTGCACCCACATCGCGGAGCGGACTCCGCGGCCCTTCTGCGCGCTCTCCGACGCCATCAGAACGGCGCCGCCCCACTCGCCGCCGACGGCGAAGCCCTGCGCGGCCCGCAGCGCGATGAGCAGGATGGGGGCGGCCACGCCCCACGTGTCGGCGCCGGGCAGCAGCCCGATGAGGAAGGTGGCGACGCCCATGATCACGAGGGTGACGACGAGGGTGTTCTTACGACCGAGGCGGTCGCCGATGTGGCCGAAGAACAGACCGCCCAGCGGCCGGGCGAGGAACCCGGCCCAGAACGTCGCGAACGAGGCCAGCAGCCCGATCGCGGGGTCGGCTCCCGGGAAGAACACGGTCGGCAGCACGAGGGCCGCCGCCGTTCCGAACAGGTAGAAGTCGTACCACTCGATCGAGGTGCCCACAAACGAGCCGAAGGCAGCCCGGCGGGCTTTGCGCTCATCGTGGAGCGCGGGGGCGGGAACGGTCATGGGGCGGGTCCTCTCGTCTCGACGCAGCAACGCCGTCCGGCCATGCTGTCGAGACCCCGTCATGTTGTCGAATGATATTCGGGCATTGAGGTATGTTCTGGACGCATGGCTGATCTGTTCGCCTTCGCGTCCTTCGCCGCCGTCGTCGAGGAGGGCTCGATCTCGGCGGGCGCTCGCCGCCGCAGTATCACGCAGCCGGCCATGACCCGTCAGATCCAGCGGCTCGAGGACGAGCTCGGCGTCCGGCTGCTGGTCCGTGGGAACGGACCGGTGCGCCCGACAGCGGCGGGCGCCAGATTTTACGACCGCGTAACCGACCTGCTGGCGCTCGCCGAGAACGTCGTGGGACGCACCAAGCAGGAGAGTGGTCAGACACGGGCGATTCTGCATGTGATCGCGCCCTCGGCGACGATCACGTCGGCCATCGCCCCGTACCTCGTAGCCCGCGGCGCGGGCGCACCGGTGCTCGATTGCGACGACGCCGACCCGTTCCGCGTGTTCGACCTGGCCGCGACGCGGGGCGCCGACCTCGGGATCTCGACCACCACCCCACGCCCGGGATGGCGTGCTCGGCGGCTGTCATCCGCGCGTGTATGGGCTCACGTTCCCCGCGAGCACGAGCTCGCGCGTTGCGCCGAGGTCACCGTGGCGGCGCTGGTGCAGCATCCGCTCGTGCTGCTGACTCCCAACAGTGCCGCACGCCGAGCGCTCGACCACGAGGTCGGCCGGGCCGGGCTCGACTACGACGACCCCATCACGGTGCGTCAGCCCGCGATCGCCCGGGCCCTCGTCGCCGCGGGACGGGGACTCGCCGTCCTGACCGACGACCCCGCGCCCGGGACCGTGACGGTGCCGATTCTCGGGGCCGACGGCTGGCTCGAGGCGCAGCTGTACGCCGGATGGGACGCCGACGGGTCGCGGGCGCCGCTCATCGAGACCGTCGTCGACGACCTCGCCGACTTCCTCGCCGAACGCGGCCGAGGTCGGGCGCGGCAGGCCGCCCGCCGCAGCCGCCAAGCCGCGGCGGCTGAGACGGCGTTGTGAGATGGGTCCGATCGGCCCGCCTCATCCTGCCGAGCGTGTTCGATAGCGGAGGAGGAGTCACACCATGACCAGCGAGAACACCCCCACCGCAGCGGATCTGCTCCGCCGCGCCCTCGAATCGACGGATGGGTCCGAGCGGGTCCGCAGCGCGATGGCGGCCGGCACCTATCCGCGACCCGAGTACGTGCCGGTGCTCGTCGAGCAGTGTGCCCACGAACCCGACTTCACGGTGCGCGAGACGCTCACCTGGGCGCTGACGAGGCAGGACCGGGACGCGACCCTCGACCGGGTTCTTCCCGAGCTGTCGTCGCCGCTGCCCCGCGCGCGTAGTCAGGCGCTGCACACCCTCTCGAAGATGGGCGACGCGAGGGCATGGCCGGCCATCACCACTGACCTGCTGCACGATGCTGACCCGGACGTGGCGCGCACCGCATGGCGCACAGCGGCCGGCCTTGCCCCGGAAGCCGAACGCGGAGCGCTCGCGGCCGAGCTGGCGGACCACTTCGGCGCGGGCGCCGACGATGTGCGGCAGAGCCTCAGCCGCGCCTTCGTGGTGCTCGGCGAAGCCGGGCGCGACGCGATCGAGATCGCGGCGACATCCGCTGAGTGGGAGGTGCGCCTGCACGCCCTCGCGACCGACCATCTCGTCTCGCACCCCGAGGTCGGGTTCGAAGCCGCCGTCGCTGTCGCCCGCCGCGCTGCGGCTCGCCGCGAAGCCTCCGACTGGAAGGACGCCTGACCCGCTGGCCTCGAGCCCACCCGCTGGTCGCCAGCCCACCCATAGTGCAACGCGCAGAGGGGGTGTTCTCGGCGGCGACGGGTCGGCTCGGCGGATACGTGAGCGGAGCCATCGAGCGCGGCCACTCACCCGGCGTGCGAGCGCGCTCACGCGAGCGGGGCGACGGCGCTCCAGGGCACGGTGAACTCGCCGAGGCGCCAGCGCGAGCGGTCGCCGAGGTCGACACCGCGGGCACTCACCGCGTGCAGGGCGGAACGCCAGCGCTGAACGGGACCGAAAGCGGATGCCGGGGCGGCTCGGCGCCACTCGTCGTCGAGCATCGTCAGCAGGTCGTGCACCCGCTCACCCGTGACGTTGCGGTGGATGAGGGCCTTGGGCAGGCGCTCCGCCGCGATCGCGGGGGAGTCGAGGTCGGTCAGTCGCAGTGAGATGGTCAGCGAGCGCGCCGCGGCATCCGGGCCCACCTCGATCCACGTGCTCACGCGGCCGATCTCGTCGCACGTGCCCTCGACGAGCATGCCGTCGGCAGCGAGTCGCGAGGCCATGCGCGACCAGGCATCCGGCACATCCCTCTCGTCGTACTGGCGCAGCACGTTGAACGCCCGGATGACCGCCGGCTTTCTGCCGCCGGGGACGGGCACCTCGAAACCGCCGCGGGCGAACGAGACGCGCGCGTCGGGTGAGAACGACGTCCGGCCCGCGCGGACCTCGGCGAGCTGCAACCGCGCCCGCGAGACGCGCTCGGGGTCGATCTCGAGGCCGAGCACCTCGACATCCGGACGCGCGCCCCGCAGCCGGGCCTCGAGCTCGAGAGCGGTCACACCGCTCGCGCCGTAGCCGAGATCGACGATCAGCGGATCGACGCATCGACGCAGCACGGGATGCCGCGCGATCCAGCGATCGACGCGGCGCAGGCGGTTCGTGTTCGTGGTGCCACGGGTGGCCTGCCCGATATGTCCCGGGGCCATCCCCCCATGATCGCAGGCTCCGTCTCGATAGACTCGGAGGCATGAGTGCGCCGTACACGCTGATCCTCCTCCGCCACGGGCAGAGCGAATGGAACAAGTCCAACCAGTTCACCGGCTGGGTCGATGTCCGCCTGACCGACCAGGGCAAGGCCGAAGCCCAGCGCGGCGGCGAGCTGCTCGCCGAAGCGGACCTCCTGCCCGACGTCCTCTACACCTCCGTGCTCAGCCGTGCCATCCAGACCGCGCAGATCGCCCTCGATGCGGCCGACCGTCTCTGGATCCCCGTCAAGCGTTCGTGGCGGCTCAACGAGCGTCACTACGGTGCGCTGCAGGGCAAGGACAAGGCCCAGACGCTCGAGGAGTACGGCAACGAGCAGTTCATGCTCTGGCGCCGGTCGTTCGACGTTCCGCCGCCGCCGCTGGCCGACGACGACGAGTACAGCCAGGTCGGCGATGCCCGCTACGCCGACATCGACGGCGAGATCCCCCGCACCGAGTCGCTGAAGCTCGTCATCGACCGTCTGCTCCCGTACTGGGAGTCCGACATCGCCGAC
>JAQIJE010000009.1:0-75530 GCA_036946435.1 Microbacterium arborescens | reverse complement strand
AGCGGTCGGGCGACGGGGTGCCGTGGCCGTAGCGGATGACGACGTCGGCGTGACGGTCGAACCGGTAGCCGACGCCCCGCACGGTGCGCACGATGTCCTCGTAGCGGCCGAGCTTCGCCCGCAGCCGGCGGACGTGGACGTCGATCGTGCGTTCGCCCGGAGCTTCTTCGTCGCCGGCGTTGCTCCACAGCGACTCCACGAGCTCCGAACGCTCGATCGTGCGGCCCTCGCGCAGCACGAGGTACTGCAGCAGCTCGAACTCCTTGAACGTGAACGCGGCGGACTCGCCGTCGATGAAGACGCGCTTGCGGGAGATGTCGACCGTGACGCCCCCGGGGACGTGGTCCTCGGACGGCTCGTCCTGCTTCGTCCGTGCCACGGCACTCGGCTCGTGCAGCGCGAGGCGCACGACGTCGACGTCGCGGCCACCCGCGCCGGTCGGGGCCAGGGCGACCGTCGCGTACGTCTCGGCGTGCGGCGCGAGCTCGCCGAGCGTGCGGCGCAGCGCCTCGACGAGGGTCGACAGCGAGACGCCGTCGGCGGCCGCCTTGATCTCGTCGATGCCGACGTAGAGAGCGAAGCCGCGCGGGGCGGTCGAGGCGGTGGCGGCGGGCACGGCGCGCGGGGCGGACGGGGCGTCCTCGACGGCGCGGAGGTGGCGAGCGGGAGCGACGGGGGCAAGAAGAGCGGTGTTCGACATGGGAGGTTCGTCCTCGGAACGTGAACCCGGGCGATGAGCCGACGGTCGGGTTCGGGTGTGCGTTGCGTGTGGCCCAGCGGGGGCCGGTGAGCGAGCGCTCGGATGCGGCGTTGTGGGCCGGAGCTCCGGAGCTCGGGGATCCGCGGCCGCGTTCAGAAGCGGCGGGGGATCAGGCGGGGTTCACCTGTCAGCGGCACATTCGGCAACACATGACAGCACGCTGCGACATCATCATGATGTCAGCAGTTCCGTTCGCCTCCTGGGCGGACAGAGTGCGTGCAAAGTCAGTCATGGGCTCGATTATGACGATCCGTGTCCGCGTGTGTCAAATAGACCAGCGGAGCGCGTCTCCTCATGACCGAATGTGACAGATTGCTCAGCATGGGCTCGCGCATCCGGATCGTCGGGACGTCGGGCTCGGGCAAGAGCGTCCTCGCCGAACGCGTCGCCGCTCGTACGGGGCTCGCGAGGCTCGATCTCGACGCGACCTTCTGGGACGCCGATTGGTCGTTCCGCGATCTCGATCAGGCGCGCGACCTCGTGCGGGCCTTCGTCTCGGCGCACCCCGAGGGCTGGGTGGCCGACGGCAACTGGAACGCCCGCCTCGGCGATCTGCTCGCCCCCGGCGCACCGGGCGGGGCGGACACCGTCGTGTGGCTCGACCTGCCGCGCCACCGCGTGATGCGACAGGTCGTCGTGCGGACGCTGCGCCGCGGCCTGCGCCGCGAAGAACTGTGGCACGGCAATCGCGAACGCCTCGGCAATCTGCTGCGCATCGACCCCGAGCAGAACATCGTGCGCTGGGCGTGGACGAGTCACCACGACAACCGCGCGCGGATGCTGCAGCGCATCGCGACGGGCGAGGAGATCGTGCGGCTGCGCGATCGCGCCGAGATCGACGCGTGGCTGGCCTCGCTGCCCGCGGCGGAGCGTAGCGTGGAGCCATGAGCGATCTGACGTTCACCGACGAGAAGGATGCCTCGCGGTACACCCTGCACCGGGGCGACGACCTCGTGAGCGTGCTCGACTACCGCGACGACGGGCGCACCGTCGCGCTGACGCGGGCCTACACGATCCCCACGTTCCGCGGGCACGGGTACGCCGCGGTCGTGGTGGAGCGCGCGATCGAGTCGATCGAGGAGCTCGGCGACCGCGTCGTCAGCCCCGTGTGCTGGTACGTCGCCGACTGGTTCGAGGCTCATCCGGAGCGGGCCGGCATCCTGCAGCGTCGGGACTGACGCGCGACGCGGCAGGGGTGCCACATCCCCCCGCGGCCGTCAAGGCCCTGCATGCGGGCGGGGCGCCGCCCGACACTGGACTCCCGACCGATGGAGGCAGTGATGAACCGCGATCTTCCCGAGGGCGTCGTCGATCCCGACGGCGCCGGAGCCACGTCGCTGGCGGCGAGCGAAGCCGAAGACGAGGCCGTGCGCGAGGCCGACACCCCCGCCGACGCCGCCCCCGTGCCCGACGGCGACGCCCCGGACGGCTTCGTCGAGAGCGCCGAGATCCAGCAGGGGCTCGACCCCGACCTGCTCACCGACGAGCAGTCCGACGAGCAGACGGAGGGCGACCGATGAGCCAGGATGCCGCGGACGTGACCGAGCCGCACGAGGACACCCCGATCACACCGCACGGCGAGCAGGACGGCCCGGCTCTGGACATGCATGCGACCGACGACGACGAGCGGCTCGCCGGCCTGCTGGCTCAGGTGCGCGCCGACCTCAGCGGCGAGAACGCCGCGACCGTCGAACACGGCCTCCGTCAACGGCTGGTGCAGGTCGGACTCGAGCTCGACGACGCCGAGGTGGCGCGGCACGTCTCCGAGATCGCGGGGGAGTGATCGATACGCCGGTATTCACGAACCGGATCACGGCCCGGGCGCAAGGGGTGAGAAGAAGTCGTCGGCGGACAATAGCCTGACCCTCGATGAGCGACACGGCAACCATCCCGCTGTCGGTGCACCAGCGGTGGCGGGCCTTCTGGGTCTGCGTGGCCGTTGCGGCACTGACGATCCTCGACCTGACCAAGGTCAACGTCGCCCTGCCCTCGATCGAGCAGGCGTTTGGCGCCGGTTCCACCGAGCTGCAGCTGATCGTGTCGGGCTACGTGCTGACCTTCGGGCTGACGCTCGTGCCGGCGGGGCGGATCGGCGACCAGCGGTCGCGCCGTGCCCTCTTCATCATCGGCCTGACGCTCTTCGCCGCGACGAGCATCGTGTGCGCGCTCGCCCCCGACACCTCGACGCTGCTCGCCGCGCGTCTCGTGCAAGGCGTGGCGGCCGGCATCCAGATGCCCCAGGTGATCGGCCTCGCGCAGGAGATGTTCCAGGGCGCCGAACGCGGGAAGGCGTTCGGGCTGTTCGGCGCCACGATCGGCATCTCCACGGCGTTCGGTCCGACCCTCGGCGGGCTCATGATCGCGCTCGGCGGTGCCCAGGACGGCTGGCGCTACATCTTCTGGATGAACGTGCCCCTCACGATCGCCGTGCTCGCGGGCGTCCTGTGGCTGCTGCCGCGCACCCCGTGAGGCGAGACCGGCGAGGCTGCAGCTCGACCCGGTGGGACTCCTCCTGTTCGGTCTCGTCGTCGTCGCGCTCATGGCGCCCTTCCTGCTGACGACCGGAGCGCCCGACGACGATCCGCGCCGCTGGTGGCTGCTCGTGGTGTTCGCGGTGTTCGCTGCGGCGTTCGTGTGGTGGGAACGCCGCTATGCGGCATCCGGCCGTCACCCCCTCGTGCCGCTCGACCTCTTCGCGATCTCGTCGTATCGCAACGGCACGCTCATCCAGGCCGTCTACTTCATGGCGCTGCCCGCGATGTTCCTGCTGACGACCCTGTTCCTCCAGCTCGGCGTCGGTCTCGCGCCCGTGTTCGCGGGCATGGTGTCGATCGGGTTCGCCATCGCGAGCGCCGGCGCCTCCTACCTGGGCGGACGCATCGTGACCCGCGTCGGGCGCCCGCTGGTGGTGTGGGGCCTCGTCGTCATGCTGTCGTCCGTCGTCGCGCTGGCGCTCGTGGCGTATTTCGTGCCGCCGGGCATCGTCGAGTTCGCGATGGCGGGGGTGCTGACGATCGCCGGCTTCGGCGGCGGTCTGGTCATCTCGCCGAACCAGACGCTCACGCTCGCCGACATCCCGGTCCGGCAGGGCGGCCTCGCCGGCTCGGTCGGTCAGCTCGTCCAGCGCATCGGGACCGCCGTGGGCACCGCCGTCGCCCTCTCGCTGTTCTACTCGACGGTCTACCGCGAGGACGACGGCGCGACGGCGGCGATCGACGTGTACCACGACGCCTACGCGTTCGGAATGATCTCGGTGGGCTTCTTCCTCGCCGCGGCGCTGGTGCTCGGGGTGACCGATCTGTCGTCGCGACGACGCCGGGCGAGACGGGGCTGAGAGCGCGCCGGTCCGCGGGGCGTGCCGGCGATGTCGGATGCCTCTCCTACCCTGGTCGCATGCGGATCCTGCACACCTCCGACTGGCACATCGGGCGGACCTTCCACGGTCACTCCACCCTCGATGCCCTCCGCGGCGTGCTCGAGACGCTCGTCGAGCAGGTCCGCGAGAACGACGTCGACGTCGTCCTCGTCGCGGGCGACGTCTTCGACTCCGCCGCGCCGGCCGCGGGCTGCTACGCCCTCCTGACCGACGCGTTGCGGTCGCTCGCCGCGACGGGAGCGCAGGTCATCGTCACCAGCGGCAACCACGACTCGGCGGCCCGACTGGGCTTCCAGGCGGGGCTGCTCCGCGACGGCATCCACGTGCTGACCGACCCGGCCGCCATCGGAACGCCCGTCACGATCAGCGATGCCGACGGGCCGGTGCACTTCTACGGGTTGCCCTATCTCGAGCCGGCGCTGCTGCGGCATCTGTGGCCCGAGGTGCGGTCGCAGGCGTCCGTGCTCGAGCGTGCGATGGGGCTGGTGCGCGACGATCTCGCCGCGCGCGGCGGCCGCTCCGTCGCGATCGCGCACTGCTTCGCCGCGGGCGTCGAGCCGACGCCGCAGCTCGAGCGCGACATCCAGCAGGGCGGGCTCGACGTCGTTCCGCTCACCACGTTCGACGGTGTCGACTACATGGCCCTGGGGCACATCCACGGCCGGCAGCAGCTGACCCCTCGGGTCCGGTATTCGGGGGCGCCGCTGCACTACAGCTTCGGCGAGGGCGACAAGCCGCGCGGGTCGTGGCTTATCGAGCTGGATGCCGCGGGGCTGGGCGACGTGCGCTGGCTCGAGCTCCCGATCCCGCGCCGCGTGGTGACGCTGCGCGGATCGTTCGACGACGTGCTGGCCGACCCCTCGTACGCGGAGCACGAGGACGCCTGGGTGTGCGTCGAGTACACCGACGCGCTCCCCGAACGTGATCCGATGCGGCGGCTGCAGGAGCGGTTCCCGTTCTGCGCGAAGGTCGTCCACCTTCCCGCCCGCACCGCCGACCGCGAGACCCGCACGTACGTCGAGCGCGTCCGCGCCGCACGCAACGACATCGAGCTCGTCGACGCTTTCCTCGCGCACGTGCGCGAGGGACAGACCGCCGACGATCGCGAGCGCGAGCTGCTCGCGCAGGTCCTCGACGAGCGCACGCGCGTCGAGGCGCTCGCATGAGGCTCCATCGCCTCGAGCTCGAGGGGTTCGGGCCGTTCCGCGAGCGGCAGACGGTCGACTTCGACGCCTTCGAGCGCGACGGCGTCTTCCTCATCTCGGGGCGGACGGGCGCGGGCAAGTCCAGCATCCTCGACGGCGTGAGCTTCGCGCTGTACGGTGCCGTCCCGCGGTACGAGGGCGGTGAGCGACGGCTGCGAAGCGATCACAGTCGTCCGGGTGACCCCACCGAAGTGCGGCTCGAGTTCACGGCGGATGACCGGCGCTGGCGCGTGACGCGGGCGCCCGACTACGAGCGCCCGGCCAAGCGCGGCGGCAAGCTGACCACCGAACCCGCTCGAGCCGAGCTCGAGGAGCTCGTCGACGGCGTGTGGGTCGGGCGCGCCGCCAAGCCCCGCGACGTCGGGCTCGCCCTCGATGAGGTGCTCGGGCTCAACGCCCAGCAGTTCCAGCAGGTGATCCTCCTGGCGCAGAACAAGTTCTCGCGCTTCCTGCTCGCTCGCAACGACGAGCGGCAACAACTGCTGCGAACGCTCTTCGGCACGCGCCGCTTCGAACAGTACAAAGAAGAGCTCGAGCAGCGGCGCCGCGCGGCGCAGCGTGAGCTCGACGCGGCCGGCGACCAGACGCGCACCCTGCTCGAGCTCGTCGAGGCGGCACTGGAGCACATCCCGGGTGTCGACGGCCATGCGGGCGAGGCGCCGGCGGCGCTCGATCTGGCGGCCCGACGAGAGGCGGCGGCGCGGGCACGCGAGCGCGCGCACTACCGCGTCGAGCAGACCGACGAGCTCCGCGCTCAGGCTCACACGCGTCATGCCGAGCTCGTCGATGCCCATTCCACGCTCGTCGAGCGGGCTCGCGTGATCGACGACCTCGCCGAGGCCCGCAGCCGCATGGCGAAGCTCGAGGCCGATGCCGCCGACATCGCCCGTGACTCGCGCGTCCTCGAACGGGCCCGAGCGGCCGAGGCCCTGCGCGCGACGCTCGAGGCCGCCGATCGTGCCGACGCCGCGCTCGCGTCGGCGCTGGCCGAGGAGAGCGTCGCCCTGGAGCGGTGGACCGCTGCCGGAGGCGCCGCCGACGACGACCTCGATCGCATCGTCGACGAACTCACCGGCGATCTCGCGCGATGGGCCGATGCCGCAGCGCGCGAGCGCGAGCTCGACGAAGCCGCGGTCGAACGCGCGGCGTGCGAAGCCGAGGCGGCGACGCTCGGGGCCGAGCTCGTCGCGCTCGATGCGCAGCGCGCGGGGGTCCCCGCCGAGCGCGAGCGTCTGGATGCGGAACTCGCGACCGTCGCGGTCGAGGCCGCGCTCGAGGCGGAGCGCCGCCGACGCCGCGACGAGCTGTCGGTGCAGCGCGAGGCGGCCGCCGAGGCCGCGCGCACGGCCGAGACGCTCGCTGCCGCCGAGGCGTCGTACCTCGCCGCCTCGGCGCGCGCCGACGCGGCGGGCGCCACGGTGACCGAGCTGCTCCGGCGCCGCCTCGCCGGTCGGGCCGCCGAGCTCGCCGCCGACCTGTCCGATGGGGCGGAGTGCCCCGTGTGCGGCGCGACCGATCATCCCCGCCCCGCGTCGCCGACGCACGACCCCGTGACCGACGACGATCTGTCGGGCGCGGAGTCCGACCGCGATGCGGCGGCGGCAGAGGCCCGAGCGATCGGCGAGCGTGCCGCTCTGCTCCGATCCGAGCACGCTGCCGCCGCCGCACGAGCCGGTGGACGCGACGGCGACGAGCTGGCGAGCCTCTTCGACGCGGCGGCGGCCGAGCTCGAGGCCGCGGAGCGCGCGGCGGCCGATGCCACGACGCTGCGCGAGCGCCGCGACCTGCTCGAGCGCCTCGACGCGGAGGCGGGGGAGGAGCGTCGGCGCCTCACCGACGCCGTGGCGGCATCGCGCGAGCGGGCGGCGGTCGTGGCGACATCCCTCGCCCGGCTCGAGTCGGAGGTGGCCGAGGCCCGCGGAGGATTCCCGACGGTCGCCGAACGCATCGCCGTCGCCGAACGGCGTCGCGAGGTCGCGCGCGATCTCCGCTCCGCCCGCGCGACGCGCTCGGAGCGCGAGCGCAGCGCCGAGTCCGCGGGTGCCGACCGGATCGCCCGCATCGCGGCCTCCGATTTCGTCGATGCGCCCGAAGCGCACGCGGCCCTGCTGCCGGCCGCCGACCTCGCGGCGATCGAGAAGCGCGTGTCCGCTCACGCGGCCGACCTCGCCGCCACCCGCGCGCGCCTGCTCGAACTCGAGCTCGCCGGGGCCGGGCTGGGCGACGAGCGCCCCGACCTCGCCGCATCGGCGGCCGCGGTCGCCGCCGCCGACGCGACCCGCAGCGCGGCGATCGCCGAGCACCGCGACGCGGTCAACGCGGACGAGCGCCTGCGCGACCTCCTGGGCCGCCTCGACGACGCCTTCGCGTCCGTGGCCGAGCGGGCCGAGAGCACGGCCGCCGTGACCCGTCTCGCCGACACCGTCTCCGGCCGCGCGCCCAACACCCGCAAGATGGATCTCGAGACGTTCGTGCTCGCGGCCGAGCTCGAAGAGATCGTGACGGCGGCGAACCTCCGCCTGCGCGACATGTCGTCCGGGCGATACACACTGCATCACAGTGATGCCCTGCAGGCGCGGGGCGCCGCGTCCGGTCTCGGACTCGACGTCCTCGACGCGCACACCGGGCGGATGCGGGCGCCCCAGTCGCTGTCGGGCGGCGAGACCTTCCTCGCCTCGCTCGCGCTCGCGCTCGGGCTCGCCGAGGTCGTGACCGGTCGTGCCGGCGGCATCCGTCTCGACACCCTCTTCATCGACGAGGGGTTCGGTTCGCTCGATCCCGAGACCCTCGAGCTCGCGATGCGGACCCTCGACGAGCTGCGCGCCGGCGGGCGGACGGTCGGGGTCATCAGCCACGTCGAGGCGATGAAGGAGCAGCTGCCCGCCCAGGTCGTCGTCGAGGCGACCCGCGAGGGGCCCAGCCGCATCCGTCAGGAGGTCTTCAGCGACCGTCGGTAGGCTGGCGCGGTGAGGACTTTCTGGACCGTCGTCAGCGTGATCGCCGCGATTCTCATCGCGTGGGTGGTCGTCGACGTCGTGCTCCGCCTCGCGGTCTTCGCCGTCAAGCTCGGGCTCATCGCCGTCGTCGCTCTCGTCGTGTTCCTGCTGCTGCGCCGTTTGTTCGCGCGCCGCGGCGATCAGACCCCGTAGTCGGAGCGCACGCGGGCGTACAGCGCCGTGCTGCACGCGGCGACGGCCTCGTCCCAGCCCGTCGTGGCACCGTCCTGCGCGTCGTCGGAGACCGCCTTGAGCACGCGGATCGGCACGCCGAAGCGCTGGGCGACCCAGATGTACACGTACGTCTCCATGTCGACCAGCTGGGCCCCGAGCGACCGGATCATCGCGACGGCCTCGGCGTCGTCGACGAACACGTCGCCGGTCGCGATCGTCACGCCCTCGGCACCCGTCTCGACGCGTTCGGGCATCGACAGGTGACGACCTCGCACCCCGGCGAGGTCGAAGACGTCGTGCTGCACGGCCGCCGCGATCTCGTAGATCCCGGGACCGACGGCACCCGCCACGGCCCCCGCGGTTCCGACGACGAGCACCTCGTCGTATCCGCCGCGATCGAGGGCGCGCGTCAGCTCGTGCGCGGCCGGCAGCTTGCCCGGGCCGGTCAGCAGGATGTCGAAGCCCGGGATCTCGGCGGGGAAGCCGACGAGCTCGTCGCGGTGCGCGACCACGAGCAGCCGCCGGGCGCTCATGCGCCGCCCCGGGAGAGAATGCCGAGGATCCCCGAGATCAGCAGGTAGGCGCCGATGCCGCCGACCACCACCCAGATCGCGATCCGTGCCGAGGTCGGGCGCTTGTCGCCGCCGTCGTCGAAGCTCATCCCGTCAGCCTAGGCGACGTCGCGTCCGGTTAAGCCCGGACGGGATCCCCGCCACCGCGACCGGGCCTCGCTAGACTCGACCTGAGGTCAGACCATCGACAGGCGGGAGCTGGCGGCATGCAGACGGTACTTCTCGACACTCCGGGGGGCGTCACCGCCCGACTCGGCTGGGACCCGGCGATCACGGTGCACCACCGCCGCCGCACGATCGCGCGTGAGGTCGTCGCCGGCGAGCTGAAGTGCGATCCCGACGACGTCCGTATCGAGCGCGAGGCGCCGCGCGGCTTCGGCTATCACACCCGTCTCGTGGCATCCCGTGACGGCGTCGAGGTGCCGCTCGCGATCACGACCGCGAGCTTCCGCGCGGCCACGGTCGTCGCCGTGAGCGATCCGGGTCTGCCCATCGGCATCGACATCCGCGATGCCCACCCCGAGCCGGCCGATCTCGTCCGCATGCGCAAGCACTCGCGTCTGTTCTCGTCGACCGACACGCTGGACCTCATCGACCACTGGGTGCACGTGCAGGCCGTACTCGAGGCCGACGGCCGCGGCGTGCGGGTCGCGCCCGAACAGGTGCGGCTCGACGCCGGGCGTCACCGCGGCTGGATCCCGGATCGCAACATGAAGTACTCGCTCGTCGACGTCTCGCGCGACGGCTGGCTCATCACCCTCGCGTACGGCACGCTGCCGACCGCCTGACGCCGCGCAACCGCCCCCGCCGACGGTGCTCGGCTCAGTCGACGAGGTCGGGCAGCGCCGCGCGCAGCTCGGCCAGCCACGCGGCCGGGTTGCCGTCGGAGGGCGCGCGCCAGTCGCCGCGCGGCGAGAGCGATCCGGCCGCCGCGACCTTCGGGCCGTTGGGGATGGCGCTGCGCTTGAACTGCGCGAAGCCGAAGAACCTCCGGATGAACACCTGCAGCCAGTGCGCGATCTCGGGGAGCTCGTAGGCGTAGCGCTCGTCGAGCGGGAACCCGGGCGGCCACTCGCCCGTCTCGGCATCCGCCCACGCGTGCTGCGCGAGGAAGGCGATCTTCGACGGGCGGAACCCGTAGCGCAGCACGTGGTGCAGCGCGAAGTCGTGCAGGGCGTAGGGGCCGATCGTCGACTCGGTCGACTGCACCTTGCCGTCCTCGCCGGCGGGCACGAGCTCGGGGCTGATCTCGGTGTCGAGCACCGACTGCAGCACGGCGACCGCATCGTCGGTCAGGTCGGTGCCCGAGCCGCTCCCGTCATCGCCGCGGTGCGCGATCACCCACCGGATGACGTGCTGGATGAGCGTCTTCGGCACTCCCGAGTTCACCGCGTAGTGGCTCATGTGGTCGCCGACGCCGTACGTCGCCCAGCCCAGCGCGAGCTCGGAGAGGTCGGAGGTGCCGATGACGATGCCACCGAGACGATTGGCGAGGCGGAACAGGAAGTCGGTCCGGACGCCCGCCTGCACGTTCTCGAACGTGACGTCGTAGACGGGCTCGCCCGAGGCGTACGGATGCCCGATGCCGCGGAGCAGCTCGTTCGCGGCCGGACGGATGTCGATCGTCTCGATCGTCGCGCCGATCGCCTCGGCCAGCGCGATCGCGTTCGACTTCGTGTGGTCGCTCGTGGCGAAGCCGGGCATCGTGTAGGCGAGGATGTCGCTGCGCGGGCGTCCCATGCGGTCCATCGCCCGGGCGACGACGAGCAGCGCGTGGGTCGAGTCGAGCCCGCCCGAGACGCCGATCACCGGACGCGGCCCGCCGATCGCCCGCATCCGCTGTTCGAGGCCGGAGACCTGGATGTTGAACGCCTCGTAGCAGTCCTGGTCCAGTCGCGCGGGGTCGTCGGGGACGAACGGGAACCGGTCGAGCGGGCGGCGGAGCCCGATGTCCTCGGCCGGAGGCTCGAGGAAGGTCTCGACGGTGACGAACTCGGTCGCCTGCGAGCGGCGGTTGTCGTCGAACGTCCCCTGGCGGAGGCGGTCCTGGCGCAGGCGGTCGAGGTCGACGTCCGCGACGCTGCGCCGCGGCCCGTCGGGAAAGCGCTCGGTCTCGGCGAGCAGCGACCCGCCCTCGTAGATCATGGTCTGGCCGTCCCACGAGACGTCGTTCGTCGACTCGCCGGCGCCCGCGGCCGCGTACGCGTACGCCGCGAGGCAGCGCAGCGACTGCGACTGCACGAGGGCACGACGATCCTCGGCCCGCCCGATGGTGATGGGGGAGCCCGACAGGTTGACCAGCACCGTCGCTCCCGCGAGGGCGGCGCGCGACGACGGCGGCACCGGCACCCAGACGTCCTCGCACACCTCGGCGTGCAGGACGAGCCCGGCGACGTCGCGGACGTCGAAGAGGAGGTTCGTGCCGAACGCCGTCTCGTGTCGGCCGATCCGGATGCCCTCGCCGTCCCACTCCTCGCCGGGGGCGTACCAGCGTCGCTCGTAGAACTCGCGGTACGTCGGCAGGTACGCCTTCGGCGCGACGCCGAGGATCTCTCCCCTGTGGATCACGACGGCGCAGTTGTAGATGCGGTTGCGGTGACGCAGCGGCGCGCCGACCACCAGGACGGGCATGAGGTCGGCGGATGCCGCGACGATGCGCTCGATCGCCGCGACCGTCGCGTCGAGAACGACATCCTGCAGGACGAGGTCGTCGATCGCGTAGCCGGTGAGGCACAGCTCGGGGAAGACGGCGACGGCGACCGACTCCGCATCGCACGCCCGCGCCTCGGCCAGGACGGCGTCGGCGTTCGCGGCGGGGTCGGCGATCGCGACCGGGACGGTGCAGGCGGCGATGCGCGCGAAGCCGTGGGCGTAGGCGCTGGCGAAGGGGAGCGGGGTGTTCACCCTCCCCAGTCTGGCACCGGGGCCGACGGTGTCGCACCCCGCGGCTAGGGTCGGTGACGGAAGGGGATCATGCGATACATCGAGGCCGAAGACCGGATCGTCTGGAGCGCGAGCGACCTGAAGGCCGCCGCCGAATGCGAGTTCGCCTGGCTGCGGGCGATCGACGCGAAGCTCGGACGGGTCGCCGCCGTCGACGAGCCCGTCGACCTCACCCTCGAGCGGGCGGGGCGTCTCGGCGACCAGCACGAGCGCCGGCAGCTCGAGGCGTATCGCGACGAGTTCGCCGGCCGTGTCATCGAGATCCCCGAGACCCGCTCGTCGGATGTCGAGGGACTCGCGCGAGCGATCCGGCTCACACGCGAGGCGCTCGCCTCCGATGCCCACGTCATCTACCAGGCGGCGTTCTCCGACACCGACTTCGTCGGGTTCGCCGACTTCCTCGTGCGCGATGACGACGGGCGGTGGATCGTGCAGGACACCAAGCTCGCCCGTCACGCCCGCGTGACCGCGCTCATGCAGCTCGAGGCATATGCGGTGCAGCTCGATCGCGAAGGCGTCGCCGTCTCCGACCGCGTCGAGCTGTTGCTCGGCGACGGCACCGTCTCACCCCACCTGCGCACCGACATCGCGCCCGTCTTCGCGCTGCGGCGTAGCCGGTTGCGCGACCTCATCTCCGATCGCGATGTCGCCGCCGGTGCCGACGGACCCGCGCTGGCCTGGGGCGATGACCGGGGCGAGCTGCGGATCGTCGCGTGCGGTCGCTGTGCGACGTGCGACGTCGAGGTCGTGGCCGCGCGCGACCTCCTCCTCGTCGCCGGCATGCGCCCCATCCAGCGCGAACGCCTGCGGGCGGCGGGGGTCACGACGATCGATCAGCTCGCGGCCGCCTCCGACGCGCCGCCGCGGATGTCGTGGGACACCTTCTCGGGCCTGCGCACCCAGGCGCGACTCCAGCTCGCGAGCCCCGCCGGCGGCGTGCCGCGGGAGCAGAGCGAGGACGAGTCGGATGCCGCAGCGGCGGCACCGGTGCCGACGTACGAGGTCGTGTTCCCGAAGGCCCTCGCGTCGCTGCCGCGACCCGATCGGGGCGACCTGTTCTTCGACTTCGAGGGCGACCCTCTCTACACCGAGGGCCCGGCGGCTCCGTGGGGCATCGACTACCTCTTCGGCTGGGTCGACACCGACGAGCAGTACTCGGCCCTGTGGGCGCACAGCTTCGAGGACGAGAAGCGCGCGTTCGAGACCTTCCTGCAGGTCGTCGCCGCCCAGCGCGCGTCGCATCCCGCCATGCACATCTACCATTACGCCCCGTACGAACCGACGCACCTGCTGGCGATGGCCGCGCGTTACGGAGTCGGTGAGGCCGAGGTCGATCGCCTGTTGCGCGACGGCGTCTTCGTCGATCTCTACCCGGTGGTGCGGCGGGCGCTGCGGGTGGGGTCGCGGTCGTACTCGATCAAGAAGCTCGAGCCGCTGTACATGGGATCCGAGGTCCGCACGAGCGACGTCCAGAAGGGCGACGACTCGATCGTCCGGTACGTCGAGGCCCGTGCCCTCGCCGAGACGGGAGACCGGGCGGGCGCCGACGAGATCCTCGCCGACCTCGCCGACTACAACCGCTACGACTGCGTCTCGACGCGGCGCCTGCGCGACTGGCTCGTCGACCGGGCACGCGAGGCGCAGCTGCGCCCCTCCGCCGACGTCGAGCCCGACGAGCGCGCCTACGAGCCGTCGCCGCGAGCGACCGCCCTCACCCGGCTCGCGGATGCCGCCGCCGCGGACGACCCGGCCGGTGCGGACGCCCCCGCCGCCCGGGCTCTGCGGCTGGGGGCCGCCGCGATCGACTACTACCCGCGCGAGGCGAAGTCGTTCTGGGCGACGCATTTCCTTCGGCTTCGCGAGCCGCTCTCGCTGTGGGAAGAGACCCGCGACGTCGTCGCCGTCGCCGCCAATCGCAGTCGCGTCGTCGAGGACTGGAACCGTCCCGAGGGGTCGCGCACCGATCGACGCATCCTCGAGCTGCGCGGCGAGGTCGCCCCGGGCACGCGGCTGTCGGTCGACGCCTCTCCCTTCGCGATCTACGAGACGCCGGCGCCGTTCCCCACCGATCCGCGGCCGCGGTTCATCCATGCCGAGCGGCGCGTGCGCATCGTCGAGGTGCTCGATGACGGCGCCGTGGTCGAGGAGCTCGCCGTCGGCGGTTCCACCTGGGCGGAGCTGCCCATCGCGCTGACCCCCGCCGCGCCCCCGCTCGCGGGCAGTCAGCAGTCGGCGATCGACGCGTGGGCCGACGGTGTCCTCACCGCTGCGCCCGAGCTGCCCGCCGACCCGGCGACCGACCTGTTGCTGCGACGCGCACCGCGGACGCACTCCGGCGGGCTCGCGACGGGCGGTGAAGACGACACGACCGACATCGTCCGGACGATCCTCGACCTCGATCGGAGCTATCTCGCCGTGCAGGGCCCCCCGGGCACGGGGAAGACCTACGTCGGATCGCACGTCGTCGCGCGACTGGTGCTCGAGCGCGGCTATCGAGTGGGCGTCGTGGCTCAGTCGCACGCCGTGGTCGAGAACATGCTCGATCGCATTGCGGCGGCCGGGGTACCCCGCGCCCAGCTCGGCAAAGCCGTCAAGGGCGAGGCCCGCGGCGACGAGTCGTTCACGGTGATCGCCAAGAACGGCGTGGCCGATTTCACCGCGGCGCAGCCCGGAGGCTACGTCGTCGGCGGCACCGCGTGGGACCTCACCCATGTCGGCCGAGTTCCGCGCGGCGGTCTCGATCTGCTCGTGATCGACGAGGCCGGGCAGTTCTCCCTCGCCTCCACGATCGCCGTGTCGGTCGCTGCGTCTCGGCTCCTCCTCCTCGGCGACCCGCAGCAGCTGCCGCAGGTCAGCCAGGGCACGCACCCCGAGCCGGTCGACACGTCGGCGCTCGGCTGGATCATGGACGGGGCGCACGTCATCCCGGCCGATCGCGGCTTCTTCCTCGCCGAGACGCGTCGCATGCGGCCCGAGGTCGCCGAGCCGGTCTCGGTCCTGTCGTACGACGGCCGCCTCGCCGCGCACGCCTCGACGGCGAGCCGCACGCTCGAGGGGGTGCCGGCCGGCGTCATCCCGGTGCCGCTGGCGCATCGTCGCAATGCGACGGCGTCGCCCGAAGAGGCCGAGCGCGTCGTCGCGCTCGTGCGCGACCTGGTCGGCCGGTCCTGGTCACCCGATCCGGATGCCGCAGCGAGGCCGCTCGCTCAGGGCGACATCATCGTCGTGACGCCCTACAACGCCCAGCAGGTGCTGGTCGAGCAGGCGCTCGTCGCGGCCGGTCTCACCGACGTCCCGGTCGGAACGGTCGACCGGTTCCAGGGGCAGGAGGCCGCCGTGGCGATCGTGTCGCTCGCGGCATCCTCCGGTCGCGACGCCCCGCGCGGCCTGGAGTTCCTGCTGCTGCAGAACCGTCTCAACGTGGCCGTCTCGCGGGCCCAGCACACCGCGTACGTGGTCTACGGCACCGGCATCCTCGACGATCTGCCGCGCACGCCCGAGGGCGTCGCGCGCATGAGCGCGTTCGCCCGGCTCGTCGGCGCCGTCTGACGCCGCGCTCGGACTCGCACTCGGCTCGAGGCCGCGTGTGCGAGAAGCGCACGTCGCGACGTCCGCCGCACATCGAAGCGCGCGCGACGTCGCGACGTGCGCCTCATGCCGCTGGGCGCGGCCGATAGCGAGAGGCGGGCTGCGGCGGGGCGGTCAGTCGACGGTGCCGTACAGGCGGTCGCCGGCGTCGCCGAGGCCGGGGACGATGTAGCCGCGCTCGTCGAGGCGCTCGTCGAGCGAGCCGAGGACGAGCGTGACGTCGCGGTCGCCGACCTGGCGCTCGATCGCGGCGAGTCCCTCGGGTGCGCCGAGGATGCAGATCGCGGTGACGTCCTGAGCGCCGCGCTGGAAGATGAAGTCGATGGCCGCACCCAGCGAACCGCCGGTGGCGAGCATGGGGTCGAGCACGAAGCACTGACGGTCGCTCAGATCGTCGGGAAGACGCTCGGCGTACGTCGTCGGCTCGAAGGTGACCTCGTTGCGCGCCATGCCGAGGAAGCCGACCTCGGCGGTCGGGAGGAGCTTGGTCATCCCCTCGAGCATGCCGAGGCCGGCGCGCAGGATGGGCACCACGAGCGGGCGGGGCTTGGCGATCGCGAGCCCCGTCGTGCGGATGACCGGCGTCTCGATCTCGACCTGCTCGGTGCGGACATTGCGGGTCGCCTCGTAGGCGAGCAGCGTCACGAGCTCTTCGGTCAGCTGGCGGAACACCGGCGAGGGGGTGTTCTTGTCGCGGAGGACCGACAGCTTGTGGGTGATGAGCGGGTGGTCGGCGACGTGAACACGCATGTGTCGATTCTACGCGGCCGGGCCGCTGCGCCGCGGCTCTACGCTGGAGCCGTGACCCTGCCGGCCCCCGATCACGACGCCCGTGTGATGCGGCGCGCGCTCGAGCTCGCCCGCCTCGCCGGCCACGAGGGCGAGATCCCCGTCGGGGCGGTCGTGACCGCTGCCGACGGCACTGTGCTCGGCGAGGGGCGCAACCGGCGCGAGGAGACCGGCGACCCGACGGCGCACGCCGAGGTCGTGGCCCTGCGCGCCGCGGCATCCGCCCTCGGCTCGTGGAACCTGACCGGCTGCACGCTGACGGTCACGCTCGAGCCCTGCCTCATGTGCGCCGGATCGCTGCTGCAGGCGCACATCTCCCGAGTCGTCTTCGGGGCGTGGGACGACAAGGCGGGAGCGGCCGGATCGCAATACGACGTGGTCCGCGACCGCCGGCTGCCGGTGCGAGCCGAGGTCGTCGGGGGTGTCGGCGCGGACGAGTCCGCGGCCCTGCTGCGCTCGTTCTTCGACGGACGCCGCTGACGGGCCCGTCACGCCGAGTCGAACCCGAACCGGCCGGCCGCAGCCGGAGACGTCAGTCCCAGGAGCTGAGGATGATGGCCTCGGTCGGCGGCGCGGGGAAGATCGGCGTTCCCAGGTAACCCATCGTCGAGAGGATCGCGGTGCGCACCTTGCCGGGGCGCTCGAGGTGCACGGCGTGTCCGACGCCCTCGATCACGACCTCGGTGACCTCGCCGCCGGCCTCGCGATAGCGCTCGAGCACGGCGCGCGTCTGCGTCACCATCTGCTGGGCGGGCGCCGCCTCGACTCCCGGCCACCCGGGCAGGGCGCCGATCTCACCGAGGTGCGCGCTGTCGGCGAACGACCCGTCGGCGATGATGACGTCGGCGGCGCCGCGCACCCACAGGATAGGAGGGGCGTCGTAGCCGGATGCTCGCTGGACGATGTCCGTGACGTCGAAGTTCGCCGGAACGAGCGCGTTCTGCACGCCGAGCCGGCCGGCGGCGAAGCCCGGCCAGGTGCCGGTCGGCACGCTGTCGCCCGGGTAGTTCCCCTCGGCGGTCGAGGTCGAGAGCATCGCCTCGATCCAGGTGTCCTCGTTGTCGGACTCGTAGTCGGGTGAGACGAACGTCGTGCGGAAGACCGAGCGCGGCGATCCGTCGTCGTCGCCCGTGTCGCGGGCGGTGAGGCGTTCGACGACCGTGGGGCTCACCGCGCCGCCACCGCATCCCGCGTCATCGTCGGTCAGGCGCGTGCCGTCGACGCGGGTGCCGCCGAAGCCGTAGGGCGAGACGGGCGACAGCAGGCTCAGCGAGAGCACACGGTGGTCGATCGCGTACTGCAGCGCGACGGCGGCGCCCAGACCCCAGCCCACGACATGCACGAGGTCGAGGTCGAGCGACTCGAGAGTGGCCCGGACGTCGTCGGAGAAGTCGCGCACGCCGCGCGTCGCGTCGACGGGAAGATGCTCGGTGCCGCCGAAGCCGCGCAGATCGATCGCGATCGGTCGCACGTCGCTCGGGAGGTCCTCCATGATCTCCTGCCAGAACAGGCTCGAGCCCGGCGCGGTGTGGAGGAGGACGAGGGTGCGGTCGGCGGGAGTCGCCGGGTCGTCGCCCGCGCGCTCGAGGATGTTCACCGCCAGACGCGACGTCTCGATGGTGCGTGGCGTGATGCCGTCGAAGAGGGGCATGGCGGGATCCTTCGCTCTGCGCGGCGAGCGCCTCCGCGCCCGCGGACGCTTCGACTCTACCTCGCAGCCCCTCCGTCCGCTGGGAAACGACCGGACATAAACTGGCGACATGTCCGACGCCGTCGCCCTGCCGCCCATCGCCATCCTCGGAGCCGGTTCGATGGGCGGTGCCGTCCTGTCGGGTCTCGTCGCGTCGGGCGCCGCGGCCGGGGGCGTGACGGTCACCAACCGGTCCTCCGAGAAGGCCGCTGCGCTCGCCGATCTCGCCGGTGTCACGAGCATCGCCCTGTCCGAGAACCCGGCCGGGAACACGGATGCCGCCGCGGCCGCCGACGTCGTTCTCATCGGCGTCAAGCCGCACATGGTCCCCGACCTGCTGCGCGAGATCGCGCCGGTGCTGCGTGCCGGCACCATCGTCGTCAGCCTGGCCGCCGGCGTCACGATCGATACCTTCGCCGGCATCCTCGGCCCGGACATCGTCGTGGTCCGCTCGATGCCGAACACCCCGGCCGTCGTCGGCAAGGCGGTCACGGGCATCGCAGCCGGCCCCACGGCATCCGCCGACGACAGGGCGGTCGTCCGCGCGCTGTTCGAGACCTGCGGCGTCGTCGTCGAGGTGTCGGAGGAGCAGATCGACCCGCTGTCGACCATCTCGGGCTCGGGTCCCGCCTACGTCTTCCTGCTGATCGAGGAGCTGACGCGTGCGGCCGTCGGCCAGGGCTTCACCGAGGATCAGGCCCGGCTCATGGCGGAGCAGACCTTCATCGGCGCCGCAGCCCTGCTCGACGCGTCGGGGGAGGACCCGGCCGAGCTCCGCCGCCGCGTCACGAGCCCGAAGGGCACCACCGAGCGCGCGATCGCCGTGCTGCAGGACGCCCGGCTCGACGACGTCTTCGCCCGCGCGACGGGCGCCGCCCTCGCCCGCGCCCGCGAGCTCGCCGCCGGTTCCTGACCTCATCCGCGCGAAGTGGGCGCCTCGTGCGCTCATCAGGTGGGAAAGGCGACAGTCGACGACGAGTTCGTCCGGCCGGTGCGACGTTGCAGCGCCGCGCGCACCCGGGGAACGGCGTGGCCGGTGCGGATGTGGGTGCCCGTGACCCGGACGACCTCCCATCCCGCGGCCGCGTACGCGGCGTACTTGTCGAGGTCGCGGTTCCATTGCCGGCGACTGGTCCGATGATGGTCTCCCTCGACCTCCACGATCACGCGGGCCTGCTCGAAGACGAACTCCGAGATGCCCAGCAGCCGACCGCGGTCGTCGCGGATGTCGACGTCGAGCAGAGGCGTCGGGGCTCCGGCATCCGCCAGATCGAGTCGGAGTTCGGACTCGAGGGGCGATGAGCTGCCCACCCGGATGCGTCCGAGTGCCGCCCGGAGCCTCGCAGCGCCTCGTCGTGGTCCTGCCGAAAGGGTCGCCGCGAGCCCGTCGATGGTCGTGAGCGCGTCGGCCGGACGCAAGACGCCGCCCGGTCCGCGGGGATGCCGCACGAAGGCGTCGCCCACGACGACGAGTCTGCGCACGTCGAGGTCGCGGCCGAGTGCCGCCCACGTCGTCGCGGCGTCGGCGACCGGAAGCCCCTCGGACCCGCGTCGGTCGACGACGACGAAGGGCGGTGCGACCGAGACCCCGCGCACACCGCGAGCGCGGGGAGCACGGGCGGGGGCGAGTACTCCGACGTCGAGTGGGCCCGAGGCATCCAGAGGTGCGCCGTGCAGCACGGCGGCGGTGCGACCGGTGAAGAACGCGCCGTCGGGCATGACCAGGGCGTACGCGCGGGCGCGGCCGCGCACGACACGTCGATGCGCCCGAGCCCGGCCCCCGACATCGTCAGCATCGGGCTCGTCCGCGGCCGGGGCGGTCGCGGCGGCCACGCGCACGCCGCGGAAGGGGCGTTCGAGGTCGCCCGACCGCAGTCGGCCCGGTGTGATGCCGTGCTCGAGCGCCGTGCTTACCGCGGGGGAGGAGCCGCGACCCAGCCACGAAGTCGTCGCCAACGGTCGTCATCCGAGGCGAATCACGACAGGTGGCGACGACTTCGCGACGAGCGAGCGCGAGCGCACGACTCAGCGGTCGAGGGAGGCGAAGCGCTCGATGTCGCTGTTGGTGCCCGAGACGATGATGAGGTCGTGGTTGGTCACGACGGTGTCGGCCTCGGCGTAGCGGAACGGCTTGCCCGGGCTCTTCACCCCGACGACGGTCACCTTGTACTTGGTGCGCACGCCCGACTCGTTCAGACCCACTCCGCGGATGAACTTCGGCGGGTACATCTTGGCGAGCACGAAGTCGTCGTCGAAGCGGATGAAGTCGAGCATGCGCCCGCTCACGAGGTGCGCGACGCGCTCGCCGGCCTCGCGCTCGGGGTAGACGACATGGTTCGCACCGACGCGGGCGAGGATCTTGCCGTGCGACTGAGAGACGGCCTTGGCCCAGATCTGGGGCACCTTGAGGTCGACGAGGTTCGCCGTGATGAGCACCGACGCCTCGATCGAGGACCCGACGGCGACGACGGCGACCTGGAAGTCCTGCGCGCCGATCTGCTTGAGGGCATCGAGGTTGCGGGCATCGGCCTGCACGGCGTGGGTCACGCGCTCGGACCACTTCTGGACGAGCTCGAGGCTGTCGTCGATCGCGAGCACCTCGCGGTCGAGGCGATCGAGCTCGCCGGCGCACGCGGCGCCGAAGCGGCCCAGTCCGATCACCAGGACGGGAGCGTCGCCGCGGATCTGCTCAACCAACGATCGGCCTTTCGACGGGCAGGGCGTACAACTGCGAACGGGATGTCGCAGCCACCGCCGCAGCGAGAGTCACTGTACCAACGCGGCCCATGAACATCACGAGCGCCATGACGTACACGGCGGGCTCGGGCAGCTCGGCGGTCAGGCCGCTCGAGAGGCCCACGGTCGCGAAGCCGGAGATGACGTCGAAGAGGACCTCGTCGACGGGGGCCTTCGTCATCTGCGCGATCGTGACGGTCCCGATCGCGCAGATGGTCGCGCTCCACGCGACGACCGACAGGGCGACGCGTTGCACGTCGCTCGGGATGCGGCGTCCGAACGCCTGCACCGAGGGGCGGCCCTTCGCCTCGGACCACACGGCGAGGGCGAGCACCGCGAGGGTCGTGACCTTGATCCCGCCCGCGGTCGAGGCCGAACCGCCGCCGACGAACATGAGCATCGACCCGACGATGAGCGACGAGCCGTGCATGTCTCCCATGTCGATGATCGAGAAGCCGCCGGAGCGGGTCATCGCCGAGACGAAGAACGCCTGGAAGGTGGTGTCCCACGCCTGCATCGACCCGAACGTCGCGGGGTTGTCGTACTCCAGCAGGAGGAAGATGCCGGCGCCGCCGAAGAACAGCACGACCGTGGTGATGATGGTGAGCTTGGCGTGCAGCGACCAGGCGCGCACGTGCCAGTGGTGCCGCCAGAGGGTGAAGATCACGGGGAACCCGATCGACCCGAGGAAGACGCCCGCCATGAGGACCGTCAGCATGACGTAGTCCTGCGCGAACGGCTGCAGGCCCTCGGCGTTGGGTGAGAACCCCGTGTTCGTGAAGGCCATCGCCGCGTAGTACGGCGCCTCCCAGAGCGCGGTGATCGGATCGACGCCGCCGATCAGCAGCGACGGGTACAGCAGCACCGCGAGGACCGCTTCGATGACGAGCGTCGACAGCGCGACGGTGCGCAGGAGCATGCCGACCTCGCCGAGGCGGACGGCCTGACCCTCGTTGACGGGGCCGCCGTGGGCGCGCATCGGGTTGCTGTCGCCCGCCGCGATGAGCTTCGCCCGCAGTCCGAGCCGCTTGGAGATCACCAGGCCGAGGATCGACGCGAGGGTCAGGACTCCGAGCGCGCCGACGTTCACGCCGATGTAGATGAGGACGTGGCCGAAGGGCGACCAGTGCGTCGCCATGTCGACCGTCGCCAGGCCCGCGACGCAGATCGTCGACACCGCGGTGAACAGCGCGTCGGCGAACGGTGTCGCAGTGCCGCTCGCCGACGCGGCCGGAAGGGAGAACAGCGTCGTGAAGACGAGGATCAGCGTCGAGAAGATCAGCACCGCGAAGCGCGAGGGCGAGGCGGTGGCGAGGTCGCGCCCGGCGTCCCAGGCGCTGCGGCCGAACCGGCTCGCGTGTTGGAGGACGATCGCGCCGACGGACTCTTCCGCCATGCGTGTCCTCCCCACGATCGCTGCACGTGCACGGTGACCGGGGGTGCCCGGTGCCGATGTCATGGTACTCGGGCGCGCACGACGACTAACCTGAATGCATGGCGGACATCTTCGACGTGATCGCCGACGGTACCCGTCGGGACATTCTGCGACTCCTGCTCGACCGTGACTCCGACCCGCGGGCGTCGGGCACGAGCGTCTCGCAGATCGTGAACGAGCTCGGCGTGAGCCAGCCGACCATCTCCAAGCACCTCAAGGTGCTGCGCGAGGCCGACCTCGTCACCGTGCGCGAGGAGGGCCAGCACCGCTACTACAGCCTCTCGCCCGAGCCCCTCGACGCGATCGACGACTGGCTCGTGCCGTTCCTGACGGCCGAGCCGTTCGAGTCCGAGCCCGCCGTCGCGCTGCCCGGGCAGGCGGTCGTGGCCGCCGAGCTGGTCGGCCGCGCCGCGGCATCCGCGAAGCACGCCGTCACGAGCGTGTTCGGCAAGCGTCCCGCGCGCTGAGTCGCGCCCGGTCGGCGGAGCGCGCGTCCGGGCGGCCGCATCACGCACTCATCCCACGTTTCCCTGCGGTTTACACGCGTCACTGCCGCCCCATAGAGTGTTCGCAGCCGGGGGAGAGGATGACGATGGCCGAGCTGCCCGATGTGCGCTTCCTGACCGTCGCGGAGGTGGCCGAGATCATGCGCGTGTCGAAGATGACGGTCTATCGCCTCGTCCACTCCGGCGAACTGCCGGCGGTGCGGTTCGGTCGCAGCTACCGCGTGCCCGAATCCGCCGTGCGAGACGCCGTGCAACGGCCGATCGCCGACGTCGGCTAGACTGATCCGAGGCATTTTTCGCGAGATGCCTGTTCCCGGGCGCAGACGAGATGCGTCCAGACCCTGACATAGTGAGGTTTTCCGTGGGTTCTGTCATCAAGAAGCGCCGCAAGCGCATGGCGAAGAAGAAGCACCGCAAGCTGCTTCGCAAGACTCGCCACCAGCGCCGCAACAAGAAGTAAGTCGCGGCGACGTCACTGAGCGCCCCGTTCGGCTCCGGCCGAGGGGCGCTTCGTGCTTTCCGGATGCCGCCGCCGTGGCATCCGGTCGTCCTAGGCTGGACCCGGAGGAATCAGCATGAAATCGATCACCATCGACGAGCTTCGCGCCGGTCGAGACGTCCCCCTCATCGACGTGCGTGAGGACCACGAGTTCGCGGCCGGGCGGGTGCCCGGCGCCGTGAGCATCCCGATGTCTCAGCTGGGCGAGCGTCTGGGCGAACTGCCCGACGGCGCGTTCGACGTCATCTGCCAGGCCGGCGGGCGTTCCGCGCAGGTCGTGACGGCCCTCGAAGCGCGCGGGTACGACGCCACCAACGTCGCCGGCGGCACGGGTGAATGGGTCGATCGCGGCTTCGAGGTCGAGCGCTGAACCGCTCGTCGCTGCGCCGATGACCACGCTCACCCTCATCTCCAAGCCGGACTGTCACCTGTGCGACGTCGCACGGGAGATCGTCGACACCGTCGTGGCCGACCTGCCCGATGGGGATGTCGAGGTCCGGGAGCTGTCGATCCTCGACGACGCGGCGCTCTACGAGCAGTGGTGGGAGAAGATCCCCGTCGTGCTCGTCGACGACCGTCTGCACGCGCATTGGCGTCTGTCGGCCGATCGGCTCCGCAGCGCGTTGACCGACGCATCCGCCCGGCCGGCCGTGCCGGCATCCGCCCCCATCGAGGAGTCCCCATGACCATCCGTCACGTCGTCGCCTGGAAGCTCGCCGCCGAGGACGCGCAGACGCGCGCCGAGCACGCCGCCGAGATCACGCGCCGCATCCGCGCGCTGGTCGGGGTCGTCCCCTCGATCCGCTCGCTGAGCATCGGCCCGAACACCGCCTACCCCGAGGTCAACGGCGACGTCGCGATCGTCGCCGACTTCGACGACCTCGCCGGGCTCGAGGAGTACCAGGTGCACCCCGCGCACCAGGAGGTCGTCGGCTACGTCCGCGGCGTCGTGGCCCAGCGGATCGCCGTCGACTTCGAGGTCTGACCCGGCGGGCGCCGCGGCGGCTCCGGAGCGGAGACCGCCGCGGCATCCGTGCTCAGGATCGCGCCCGGACCGCCACCGGCTCGTCGGCGAACGACACCGCGACGCCGTCGCCGTACTCGAGGCGCTCGCCCGCGGCATGCTGCGCCCGCACCAGCACCCCGTCGGCGGTGCGCACCAGGGTGCGGCGGTAGCTGCCGAGGAACGTGCTCTCCTCGACCACGGCTGCGACACCGGCCGCGCCCGCCTCCGGCGCGGCGTCGCGCGGTGTCAGCCGCACGTTCTCGGGACGCACGAGTACCTCGACCTCGCCGTCCGCGGCGTCGCCCTGCGCGCGCAGCTCGCGTCCCCAGACGGTGACGCGCCCGCCGCGCAGGTCGCCCGGCACGACGCTCGAGAGCCCGACGAAGGCCGCGACGTGCGCGGTCTCGGGGCGGAGGTAGAGGTCTTCGGGCGAGCCGACCTGTTCGATGCGGCCCGCGTTCATGACCGCGATGCGATCCGAGACCGCGAGAGCCTCCTCCTGGTCGTGGGTGACGAAGATCGTCGTCATGCCCAGGCGCAGCTGGATGCGACGGATCTCGTCGCGCAGCTGGACGCGGACCTTCGCGTCGAGGGCCGACAGGGGCTCGTCGAGCAGCAGCACGCGGGGCTCGGTGACGAGCGCGCGCGCGAGGGCGACGCGCTGCTGCTGCCCGCCGGAGAGCTGGTGCGGGTAGCGGTCGGCGAGGTGGCCGAGACCGACGAGGTCGAGGGCGTCACCCGCGCGCGCCGCGGCATCCCGGCGCCCCACGCCGCGGCGGCGGAGACCGAAGGCGGTGTTGTCGAGCACGCGCAGGTGCGGGAACAGCGAGTACGACTGGAACACCATGCCCAGGTCGCGCTTGTTGGTCGGGACTCCCGAGATGTCGCGTCCGCCTACGACGACCGAGCCGGCGGTCGCACGCTCGAGGCCCGCGAGCACCCGCAGCGCCGTGGTCTTGCCGCAGCCGGACGGACCGAGCAGCGACACGAACTCGCCGGGGGCGACGTCGAGGTCGACGCCGTGCAGCACGCGGGTGGCGCCGTAGTCCTTGACGATGCCGCGGAACTCCACGCGGGTGCCGTCTCCCGCTCCCGCCAGCAGCGCGTTGTCGGAGGTGCGCGGCAGCGGCTGCAGCGTCGGTTCGATCGAGGTCACGGGGTGTTCCTTCCGGTGCCGACGCGTCCGAGTCGCCCGATGACGACGAGCAGCACGAACGCGAAGGCGAGGGCGAGCAGGGTGAAGATGGCGGCGGCCCAGGCGTCCTGACGGTTCACGACGACCAGCCCGGTCTGCAGCACCGGCCGGTTCAGCAGCGAGGCGATCGTGAACTCCCCGAGCACGACGGCGACGGAGATGAGGGATGCCGCGAGCAGGCCGGGCCGGAGGTTCGGGGCGATGACTCGCACGAGGATCGTGAACCACCCGGCGCCGAGCGTGCGCGCCGCCTCGGACAGGGTCCTGAGGTCGACGGCATCGATCGACGCCTGGATCGAGCGGTAGGCGAAGGGCAGCACGAGCACGCCGTAGGCGAAGGCGAGCGTCCACGCGCCGGTGCCGACCGTGCGTCCGATCGTGAGGTAGATCGGGGCGAGACCCACCACGAGCACGATCGCGGGGATCGCGATCGGCAGCAGGGCGAGGAACTCGAACCCGCGTCGCAGTCCCGGGAACTTCAGCGCCACGAGCACCATCGTCGGGGCGAACAGGAACAGCACGAGCGCCATTGTGACGGCGGCGAGCACGAGCGAGTTCGTCAGGCCGGTCCACACCGGCGCGTATCGCGCGGCGACCGCGGGATCGGTCAGCGCGATCCAGCGGTCGAACGAGTAGCCGCCGCCGGGCATCGCGAGCGTGTAGAGGAAGGTCGCCAGGAACGGCACCGCGAAGACGAGTCCGACGACGACGCCGATGCTCCAGCGCACCGTCCGCGAGGGGGCGAGGATGCCGCTCATCGCTGCCACCGCGCCGTCCGCCGCTGGATGAGCGTGTAAGCGCCCATGACGAGGGCGACGACGACGATCATGCCGAAGGCGAGCGACCCGGCGAGGTTCTCGCGACCGAGCACCGTCTCGCTGGTCAGGGCCGCCCGGATCTGCAGGGGCACGATCTGCGAGCCCTGGCTCGCGAGAGCGGCCGCCGTCGCGTACGACGAGAACGCGTTGGCGAACAGCAGCAGGAAGCTCGCGAGGAACGAGGGGGCGAGGACGGGGAAGCCGATGTGCCGCCAGAAGCTCGAGCGCGTGCCGCCGAGCGTCAGGTGCGCCTCGCCCCACTGCGGCTTGAGTGCCGAGAGGGCGGGCATGAAGGTGATGATCATGAGGGGGACCTGGAAGACGATGTAGGCGGGGATGAGCCCCGGCAGCGCGTAGATCCACGCGCTCTCGGCGTACAGCTGCACCCCGAAGACATCGGCGAGCAGACGGGTGACGACACCTTGCGTGCCGATCGAGGCGACCATGACGAAGGCGAGCATGACGCCGCCGAACTGCGCGAGGACGCCGGAGGCGGCATCCACCGTCGTCCGTACGAATCCCGCGTCGCGCAGGCCCAGCATGGCGTAGCAGACGAGCGCGCCGACGATCGCTCCGATCGCGGCGGTCAGCAGCGACACCCAGGCGGAGTTGACGAAGGTCGCGACGATCACCGGGTCACCGAGCGCGGCGAGGTTGTCGAGGGTGAACGCACCGTCGCCGTCGACGAGCCCCGTCAGCAGCGCGAGCGCTGTCGGCAGGCCCAGGAACAGGGCGATGTAGGCGGCGAAGGGCAGCAGACCCAGCCACGACCAGTCGAGGCGGCGCGTGCCGCCCCGACCGGTCGTGCCGGTGCCGCCCGGCGCCGCGAGGGGAGCCGGGTCGAAGGTCACTGGACCGCTGCGGCCCACTTCTCGCCGAGCAGCGTGCCGGCGGCGGTGGACTGGGCCTCGGTCGGCACGACGGTCTCGGCCGGAACCTCGGGCAGCTTCGCGGCGAGAGCCTCGTCGAGGGTGCCGGCGTCGCCCATGGCCTCCATGCGCGCGGGACGCGCGCCACCGGCGAGCCACAGGTTCTGCACCTCGTCGCTGTAGAGGAACTCCTGCCACAGGCGCGCGGCGGCCGGGTTCGGCGCGTCGCGGTTGATCGCCTGGTTGTAGTAGCCCGCGTAGCCCGTGCCCGGGAAGACGACGGTCTTCCAGGTCGGGACGCTCTGGGCGTGCGCGGCGTTGAGGTAGTCCCAGTCGAACACGACGGGGGTCTCGCCGCTGGCGACCGTGGCGCTCGTCACGTCGAGCTTGAGCATGTTGCCGGCGGCGTTGAGCTTGCCGAAGAAGTCGATGCCCGGCTGGAAGTCGTCGAGCTCGCCGCCCGACTGCACCGTGGCCATGCCGACCGCGGCGAACGCGGCACCCGCCTGCGTGGGATCGCCGTTGATGGCCACCGCGCCGCGGAACTTCTCGCCGAGCAGGTCGTCGAGCTTCGTCGGCGCCTCGAAACGGGCCGAGTCGTAGCCGACCGACATGTACCCGCCGTAGTCGCCGACGAACAGGCCCGTCGACTCCTTGAGGGCGTCGGGGATGTCGTCCCACGTCTGCACCTGGTAGGGCGCGAAACGGTCGGTGTTCTGCAGCGCGACGGCGAGGCCGAGGTCGAACACGTCGGGAGCGGTGGTCGAGTCCCTCGTTGGTCTTCGCGGCCTGGATCTCCTCGGCGCTCGAGACGTCGGGCGACTGCTCGTTGACCGTGATCTCGGGGGTAGCGCGTCGTGAACAGGTCGATGATCTCGCCGTAGTTCGCCCAGTCGCGGGGGGAGCGCGATGACGTTCAGCTGACCCTCGGCTTTGGCCGCGGCCTCGAGGTCGGCGAGGGTGCCGAAGTCGGCGAGGCTCGTCGCCGACGCCGCGGCGTCGGACGAGCCCGATGCGTCGGTCGCCTCGGCGGTGCCGGCGCAGGCGGCGAGGACGAGGGCGGATGCCGTCGCGAGGGCGACGACGGCGCCGGTGCGGCGCAGGACGGTGCGGGACATGTGTTCCTCTCGGGTGGCCCCCGACCGCGCGCACGGGTAGCGCCGGAGAACAGGGGAGCGCGAGGAATCTATGGGTGCGAGGTGTCGCCGTACCCCTCGGACGGTGAACGGGCGGTGACCGTTCGGCGACCGCCTCAGTCGCTCCGACCGGGGTCGTCCTCTTCCATCACGACGGGGATCGCGTTGGTGAACGTGCTCGCCCGGCGCTCCGCCTCGACGCTGCCGGTGAACAGTCCGTCGTTGGTCGGCGTGGGGTCGTGGACGATCGCGCGGTCGGCGCCGGCCGCTCCGGCATCCGCCATCACGACGCGCTGCACCGGCACGGCCTGCGGCATCGTCCGCTGCACCCACAGCACCATCGCCTCGCGCACGAGGCACCGCAGGTCGAAGAGCGTGGGGGCGTCCTTCGCGGTGACGAGGATGCGCACCCGCACGTATCCCGCGACGGCATCCGTCACCTGCAGCACCGAAGCCCGGCGGTCCCACAGGTCGGTCTGCTCCAGGACGTCGTGGAGGTGCGTGCGCATCGCGGCGGGCGAGACGTTCCAGTCGAGGTCCATCTCGACGGCGCCGAACAGCTCGGACCCGCGCCGGGTCCAGTTCTCGAACGGCGTCGTGGTGAAGTAGGTGCAGGGGAGCACGAGGCGCCGGTCGTCCCACAGGTCGAGCACGACGTAGCTGAGGGTGATCTCGCCCACGCGGCCCCATTCGCCGTCGGCGACCACGACGTCATCGACGCGCAGCGAGTCGCTGAAGACGATCTGGAGACCGGCGAAGACGTTGCCGAGCACCGACTGGGCCGCCAGCCCCGCCACGACCGACGCGATGCCCGCCGAGGCGAGCACACTCGCGCCCACCGCGCGGACGGAGTCGAACGTCAGCAGGACCGCGCCCACGGCGATGACGATGATGATGGCGACCGCGAGGCGCCGCACGACGAGCATCTGCGTGCGGATGCGACGGGCGACGCGGTTGTCGGGAACGTCGATGCGGTAACGCCCGAGGGCGACGTCGGTCACGACGATCACGAGCGATGCGAGCAGCCACGCGCTCGCGCCGATGATCGCGATCGTCAGGATCTGGGCGAGGACGGAGCGCCAGAGCTCGTTCGGGAACGACGCCTGCACCGCCGCCCACAGGGCGATGACCGCGAGCAGCGTGCGGAACGGCGACCGCGACCGTCGGCTGAGCACCTCGGGCCAGCGCTGCCGTCGTCCGGCGACGCGCAGCACGATCGCCGCGACCACGGCCGCCGCCGTCGCCAGCGCGAGCCCGACCAGCACCGCGATGCCGAACTCCATCCATCCGTCCCACATACGTCTCGCCCCTCTCCGTCACGGAGAGAGCCACGATACGGGCGGCGACAGACCGACGCTGAGGACTTGCCGGGTGCGCGGGGTGGTGTGTTAGGGAGCCAGGCGCGTCGGGCCGCGGAACAGGTAGGTGACCTCGCGGATCGACGACTCGCCCAGCAGCAGCATGAGCACACGGGCCAGACCCATGCCGAAGCCGCCGTGCGGCGGGGCGCCGTAGCGGAAGAAGTCGAGGTAGAAGTCGAGGTGCTCGGGCTCGAGACCCTTCTCCTTGGCCTGCTCGATGAGCACGTCGACCCGGTGCTCGCGCTGCGCGCCGGTCGTGATCTCGACGCCGTTGAAGAGCAGGTCGTACGACTTCGTCAGCCCGGTCTCCTCGTCGCGCATGTGGTAGAAAGCGCGGATCTCGGGGTGGTAGTCGGTGATGAAGACGAACTGGTGCCCGTAGGTCTCGGCGACGTGCGCGGAGATCTGGCGCTCGCCCTCGGGGTCGAGGTCGCCGTCGGTGCGGGGGATGTCGTAGCCGCGGGCGGCGACGATCTCGCGGGCCTCCGCGAGCGGGATGCGCGGGAACGGCGTCGCGGGCACCTGCACCTCGACGCCGAACAGCTCGGCGATCTCGGCGCCGTGCTTGTCCTTGACGGCCTGGAAGGCGAACTGCAGCAGCTCCTCCTGCATCGCCGCGACGTCCTCGTGCGAGTCGATCCAGCTGATCTCGGCGTCGATCGAGGTGAACTCGGTCGCGTGGCGCGAGGTGAACGAGGGGTCGGCGCGGAAGACGTCGCCGATCTCGAAGATCTTGCCGAAGCCGGCCGACTGGGCCATCTGCTTGAAGAACTGCGGGCTCTGCGCGAGGTAGGCGGTCTTGTCCTCGAAGTAGGGCACCTCGAACAGCTCCGCGGCCGACTCCGAGGCCGAGGCCATGAGCTTGGGGGAGTGGATCTCGATGTAGTCGCGCTCGATCCAGTACGTGCGCATCGCGTGCTCGAGCGTCGTCTGCACCCGGAAGATCAGGTTGTTGCGGCGCTGACGCAGGTCGAGGAAGCGCCAGTCCATGCGCTTGTCGAGACCGGAGTCGGCCGCGATGGGCGTCTCGGGGAGAGCGGCGGCGGCGATGTCGAGGGCGGCGATCTTGATCTCCACGCCGCCGAGCTTGACGCGCTCGTCGTGCTTGAGCTCGCCCGTCACCGTGAGGAAGGTTCCCGTCGACAGGTTCGAGATCAGGTCGGTGAGGGCGAGGGCTGCGGCGTCCTGCTCGGAGCCATCCTCGGCGGGCCGCGTCGCGGGGTTCACGAGCTGCACGGCGCCGGTCTCATCACGCAGGATGACGAACTGCACCTTCTTCTGATCCCGGACGGTCTCGACCCATCCGGAGACCGACACGGGGCCGTCGGGTCGGGCCTGCAGCTGCTGGACGAGAACGCGTTCACTCACGAGGGGAGAGTCTACGCGTCGGACAATCCCCAGCTATCTCCGACGCCCGGGCCGTAGTCTGTGCGCGGGGCCCGCTCGGGCATCCGATCACCGAGCGCGAAGGCACCCGATGACCGACATGACCCGCACCGCCTCCGCATCCGGCGCGCCCGCCGACGACGGCGGTTCGTGGCTGACGACCCTCGCCGACTGGACCGTGTCGCTGATGGACACGATCGGCCCCGCGGGAGCGGCGATCGCCGTCGGCATGGACAACCTCTTCCCCCCGATTCCGAGCGAGGTCGTGCTGCCGATGGCCGGACTCGCGGCCTCCCGCGGATCGTTCACGCTCGCCGAGGCGATCCTGTGGACGACGTTCGGATCGGTCGCGGGCGCGTACATCCTCTACTTCCTCGGACGGTGGCTCGGAGCCGATCGTCTGCGCCGCATCGCCGACCGGATGCCGCTGGTGAAGGGCGACGACGTCGTGCGGTCGGTCCACTGGTTCGAGAAGCACGGATCGATCGCGGTGTTCTTCGGGCGGATGGTGCCGCTGTTCCGCAGTCTCATTTCGATCCCCGCGGGCGTCGCGAAGATGCACTGGTGGAAGTTCGGGCTGCTCACCACTGCGGGCAGCCTCATCTGGAACTCGATCTTCGTGATGGCGGGCTTCCTCCTCGGCGAGAACTGGCACATCGTCGAGCAGTACGCCGAGATCTTCCAGCTCGCCGTGATCGTCGTCGTCGTCGCGCTCATCGCGTGGTTCGTCGTGGTGCGCGTACGCGCGCTCGTCCGCGAACGGCGCACGGGAGAGCCGCGCCGGTCGGAGCCCTCCGAGCCCGCGGAACCGGCCCGCTGAGGCCTCCGCGCAGCCCGGCGTCCAGCCCGCGCTCAGGGTCCGCATAGGCGCCGCCGCCGTAGAATCGACACGTGCCTGCAGCCCGCCTCCATCTCGTGCGCCACGGGGAGGTCCACAATCCCCGGCGCGTGCTCTACGGGCGGTTGCCGCACTTCGGTCTGAGCGACGACGGCCACCGCATGGCCCGCTCCGCCGCCGAGCACGTCGCTTCGCTCGAGCGCCCCGTGACGGCGCTCGTCTCGTCGCCGTTGCAGCGCACACGCGAATCGTCCGAGCCGTTCACCGAGATCTTCGGTCTCGAACCCGTCGTCGACGAACGGGTCATCGAGCCGCACAACGTCTTCGAGGGGCGTCGCATGCGTCGCGCGCTGCTCAACCCGCTGAACTGGCGGCACCTGCGCACGCCCGCCACCCCCAGCTGGGGTGAGCCGTACGCCGAGGTCGTCGCCCGCATGGATGCCGCGATGCGCGACCTCTGGCACACGACCGCCTCGGGCGACGCCGTCATCGTCTCGCATCAACTGCCCATCTGGATCACGCACCTCGCCATCGCCGGCGAGCCGCTGCGCCACGACCCGCGCCGTCGCCGCTGCGCGCTGTCGAGCGTGACGAGCTTCGAACTCGTCGGCGCCGACGCCGACGGGCGCGGCGGCACGTGGCGCGAGGTCGCCTATGCCGAGCCCGCCGCCACGGCGGGCGCCGTCGACGTCGGAGCCGTCTGATGACCCGCACCCGTCCCCGTCCGCTGTCGCGCCGCGTCGCGGCATCCGTGCTCGCCCTCGGCCTCGCCGCGGCCCTCGCCGCGTGCACGAGTCCCAACGACGGTCTGGCCGGGCAGTATCGCGACGGCGACAACAAGGGCTTCATCTCGGGCGACGGCACCACGACCGAGATCCCCGCCTCCGAGCGCGGCGAGCCGCTGGAGTTCACCGGCACCGCCGTCGACGGTTCGACGATCTCGAGCGCCGACTACGCGGGAAAGCCGCTCGTGCTGAACTTCTGGTACGCCCAGTGCGGTCCGTGCCGCGCCGAGGCGCCGATGCTCGAAGAGGTCTACACCGACACGCAGGCCGTCGGGGCCGAGTTCCTCGGGATCAACATCTACGACGGACCCGACCAGGCCGGGTCGTTCGAGCGCACCTACGGCATCAGCTACCCGTCGCTGCTGATGCAGGGCGACAGCGAGCTCAAGCTCGCGCTCGCGGCATCCGCGTCGGTGCAGGCGGCACCCACGACCCTCGTGCTCGACACCGAAGGGCGGGTCGCGGCCCGCATCGTCGGGCAGCTCCGCGACGCCGGCATCCTCCGCACCCTCGTCGAGGATGCGGCGAAGGCGGGCTCGGCCGCGGGGTCCTCGTGAACCCCGGCGAGATCGTCTTCGGCGGAGCGCTTTGGCTCGCGATCCCCATCGCGGTGCTCGCGGGGCTCGTGTCGTTCCTCTCTCCCTGCGTGCTGCCCCTCGTGCCCGGCTACCTCGGCTTCCTCGGCGGCGCGGTGGCACCGCGCGAACCCGCCGCCGCGCGCGACGGACGTCGGAGAATCGCGGGAACGTCGGAGGTTCCGGGCGATTCGGCCCGAGTTTCGCCGGATTCTCCGACGCTGACGACGGCCCCGCCCCGCCCGACCGCGCCGGGTCGCGGCCGACTGCTCGTGAGCGTGGGCCTGTTCATCGCCGGCTTCACGGTCGTCTTCCTCGCCCTCGGCGTCTTCGCGGGCACCCTCGGTCGCGTGTTCTTCGCGTACCAGGACCTCATCACGCGCGTGCTCGGGATCGTGGTGATCGTGCTCGGTCTCGTCTTCGTCGGGGTCTTCGGCTTCGCCCAGCGCATCTACCGGCCGCAGCTGCGGCAGAACCTGGGTCTCGCCGGCGCTCCGCTGCTCGGTGTCGCGATGGGCATCGGATGGGCGCCCTGCATCGGACCGACGCTCGCCGCGATCCTCTCGATCGCCTACAGCCAGGCCGATCCCGCCCGTGCCGGCATCCTCGCCGTGGCCTACTCGCTCGGCCTCGGCATCCCCTTCGTGCTCCTCGCCCTCGGGGCGAGCTGGGCGACCCGGTCGGTGGCGTTCGTGCGCCGCCACATCCGCGTCGTGAACATCGCCGGCGGTGCGCTGCTGGTCGTGCTCGGACTGCTGATGGTCACGGGCGTCTGGACGTCGATCATGTCCGTCTTCCAAGGAGTGGTGGCCGGTGTCCCGACCTTCCTCTGATCCGTCCGACGCGTCCGACCCGTCGGCTCCGCTGCGCCCCGGCGACTACTCGGAGTCGCGCGAGAGCGACCGGGCCGCCGATGACCGCGACGCGCGCGAGGAGCGCGCGATTGCGCAGCCGCAGCTCGGCGTCGTCGGATGGCTGCGCTGGGGCTGGCGCCAGCTGACGAGCATGCGCACGGCGCTCGTCCTGCTCCTGCTGCTCGCCATCGCCGCGATCCCCGGCTCGATCGTGCCGCAGCGCGGAGCCGACCCCAACGGCGTCACGCAATGGCGGGTCGACAACCCCGACCTGTACCCCGTGCTCGACGCGCTGCAGATGTTCGACGTCTACACCTCGGTGTGGTTCTCGGCGATCTACATCCTGCTGTTCGTCTCTCTCATCGGCTGCGTCATCCCGCGCACGAAGCACCACTGGCAAGCCCTGCGCTCGCGCCCGCCGCGCACTCCGGTGCGGTTGTCCCGTCTCGCCGATCACCGCACCGTCGGGGTGAGCGTGGCGCCCGACGAGGATGCCGCCGCCGTCGGCGCCGCCGCGATCGACGAGGCCCAGCGGCAGCTGCGCAAGTCCGGCTACCGCGTCGAGCGGTACGACGCGGGCGCGACGGCATCCGTCTCGGCCGAACGCGGCTATCTGCGCGAGACCGGCAACCTCGTCTTCCACGGCGCCCTCGTGGGCGTGCTGATCTCGGTGGGGATCGGCGGCGGCATGACCTACACCGGCCAGACCGTCATCGTCGAGGGCGACACGTTCGTCAACTCGCTCGGCCTCGGCTACACCTCCTTCAACCCGGGCCGCTTCGTCGACACCGACCAGATGCCGCCCTACTCGCTGACCCTCGACAAGTTCGACGTGTCGTACGGACCGTTCACCGGCCAGGCGGGTCACGGCATGGCGGGCGACTTCCTCGCTCATCTCACCGTCAACGAGCCCGGACAGTCCGCGCGCGACGGCGAGGTGCGGGTGAACCACCCGTACGAGATCGAGGGCGACCGCATCTACCTCATGGGCAACGGGTACGCGCCGACCATCACGGTGCGCAACGCGGACGGCGACGTCGTCTTCAGTGAGGACGTGCCCTTCCTGCCACAGGACAACAACATGACCTCGCTGGGGGTCGTGAAGATCGCCGACGGCATGCCCGAGCAGCTCGGGCTGGCGGGCTTCTTCTACCCGACGGCCGCGACGCTCGAGACCGGTGCGATCAGCTCGGCCTACGGCGGGCTCACCAACCCTCTCGTGACTTTCCGCGTCTACGAGGGCGACCTCGGCATCGACGACGGCACACCGCGATCGGTGTACACGCTCGACCCGACCGGGATGGACGAGATCGCCGGCGGTGACTCGGGGGTCCCCTCGATCGAGCTCGAGCCCGGCCAGACCGCCGACCTGCCCAACGGGCTCGGCACCGTGACCTTCGACGACCAGCGCGCCGACGGCGGGCCGGAAGCCGTCAAGCGCTTCGTCTCGCTCTCGATCCACCGCGACGTGGGTGCGACCTTCGTGCTCGTCTTCGCCGTCCTCGCGACTCTGGGCCTGCTCGCGGGCCTGTTCGTGCCGCGTCGGCGCCTGTGGGTCAAGGCGACCCCCGTCGACGGTGCCGTGCGTCTGGAGTACGCCGGTCTCGCCCGCGGCGAGGACCCGGCCATCGCGCAGGCCGTCGCCGACGTGTCGCGTACGCATCTCGCGGCTCTCGGCCGCGACGAGGTCGAGGTGCCGGCCGAGGCCGAGCGCCCGCGCCGCTCCCGCCCCCCGCGCCCGCAAGCGCCCGACGTAGACTGAGGACCATGCCCGAAGACCTGTCGCTGGATGCCGTTTCGGTGCTTCTCGTCTGGACGGCGGTCGCCGTCTACGCCCTCGCGTTCATCGCGTACGCGATCGACCTGGCACGCCGTTCCGACCTCGCCGTGAAGGTGAAGGATGCCGCGCCGGCGGCCGTCGCCGCCCCCGCCCTCGTGGCGGCCGGAGGGCAGACGATCGGACAGATCCGCGCCGCCGAGGCCGACGCCGAGCTCGCGCTCAACGCCCGCCCCGCCGACCGGCCGCGCCTGCTGTGGGCGCGCATCGGCACGGCGCTGACCTGGGTCGGCTTCCTGCTCCACCTCGCCGCGACCGTCCTGCGCGGCGTCGCCGCCGAGCGCGTGCCGTGGTCGAACATGTACGAGTTCGCGATGACCGGCACCCTGCTCGTGGTCATGGTGTACCTCACGGTGCTGTTCCGCTACGACCTGCGCTTCCTCGGCACGTTCATCTCAGGTCTGACCGTCGTGCTGCTCGGCGGCGCGGCCACGAACTTCTACGTCGTCGTCGTTCCGCTGGCCGATCCGCTCAAGTCGGTCTGGCTCGTCATCCACGTCTTCGTCGCCTCGCTCGCGACGGCCTTCCTGGCGCTCGCCTTCGCGCTCTCGATCGTGCAGCTCATGCAGGCGCGCCGCGAGGCCCGGGCCATCGCGAACGCCGGCGCGGACCGTGACGGCGCCGATGCGGCATCCGCTGCGCGGCCTGCGCGCGAGGGGCTGAAGTTCCTGCGCACGCTGCCGAGCGCCGACGCTCTGGAGTCGCTCGCGTACCGCTTCGCGATCATCGGCTTCATCTTCTGGACGTTCACGCTGATCGCCGGGGCCATCTGGGCCAACGACGCGTGGGGCCGTTACTGGGGCTTCGACACCAAGGAAGTGTGGACCTTCGTCATCTGGGTGCTCTACGCGGGATACATCCACGCACGCGCGACCCGCGGCTGGCGCGGAAACCGCAGCGCCTGGCTGTCGATCGTCGGCTTCTCGGCGGTGTTGTTCAACTTCATCATCGTCAACCAGTTCTTCAAGGGTCTGCACGCCTACAGCGGCCTGAGCTGACCCGAATGCAGCTCCGCCCCCGTTCGCGCACGTCGCGGGCGGGGGCGGAGCTGCATCCAGGGCTCAGGTCGCGGGTCGGAGCAGCGCACGCACCGAGGTCGTCCGCGAGCGCGCCGTGACGATGACGGTGATCGCGAGCGAGAGCGCCGCCCACACGAGCAGACCGGCCACGGCGGCGCCGACGCCGCCCGTCGAGGTCAGCACCGCCAGCAGCCCGCGGTAGGCGGATGTCGTGGGCATGAGGCTCGCGATCTGCGAGAGCACCCCCGGAACCGTCGAGACGACCCCGGTGGCGACCGCGAGAGCGGCGACGCCGGCGGCGATCCATCGTCCCGCGCCGCCGAGGAGTGCGACGAGCGCCTGGTTCACCGCGGCGAACGCGACGCCCGCGAGAGCGGACAGCGCGGCGAATCCGACCCACGTCGCGGGGTCGTACGACGCCGCGAGCTGGACGACGACGGCGACGAGCACGCCCTGCACGAACCCGACGACGGCCGCCGGAGCGAAGGCCCGCAGCGCGAGCAGCGCCGACGGGCGCCTCGAGCTGAGCGCGTCGCGCGGCACCGCCTGCAGTGCGATGAACGATCCCATCGCGCCGAGCCAGAGGGCCAGCCCGGTCAGGAGGGGGACGGCCGAGGCGCCGAACAGCTGGGTTCCGAGACCCTCCGCACCCACCGGGGCCGCGACGACGCTGGCCAGATCGGTCGCCTGCTGGTCGGTGTACGAGGGGAGTGCGGCGGTCGCGGTGTCGAGTCCGTCGGCGAGGGTTCCGGTGCCGTCGGCGAGGGTGCCGAGTCCCGTGGCGAGCGTGGTCGCGCCGCCCGAGAGCTCGGTCGCGCCGGCGGCGAGCTGGTCCGCGCCGCCCGAGGTCGCCGCGGCCCCGGTCGACAGCTGACGAGCGCCGTCCGCGAGCTGACCGCCGCCGGCGGCGAGGGCGTCGGCCCCACCGGCGAGCTCGTCCATGTTTCCGGCGATCGCCCGCGCCGCACCCGCGGCCTGCTGCAGGCCCGCGATCATCTCGGGCCCGGTCTCGGCGAGCGTGGCGATCTGCCCGGCGATCTGGCCCGACTGTCCGATGACCTGCGTGACCTCGGGCACGGCCGCCTGCGTGCGGTCCGAGACGGTCCGCAGGGCCTCGCACAGCTCGGCCGAGCCGCCGTCGGCCTCGCAGCTGGCGGCGACGGCGGCGAGCTGCTGCGCCGCCTCGGTGACGCCGGTGGAGATCCGGCCCGAGTTCTCGGACAGGTACTGCGCGCCCGACACCACCTCGGCCGGGATCTCGGGAACGGTCACGTTCTGCAGCGACGACGACAGGCCGTCGGCCCACGCGTTCGTGCCCGCGGCGAGCTGACGGGCGCCGCCGGCCCAGCCGGTGAGGCCGGACTGCGCGGCGGCGGCGCCGTCGGCGAGCTGGGAGGCGCCGCCGGCGAGCTGGCCGACGCCGTCGGACAGTGCCGCTGCACCGGTGCCGAGCTGGCCGGCGCCGTCGGCGAGCTGGGTCGCTCCGTCGGCCGACTGGCGTCCGCCGTCGGCGAGCTGGTGCGCGCCGGAGGCGGCGTCGCCGAGCTGGTCGCCGAGCGTCGTGAAGCCGAGGAAGACGTTCTCGAGGTACACCGTCGACAGTTGCGAGCCCATGAGCGAGGTCGCCGCCTGGGTGATCTGCGCCGTGATGGCGTCATCCACGACGAGGCTGTCGGGCGCGGTCTCGACGCGGATCGTCGCCTTCTCGGGGGTTCCGCCCGGGGCGGTCGAGGTCGCCGCCGCGGAGAACCCCGTGGGGATCGTGATGACCGCGTCGTAGGTGCCGTCGGCGAGTCCGGTCCGGGCGTCCTCGTCGTTCGAGATGACCCAGTCGAGGTTGCTCGGGACGTCGTCGGAGCCTTCGACGAGACCGGCGGTGAGCTGCCGGCCGAGCGGCGCGAGCTGGCCGTTGATCTCGACGGCCTGATCGTCGTTGACGATCGCCGCCCGCATGTTGTCGAGGCGTTCGACGGGGTTGTACAGCGCCGCGACTAGCACGCCGCCGACGAGGACGGGCAGCAGGATGACGCCGATGATCGTGAGCCACGTGACGGGGGTGCGCGTGCGAGCGCGTTCGATGGGGAGAGTCATGACGGGATCACCTCGGAGATCGACAGCGACGGTTCGGACGGGGGCGCCGAGGGCGTCCCGCCGCGGAGGGGGAGCGAGAGGGGCGCCGCGCGATGGGCGTCCGAGAGGATGTCGAGCACCGCCGGCTCGCGGCGTGCGACGGCCACGACGGTGAGGGGCACGGCTCCCGCGTGGCGCTCGTCGAGATCGGCCGCCGCATCGCGCAGCAGCGCCGCGGCCTGATCGCGCTCCGCGCCGGCGAGCGTGTCGAGCCCGTCGACCACGACGATGCGGGGGGCACCGGCGACGGCCGCGCGCAACTGCGCGATCGGGTCCGCCGCCCCGTCCAGCAGCGCGAGGCCCACGTGCGCCCGGACCCACGGGGACCGCTCGGGCAGCAGGTGGCCGCCGACGCGCAGGCGCCCGTCGTCGATCCGCAGGCGTCCCGAGACGGCGAGGGCGAAGGCGCGGCCGACCCGCGGGTCGGCGTGGGTCGCCACGAGCGACTCGCCGGGCTCGACGCGGAAGGTCGCCGCCTCGAGGAGCGATGCGTCGCCGTCGGCGTCGGCGTGCACCGTGACGTCCTCGCCGACGAGCGCCGCCGTGGTGTTGCGTTCGGGCCAGGAGCGCAGCGACAGTTCGCGTTCGACGGCCTCGCCCTCGATGTCGAAGTGCGGGAGCACACGGTCGAGCCAACGCGGCATCCACCACGCCTTCTCGCCCAGGAGCGCCATCACGGCGGGGACAAGCGTCATGCGGATGAGGAAGGCGTCGACCGCGATCCCGGCGGCCAGGCCGAGCGCGATGGGCTTGATCGAGGAGTCGCCCTCGGGGACGAAGGCCGCGAACACGGCGAGCATGATGACGGCGGCGGCGGTGACCACGCGGGCCGACGCGGTGAAGCCGGAGCGCACCGCCCCCACGGCGGTGAGACGGTCGGCGCGTCCGCCCCGGTCGCGCCGGGCGTGAACGTAGTCCTCGCGCATGCGCGACACCAGGAACACCTCGTAGTCCATCGCGAGACCGAACAGCACGCCCATGAGGATGATCGGCATGAAGCTGATGACGGGGCCCTCGCGCGTGACGTGGAGCAGGTCGGCGAACCAGCCCCACTCGAAGACGGCGGCGACGACGCCGAACGCGGCGAGCACCGACAGCAGGTAGCCGAGCGCGGCCTTGATCGGCACCCAGATCGACCGGAAGACGATCGTCAGGAGGATGAGCGAGAGACCGACGACGAAGACGCCGAAGGGCAGGAGCGCCTCGCCCAGTCGGTCGGAGATGTCGATGCCGACGGCGGTGAACCCGGTGACCTTGAGGTCGACCCCGTACTCGTCGAGCAGACGATCGTGCTGAGCCCGGAGCTCGCGCACGAGATCGGCCGTGGCGGGATCGTCGGGTGCCGTCTCGGGGACGATCTGCACGAGGCCGGTGTCGGCGGTCTCGTTGGGGGTCGACAGGGCGACCTCCTTGACCCCCGGCAGGGTGGCGATGTCGTCGCCGATATCCGTCATGAGGGTCAGCGGATCGGTCGACGTGACGATGGTGCCCGTCATGATGAGCGGCCCGTTCGCGCCGGGGCCGAAGTGCTCGGCGGTGAGGTCGTAGGCCTGGCGGGCCTCGCTCGACGGCGGCTGCACCCCGGCGTTGGGGAGGGCGAGGGTCAGACTCGCCGCCGGGATCGCGACGACGCCGAGGCCTGCGACGACCGCGACGGTCGTGACGAGCGGATGCCGCGTGACGCCGCGCACCCAGCGCTCGGAGAACGATCGGCGCGGGGTCGCCGAAACCTTCCGCTTCGCGCGTGCGCGGCGGGGGCGGCGGGCCCAGCCGACGACCCGGGCCCCCACGAACCCGAGCAGTGCGGGCGTGAGGGTGACGGCGACGACCACGGCGATCGCGACGGCGACCGCGGCGGCGATGCCCATCGTGGTGAGGAAGGGGATGCCGGCGAAGCTCAGGCCGACGAGGGCGATGAGCACGGTGATGCCGGCGAACGCGACCGACGAGCCCGCTGTGCCGGTCGAGCGCGCGGCGGACTCCTCGGGGTCCATGCCGGCGCGGACCTGGTCCTGATGCCGCGCCGCGATGAAGAGCGAGTAGTCGATCCCGACCGCCAGACCGAGCATCACCGACAGCAGCGGGGTGGTGGAGGACACCGAGGCGAACTGCGTCGCGACGAAGATCAGCGACGTCGCGAGGGCGACGCCGATGAGCGCGCTCACGAGCGGGAACCACGACACGGCGAACGAGCGGAACGTCACCATGAGCACGAACAGCGCGACCAGCACGCCGATGACCTCGACGATCGACAGCGCGGGGAGCGAGGTCGCGAACAGATCGCCGCCGAGGGCGATGCGGGTTCCCGCGGGCAGTTCGTCCTGCAGATGCTCCGACACCGCGGTCAGCGCGTCCTTCGTCTCCGCGCTCACGGCCGTCGACTCGCCCTCGAACTGCACCCGGACGATCGCGGCGCGGTCGTCGTCGGAGACGAGGCCCGACACGGTGTCGTCGAACGGGTTCGTGACGGCGAGCACGTCGTCTCCCGCGTCGCCGAACTCGGTGACCGCGTCGGCGATCGCGCCCGCGAACGGCTCATCGCGCACGCTGGCGCCCTCGGGGGCGACGATCACGAGCTGGGCGCTCGTGCCGCTCGCCTGCGGGAACGTGCGGTTCAGCAGCTCGAGGCCCTCCTGGGCCTCGGTGCCGGGGATCGAGAAGGAGTTGTCGGTGCCCTTGTTCAGCACCGCGGCGCCCCCGCCGGCGATCACCAGGATCAGGAGCCACGAGACGAGCACGCGCCATGGGTGGCGGAACGACCAGCGTCCGAGCGTGAAGAGGAGTGTGGACACGGGCGCTCCTGTGATGTGTTTCGTCGAGGGTGTTCGATACAGCGCTGTATCCGATACACCAATGTATCCTAGGATCACCGACCGTGTCGCGGCCTGAGCGAACGGTGTGAACCGGAGGAGCGTCATGGATGCCGAGGGGCGACCGTCGACCCGCAGCAGAGAGAACACCCGAACCCGGCTGCTCGATGCCGCGGCGGAGGTGTTCGCCGAGACCGGTCTCGACGCGGCATCGGTCGAGACGGTGTGCGAGCGCGCGGGATTCACCCGGGGCGCGTTCTACTCGAACTTCGCATCGAAGGACGAGTTGTTCATCGCGCTCGTCGAGCGCTCGTCACGCGAGAAGCTCGACGAGGTCGCCGATCGGGTGCGCGCGCTCGACCGCACGGCCGAGCCTGATCCGGCCTCTCTCGTCCCCGAGGTCGTCGGGGTCTCGCTCGCGGGGATGGAGCCGAGACTGGTCTCGGAGCTGCGGGCCCAGGCGATCCGCGACGAGCGCATCGCCGCAGCGTATCTGCAGCTGCAGGACGGCATCGTCGACCGGGTGCACCGCATCGTCGACGACATCAGCGAGGTCTACGAGCTGCGCTTCCGGCTGCCGACTGTCGAGGTCGCCCGGCTGATGGTCGACCTCGCGGATGCGACCTGCGAGCGCGCCGCGATCGAGGGCGTCGGACAGACCGAGACGACCCGCCAGTTGCACGATCGCATCGGCCAGCTCGCCACCGTTCTCCTCGCCGACTGAGCGGCGCACGGAGGCGCTTTTCAGAGGTACGGGGGCCAGTGGCGTTCGCCGCGCGCTGGCGTCGCCTGTTGGTGGCGGGTACTGCTCGTGATCCGCGCCGAGTTCGGCGGCTGATCGCCGTCCACCGCGGATCGCGCATTCGGCTACGCCGAATGTGCAGACTCGTCTCGTACTCAGAAGGGTGGTGGTTCGGGTGGTCCGCCGGGGTCGGCTCGTGGTGGGGGTGGTTCGGTGGTGTCGATGGTGAAGCAGACCGCCGGGATGGGGAGGTCTTCGCGGTAGATGCGTCCGAGGGGTGAGGTCCATTCGAGGATCCCGCCGCTGATCTGTCTGACGCCCCAGTGGGTGAATTGCTTCATGGAGTGGTGTCTTTGGCAGAGGTGGGCGAGGTTGTAGATGTGGGTGTGTCCGCCGAGGGCGTGGTCGATGGTGTGGTCGATCTCGCATCGGATCGCGGCTCTGCGGCATCCGGGGAACCGGCAGTGCTGGTCCCGCGCCTTCAACAATCTGCTCATGGCGGCGGTGGGGCGGTAGGTGTCGATTTCGACGGGGGTGCGGGTGACGGGGTCGATGAACAATCGGTCCCAGGTGGACGCTTGCCCGGCAAGAGCCCGCACGGTGTCGGCGTCCACGAGCGTTGCCCCGACGGCTTCGGCAGGATGCTCGTCCTTGCCGGTCAACGTGTCGGCGGTGATGACGACCTGCACGCGTGCCCGGATCGCGCCGAGCGCTCCGGCCCCGTCCTTCCCATAGGTCGGGTCGACGACGGGCGCTCCGCCGAGGACGAGGTCGGCGAGGACGTCCGCGCGGATCTGATCCATCGTGCGGCTGTCGGGCTCGACCGTGCCTTGGCGCGCCGCGGCACCGAACGCAGCGCCGTCGCCCGCCCCCGCCCCCGCGGCATCTGCCCGCCCAGCGCCCGCCCCCGCGGCATCCGCCCGCGCATCCTTGATGGTCTGCCCCATCTGGGTCAACCGGTCCATCACCCCGACCGCGATCGTCGTGGGAAGCTCCGCCGTCACGGTCGACATCCCATCCGACCCGTACAGCATCCGCACGCACCGCCCGGCCGCGGCCTCGCGGTGCCGTTGGGTGAATGGCTTCTCGTGCAGCTTCTCCGCGAGCGCCCGTAGCGGTTCCCGCACGCGGGTGTGGATGTCCCGCTCGCACAGCACGATCGCCGCAGCCTCGTACTCGGGTCGCAGGTCCTCGGGCACCCCGGCCCCCATCTTCACGACGACGTCGACGTGGTCGCGCGTGATCCGTCGCCCTTCCCACGCCGCGAATACAGTCGGGTAGTCGTCCACGACCGTCATCGCGTGGTCGATCTCACCTTGCAGCCGTCGGTCCGACTGCCGCGCCATGCCCGCGGCCTCCGCGGCGACCGAACGCAGCTCCATGTCGGACGCCATGCCACGGATCCCGTCTCGACGAGCCTCACGCAACGCCGACCGGCCCAACCGAGCCAGTGCGCGCATCGACGCGACCTGGCCGGCATGGAGCGATATGAGCGCATCGCCGTACTCGTCGAACGCTGCGCCGTACGGCGATTGTGATCCGTTCGACTCCATGTTCCCATTATGGGGTGGGGGTCAGACATTGTGTTCGAATCTGTGTTCGACTGACAGAACGCGCCCCCTCCGCCCGTACGACCAGGCACCATCTGCCAAGTCAAGGCACGCGTCATCAATTCGCGGCGCGCCCTACCGACTCAAGGCACGCGCACCCCGGTGAAGCTCGTTCCCGGCGATCGCATTCACGCTCGACGCGGCGGCATGCATGAGCGCCCGCCCACCCCGCTGTTGGATGTGAAACGCGACAACGAGCACGAGCCGAGACGCGCTCAGCTGCCGGCGGCGAGTACGGCGTGGCAGCGTTCGAGCCGGTCGATCCACCAGCGGCGGCGGTCGGCGGATGCCGCGAGCGCGGTCACCGCGTCGCGGTCGACCTGCACGCGTCCGACGGGCAGCGTGCCGGCGCTCGGTCGCAACGGGGGAGCGGCGACGTCGTGCGCGAAGAGCGAGGCGGTGCCGAGACCGCAGTCGTAGTCGAGCTCGGGCATCGCGGCCGCGAGCGCGACCCCCATCGACAGTCCGATGCTCGTGTCGAGCGCGCTGGAGACGACGGCGGGGAGCCCGGCCTCCTGCACGATCGCGATCGCGCGGCGCACGCCGCCGAGGGGCTGCGCCTTGATCACGAGCAGGTCGGCGGCGCCGGCGCGCGCGACGGCGAGGGGGTCGGTCGCCTTGCGCACGCTCTCATCGGCGGCGATCGGGACGCCCATGTACTTCACGCGGCGACGGAGCTCGCCGAGCTCGTCGACGCTCGCGCACGGCTGCTCGGCGTACTCGAGGTCGTATTCGGCGAGGGCGTGGAGGGCGTGCTCGGCCTCGTCGAGGTTCCAGCCCCCGTTCGCGTCGATACGGACGCGCCCCTCGGGGCCCATCGCCTCGCGGACGGCCCGCACGCGCGCGACGTCGTCGGCGAGCACCTGGCCGCGCTCGGCGACCTTGACCTTCGCGGTGCGGCATCCGTCGTAGCGGGCGAGGACCTCGGCGACGCGGTCGGCGGCGACAGCGGGCACCGTCGCGTTGACGGCGACGCGGTCGCGCAGCGGGGCCGGCTGCGGCATCCATCCGAACTCGATCGCCGCCGCGAGCCACACGGCCGCCTCGTCGTCGTCATACTCGACGAAGGGCGAGAACTCGGTCCAGCCCTCGGGGCCCTCGACCAGCAGCGCCTCGCGCACGTCGACGCCGCGGAACCGCGTCGTCAGCGGCAAGGCGACGACGTGCGCCCGCTCGAGGAGATCGGCGACGGGCGGCAGGCGCAGGCCGGAGCGGGGCTCGACGGGCGCTCCGGCGGTGGTTGGCGTGGACATGGCGTGCCTCCTCGTCCCGAGTCTCCCACGTGCGCCGCCGAGTCGGCCCGTGCCGCCGAGCCGGCCCCCGTCGCCGCATAGGCTGGCGGCATGGTCTCGGAACTGTTCGATCCCGCGGAATGGTCGCTCGCCCCCGGTGCGGATGCCTACACCGACATCACCGCGCACGTCTCGACCGACGGGCGCATCGCCCGTATCGCGTTCGACCGCCCGGAGGTGCGCAACGCCTTCCGCCCCCATACCGTCGACGAGCTGTACCGGGCGCTCGACATCGCCCGGCAGGACCCGCGCATCGGCGTCGTGCTGCTCACGGGCAACGGCCCGAGCGCGAAGGACGGCGGCTGGGCGTTCTGCTCCGGCGGCGATCAGCGCATCCGCGGCCGCGACGGCTACAAGTACAGCGACGACGAGAGCGCGGTGGCCGACCCGGCCCGCGCCGGCCGCCTGCACATCCTCGAGGTGCAGCGGCTCATCCGGTTCATGCCGAAGGTCGTCATCGCGGTCATCCCCGGCTGGGCCGCGGGCGGCGGGCACTCGCTCCACATCGTCTGCGACCTCTCGATCGCCTCGGCCGAGCACGGCCGGTTCAAGCAGACCGACGCCGACGTGGGCTCGTTCGACGCGGGGTACGGGTCGGCCTACATGGCCCGCCAGGTGGGCCAGAAGGTCGCGCGCGAGGTGTTCTTCCTCGCCGAGGAGTACTCCGCCCAGCGCGCGTACGAGATGGGCGCGGTCAACCGCGTCGTGCCGCACGCCGAGCTCGAGCGCGAGGCGGTCGCGATGGCCCGCACCATCCTCGGCAAGTCGCCGACGGCGATCCGCATGCTGAAGTTCGCCTTCAACGCGATCGACGACGGGATGGTCGGCCAGCAGGTGTTCGCGGGCGAGGCGACGCGTCTCGCCTACGGCACCGACGAAGCGGTCGAGGGTCGCGACGCGTTCCTCGAGAAGCGCGACCCCGACTGGTCGCCCTACCCCTACCACTTCTGACATGGGCGTTCCGCTCGTCCCGGTCGGCCCCGAGCCGCGCGACGTGCTGCGAGCGCTGCGCGCGACGCTCGACGGAGCGGGGCCGGCGCTCGCCCTCGGATCGCCCATCGGGGCGGGCGCGCCGCCGAGCGAGGCGCCGGCGGGCACGGCGGTCGTCGTCACGACGTCGGGCTCGACCGGGGTGCCCAAGAGTGTCGTGCTCAGTCGGTCGGCGCTCATCGCGAGCGCGACCGCGACGGCGGGCCGTCTGGGCGACGGTCGCTGGCTGCTCGCCCTCGCGCCGTCGTACGTCGCGGGTCTGCAGGTGCTCGTGCGCAGCCTGCTGGCGGGGCACGAGCCGGCGGTGCTGTCGGGCTCGTTCTCGCCGGCGGCCTTCGCCGCCGTCACCGCGTCGATGCGCTCGAGCGTCGGCGGGCAGTCGGTCCCCGTCTACACCTCCCTCGTTCCCGCGCAGCTGGCCGACCTCCTCGACGCGGCCGAGACCGACGCCGCCGTGGCGGCATCCCTGCGCGCGTACTCGGCGATCCTCGTCGGGGGGCAGGCGCTTCCCGCCGCCCAGCGCGAGCGGGCGATCGAGGCGGGGGCCCGCATCGTTCGGACGTACGGTTCGACCGAGACGAGTGGCGGATGCGTCTACGACGGCGTGCCCCTCGACGGCACCGGGCTCCGGATCGAGGCCGGCGAGGTGCAGGTGAGCGGTCCGACCCTCGCCGACGGATATCTGGGGGATGCCGCGCGCACCGCGTCGGCGTTCGTCGTCGACGACGGACGTCGCTGGTACCGCACGGGGGATGCCGGCGACATCCGCGACGGCGTGCTCCGGGTGACGGGTCGCATCGACAACGTGATCGTCTCGGGCGGCGTCAACGTCTCGCTCGATCGGGTCGAGTCGGTCGTGCGCGAGCTTCCGGGCCTCTCGGGCGCCGTCGTCGTCGCCGTCGCGGACGACCGTTGGGGCGAGGCATCCGTCGTCGTCGTGCGCGACCGCGCGCTCGCCGACGGGGGAGCGGATGCCACGTCCGCTCTCGCCGCGATCCGCGACGCCGTCGCCGCCCGGCTGGGCAAGCCCGCGCGGCCTTCCCGCGTGGTGACCGTCGCCGAGGTCCCGCTCCTCGCGAGCGGCAAGCCCGACCGCGCGGCCGTGCGGCGCCTGCTCGCGATCTAGGATGAACCCTCGTGGCTCGCTCCTCCCGTTCTTCGAAGACCTCCCGTCCCGCGACGCGCGGCGGCAACCCCGCCAAGCGCGGGCTCGTGTCGTCCCCGCCGCCCCGCACGGCGACCGCGCGCGACTGGATCGGCGCGGCGCGGCTGCGGACGCTCCCGCTCGCGGTGACGCCCGTGCTCATCGGGACGGGCGCGGCGATGCTCGTCGACCGGCAGCTGCACTGGGTCATCGCCCTGTGCTGCCTCGCGGTGGCCGTCGCGCTGCAGATCGGCGTCAACTACGCCAATGACTACAGCGACGGCGTGCGCGGCACCGACGACGTGCGGGTGGGGCCCGCCCGGCTCACCGGCGGCAGGCTCGCCCGCCCGCGCATGGTCCTGATCGTCGCGCTCGGCTTCTTCGGGCTCGCCGCCCTCGCCGGGCTCGCCATCGTGGTCCGCACCGGCCACTGGTGGATGCTGGCCGTCGGGGCCGTCTGCGTCGTGGCGGCCTGGTTCTACACCGGGGGAAAGCGTCCCTACGGGTACGCGGGCCTCGGCGAGCTCTTCGTCTTCGTCTTCTTCGGTCTCGTCGCCACCGTGGGCACGACGTTCGTGCAGGCCGGCTCGGTGCCGCAGGAGAGCTGGTTCGGCGCCGTCGGGGCGGGCCTGCTCGCGTGCGCCGTGCTGCTGGCGAACAACCTGCGCGACATCGACCAGGACCGCATCGCCGGCAAGCGCACGCTGTCGGTCCTGATCGGGCGCACCGCGACCCGCATCGTGTTCACGCTGTTCGTGCTGGCGCCCTTCGCGATCGCCGTGCTGCTGGCCCTGGTCTACCCGATCGCGTGGCTGAGCCTGTTCGCCCTGCTGCCCGCGCTGTCGGCGATCCTGATCGTGTGGACCTACCGGCAGCCGCGCGAGCTCGTCGTCGCGCTCGCGCTGACGTCGCTGACGTCGATCGCGTACGGCGCGTTCCTGTTCTGGGCGTTCGTGGGCTGATCGCCCGAACCGCTCAGGAGGCGGCGTCCTCCGCGTCGGCGTCGGCCTGCTCGCCCGAGCGGCGCCGGGTGCGGCGGTCGGCGAGGCCGGACGCGACCTCGTCGAGGGGGCGTCGCAGGAAGATCATCGACAGGCTCAGCCCGATGAGGGCGGCGAAGATCGCCGAGAGCCAGTAGTACTCCCGCATGATGGGGATCAGCATCATCAGGGCGAACGGCACGATGAAGGCGAGCAGCCGCAGTACCGAGTAGACGACGGCCGAGCGGGCATTCATCCCGCCAGTCTACGTCCGGGACCGGTCACCCCGCGGACGCCTAGGATGGGGGGATGGCGCGGCTCCTGCTCATCGGTGTGCTGCTGGCACTCGCCTTCTGGGTGTACAGCATCGTGGACTGCGCCCTGCAGGACGCCACGCGTCACCGCGGTGTGAGCAAGCCCGTCTGGATCCTCATCGTCGTCCTCCTCCCCGTGCTCGGCGGTGTCCTCTGGTTCGTCGTCGGCCGCGCGCGGCGGGCACCGGCGGCACCGGCGCGACGCGCTCCCGACGACGACCCCGACTTCCTCGGCAGCCTCGGTTCGGTCCGCGATCAGGACGAGCGGATCCGCCGCCTCGAAGAGGAGCTCGCCGCCCTCGACGCCGAGGCCGAGGACCCGCGCGACGTGCCGCCGGCGGCGTCGCCGACCGACGACGACGCCGAGGGCTCCGCCGGTTCGCGCGGACCCCGCAGCTGACGATGACCTCTCCCGACGGCGCCGCCGTCCTCCCCTCCGGCCGCGTCCCCGCGACGGACGCCGCGGCGGCTCTGCTCGGCGCGCTCGTGGCCGGAGGCGTGCGACACGTCGTACTGAGCCCCGGCTCGCGGTCGCAGGCGCTCGCCCTCGTCGCCGCCGAGCTCGAACGTCTCGGGCTCATCCGCCTGCACGTGCGCATCGACGAACGCGTCGCCGGGTTCACGGCCGTGGGCATCGGGCGCGAGAGCCGGTCGCCGGCCGCAGTCATCTGCACCTCGGGCACCGCCGTGGCGAACCTGATGCCCGCGGTGCTGGAGGCTCACCACTCGGGCGTTCCCCTGCTGCTGCTGACCGCGGACCGCCCGCCCGAGCTGCGGGGGATCGGTGCGAACCAGGCGACGCGTCAGCCCGGCTTGTTCTCTCCCTTCGTCCGGCTCGAGCTCGACGCGCCGACCCCGGACGGGCTCGAGGACGACCACGGCGACGCGGGGGAGACGTGGCGTGAGATCGCCGACGCCGCCCTCGCGAGTGCGCGCGGCGACGTACTGCGCCCGGCCGGACCCGTCCATCTCAACCTGCCCTACCGCGACCCCCTGTCGGGCGCGCTGCCGCCGTGGCTGGCCGTCGCGGCGGGCGCTGCGACAGCCCCGGATGACGGCGAGACGGTCGACGACGCCGGTCATGACGCAGACGCGGACGCCGCGGACCCGACGGCCTCGGGTGCGCACTACCAGGGCGGCGGCGGGATCGGCGAGGCCGAGGACCCGGCCGTCGACGAGCGTCCGCTGCTGCTCGAACGGGGCCCGCGCACCCTCGTCGTCGCCGGCGCGGACGCCGGGGCCGCCGCCGAGGAACTGGCTCACCGGGGCGGGTGGCCGCTCGTCGCCGAGATCGTCAGCGGGGCGCGGTTCGGCCGCAACCTCGTGCACGGCTACCGCACGGTTCTCGCGCGCGCCGAGCTCGCCGATGCGGTCGAACGCGTCGTCGTCTTCGGTCACCCCACCCTCAGCCGCGAGGTCGCCGGTCTGCTCTCTCGGCCCGACCTCGACGTCGTCGCCGTCCGCGGGCCCGGCGAGCACGTCAATCTGAACGGCGCGACCCGCGCGGTGGCGGATGTCGCGGTCGCCGACGGCGAGGCCGACCGCGGCTGGCTCGGCGATTGGATGCGCGCATCGCGCGAGGCATCCGTCGACCTCGCCCCCGCCGCGCCCGACGCGGACGGTCTCGCGTCGTCGGTGCCGCACGAGCGCCTCGAGGCGATCTCGGCCGAGATGGCCGTGCTCCGCGCTCCGCTCGACCGCGTCGCGCTGGTCGATGCCGTCTGGCGGGCGAGCTGGCCGCACGACCGGCTGCTGTTCGCCTCGTCCCGGCTCGTCCGGGTCGCCGACACCGTGCTGGGAGGCAAGAAGATCCCGGTGCACGCCAACCGCGGGCTCGCGGGGATCGACGGCATCGTCGCGACGGGCATCGGCATCGCGGCGGCCAGCCAGGACGAGCGCCCGGTCGGGGTCACCCGCGTCCTCACGGGCGATCTCTCACTGCTCCACGACGTCGGCGCCCTGCTGCTGCCCGCGGCCGAGGTCGAGCCGCGCATCCAGGTCATCGTCGGCAACGACGGCGGGGGGACGATCTTCGACGGCCTCGAGGTCGGACGCTCCGCGCCCGCGGATGCCGCGGACCGCGTGCTCTTCACCCCGCACGAGACGCGGCTCGAGCAGCTCGCCCTCGCCTACGGCTGGGAGTACCGACGCGTCACGACGCGGTCGGCGCTCGATCAGGCGCTGACGTCTCCGGTCGGCGGGCGGCAGCTCATCGAGGTCCCCCTCGGGCGGTGACCCCGAGGCGCTCAGGCCCCGTCAGGCCAGGGCGTCGACGATCGGGCGGAACTTCACGCGCGTCTCGAGCATCTCCGACTCGGGGTCGCTCGCCGAGACGATGCCGGCACCCGCATACGCGGTGAACCCGACGGGCTCGCCGTCGCGACGCTTGTCGATGCGGAACTGCGCGCAGCGCAACGCGATCGCCCACTCGCCGTCGCCGTTCGCGTCGATCCATCCCACCGGTCCGGCGTAGCGGCCGCGGTCGAAGGGCTCGAGACGCCGGATGACGTCGAGCGCGGTCGGCGTCGGCGTGCCGGCCACGGCGGCGGTCGGATGCAGTGCGGCGACGAGGTCGAGCGCCGAGGCGTCGTCGGACAGCTCACCCTCGACATCGGTCGCGAGATGCCAGACGTTGGGCAGCTTCAGCATGAACGGCTGCTCCGCGGCCGCGAGCGACGACGTCGAGGGGCGCAGGACATCGAGCACGCTGCGCACGGCGTACCCGTGTTCGTCGAGGTCCTTCGCGCTGGTCGCGAGGGCCAGGGAGGCCGCGGTGTCGGCGTCGGCGTCGGCGCCGCGGGCGATGGTCCCGGCGAGGACACGCGCGGTCACGGTGCCGCGAGAGACGGTGACGAGCGTCTCGGGGCTCGCGCCGATGAGTCCGTCGACGGCGAAGGTCCAGGTGTCGGGGTACGCCGACGACAGCGCCCGGGCGAGGCGGCGCAGGTCGGCGTCGGCGGGTACGGTGCCGGCGAGGTCGCGGGCGAGGACGACCTTCTGCAGCTCACCCGCCGCGATCGCGTCCACACCGGCGCGCACCGCGTGCTGGTAGCCATCGGGCGTGAGGGCGCCCGGGCCGACGGTCGCCGACCAGTGCGGGCCGAAGGGCGCGGCATCCGGCATCGCGTCGGGCTGGTGATGCGGCGAGCCCGCGTCGTCGATCGAGACGGTGGTCACCCAGCAACGCGTCCCGCGGCGGCCGATGACGGTCTGCGGGACGAAGAACGCGGCGCGCAGGGCGGCGACTTCGGCCCTCGGTCGCGGCCGCGGATCGAACGGGAGCGCGCCGAAGGCGACGAGGCCCGAGCCCGGCACGCCCACGGCGTCGTCGATCTCCGCGTTCGCGACGATCCCGCGCCACCAGGCCGAGATCGCGGCGGTGCCGGTCGAGCCGTGCGCGTCCGCGTCGAACTCGAGGGCACGGCCCCGGGCGACGAGGGTGTCGCCGCGTCGGGTCCACACGAGGGGATCGAGCGGATCGGTCAGCGCCAGCAGGTCTTCGACCGCGTCGATCTCGCGGGTCACCACGCGCAGCCGGACTGCGGGCGCGGAATCGTTCACCCGACCAGCCTAGACTCGGCGCGTGATGCTCCGCCCCGCCCCCGGAACCCCGGTGACCTTCCGCTGGCGCAAGTGGGACGGCGGGGTCCACTGGGTGCACGCGTGCACGTACCTCGGACGCGACGAGCACGGCGAATGGTTCGGCCAGCGCCCCGGCGATCGCAGCAACCGCCCGGGCCGCGACTTCGTGGCCGAACACCCGTGCGTCATGCTGCTGCCCCCGACGGGGGAGTGGGTGCTCACGATGAACGCACCGCCCCACCCGACCCGTGTCTACATCGACCTGGCCTGGGATGCGCGCTGGGACGACGGCGGCGACCCGACGGGCATCGACATGGACCTCGACGTCGTCGACCACGCGCACCGGGGCGTCTTCATCGACGACCGCGACGAGTGGGACGAGCACCGGGTCGCCTACGGCTACCCGGTCGAGATCGTCGCGCGCCTCGAGGACCGCGCCACCGAGCTCGAAGCGCTCGTGGCCGCGCACCGGGCGCCGTTCGACGAGGCGACCGCGGCCCGGTGGCTCGGAGTCCTCGCCGCTCTTCCCGCGCCTAGACTCGACGCGTGAGCACCGAGCCCAACCGCGCCGACCTCGGCAAGGACCCCTCCCGCGTCAGCGGCATGTTCGACCAGGTGGCCGGGGCCTACGACCGCACCAACGACATCCTCAGCCTCGGGCAGGACCGGCTCTGGCGCGTCGCCGCGACCCGCGCCATCGCACCGCGTCGGGGCGAGCGCATCCTCGACCTCGCGGCCGGCACCGGCGCGAGCGCCGTCTCGCTGGCCCGCAGCGGAGCCGAGGTCGTCGCCGCGGACTTCTCGCCGGGCATGATCGCCGAGGGCGTGCGCCGCTACGGCGCGCAGTCGCCGGGCGGCGGCATCCCGAACCTGTCGTTCGTCGAGGCCGACGCCACCGCGCTTCCGTTCGACGACGCCGAGTTCGACGTCGTCACGATCTCGTTCGGGCTGCGCAACGTCAATGAGCCGAAGAAGGCGCTCGCCGAGATGCTGCGTGTGACGAAGCCGGGCGGGCGGCTGCTGATCAGCGAGTTCTCGCAGCCGCCGTCGCGCGCGTTCGCCGGTCTCTACCGGTTCTACAACGATCGCGTGCTGCCGACGGTCGCGCGCTGGGTCAGCTCCAACGCCGAGGCCTACGACTACCTCAACGAGTCGATTCGCGACTGGCCCGACCAGCGCACCCTGGCGACGTGGATCCGCGAAGCGGGATGGGCGGATGTCGCGCACCGCGACCTCTCGTTCGGCATCGTGGCTCTGCACCGCGCCGTCAAGCCCTCCGCCTGAACCGGCCCGGACGGATCGGTCGTCCCGCCTGGCCGCTAGGCTGGACGGGTGACATCGAGCCCCTCCGCGCCGCGGCTGGCGAAGCACCTCGGCATGACCGAGCGCATCTTCGCCGGTCCCCGGACCCGCAAGCTGCTCGCGACCGTCGAAGCCGGACTCGAGCGCGTCGAAGCGCGCCTCGGAGACGAGCTGACGGTCAGCGACGCACTGGTCGACGCGAAGACCCGCTACCTGTACGAGGCGGGCGGTAAACGACTGCGCCCGATGCTCGCCCTCATCACCGCCCAGCTCGGCGGAGGCGCGACCGACGACGTGCTGGCCGGCGCCGCGGCGCTCGAGCTGACGCACCTCGGCTCGCTGTACCACGACGACGTCATGGACGGAGCCGACAAGCGCCGCGGTGTGCCGAGCGCGCACGAGGTGTGGGGCAACAACGTCGCGATCCTCACCGGCGATCTGCTGTTCTCCCGCGCCAGCCAGCTCATGGCCCGCATCGGCGAACGCGCCATCCGGCTCCAGGCCGACACGTTCGAGCGCCTCGTGCTCGGGCAGATGCACGAGACCATCGGCGTCCAGCCGGGTGACGATCCCGTCGAGTTCTACATCCAGGTCCTCGCCGACAAGACGGGTTCGCTCATCGCCGCCGCCGCGCAGGTCGGCGTGCTGTTCTCGGGCGGTCCCGAGGAGCTCTCCGAGCCCCTGCGCGCGTTCGGCGAGAAGGCGGGCGTCGCCTTCCAGCTGCTCGACGACGTCATCGACCTGTCGGCCGACCCCGAGGCCACCGGCAAGGTTCCCGGCACCGATCTGCGCGCCGGCGTGCCGACGATGCCCTACCTGCTGCTCGGCCGTGCAAGCGACGAGGCCTCGGTCGCGCTCGCCGCGACGATCGACGACGGTGTCACGCGCATCGCCGACGGCGCCGACCCCTCGATCCTCGACGAGCCGCTCGCGCGCCTGCGCGATCACGATGTCACCGCCCAGACGCGCCGCCTCGCCGAGCAATGGGCCGACGACGCCGTCGCGGCCCTCGAGCCGCTTCCCGCCGGTGCCGTACGCGATGCTCTGACCCGGTTCGCCGAGGTCGTCGTCGACCGCGCCAGCTGACCGCCCCGCAGCGCCCGCGCTCGGGCGCGACCAGGAACGAGGAACACCCATGACCAAGCTCAGGCTGGCCATCGTCGGAGCCGGGCCCGCCGGCATCTACGCCGCGGATCTGCTGCTGAAGGCCGAGCGCAAGTTCGATGTGTCGATCGACCTGTTCGACCACCTCCCTGCGCCGTACGGTCTCGTCCGCTACGGCGTCGCGCCCGACCACCCGCGGATCAAGGGCATCATCAACGCGCTCCGCGACGTCATCGACAGCGGCGACATCCGCCTGTTCGGCAACGTGCGGTTCGGCGTCGATCTGACCCTCGACGACCTCAAGCACCACTACAACGCGGTGATCTTCGCCACGGGCGCCGTCCGCGACGCCGCGCTCGACATCCCCGGTATCGATGCCGCCGGCTCCTACGGCGCCGCCGGCTTCGTGAGCTGGTACGACGGTCACCCCGACTTCCCGCGCGAGTGGCCGCTGGACGCGGCATCCGTCGGCGTCGTCGGCAACGGCAACGTCGCCCTCGACGTCGCGCGTGTGCTCGCCAAGCACGCCGACGACATGCTCGTGACCGAGATCCCCGACAACGTCTACCAGGGCCTGAAGTCGTCGGCCGTCACCGACGTGCACGTCTTCGGCCGCCGCGGGCCCGCGCAGGTGAAGTTCACCCCCCTCGAACTGCGCGAGCTCGGAGAGCTGCGCGATGTCGACCTGGTCGTCTACGACGAGGACTTCGACTACGACGAGGCCTCGAAGGCCGCGATCGCCTCGAACAAGCAGGTCATGGTCATCGATCGCGTGCTGCAGTCCTGGCGCAAGCGCCCGAGCGTCAACGGCACGGGCGGAGAGGCGTCGCGGCGCCTGCACCTGCACTTCTACGCCAAGCCCGTCGAGGTCTCCACCGATGCCGAGGGCCGCGTCTCCGGGTTCGTCTACGAGCGCACCCGTCCCGACGGCCAGGGCGGCGTCGAGGGCACCGGCGAGATGCGCGAGGTCGAGCTGCAGGGCCTCTATCGTGCGGTCGGCTACTTCGGTTCGCCGCTCGAGGGCGTGCCCTTCGACGATGTGCACGGGGTCATCCCCAACCACGAGGGTCAGGTGCTGCACGCCGACTCGAACGAGCGGGTGCCCGGCGTCTACGCGACCGGCTGGATCAAGCGCGGGCCCGTCGGGCTCATCGGCCACACCAAGTCGGATGCCATGGAGACGGTGCGTCACGTCATCAACGACCAGGGCTCCTGGTGGCAGCCGGTCGACCCGTCCGAGCAGGGCGTCCTCGACCTGCTGACCGAGCGCGGGGTGGCCTGGACCGACCTCGACGGCTGGCACCGGCTCGACGAGCACGAGATCGCCCTCGGTGCGCCGGCCGAGCGGGCTCGCGTCAAGGTCGTCGACCGCGACGAGATGGTCTCCGTCTCGCGCGGGGAGTGACCCGGGCACGATCTACAATCGTCTCGACGGCAGGCCCCTGCCGCACGACGGAGAAGATCCCCGCGATGCCCTTTCGCAGCAAGCAGACCCTCGATTCCTGGATCGAGGAGTTCCACCAGTTCGGCTACTCGCTCGCCGTCAAGGTCATCCCGCAGGACGGCAGTCTCGGGCGCGACACGGGTCTCGTGGCGATCACGATGATGAACGCGCAGACCGTCACCTACATCGAGCCCGAGGTTCCCGGCGGCAACAAGTGGCGCATCACCTTCGAGGCCCGCGAGACCGACCTGCGCCTCGACGCCGGCGGCGCGCTGAACCTGTCGACGGAGCTGGCCATGGTGTCGGCGTTGTGCGCCTTCCTCGAGACGAAGTCGAACGCTTTCTTCGGCGACGACCTCTCGGAACCCGCGGAGTCCGTCGCCGCACGGTGACCCCGGAGTCCGTCGAGCCATGCCCCTAGGGTGGGGGCATGGGGCGTGCCGATGAGGTGAGGTGGGGCCCGGACCTGCTCGGACCGGGTTTCGAGCAGACCACGCTGCCCCTCGGCGACGACGACGAGGGCGAGGTCGTCGCGACGCTCGTCCGCGCGATGCCTCACCCGGGACTCCGTCTGTTCGGCCCCTGGCGCGACGTCGACGTGCTCTACGTCCACGGGTGGTCGGACTACTTCTTCCAGACCGGTCTCGCGCGGCTGTTCACCGATCGCGGGGCGCGGTTCCACGCGCTCGACCTCCGCAAATACGGACGCAGCATCCGCCCCGGCCAGGCCCGCGGTTACGTCACGTCGCTCGACGTGTACGACGCCGACATCGAGGCGGCACTCGAGGCGATGGGCACCGAAGGGCAGGGGAGACGTCTCGTGCTCGTCGGACACAGCACCGGCGGGCTCACGTTGACGCTGTGGGCTGCGCGCCATCCGGGGCGGGCCGCCGCCGTGGTGCTGAACAGTCCGTGGCTCGAGCTGCAGCTCGGCCCGATCGGGCGCCAGGCCGTCGCTCCGCTGATCGAAGTGCGTGCCCGGTTCGATCCCCGCGGCAACCATCCGGTCGTCGACCTGGGCTTCTATACGCGCGCGCAGCGTCAGCTCGGCACTCTGCCGGAGTCACCCGACGGCTGGCGACCCGACCAGGGCTTTCCCACGCATCCAGCTTGGCTCGCCGCCGTCATCGCCGGCCACGCGCGCATCGCCGCGGGTGTCGACATCGGGTGTCCGGCTCTCGTGCTGCTCTCGGCCCGATCCACGTCCGCGATGCGGTGGAACGCCGCGATGACCTCGACCGATTCGGTGCTCGTCGTCGACGACATCGCGCGAGCCGCGACCCGCATCGCCGCGACGGTCACCATCGCCCGCATCGAGGGGGCGATCCACGATGTCTTCCTCTCGGCCGAGGCCGCCCGTGCCGTGGCATCCGAGGGGCTGGTGAGATTCCTCGACGGAGTCCTGTCGGCCCGGTCCGGGTGAGAGGAGAGGCCGCGCTCACGCTCATACCATCGATCGGATGCCGCGCCGCACGCGGCCGCTGCGACCGTAAGCTAAGGCCGTGGGCAGGCTGATCTACAAGAACGCGGACCCGATCGAGATCGAAGACCGGACGCTCGCGCACCTCAAATTGGTGTTCATGACCAAGCTGCGCCGGGGCGAGGCATTCGCCTTCTCCACCAGTTCGCGGCATCAGACCCACCAGCAGCAGTTCTGGATCCACCCGTCGCTGCCGCTGCAGTTCCACTTCTCGGGCAGCCGCACCCCCAAGATCAATCCCCGCTGGATCGACGCGCTCATGGAGACGGCGAGCAGCCCCGACGGCCTTCGCGTGGTGCCCGAGCCGCAGCAGTGACCGCATCTCCTGTGGACGGACGAACGCCCCGCCGAGGTGATCGGTCGGGGCGTTCGTGATGAGGGCCGGTCAGTCGTCTGCCGGCTCGTCGTGGCCGATCGAGCGGGCCTCGAGATAGCTGCAGAGCTCGGCGGCGACGGCCAGTTCGGCAGCCAGGGCATGCAACTGGTGACTGCTGACGATGGTGAAGTCGGGCTGCGGTTCGAGGGTGATGCGCCAGCGAGCATCACCGATCTCGACCGGTTCCATGTACACCGAGACCGTCGAATTGTGGAGTGGGACGACGACCAGCCCGGTATCGGCTCCCTCGGAGCCGTCCTGGACGGCGACGCGTACCAGGTCACCCGCTTCGCGAGCGCTCTTGAATTCATGCACCCACGTTTCGAGGGTGTTCTTGCTGCGGAAAGGCATGACATCTTTCTGTCGGGGTGGGCCGGGGCAGGGCTCGAGCGCGACGATACCCGACCCCTCCGACATCCGCATCGGGCGCCGCTTTCGCGGTCGACGCCCGGCGGCCGAGGTGTCAGCGGTAGTTGACGAACTGCAGGTCGACGTCGAGGTCGGCGGCCTTCAGCATGCGCTGGATCTCCTGCAGGTCGTCGCGGGACTTCGACTGGACACGCAGCTCGTCGCCCTGGATCTGCGACTTGACCGACTTGGGCCCCTCGTCGCGGATCATCTTGCTGATCTTCTTGGCATCCTCCGACGAGATGCCCTCCTTCAGCGTGGAGACGATGCGGTATTCGCGGCCCGAAGCGGTCGGCTCCCCGGAGTCGAGGCTCTTCAGCGAGATGCCGCGCTTGATGAGCTTCGTCTGGAAGACGTCGAGGACGGCCTTCGCGCGCTCCTCGGAGTTCGCCTTGATGAGGATCGACTCGCCCGACCACTCGATCGAGGCGTCCGTGCCCTTGAAGTCGTACCGCTGCTCGACCTCTTTACGCGCCTGGTTGAGGGCGTTGTCCGCCTCCTGGCGATCGATCTTGCTGACGATGTCGAATGAAGAGTCGGCCATACGTCGAGTTTAGTCGGGGCTTCGCGCGGGTGCTGGGGTCAGCCGCCGGCCGGTGTGGAGACGTTCTCCGAGATCGCCTCGAAGCCGTCCGGGTGGGGTGCGCCGTCGGACACGACGGCGAACGTCCCCGCTGGACCGCTCACGCGCATCTCGCTCCCGCCCCCGCAGCCGAGCGCCCAATCGCTCCCGTCCGCATACGTGATCAGGCAGACCTCGCGCGGCTCGATACCGCGGGCGAGCCACAACGAGGTTCCCGCGTGATCGCCGACGAACCGTTGCGAGCCGGCGGTGATGCGGTCCATGGCCGCTTCGCGGACCGACTCGGGAAGGGCGTCCGCGGGCTCGAGGTCGCCGTCGAGGTCGGCGTACGACGCACCGGGGGTGCAGCCTGCCAGAAGCAGTGCGGCGCACGCGGCGATGAGCGGGACGGCCGCCCCGCGTGCGCTACGCCGACGACCGGGCGTGTGGACGAAGGAGCGGATGCGCGCGGGTCGGGCTGACTCGTCGGTGAAAGGCATACCCCAGGGTCCCGGACCGCGTGCCGGCGGGCAACCCGCGCTCGGCGGCCCCGGAGCCGCACGTCCGAGCCGTTCGTAGACTGGAATCCATGCAGGCAATGACCGAGAACCAGGTGCGCACCGTGTTCGTCAACGCCGCCGCCGACGAGGTTCGGCAGCTCGCGCTCCCGCATGACTTCCCGATCGTCGAGTGGGATCATCTCGACTTCCTCGCCTGGCCCGATCCGACGATGCGAGGCCGGGCGTACGTCGTGGCCGAGCTGGACGGGCAGCCGACCGGCATCGTCCTCCGCCGAGCCGACGGCCGCAGCGGAGCCCGCGCGGCGATGTGCAACATCTGTCACACGATGCAGCCGGGGGATCAGGTCGCGTTGTTCACCGCCCGCAAGGCGGGGGATGCCGGCGACCGCGGCGATGCGGTCGGCACGTATCTGTGCTCGGACCTGGGCTGTCACGAGAACGTCAGACTGGCTGCGCCACTCGCGCCGAGCGAGATGCGTGCGAGCGTCGATCGACGCATCGACGGCACGCGCCACCGCGCCGAGGCTTTCGTGGAGCGGGTCGTCCGCACGGAGGATTGAGGGCGCGGACCCCGCTGGCCGGCTTGGTTCGAAGCACGGCCTCACGCGGGGTAATATGGGTTCTCGCGCCTCTGGTCGACTGCATAAGCCGGGCGGGTGCGCACTGGCGAGTTACCCAAGCGGCCAAAGGGATCTGACTGTAAATCAGACTGCATTGCATTCGGGGGTTCGAATCCCTCACTCGCCACCATCACGAAACGGCCCCTGACTAGGTGTTATCTACACCGCCTCAGGGGCCGTTCGTCGTTCATGGGGCGAGTTATGGGGCAAGGCCCTGCCTGAGGAGTGCAGCGAACCGATCCGCGGCCGCTCTCTGCATCGTGGGGTTCACGTGCGAGTAGATGTCCATCGTGATCGAGATGCTGGCGTGGCCGAGACGCTCCTGCACCACCTTCGGGGACTCACCGAGCTGCAGCAGCAGGCTCGCATGCGTGTGCCGCAGGCTGTGCAGCGGGATGTGGGGGAGATCCGCGATGGCCTTCTGCGCGGCCTCTGTGCGTCGCTTCCACCGGTTCGTGATCAGCACCGGGCTGCGCATGCGGCCATCGTCATGGTGGCCAAAGATGAAGGCGCCGGGGCGCGCGTAGTCGAGGGCGATCGTGCCGCGCTCCGCTTTGTGCTTCTTGAGCGCGTCTAGCAGTCCCGAGTCGGCGTCAATGACTCGAGCTGACCCTGACTTGGGGATCTTCGTGCGTTCGCGGGTCGTGCTGTCGGCGGCTCGTCGAATGGAGATTCTGCCGGCGGCGAAGTCGATGTCGCGCCACTGGAGCGCGATGGCCTCGCCCCGGCGCATGCCTGTGTGGGCGAGGGTGAGCCAGAGGACGTGCAACTCGTCGTTGTACACGTCACGGTTCCAGTCGAGGAACGCGCGCAGCTGCTCGGCGGTCCATGTGACCATCTCGGTCTTCTCCGCGCGGATGTCGCGTCCAGTGGGGGCCTTCACGATCTTCTTGAGGCGCGCGGGGTTCTTCGTGATGAACCCGTCTGCCATCGCGGCGTCGAGGATCGCGGCGAGCGTGATCGAGGTCTTGTTGACAGTGTTCGCGCTCAGGGGCGCGCCGTCTCGCCCTCCTCGCTCGCGCAGGAGCTTGTAGAGCTTGCCGATCGCAGGTCCGGTGATCTTATCGACAGGCTTTGCCCCCAGGTGGGGGAGAAGGTAGTTCTTGAACTGGCGGCGGTACCCGAGCATCGTGCTCGCCTCGAGCGTCAGCGAGTCCAACCAATCAGTGCCGTACTTCTCCAGCGTCGGCACCGACCCGTGAAACCGTTCGTCGTTGCGACGCTTTCGCAGCGCTTCCTGCATGGCATCGTCGGCATCGTCGGAGGTAGTGAAGCCGCCCTTGCTGAACTTTTTGTCGCCGAGCTCAGGTTGCTCGGGATCAACCGGTATCCAGATCTGGAACCGCCACCGCACGCCGCCCTTCGTTGCGTAGCTCTGGAGCGACCCCTTCCCTCTACGCCGGGGCCTCTTCGTCTTCGGCATGCTCATCCCGCCTTGCCTCGTTTCCCCGGGGGGAGCAGGCCTATCTTGCGAGCCTCTGCGACCCACCCTTGAACCGTCTTTGCTGGCCGCTGATTGATATCCACCATCCGGGCCATCGGCCGCGCCTCGCCGGATTCTTTGAGGTGAACAAACTGATGCGCCACCCGCTCATAGAACTGCGGTGTGTCACGCGGGCTGCCGACCGGGCCGAGAGGATCCCAGCCGCTTGTGTCGAGGAGCTTGGCGAGTCGGAGCCGACGCTCGGCACGTCTCGCGTCGATACCGGTCTCTATGCCAGCGAGAGGGATCGAACGCAGCACTCGGTTACTGATGCGCTTGCCCGGCACTGCGGGCAGGAAGACCAAGCCTGTGACGGCGACACCTTCGCCGGGAGTGCCTTGAAGGCGCAGCAGCGCTCGTTCACCGGTCTGAGCGTTGCGGATCTGCTCCCAGGATGCTCGGAGGGCACCGGCCTCGCTTGGGCCGACTAGTAACTCCTCCAGCCCCTGCTGGATCGGGCCCGGTGCGGGTTCGAGTACCCACGGTTGGGGCAGGTCGCGCTCATCAATCACAGGGACATTCAAGCGCACAAGCCCGGAGGTTGCAACCTCCTGATTCATGGTGTAGCTTTCAAATCAGGAAGTTTAAACCTCCCGAGGTGGCCTCCGATCAACTGAATAGAACTCGCTGGAGTAACAGCCCGGAACCCCTAAAGGGAAGCCGGGACCGCCCGCAGACACCACCTGCCGGCTACGAGGACAGCGAGCCGCACTACCTACCCGCAAGCGACAGCTGCGCGGCGCCCAAGTTGTACGTGAGGGGCGTCCCGTCGGGGGAGTAATGACCAGCGCGCTGAAGGAGCGTCGAACGAGCCTCGGCCGGATGTTGAAAGCGCGCCCTGATCGAAACCCCAGCCGCCACCGTGCGGCCCGACAGGGAAGGAGTCTCCATGACAACCCTCGATGACATCAGAGGAAGTTCGCGTGCGACCATCACCAGACGTGAGGCCGCGGAGGTGCTGCAGGTCGACCCGCGCACGGTCACCGAAGCGATCAAGCAGGGCAACATCCCGGCGCTCCAGATCGGTCGCCGGATCGTCATCCCGCGGGCACGCTTCATCGCGATGTTCGACGCGACCGTGGCGGACGCATCGTGACCATGCGAGCGAGACCCGCGGTTCTCGACGAGCCGAGCATCGTCGCGTCGGCGGCGCAGACCACCGAACGCACCTCGGAGGTGCAGGTCGTCATCCTCGACATTTTCGCGAAGGCGGGCGCGCTGACCGATGACCAGCTCGTCGCCCTTTACGAGGCTCGCGTCGAGGCCTACCCGGGTCTTCCGAGGGCCACGCCGCAGTCGGTTCGGACTCGTCGAAGCGAGCTCGCGCACCGCGGGCTCGTCCAGTCGCTCGCTGAGCGGGGCGTAAGTCGCTACGGCAACCCCTGCACCATGTGGACGCTCGCCGAGCCGCGCAAGCGATGACCCTCGCAAAAGAAAGAACCCCCGCGCCAACGGGGGTCCGAAACCAGAACACCAACACCCATGAAGGAGAACTAGCTATGTTCACGGTAGCACTGGGCACCGACGCCCGCGACACCATCACCTGCACCGAACCTCTCTGCGTTGAGTTCGGCCAGGAACACGACACGGACGGCGACTGGCACGAGACCTGGCGTGTGGACGTGCACCGCGACTACGACATGTCGACGGTCTACTCCATCGCCGTGCAGAAGGAAGTGACACCCGGCGACAAGACGCACAGTGGGTGGTTCGTCGAGTTGCAGGCTAGCGAGTTCTTTTGTGCCGCTGAGAACTTCGGCCGTTTCATGCAGCACGCCGCCGAGGCGCACGACGTCGCGCTCAAGGCCGACGGCTTCATCGACCTCTACGAGGCCGGCGACATGTTCCCGAAGATCTACATGTCGGACCTGTTCCGCGCGGGGTTTGTCGAGACACTCTCGGGCAAGTTTCTGTGGAGCCCCGATCGGATCCGCGCGCAGATCGAAGCTGGGGAAGCGTCGTGAAGCTCTCGACGATGCCTATCCGGCTCGCGCTCGAGGCCGATGCTGATCGCCTCGCCGACCTCGCCCAAGAGGCGTGGGACAGGTACCGAGACCTCATCGTTCAGCGACACGCAATCGAGCTGACCTTGAGCGAGCTCCCCGACTTCGCCCACCACCAGCCCCAGGAGGCGACAGCAGCATGACCGTGAACATCCTGATGACGGAACCCACCCCGCACCTCACTAGCGATCCCGTCGATGTCGCCAAGCACATCGTTGCTTTCGGCGACTGGGGCGAGACCGGAGACGAGCCCAAGGTGATCATCCTCGATGCGGACGAAGAGCCCTACTACTGGCTCGACCCCGACCAGGCCATCGCACTTGCACAGCAGCTCACAGCGGTCGCGGAAGACGTGAAAGCGGGACGCCGAGTCATCCGCCGCGCGGCCGCGGTCAACGCCCATCTGCGCGCTCTCGATGGCTGACGCCGGCACGCGGGGTGACGTTTACGGGACTAGCACCGTAAAACGCATCCGGCGCACCAAAGCTCAGCTAGCCGCCATCGACGCCGCGATCGTGACCGTCCTCCAGGAGGAGCATCCCGCCACGGTCCGATCCGTCTTCTACCGCGTCACGAGCATGGGCATGGTCGACAAGACCGAGGCCGGCTACAAGCTCATCGGCAGGCAGCTCTTGAAGCTGCGCCGGAACGAGCTCGTTCCGTATCACTGGATCACTGATGGCACCCGATACGTCATGAAGCCCGACACCTACTCGGGTGCCGCGTATGCCCTTGAACTGACGGCTCGGTATTACCGGCGCCAGGTATGGGCGAACCAGGCCGTGCGGGTGCACATGTTCTCGGAAAAGGACGCGCTGCAGGGCGTCATCTCACCCATCACCGACAGATGGGACGTTCCGCTCGGCATCCTCCGCGGCTACCCCTCAGAGACGTTCGTGTACGAGGTAGCGGCCTCGCTCAGCCCCGTGCTGGAGACGTTCCTCTACCAGCTCGGCGATCACGATCCGTCCGGGGTCGACGCTTGGCGGTCATTCGAACAGAAGGTTCGCGAGTTCAATCCGACGGCGCTCGTGCAGTTCAAGCGGCTCGCCGTCACTCCACAGCAGATGGAGGAGATGAATCTGCCGACGCGCCCGACCAAGAAGACCGACAGCAGGTCGAAGGACTTCCTGGGCGGCTCGGTAGAGGTCGACGCGATCCCGCCGAGCAAGCTCCGCGAGATCGTCGAGACTGCAATCACCGCTCACCTCAACTGGGACGCCTACGAGGCGATGAAGAACATCGAACGAGAGGAACAACGCCAACTGACGGCAATCTCCAAGGCTCTCCCGGGCGCGCTCGGCCACGACCTCTGAACATCGAAAGGAGGCAAGTGCTGTGGGATCTCGACTCGTAAAACAGCTCATCGCCTATGCCGTGGACGTGCCGCTCAAGCCCAACGAGTACCGCCTCATGAACTACATGGCGTTGACGTCTCTGGACGATGACAGCCCGCCGCGTTACTTCGACGCGCGAGAGGCATCGGCCCTCGCGCTCGGTCGACGGGTTCGTGATCCCGTGGATCTCGACCACCCCGACCGGGACGAGGTGGAGCTCGAGCGCAAGGCGGCCTTCAGCGCGGTCAGGGAGGCGGTGGACGGCCTCACGAAGCTCGGAGCGATCAGACGGCTCAAGCCTGGGCGTATCGGGCGTCGAGCGGAGTTCGCGATCGTCATCGACGTGGCAAAGAGTGTCACGACCGACGAGTTCAAGAAGCGCAACGGCGCAGACGGGCGCAGGAAATCCCTATCCCTCGAAGCCAGGGAATCCCTATCCCTCAAGCGCAGGAAATTCCTCGACTCAGGGGTAGGGAATCCCTATCCCCAAGGAACAACGAAGGAACCACTCAATACAAGGGAAGGAACTACATCGCCCGAGCCGGCCACCTCACTAGGCCCTGTGGATAACTTCCGGCCGATGGCAAACGCTTAGCAAGTCGAGAGACACACCTCGGGGGCACGGACTCACACGTGCCCCCTCGACCGTCCGTAGCTCAGTGGACAGAGCAGCCGGCCTCTACCCGGCGCTGCCGCAGGTTCGAATCCTGCCGGACGGACCCCGACCACCAACCACTAACCAAGAGACAGGAACCCCAATGCTCACCGACACAGACAACCTGAGCGATCGCGTTCACGCCGCAGTCCCCGGATGGGATGACGCGATGGCCGTGCAGCGCAACGCACGCTCGGTCCGACCCGAAGCGCCCGAAGCCGCAAACCTCGCCCGAGACGCCGTCACCCAGACGATCCGCGAGCACCTCCGTACGGGCGAACCTCTCCCGGAAGGACTCGTCGACCAGCTCGTGAATGCCGAGGCTGCGCAGCGGGCGCACGAGACGATCATCGGGATCATCGCCGACGAGGTACGCCACGCAAGTCTCACCGCCGAGTTCATCGTCACCAACCCCGATCCGGCAGCATTCGAAGTCCTCGACCTCGAGCTCGCCGCCCTCGTGGACGAAGCCCGCGCCCTGATCGCCGACCTCGACGGTGCGACCAGCGCCGACGCGGCCGTGACCGCAGGCGCCGACGCTGTGGCCGCATGGGGGAAGCTCCAGGGTCTCGCGGACCGGTACGACGGGATCCGCAGCGTGCAGAAGGACCTCATCCCCGCCAGCCAGCTGCAGTTCTGGGACAGGCTGACTACGACCGGCAGCTACCGAGACGCTGCCACCGTTCACCCTCGCTTCACCGGCACTGGACCCGCGCTGTCTGCCGAGTACGGATGGTGGCCCGAGGACATTGACCGCACTGCCGGCCTCGTCCGCATCGTGACCACTACCGAGCCTCACGTGCCGTCCCTGGAAGCGATGAACACCGAATACGACGCCGCAGCAGCCAAGGCCCGTCGCCGTGACCGGGACTGACAGCGAGACAGCATCCCCAGGGGATACCCCGGGCCGATACCAACCGATCGACGAGCCCTTCCGCTACGCGAGGGTGACACCGAACGACCTCGCACTCACGCTCCGCCTCGCCCGTGCCGGAAGCGGAGCATCGTTCAGCCCCCGATGGCCCGGCGATGGACGCAGCCCCAGCATCCTCACCCGCAAGCCCGGCGCCTTTCGCACACGCGACGGAGCCTGACCTACCCCGTGGGGTATCGCTACACCACCCCCAGGGGTCAAGCGATACCCCACCCCCACCTCGAACGGAACACCCACCCCCATGCCGAGAGCACCACGACAGTGCCCGACACCGGGCTGCACCACACCCATCACCACAACCCGCTACTGCCCCGAGCACACCGTGCACCACTGGGACAGCAGCGACCGCGCCAGCCGCCTCCCCTCCGACTGGCGTACCCGCCGCAAGCACGTGCGAGACCGTGCGGGCGGCAGGTGTGAGCACACCACCACCAACGGCGCACGCTGCACCAAACCCGGCACCGACTGTGACCACCGCGTCCGAGGAGACGACCACTCCCTCACCAACCTGCAGTGGTTGTGCACCACACACCACAAGGCCAAGACACAGCGCGAAGCCACAGAAGCAAGACGAAGACCCATCACATAACCGATGGCCCGTCACCACGGCTCGCCTAGGCCCGCGACACCGCGACAGGGGAGGCCATACCCCTCCTCGGGCGGGGGTCTCCTGCGTCCGGGGAGATGCTGATAAATCCGGGGGCCGCATATGCCATTGATCCGATTTTTCCGGCCTCAGGCGCGCGTCTGACGCCCTTTACGCCGCCCCGTGAGGTGCGGATGACTCTCCATTCCTGCGAGCCCGTTAGCGAGGCGCATTCATGACTGACCCTGTTACGGATAACCCGGTCTCGACCGTCGACGACCGGCTCGACCCTCGTGCGGTCCTCGATGCCGCCCTCCCTGAAGAGGCGGAGTGGGACGAGCGGGAGGTCGTTCTGCTGGCCATCCTCGAGCGGCAGGCCAAGCACATCGAGAAGCTCGAGGCGGCCGTCGAGGAGCACGGGTACATGGTGCTCGGGTCGACCGGCCAGCTACGGGTGTCCCCGGCTCTGGTGGAGCTGCGGCAGTGGTACTCGGCGATGACGAAGACGACCGAGGGCATCCGTCTCCCCGGCGAGGAGAAGACCGTCGCCGTTCGGCAGCAACGTGCCGCCAACAAGCGGTGGGACAAGCCGGACGCGCCGCCGGCTCCCGTCGCGCTCGACACCTGGACCCCGAGAGCGGAGGCGAAGTAATGGCCCGCAGGAAGAACACCAACGTCACCCTGACCGGCATCTCACCCGTGTACCGGCACCTGCACCGTCAGGCACTGGCCGCGATCGCCGAATATGACGACCCGCAACGTCTGGAACATCACCGCCAGCTCGTCGCCGACGGCATCGCCCGACCCCTCGACGACATCCTCCGATTCCACCGTGAGCGCGCTGCGGCGTGTGAGCGGCTTTCCCCCATCACCGTCAGCCGGTTCGAGCTCTCCCGGTGGTTCGAAGGCCTTCCCGAAGGGGTCTGGTCCTTCACCCTTCACCCGGACGGCACCGGCACAGAGAACAGGAGCAACTGATCATGGTTCGTGACCTCACCGCAGCTTTCAAATGGCTCGACGACCTCGAACGGAAGGTGTCCCGCATCTTCTCCGGCGCGTTCCTCGAGAACGCGTCCGTCACGAACGGGATGTTCCGTTTCATCGGCGGTCTGCTCCGCCTCGACAGTGGTGCACGGCTCGAGGGCGAAGGGCACTTCGCCTGGTCGGGGCCCGTCTACCTCGACGGTGACACCGAGATCACGAAGAGCCTCAAGGTCGCCGCGGTCACGCGGCTGCTCGCTGAGCTGATCGTCGAGGGCGGGAAAATCACCGTCGGCGGCATGACGATCGACGCCACCGCAGGCGGCTCCGTGAGCTTCCCCGGTGGCGCAAGAGTGAGCGCCAACGAAGGGTCCGAGGGCGTCAGGATCGAGTCGGGCGCTGGGTGGACGGCCTACGTCGCCAGCAACGGCATCCGGTTCGCCGGCGGCATCGGTCAAGCATCCGTCACCCTCGGGCCGGACGCCCTCTCGCTTGGGGGTAACCTCGTCCGCATCTCCGGCGATCAGGTTCGTCTCGGCGTCCCACTCGGCAATGCGAGCGACGTCGCCGAATGGTTGGGGCGAACCGCCGACGGTGAACTGCGCTGGGTGTCGAAGGGCTCCGGAGGTCCGATCGGGTCTGGCGAGTTCGCGTGGCCGTTCCCGCTCGCGTTCGTCACGCGCGAGTACGGCCCCGGCTACCCCGAGTACGAAGACGGCGTCCACAAGGGCATCGACTTCTCGGGCGGCCCGGCCGTCGCCGGCGCACCGATCCCAGCGTCGAGCAGCGGCACGGTCATCGCGAAGGCCTACGACGATGAGCGCGGGAACTACATCATCCTCAGCCACGGCAGCCGCGGCGGGTACGAACTCACCACCCGCTACTACCACCTGAACGGATCGTCACCCCTCGGGATCGGCGACACGGTCGTCAAGGGGCAAACCGTCGGCGTCGTCGGCTCGACCGGCATGTCCAGCGGTGCGCACCTGCACTTCGAGACCCGCCGCAACGGGGAACACATGAACCCCCGCAGCTTCATGGAGATGTACGGGGAGTGAGACGATTGCGCCCCGGCTGTCCGATGGAAGCCGGGGCGCGCTCGAGGGCAGTGTCTCGTGCAGGACCGCGCTCAGGATGCTGACGCTAGTTGGTTGTCACATCCTTCGCTGTCTTTGCGATCTCTCCCAGAGTTTTGAGATCTCCGAGATCGATCTTGAGTGTGGTGATCTTCTCGTCGCTCCTGCGGCTCGCCTCGTCGGGTGGGCTCTTGAACAATCGTTCGCCCAGCATTCCCCGCAGCAGGCTCGCCTGGTCGTCTTCCATTCCCTCGGTGAACGGGCGCAGAGCAAGCAAGTCGAGAGCGCGATAGCGCGCGTCGAGCGACTGACGTTGACGCTTCCCAGCTTCTCGGAAACAGAACCCGGAGAACGCGATCGCAGTCACGGACAACGCCGACTTGAAGATGATCAGTGCGAGCCCCGGTTCAGGGGATCGCGAGAGTTGCGCAAATTCGTACGCGAGGTAGGAAACAGTGGCCGCGACACTCAGCACTCCGACCCCGATCCATAGTCGGTAACCGACCTTCTCGCGTTGGGCAAACTTCAAGTACCCGCCCGCCTGAGATTGGTCTCCGACGATCTGAAGCAGGTTCCTGCCGTCCTGGGCGCTCACCTCGAGCCCGTCCACCGCCTCCTCCGCCCGCTGCCTCATGTCGGCGAAGAAACTCTCGAAGGCGCCATGATCCTCATCGCGCGAATCCTTCGACGCACTCCTTGCCTTGCCCAGTTCGATCTGAAGCTGTTCAGCCGCGTTCTCAGACAGCGTTTCACGCATCTCCTCGATAGCGGTCAAGGCCGCCGTTGCTTCGGCTGCGCGTTGTTGGGAATCAGCGCGAAGCACCCCAACCTGCTCCTCGAGCTCTTCCAGCTCCGCTCGACGGTCGGCTATCTCATCGTTGAGCGCCGATAGCGACTGCTCAGCGATAGCTCGGTAGCCGTCAGCTGCTTCTTGGTAGATCTGTGCACGGCTCTCCTTCTGCAGCGGCGGCCATCGGTAGTCCTGGAGGAGGGTGAGGAGCTGATCGCACGACGCATCAACGTCGGCCACCTGTGCGACCGTCATGGGGGCGTTCTCGTCCCAGTCCTTCCACGTGTCGAGCAGTGTTCTCACGGACGACAGCAAGCGTTCCGCTACGTCAATACGATTGGAAGGGAACAGTGCAGGCGGAATCGGTCGGAAAGCCAGAAGGTACCGCAGGCAGTTGATGGAACGGTCAACGGTGTGGCGGTCGGTCGCAGTCAGAGGTTTGCTCTCCTGCCACGACTCCAGCGCCTCCTTGGCCTCGCCCCAAAGCTTGTGCTGCTTGAAACTGTCGACGTCGGCACGAGTGGTCATGTCGGCATGGATGAAACGAGGTCCTCGAACCCGGACTTCATCTCGTCCCTCACAGATCGAACGGCGGCAAGAACTGACCCGTTGTCATCGCCCGTATCGTCCGAGATGACATCGAGATGGGACTCGATCTTCGCGAGCGAGTCTCGGATGTCGGTAAGTAGATCCACGACGTCGGACATGCCCCAGACCGAGATGCTCTCGTCAGCCATCACTCTCTACCTCCTCACCGGTGACCGCAGCAGCGATCGCTTCTAGCAGTTCTGTTTGTCTGATGGACTCCTCATGTAAGGCCTTTAGAACGCGCACGACGTCGTCGGTGGTCCTGGCGGGGTTGAAGCGGTTCCGCTTGTCGGGGTCCGCTCCTCGAGGTGGGTCATAATTACCGTTGCGGATCTCGTTGAGATCACCCATGAATAGGCTGATCTCTTGCAGCTCGCGCAACATCGCTTCGAGGGTCTTGGAGTCGCTCATACTCGAGAGGCTACCGATTTCTTCAGCGCTCGATCAGGGCGGCGGCTACGGTGTGCTGATGAGCGAAGCGGCAGTGATCAGGATCGAGTTCCCGCCGGCGTTGATGACGCGCGAGCTAGCCGCGTACTACCTCTCTTGCTCGGTGCGCGAGATCGACCAACTCAAGGCGCAAGGCCAGCTCATCGCGGTCGGCAACGGTAAGCGAATCCGCTTCCGGAAAGCCGAGCTGGACAGGTGGGTAGACGCGCTGCCTGAGCGGACATGACGACTCGGCTCTGATCGAGGGCTGCGAATCACCGCAATCGGCCAGGTCGCCACGGCTCATTTGGAAGCGACTCAACCCACCGAAGCAGCTCGACGAACGTGAACACCGGCTTGGTGCCGATGTAGCTGGGAACCAACTCGCTTCGGTGCACTGCATTTCGTAGCATCTGCTCGCTTACTCCCACTGCGGTGGACGCCTCGTCGTAGGTGTAGGAGACCTTGCGGAACCCGAGCGCGTTGCGTACCTCCTCGTGGATGATGGCGCGGAGCTCGTTCGTGGTGTGCACGATGTGTATCGGTTCGATCGCCGCCACCTCGCCGGCGCGGGGGACCTCGGGGTGCGCGTCGAGGTAGGCGTCGAGGTCGTCCCACTTGCAGGGCAGCTTGATTCGCCGGGTTTCGAGCTCGCGGTGTGCGGGATCGTCGACGTAGCGGACGCGGATCACGTCGTAGTAGTTTCGACCGGGATTCAGCACGACAACGTGAGCGAGCGGATGGCGAGTGTGCTCGCGGTACGCCCAGTGCTCGCCTGCCTTGATGCCGAGTTCGCCGCCCATAGGCATGCTTGGACGCTACACCTCGCGGTTCAGCCGATCCAGGCCGGCGCTCGCTTGCCCCGTTTCATGGGGCGAACGATGGGGCACCGCTGGCGTCCGCGTATGTATCTGGACGCGCTTCGCCTAGCTAAACGACCTCAAAACCCTGGTGATTGCGGACCTAGATGGTGATCCGTGGACGCCAAGGTAGAGGGGCGTACGGGAGTTCGAATCCCTCACTCGCCACCATCGACAGGCCCCGCTCCGGCGGGGCCTTCGTCGTTTCCGCGTCGCGGACCCGGTCACGCACCCCGCGCGGCGTCAGGATCGACCGGCACATTTCACCCGATCGGATGAACCGAGTCGGTCACATCCGGTGTCGCGCGCCCCACAGAGCTAGTTGCGTGCGATCGGCGAGATCGAGTTTCTTCAACGCCGAGCGCAGTTGCGACCGCACGGTGTGCACCGACACCTGCAGCGACTGAGCGATCCCCTCGTTGCTCGTCACCCCGCCTGCGAGCGCCGAGACGACGCGGCGCTCGGCCGACGTCAGCGCGGCGACGGCGTCGGTGCTGCCGGTCGCTTCGCCGCGTCGCACGAACTCCCGCAGCAGTGGCGCCGTCACCCGTGAGGACACGATCGCCTCTCCGCGGGAGGCGGCGTAGATGGCACCGATCAGCTGGTCGGAGTCGTGGCTCTTCAGCAGGTAGCCGATCGCCCCGGCATCCATGGCCTCACTGACGTAGCCGTCGACGGCGAAGCTCGTCATCACGATGACCGCGACGGGGGTGGCGCCGCCGTCGGGGCGGGCGAGCAGGCGGGTGGCCGCGAGGCCGGACATCTCGGGCATCTGGATGTCCATGAGGACGACGTGAGCTCGTTCGGTCTGGGCGATGCGAACGGCGTCGACACCGTTCGTGACCTCGCCGATGACCTGGATCCCGGGCGCCCCGTCGAGCTGCAGCCGCAGTCCTCGCCGAATGGTGCGGTTGTCGTCGGCGATCAGGACGCGGATGCGGTCGGCGGGCCGGGTCATGCCGGTCTCCTCACGGTGCGACGGTCGGATAGTGATCACGAGTGCATCTTCGCAGTCTGCGGCGCGCCCGCCACCCGCGTGCCAGGATGAGGATGCCGCACTGTGGAAGGACCATCCGATGAGTCAACCCATCACGTCTCCCGAATCGAACAAGCTCATGCGGGCCGCGATCTGGGTGGCCATCGGCGCCCTCATCGCCGCCGCCGTCGTCTGCGTGGTGTGGGTTCTGATCGGTTCGGGCACCGGCATCGTCGCGCGCGCGTTCCTGACCGTGCTGCTGCTCGCCGCCTTCGCGGGCGTGTCGATCCTCGAGTCGCATCTCGCCGCCCGGCGACCGGCATGGTTCTCGCTCACGAGCACGGTGACCTGGGTCATCGCTCTCCTCGTCGGCGCCGTCATGATCTGGCTGCCCACCCCGTACGAGTCCTTCGGCTGGGGGTACGAGCGGTTCATGAAGTTCCTGCTCGTCGTCCTCATCCTCCAGCTGGCGCTGCTGCACGTGCGGCTGTTCACGAAGGCGTACGTGCGGAACCCCACGACGTTCCTCTCCATCGTCACGTACGTCACCATCGCTTTCGTGGGCATCGTCGCGGTCATGCTCATCGTGCCGCTCATCACCGGCGAGTGGTACTCGTTCCTCCCCATCTACTGGCGAGTCGTGGTCGCGTTGACGATCCTGGCTGCCGTGGGCACCGCGCTCGTACCGCTCGTGAACGCGCTGCTCATGCCGCGTGCCCCCAAACCGGCCGCCGCGGCATGGCCGACCTACGCGGACGGCCGCACGCCGCTGCCGGCGCTCGGCGACGGCTCGCCCGACTGGCAGGCGTACTACACGGGTCATCCGAGCTACCCGCAGGGCTATGCGCCTCCTGCACCGGTCGGCGGGTACGGAGCCGCCCCGCAGGCCGCATCGCCGGCATCCGCGCCGGCTCAGCCCGGCTACCAGGACTACCCGCCGCCGCCCCCGCTGCCCGATGGGCCGGTCGCTCCGCGCTGATCGCCAGGCGGGGACGCACGCCCCGGGCCGGTCGCTCCGCGCTGATCGCCAGGCGGGGACGCACGCCCCGGGTCGGACGCCGTAGCGTGGAGACATGGTGGATGCCCGTGAGCTTGCAGACCTGGCCGTCGAGATCGCTCGTGAGGCGGGTGCGCTTGCGCAGCGCCGACGCCGCGAGGGGGTCGCGATCGCGGCGACGAAGTCGGCGCTCGCCGATATCGTCACCGAGGCCGACCGCGAGGTGGAGCTTCTCATCCGGGACCGGATCGCGTCGGCCCGCCCCGACGACGGCTTCCTCGGCGAGGAGTCGGGCGCTGAGCGCGGCGCGAGCGGTCTGACGTGGGTCGTCGACCCGATCGACGGAACGGTCAACTACGCGTACGGCATCCCGCACTACGCCGTCAGCATCGCGGTCGTCGGCGGCGAACCGGACCCGCAGGCGTGGGAGGCGCTCGCCGGGGCGGTGTTCTCGCCCGCGGTGGATGAGCTCTTCCGAACGAGCGTCGGCGACGGAGCGTGGCTCGACGGAACCCGTCTCGCCGTCTCCGAGACGACGGATGCCGGGGCGCTGCTGGCGACCGGTTTCGGCTATGACCCGGCGACACACGCCGGGGACCTCGCACGGCTCGGCCGGATCATGCCCGTCGCCCGCGACATCCGTCGGGCGGGAGCGGCCTCGCTCGACCTCGCCTACGTCGCGGCGGGGCGTCTGGACGGTTACGTCGAGCGCGGGCTGCAGCCGTGGGATCACGCCGCGGGGGCGCTTCTCGTCTCGGAAGCCGGCGGCGTCGTGACCGGGCTGCCGGGGGAGCGGCCGGGCCGCGCGATGACGATCGCGGCGTCGCCGGCCCTGCACAGCAGGCTCGCGGAGCGGGTTTTCCACGAATCCTGAGCCGTGGATCGCATTCTCAGGCATGAGTCGTTAGTGTTTATCTGTTCGTTATCTTCGGTACCCGACCGGGACGACGAAACATCCGCTTTGTATCCGACGCGCCTCAGCGCGCGCTGTTTTCGAGAGCCTGCGATTTGACTTCTGAGACCGCCCCCGCCGAGGCCGCGACCACGCGTCCCACCGCCGGGGAACCCTCCGTCGGAGGTGCCGTCGGTCTCACTCGTTCCCAGTGGCGCCGGCTCGCCGCCGAGGCAGAGCTCGCCGCCAAGGTCGCGGCCGTACCCGCCACCGACCTCGCCACAAGCGACGACGCCGACCACGATCTCGCGGTCGAGGACGGCGAGCTGACGAACGAGATCGATGGTCGCGTCGACGAGACGCCCGAGCCCGAGGCCCCGTCTCCGGTCGCGACGGCGGATGCGGATGCGTCGGCCGATGCCGAGCTCGTTCTGACCGTCGTCGATGGCGATTCCCACGCCGGTGCGGAGTTCGTCGCACCGACGCGCCGCCGCCGTCGCGGCCCCCGTCCGGCTGCGACGACATCGTCGGCCCCGGGGGAGTCCTTCGGCCCCGCCGCCGTAGACGGCGTCACCCGCCGAGGT
>JAQIJE010000008.1:0-85283 GCA_036946435.1 Microbacterium arborescens | reverse complement strand
GGCGGCGGCCGCCGGCATCGTCGCGGCATCCGTGCTCCTCGGGCAGCCGCCCGCGACCCCGACGACGGATCGCGTCGAGGGTCCCGCCGTGCAGACTCCCGCGTCGGTCCCGTCGGATCCGACATCCGTCGATCCCCCGCTCGAGCCGCAGCCCGCCCCGGCCGGGTGATCCCCTCAGCGGCCTGACGACGTCGACACCTCGGCCCCGGCGTGCACGAGCTCGGCGAGAGCCGCCTCGCTCGTCTCGTCCGCGACTCCGGCGATGAGGTCGGTCAGCACGCGGACCCGACGCCCGTGGGCGAGCGCGTCGAGCGCGGACGCCCGCACGCAGTGATCCGTCGCGAGCCCGACGACATCGACGTCGACGACGCCGTGGGCCGTGAGCAGCTCGGCGACCGACTCGCCGGCATCCGTCGTCCCCTCGAAGAGCGAGTACGCCGGAATGCCCTGCCCCTTCTTGACGTGGTGGGTGATCGCGCCGGTGTCGAGCCCGGGGTCGTACTCGGCTCCGTGCGTGTCGGCGACGCAGTGGACCGGCCAGGTGTCGATGTAGTCCGGCTCCCCATCGGCGAAATGACCGCCGTTGTCGTGATCGGCATGGTGCCAATCGCGCGAGGCGACGATCAGCGTATAGTCGCCCGCGTGCTCCTCGAGATGGCGCGTGATCGCCGTGGCGACGGCGTCTCCGCCCGTCACAGCGAGGGCGCCTCCCTCGGTGAAGTCGTTCTGGACGTCGACGATGAACAGGGCTCGGCTCATGCGTCGAGGGTACGCTCCCCGTCCCGGGTCGGCACCCCGCCCCGACGCTCGCGTCGCCAGGTCTTCGACGGCCACCAGATCGCGGGTCCGATGTCGTGCGCGAGCGCGGGCACGAGCAGCGAGCGGACGACGAACGTGTCGAGGAGCACGCCGAACGCGACGATGAAGGCGATCTGCGCGAGGAACAGGATCGGGATGACGCCGAGCGCCGCGAAGGTCGCCGCGAGCACCAGACCCGCCGAGGTGATCACGCCACCCGTGGCGACGAGGCCGCGTGCGATGCCCGCGCGCGTGCCGTGGTGCAGCGTCTCCTCCCGCACCCGCGACATCAAGAAGATGTTGTAGTCGACCCCGAGCGCCACGAGGAACACGAATCCGTAGAGCGGCACCGCCGGGTCCGCCCCCGGGAAGTCGAACACGTGGTCGAAGACGAGCGCGCTGACGCCGAGCGCGGTGCCGAACGACAGGATCGTGCTCAGGATGAGCAGGACCGGGGCGAGGACCGCACGCAGCAGCAGCATGAGGATCAGGAGGATGACGACCAGGACGATCGGGATGATCAGCGTCCGGTCGCGGATCGAGGTGTCGTTGGTGTCGACGTCGGTCGCCGTCGTCCCGCCGACGAGCACGCCGGGAACGGCGTCGTCGAAGCTCGCACGCAGATCGCGGATCGTCTGCTCGGCCTCGAAGGAGTCCGCGGGATCGGTCAGCGTCGCCGAGAGCAGGATGTCGCCGTCCGACACGGTCGGGGCGGGGGCGGCGGCACCCGGAGGTCCCGCCACCGAGAACGACGGCACGCCGTCCACGAGGGAGACGGCGGCCTGCCCGGTCGGCGAGTCGGCCGAGACCGCCGACACCGAGGCGATCCCCGGTGCGTCGTCGAGCACGGTGAGGACGTCGGCGAGCCGGTCCTCCGGCGCGATGATCGACGCCGGGCTGCCCGATCCGGCCGGGAAGTGCTCGGCGAGCGTGACCTGGCCGTCCCGGGCCTCCGAGGCGCCCAGGACCAGGTCGCTCGCGGGGACCCCGTCCGCCTGCAGCTGCAGGACGCCGGCCGCCCCGGCCAGGAGGACGACGGTGCTGGCGATCCAGACGGTGCGTGCGCGGCGCGCGACGAATCGCGCCTGACGCGGCCAGAGCCCGCGCACGGGCGCATGCGGGTCATCGGGAAGATCGACGGCCCCCGTTCGCGGGATGAAGGGCCAGAACGCGGCACGTCCGAACAGGGCGAGCAGGGCCGGGAGGAACGTGAGCGCCGAGAGCATCGAGAAGACGATTCCGATGGAGGCGATCGGGCCGAGGGCCTTGTTGCTCGCGAGGTCGCTCAGCAGCAGGCACAGCAGGCCCGCGATCACCGTGAACCCCGCTGCCAGGATCGGCTCGACGGCGCCGCGCCACGCCGAGACCGTCGCCTCCCACCGTGCGGCGCCCGATCCGATCGCTTCGCGGTAGCGCGCCGTGTAGAGCAGCGCGTAGTCGGTCGCGGCCCCGATGACGAGGATGAAGAGGATGCCCTGCACCTGGCCGTTGAGCACGACCACGCCCGCCTTCGCCAGCCACCACACCGTCAGCAGTGCCACGCACAGCGCGAACACCGACGTCAGCAGCACGAGCACCGGCAGGAGCGGGGACCGATAGACCACCACGAGGATCACGAACACGGCGGCGAGCGCGACGATGAGCAGCAGTCCGTCGATGCCCAGGAAGCCCTTCACGAGGTCCGCGGTGAAGCCGGCGGGGCCGGTGACCCACCCGTCCACGCCGCTCGGAAGTTGCTCCTGCACGATCGTGCGGATCTCTTCGACGACGTCGCGGACCTCGCCGGACGCGTCGATCGGCACGAACATCTGCGCGGCGAGGCCGTCGTCCGAGAGGATCGGCGGCGAGACCTCGCCGACACCGTCGAGCCCGGCGATCGCCGAGCCCAGCTCGGTCAGGGCCGCACGTTGAGCGTCGTCGAGCGGGGTCGCCGAGGCCAGGACGACGACCGCGGGGATCTCGTCGGCTCCGGTGAAGTCGGTGAGACGCTCGTTCACGCGTGTCGCATCGGCACTGGCCGGCAGGAACGACGAGCGGTCGTTGGTGGCGACCTCGTCCACGCGCCCGAAGTACGGTCCGCCGACGGTGCCGCCGACCAACCAGATCATCACCAGCAGGACGGGGAGGCCGACGCGCAGCCAGCGCGGGACGCTTCGTTCGCTCTTCACGTAGGTAGCTTATCTAGCTACCTACGTGAACGCCACTGCTGCTCGCCCGGAAAGGCGACGACACCGCCTCAGCCGCGCGCGAAGAGAAGCACCCACGACGCCACGACGGATGCCGCCCCGACCGCGAAGAGACCGCCCGTCAGGCCCACGAGCAGTCGATGCATCGGCGGTCGGCGCGTCAACCGCATCCGCCCCTCCCAGCCCCGGCGATACCAGAGCTCGACCCGGTCGCGCCCGGCGAGCTCAGCCGCGACATGCCCGTCCACACGTGCGCTGTTGGCTGCGCCGTCGTGATCGAACCAGCGCACCCAGGTGCCGTCCGTCTCGTGATCGACGAACCCGTCGGCCGGCAGCCAGGTCCCGTCGCTCGCCCACAGCGCGGCCAGCGCGAGACCGAACGCGACCGCTCCCCCGAATCCGGCCCAGCCGAACACTTCCAGGACGGCGTCGAGCATGGAGCTCACGAGCGGCGAACGAGGGAGAGCCGGATCGTGCGCGTCATGTCTTCAGTATGAGCCCACGCGCCGCCGCTGCTCACGCGGGACGGAGCAGGACGCTGAGCGAGGCGAGCGTCCGTTCGAGCTCGATCGACGGATCGAGCAGCCACTGGATCTGCAGGCCGTCCGAGGCGGCGACGAGGAGAGCCGCGAGCTGTTCGGCCGAGACGTCGTCGCGGACGGCGCCGGCGCGCTGCTCTTCCCGCAGTCGAGCCGTGAGCTCGCGACGGATGCGATCGAACCGGGCGGTGAAGAACCGCTTGCCGTGCTCGCTGCCCGCCTCGAGCGCACCCGCGACCAGCGTCGAGTAGAGCTCGACGAGCCCCGGCACGTCGGCGTTGTCGACCGCGGCGCGGGTCATCACGCCGACCGCGGTCTCGGGAGGAACGGGGTTGCGCACGCCTCGCTGGGTCTCGGCATGCTCGTAGACGGCCACGAGCAGCTGCTCACGAGACTCGAAGTAGTGCAGGAGTGCGGCGTGCGAGACGCCGATCGCCTCGGCGATCCGACGCAGCGAGGTGCCCTGGAGCCCGCGTTCCTGGAAGACTTCGATCGCCCGGTCGAGGATCTCGCGTCGGCGCGCCACACCCTTGGCGTATGCCCCGGGGCGGCCCATGCCCGCGCGATCGTCCTTGCTCACAGCGCGACTCTAACAAAACCTCCACATGGATGTATTACGTGTTAGCGTGACGAGGTGCCGCTACAGGCACCACCGCACGATGACGTACGAAAGAAGGTCGACTGTGACTCAGGTCCAGGCATCCGTCCAGCTCTATTCGCTTGCGAAGGAGTTCTCCGCCGACATGTCCGGCTCGCTGGCGAAGCTCGCCGAGATCGGATTCACCAACGTCGAGGCGTTCGACTTCGTCTCGCGCCCGGCCGAGATCCGCGCCGCGCTCGACGCAGCCGGGCTCGCCTCCCCCACCGGCCACGCCCCGCTCCTCTCCGACGAGCTGTGGACGCCGGACGGCTCGATCCCCACGCCCGCACCCGAGGTCGTCTTCGAGGCCGCGGCACAGATCGGCATGACGACCGTCATCGACCCGTTCGTCTCGCCCGAGCGCTGGCTCACCGAAGAGGGTGTCGCGGATGTCGCCGAGCGCCTCAACGCGGCGGCCGAGACGGCGGCCGGCTTCGGCCTGAGCGTCGGCTACCACAACCACGCGCAGGAGTTCGTCGCATCCTTCGACGGTCAGAGCGCCTACGAGCGCTTCGTCTCGCTGCTCGACGAGCGGGTGACGCTCGAGCTCGACCTGTTCTGGGCCCTCACCGGCGGCCAGGACGTCCCGGCGCTCGTGAAGAGCCTGGGCGACCGCCTCATCGCCGTCCACGTCAAGGACGGCGTCGTGCCGACGAGCAACCCGTGGGGCCCCGGCGCCGAGAAGTTCGGCTCGGACAGCCTCGACCAGCGTCACGCCGGCACCGGCGAGGTTCCCCTCGCCGAGTCGCTGCGCGCGGCGACGGCGCTGAAGTACGCCGTCGTCGAGTACGACAAGGCCCCCGGTGACGTCTTCGCCGACGTCGCCGCCAGCCTGGCGTTCCTCCGCGAGAACGGCGTCAGCGCATGACCGGCCCCGTCGGCGTCGGGTTCGTCGGCGTCGGTGTCATCAGCGACACCTACCTCGAGAACCTGAACTCGTTCCCCGACGTCCGCGTCGTGATCCTCGGCGACCTCGACGTCGACCGTGCGAAGGCCCAGGCCGAGAAGCACGGTGTGGCCGAGTGGGGCACGACGGACGACGTCCTGGCCCACCCGGATGTCGACGTCGTCGTCAACCTCACGATCCCGGCCGCCCACGTCGAGATCTCGTCGCGCGCGATCGTTGCCGGCAAGCACGTGTGGACCGAGAAGCCCCTGGGCCTCGACCGCGAGAGCACCGGCGAGCTGCTGCGCCAGGCCGAGGCGGCCGGACTGCGCATCGGATCCGCTCCCGACACGCTGCTCGGCCCCGGCTTCCAGACCGCCAAGCGCGCGATCCAGAGCGGTGTCATCGGCGAGCCGATGTTCGCCTCGACGACGTTCCAGACGATCGGACCGGACCTCTGGCACCCGAGCCCCGCGTTCCTGTTCGCCCAGGGCGCCGGCCCGCTGCTCGACATGGGCCCGTACTACTTCAGCGGGCTCGTCAGCCTCTTCGGCCCCGTCGCGCGGGTCGCGGCGGCCGGTCGCAAGAAGCTCGAGGAGCGCACCATCCAGGCCGGCCCGAACGCCGGCACGGTGTTCCCCGTCGAGGTGCCGACGACCATCCAGGTGCTCACGGCGTTCGAGGCGGGACAGCAGGCGGCGAGCCTGCTGAGCTTCGACTCGGCGCTCGAGCGTCACGGCGTCTTCGAGGTCCACGGCACCGAAGGATCGATCGTCATCCCCGACCCGAACCAGTTCCAGGGACGGATCGCATACGTCAAGGCGCGCACGTCGCTCTCGGACGGCAACTGGGGCGAGCAGGAGTGGATCGAGATCGAGCAGGAAGGCGCGCTCAGCGGGCGCGGTCTCGGCCTGCTCGACATGGTCCGCGCAATCGCCGCGGACCGCCCGCACATCGCCAGCGGCGCCCTCGGATACCACGTGCTCGACATCATGCTGTCGGCGCAGGAGTCCGCGGCATCCGGCGAGTTCGTCGCGGTGGAGAGCACCGTCGACCCCGTCCCCGCCGTCGCGGTCGACTTCGACCCCTTCGTCGCCACGCTGTAACCACGGCGCGACTGCGCGCCCGCACCACGAGAGCCCCGTCCGGTCCGCCGGTCGGGGCTCTCGTTCTGCGTGGCACCCGCCGGGATGCGGCGAAGGCCCGGACTCGAGAGGAGTCCGGGCCTTCGTGGTGGAGCCGCCTAAGGGAATCGAACCCTTGACCTATTCATTACGAGTGAATCGCTCTGCCGTCTGAGCTAAGGCGGCGCGCGTCGCTGTGCGATGCACGATCCACAATCTTACATGGTTCGAGCGGCCCCCGCGAACCACACCACCGACGGCGGATCCCCTACCGCAGAGTCCCCGTGTTACGCATCGATTACCGGCGCCCCCGACGGTGCGCCTACCGTCGGATCTGCACCGCGACGAGGCGAGCGCGACTCCGGTCGCGCACGGGCGGGCCACCGCCCCGCGGTGCCCGATCCGAGGAGCACCACTCATGTCCAAGCGACTTCTGACCGCGGCCGCCCTGGCCCTCCCCCTGACCCTCCTGCTCGGCGCGTGCGCGTCGAACGCAGGCGACGGCGGCAGCGACGCCCCCGTCCGCATCGGCGTCGTCGGCGCCGGCGACCCCTACTGGTCGACCTACAAGGAGGCTGCGGCCGCTGAGGGCATCGACGTCGACATCGTCGACTTCACCGAGTACACGCAGCCCAACCCGGCGCTGTCGGCCGGCGAGCTCGACCTGAACCAGTTCCAGCACGTCATCTACCTCGCGACCTACAACGTGAAGGCGGGCGACGACCTCGTCGCCATCGGCTCCACCGCGACCTACCCGCTGGGCCTGTACTCCACGCAGTACGACTCCGTCGCCGACATCCCCGCGGGCTCCACCGTGGCCGTTCCCAACGACGAGAGCAACCAGGCCCGCGGCCTGCTCGTCCTGCAGGCGCAGGGCCTCATCGAGCTCAAGGAGGGCGGCTCGGTCTTCTCCACCGTCGCCGACGTCGAGCCCGGCTCGAAAGTCACGGTCGAGGCCCTCGACGCGGCCCTCACCGCCACGTCGCTGCCCGATGTCGCCGCCGCCATCATCAACAACGACTTCGTCGAGGACGCCGGACTGAAGTTCGACGACGCGATCGCGACCGACGACCCCAGCGATCCGAGCGCTCAGCCCTACATCAACATCTTCGCCGCCAAGGCCGAGGACGCCGACAACCCGACCTACCAGAAGCTCGTCGAGATCTTCCAGGACACCCAGGCGGTCACCGACGGCCTGCAGGAGGCGTCGGGCGGATCCGCGGTGCTCGTCAAGACACCCAAGGACGAGCTCGCGGCGGCGCTCAAGCAGGTCGAGGACGAGATCCGCGCCCGGCAGTGACATCATTCGTGTGCGGCCCGTTCTCCGGACGGGCCGCACACGCGTGTCCGTGAGAGGAGCACAGCATGACCCTCATCCGCCTGTCCGGCGTGACCAAACGCTTCCCCCCGTCCACGAAGGGCGGTGAGCCGGTGGTCGCCGTCGACGACGTCGACCTCGAGATCGCCGCCGGGACCGTCTGCGGCATCGTCGGCTATTCGGGTGCGGGCAAGAGCACCGTGCTGCGGCTCGTCAACGCCCTCGAGACCCCCACGAGCGGCACCGTCGAGATCGACGGCCAGGACATCACCCGGTTCCGCGAACGGCAGCTGCGCGCGCTGCGCGGCGACATCGGCATGATCTTCCAGCAGTTCAACCTCTTCGACTCGCGCACGGTCGCGGGCAATGTCGCCTACCCGCTCGAGGTCGCCGGACGCCCGCGCGCCGAGATCTCCGCCCGCGTGACCGAGCTCCTCGAGTTCGTCGGGCTGTCGGGCAAGGCGAAGAACTATCCGGAGCAGCTCTCCGGCGGGCAGCGTCAGCGCGTCGGCATCGCCCGCGCCCTCGCGACGAGCCCCCGCATCCTGCTCGCCGACGAGGCGACAAGCGCGCTCGACCCCGACACGACGCACGAGGTGCTCGCGCTGCTCAAACGCGTCAACACCGAGCTGGGGGTCACGATCCTCGTCATCACCCACGAGATGGAGGTCGTGCGCTCGATCGCCGACCGCGTCGTGGTCATGGAGCACGGCCGCATCATCGAGAGCGGCGAGGTGTTCGACGTGCTCTCCGCCCCGCAGCACCGGGCGACGCGCCGGTTCGTCGCGAGCATCATCGACGAGGTGCCCACGGGCGACAAGCTCGCAGCGCTCCGCGCGCGGCACCCCGGGCGGATCGTCACGTTCACGATCCGCGAGGAAGAGTCGACCCAGGCCGACGTGTTCTCGGCCCTGTCCTCGCACGGGGTGCGGTTCGAGCTCATCCACGGCGGCATCAACGACATCCGCGGACGCGTCTTCGGGCATCTGACGCTCGCGCTCTCGGGCGACACGGATGCCGTGGGGCGTGCGATCGCCGCGGCATCCGCCCACGCACCCCTGATCGAGGAGGACTCCCGTGGATAGGCTCATCGACCTGCTCCCCGACCTCTGGCCGGCGACGGCCGAGACGCTCTACATGATCACGCTGAGCCTCGTGTTCGGCGGCCTCGCGGGCTTCCTCATCGGGCTCGCGCTGTACGCGACACGCGCCGGCAGTCTCTTTCCCAACCGCGTCGTGTTCGGCATCGTCAACGTCATCGTCAACACCTTCCGCCCGATCCCCTTCATCATCTTCATGGCCGCCGTGCAGCCGCTCGCCCGGGCGTTCAGCATCCGCGGGATCGGCATCGAGTTCGCCGTCTTCGCGATCTCGATCGCGTCGATGTTCGCGATCGGGCGGATCGTCGAGCAGAACCTCCTGACCGTGCGCCCCGGGATCATCGAGGCGGCCCGCGCCGCGGGCGCGAGCCGTTCGCGCATCCTGTTCCGGCTCGTCCCCCGCGAATCGCTCGGACCCCTCGTGCTCGGCTACACCTTCATCGTCGTCGCGCTCGTGGACATGACCGCCGTCGCCGGCGCGATCGCCGCCGGCGGGCTGGGTCAGTTCGCCCTCGTGAACGGCTTCCGGCAGTTCAACCCGTGGGTCACGTGGGCCGCCGTGATCATCATCATCCTCATCGTGCAGGGCGTGCAGTTCTTCGGGAACGCCCTCGCACGCCGCATCCTGCGCCGCTGACCCTCCGCCTCCCCCGCCGAGGTCCCACTCGGGCCGGTGTGCTCCCTGCCGAGGTCCCACTTGGGCCGGTTCTGGCGGCGTCATTCCCGGCCGAAGTGGGACCTCGGCGGCGGGCACTAGCCTGGCGACATGCTCTCGGATGCCGATCTGGTTCGGATCGCGCGCGATCTCGCAGCGACGCGGGGCGTGGTCGCAGTGGCGCTCGGAGGCAGCCGCGCGCGCGGCACGCATGCCGCCGACTCGGACGTCGATCTCGGCGTCTACGTCGACGGGCGGAACTTCGACCGCACCGCCCTCTCAGCGTCGGTGTCGCGCTGGGCGACGACGCCGGTCGACGTCGGCCCGGCCGGGAGCTGGGGGCCCTGGGTGGACAGCGGCGCCTGGACGACGATCGCCGACACGCCCGTGGACGTCATCATCCGCGACGTCGACCGCGTTCGAGCTCAGGTCGCGAGGGCACGTCGCGGCGAATTCGCCTTCCACACGCAGCCGGGGCATCCTCTCGGGTTTCTGGATGTCGCGTACGCCGGTGAGGTCGCCCTCGCGAAGCCCCTGGTCGACGATGCGGGATTCCTGCGCGACAACACCGCCGCCCTCACCCCATACCCCGAGCCGCTGCGACGAGCCTTCCTCGACGACCTCTGGCAGGTCGATTTCCTCGTGAACGGTGCCGCGAAGGTGGCCGATCGCGGCGACATCACCTACGTCGGCCTCTGCCTGAGTCACGCAGCCGTGCGGCTGGCGTACGCGTGGCATGCACACGCCGGAGCCTGGGCCGTCAACGAGAAGGGCATCGTGGCGGGCGTCCCACGCCTCGCGTCCGCGCCTGCAGACTTCGATGTCCGGGTCGCCGCAGCTCTCGACGCCCTCGACGTCTCACCTCCGGGAGTGCGAGCAGCGGTCGAGATGTTCCGGGCCCTGCCGCGCCCGTCCTGAGCGCCGCCGAGGTCCCACTGGGGCTCGATATGGCGGCGCCATTCCCGGCCGAACTGGGACCTGAGGCGACGCACGGTGTCACTGCGACCGCCCCCGTGGCGAGGTCCCACTTGGGCCGGGTATGGCGGCGCCATTCCCGGCCGAACTGGGACCTCGAGGGGGCTAGCGGCAGACGAGCCCGTCCTCGGGCACGGTCCCGTCGACGAAGAACGACTCCACCGCCGCGTCGACGCACGCGTTGCCCTTCAGGAAGCCCGTGTGCCCTTCGCCCTCGCGGGTGATCAGCACGCCGGACGACAGCTGCTGCGCCAGCGACACCGACCACTCGTACGGGGTCGCGGGGTCATTGGTCGTTCCGATGACGATCATCGGGGCAGCACCGTCGGCGGTGATGGCGTCGCGGGTGCCGGTCGGCGGGTAAGGCCACACGGCGCACGCGTCGACGCCCTCCCAGTACGGGGCGACCGTCGGCGCCTCCGCCGCGAGTCGTGCGCGCGACGCGGCTTCGGCCTCGTCGGACACATCGTCGGGGTAGTCCATGCAGTTGTAGGCCCGGAACGCCTCGGAGGAGTTGTTCTCGTACTGCCCCGCGCGGGTGCGACCGTAGTAGAAGTCCGCCAGCAGGAAGGCGGTGTCGGCGTTACCTGTGAGCGCCTGGGCGATCGCCTGGCGGAGGATCGACCAGTTGTCCTGCGAGTACAGCGCGGCGATGACGGCGGTCAGGAGGGAGTCCGCCCCGAGACGCCGCCCGTCGGTCGCGGTGAGCGGCGCGGCGTCGACGCTCGCCAACAGGGTGCCGAGATCGCTCATCGCCTCGTCGACGGTGCCGCGGAACGGGCAGTTCTGCGTCTCGAGGCAGTCGGCCATGAACGCCCGCAGAGCCGACTCGAAGCCGACCGCCTGCGTCGTGCTGACGTCGAGGGAGGGCACACTCGGGTCGATCGCCCCGTCGAGCACGAGACGGCCGACACGGTCGGGGTAGAGCTGGGCGTACGTGGCGCCGAGGAAGGTGCCGTAGGAGTACCCGAGATAGTTGAGCTTCTCGTCCCCCAGCACCGCGCGGATGAGGTCCATGTCGCGAGCCGCGAACTGCGTCGTCACGTAGGGCAGGATGCCGCCGCTGTTCTGCTCGCACGCGGCGGCGAACTCCTGGTTGCGGGTGTTCAGCTCGGCTTCCCACTCGGGTGTGCCACGGGGGGCCGCGGGGATGCCGAAGAAGTAGGCGTCGGTGCCGGCCGCGTCGAAGCAGGCGACGGCCGTCGAACGGCCCACGCCGCGGGGGTCGAAGCCGATGACGTCGTAGGAGGAGGCGAGGGTCGAGCCCACCGCGAATTGCGCGCTGTCGGCGATGAGGTCGTACCCGCTCGCTCCGGGACCTCCCGGGTTCACCAGCAGCGAGCCGATCGCGTTGCCCGAACCGGCGGCGCGCCGCACGATCGCGAGCTCGATCTCACCGGAGGACGGGTCCGCCCAGTCGCGCGGGGCGCGCACCGTCGTGCAGTCGTAGGAGCCGCTGTCCGCCCCGTTGCACTGCTGCCAGTCCAACTCCTGGCCGTAGAACGGCAGCAGCTCGGCCGAGACCCCGTCGACCACGGGGGTGCGACTGGGCGCGGGCTCGGCCCGATCGGGGATCGCGTTGTACACGCATCCGGTCAGCGCGACGGCGGCCGCGACGACCATGGCTCCGACGATGAGCAGACGACGGGGAGCTTTCACGGGGTCCTTCCGCTGGCGACGGTGATGAGCATGCTCTCGATGGCAAGGAGCGGGGCGGCGTTGCCCTCGACGGCCGTGCGCGTGGCCGAGATGCGGTCGAGCACGACGAGCGTGCGGTCGGGGCTCCACGCGGCGGCCAGCGACGACAGCTCGGCGCCGAGCTCGAGATTGATCAGATCGCCGTCGCGTCCGAACTGCAGCATCAGCACGTCGCGATACATCGACTCGAGGTCGGTGAGCACGCGGTCGATGCCGTCGCGCAGGCTGCGGGTCGCGCGCCGCTTCTGGTCGTCTTCGAGCGCGCCCAACTGACCGCGTACGGCGGGGGGTACTGCTCCGCCCGGGGCGACGCCGAGCGTGCGCAACAGCGCCTCGCGTTCGGCCTCGTCGCGCTCGGCGGTCAGCGCCTTGGCGTCCTCGGTCGCGGCGGCCACGATGCGGCCCGCGGTCTCGACCGCATCGGAGACGCCGCGGACCGCCAGCACCGCGCGGAGGGTCGTGTCGCGTCGCTGCCGCGAGGCGGCATCCGTGGCCAGCCGCTGGGCCATTCCGATGTGTCGCTGGGCGAGGCGTGCCGACTGGAGGGCGACCGCTTCGTCGACTCCCGTGCGTGCGGCGATGAGGCGCGCGACGTCGGCGACGTCGGGCTCGCGCAGGCGGAGCGTCCGGACGCGGGACCGGATCGTCGGGAGCAGGTCGGCGTCGCTGGGTGCGCACAGCACCCAGACGGTCTGCTCCGGCGGCTCTTCGAGGGCCTTCAGCAGCACATTGCTCGTGCGTTCGACCATACGATCGGCGTCCTCGACGACGATGACGCGATACCTGCCGAGCGACGGTGAGAAGTACGAACGTTCCACGAGGGACCGGGCGTCGCGGATGGAGATGACGACACCCTCGGTGCGCAGGGCGGTGAGATCGGGATGCGTCCCCGCGAGCACCTGACGCATGGCCGCTTCATCGCCGGGCTCGGCGATGAGCGCCGCTGCGAAGGCGTGCGCGAGGGTGGAGCGGCCCGACCCCGGCGGCCCCGTGATGAGCCACGCGTGCGCGAGCTGGGCGGGATCGGATGCCGCAGCCTGCAGCGCCGCCACGGCCGCGTCCTGACCCCAGACCTCGCCCCACGGCGGTGCGAGCGCGGTCGGGGATGCCATGGGGTCCAGCCTACGGTGCCCCTCGGACGTCGCTGGAACGCGCGGGCATCGTCGCGCTGCGGAGCCTCGCAGCCTCGAAGCGCGTCGGCTCAGGCGGTCTCGGGGCGCGACAGTGCGCCCACGACCCGCGCGCGGATCTCCCGCGCGAGCTCGGCCGGCGGGCGCGCCGCATCGACGACCAGAAAGCGATCCGGCTCGTGGGCGGCGAGGTCGAGGAACGCCGCGCGGACGCGGTCGTGGAACTCGGCCTTCTCGGACTCGAGACGGTCGAAAGGCTTGTCGGCCGCATCGAGCCGAGCGCGGGCCGCGGCGGGGTCGAGGTCGAGCAGCACCGTGAGGTCCGGGAGGGCGCCGTCGGCGGCCCAGAGCGAGAGGTCGCGCACCTCGGCGGCATCCAACACGCGCCCCGCGCCCTGGTAGGCCACCGACGAATCGAGGTAGCGATCCTGGACGACGACGGCGCCGCGTTCGAGCGCCGGCCCCACGACGGTGGCGACGTGGTGCGCACGATCGGCCGCGTACAGCAGCGCCTCGGCGCGCGGTGCGACGTCGCCGCGGTGGTGCAGCACGATGTTGCGGATGAGCACGCCGACGTCGCTCCCGCCGGGCTCGCGCGTGCGCACGACGTCGCGTCCCGACTCGCGCAGCCAGGTCTCGAGCGCCGCGGCCTGCGTCGTCTTGCCCGATCCGTCGCCACCCTCGAGGGTGATCCAGAACCCGCGCTGCTCGGTGCCGGTCACTTCTTCTTGGCCGCGGGCTTGCGGGTCGTCGTCGTCTTGCGGGCCGCCGTCTTGCGCTTGGGGGCCGGGCCCTTGGCGCGCTTGTCGGCGAGCAGCTGCACGGCGCGCTCGAAGGTGACCTCGTCGGCGTTCTCGCCGCGCGGAATCGTCGCGTTGGTCTCGCCGTCGGTGACGTAGGGGCCGAAGCGACCGTCCTTGAGCTTGATGGGCTTTCCGCTCGTCGGGTCGGCCTCGAACTCCTTGAGCGCGCTCGATGCGGCCCGGGCTCCGTACTTCGGCTGCGCGTAGACGGCGAGAGCCTCATCGAGCGTGATGTCGAACAGCTGCTGCTCGCTCGCGAGCGTGCGCGAGTCGGTGCCCTTCTTCAGGTACGGACCGTAGCGACCGTTCTGCGCGGTGATCTCGTTGCCCGACTCGGGGTCGACGCCCACGACGCGCGGCAGCGAGAGCAGCTGGAGCGCCTGCTCGAGGTCGACCGTGTCGACGCCCATCGACTTGAAGAGCGAGGCGGTGCGCGGCTTGGGCGCGGCCTCCTTCTTCTTCGTCGTCTTCTTCTTGGCGGGGGCGACCTCGCCGGTGGCCTCGTCGACGGTCTCTTCGGGCTCGGGCTCGAGCTCCTGGACGTAGGGCCCGAAGCGACCGTCCTTGACGACGATCAGCTTGCCGTTCTCGGGGTTCTCGCCGAGCACTCGGTCGCCGGCGACGGGAGCATCAATGAGCTCCTGCGCCTTCTCGGGCGTCAGCTCGTCGGGTGCGAGGTCGTCGGGGACGTTGACGATCCGCGTCTCCCCCTCGCCCACCGGGACGTCGAGGTACGGGCCGTACTTGCCGAAGCGCAGCGTCGCGACGTCGCCGATGGGCGTCGCGTTCAGTTCGCGGGCGTCGATGTCGCCGAGGTTGTCGACGATGTTGCGGAGACCGACGTGGTTGTCCGAGCCGAAGTAGAACTCCTTCAGCCAGGCCTCGCGTGCCTGCTCTCCCCGGGCGATCGCGTCGAGGTCGTCCTCGAGGGCCGCGGTGAAGTCGTAGTCGACGAGGTCGGCGAAGTGCTGCTCGAGCAGCCGCACGACGCTGAACGACAGCCAGCTGGGGACGAGGGCCTGACCGCGCTTGGTGACGTAGCCGCGCTCGAGGATCACGTCGATGATGCTCGCGAAGGTCGACGGCCGGCCGATGCCCTTCTCTTCGAGCGCCTTGACCAGGCTCGCCTCGGTGTAGCGGGGCTTGGGGCTGGTCGCGTGGCCCTTCGGCTCGACATCCGCCAGCGCCAGCCGGTCGCCGACCGCGACGGGCGGAAGCGACTGGTCGGCCGAGCGGTCGTTGTCGCCGCGCTTCTCGTCGTTGCCCTCTTCGTAGGCTTCGAGGAAGCCCTTGAAGGTGTAGACGGTTCCGGATGCCGTGAACGCGGCCCGCTTGCCGTCGGCGTCGAGTTCGAGGGTGACGGTGGTCGTCTCGTACTTCGCATCCGACATCTGGCTGGCGACGGTGCGCTTCCAGATCAGGTCGTACAGTCGCTGCTCGTCGCGGTCCAGGCCGGAGGCGACGGATGCGGGCGTGCGGAACTCCTCGCCCGAGGGGCGGATCGCCTCGTGCGCCTCCTGCGCGTTCTTGGCGTTGTTTCGGTACGACCGGGGGCTCGCGGGCACGGCGCGGTCGCCGTAGAGGGCCACGGCCTGCGTGCGGGCCGCCGTCACGGCCTGCGCCGACAGCGCGGTCGAGTCGGTTCGCATGTAGGTGATGTAGCCCTTCTCGTAGAGACGCTGGGCGACGCTCATCGCGTGCTTCGCGCTCATCGAGAGCTTGCGGCCGGCCTCCTGCTGCATCGTGGAGGTCGTGAACGGCGGCTTGGGGCTGCGGGTTCCGGGCTTGGCCTCGACGGCGGTGACGTCGGCGGCGGCGGCCTTCTCGATCGCGGCGGCGAGCTGGCGCGCGTCGTTCTCGGTCAGGACGACGACGGCCTTCTTCAGCGAACCGGAATCGTCGAAGTCGGTGCCGCGAGCCAGGGGCGCGCCGTCGAGGCGGGCGAGGCGGGTCGAGAACGAGCCGCCGTCCTTCGAGGCGTGGGCCTCGATGTCCCAGTACGACGCCGAGACGAACGCCATGCGCTCGCGCTCGCGGTCGACGACCATGCGCGTCGCGGCGGACTGCACGCGGCCGGCGCTGAGGGCCTGGCCGTCGCGGCCGGAGCCGACCTTGCGCCACAGCACGGGCGAGACGTCCCACCCGTACAGGCGGTCGAGCACGCGCCGGGTCTCCTGCGCGTTGACGAGAGCCAGATCGAGCTCGCGGGTGTTGCCGGCGGCCGCGCGGATGGCGTCCTTGGTGATCTCGTGGAAGACCATGCGCTTGACGGGCACCTTGGGCTTGAGCACCTCGAGCAGGTGCCACGCGATCGCCTCGCCCTCGCGGTCTTCATCGGTGGCGAGCAGGACCTCGTCGGCGCCCTTCAGGGCGCGCTTGAGCTCGGCCACGGTCTTGGTCTTGCGATCACTGACCACGTAGTACGCATCGAAGCCGTTGTCGACGTCGATGGAGTACTTGCCGTACGCCTGCTTCTTGTCGGCCGGGATGTCCTCTTTCTTAGCGAGGTCCCGGATGTGCCCGACCGAGCTGAGCACTTCGTACTCGTCGCCCAGGTAGCCCTGGATCGACTTCATCTTGGTCGGGGACTCGACGATGACGAGTTTCTTGCCGCCTGCCACGAGTCATCCTTTCTCCGACGCAAACCATACACGCGCTGCAGGGTGGAGGACGCTGGGAGAGATTCCGGCATATCCTCCCAGCGGCATGTCATCGCGCGGGGCCCGCGCGAGCGCGCGCCTGCACGCGGAATACACCCATCGACGCCGCGACCTCGACGGTCGCCACGACGCCGTCGACCTCGCACGCGGTGAGCTCGAGCCCGGCGCGCACGGCGGTGCGGCCGGCTCGATCGCAGGGTGCTCCGTCGAAGTGCCCGAGCACGGTATCAGCGGCGGCGAGCGCCGCGGTGTCGGCCGTGGCGCTCGCCTGTGCCGCACGCACCGCGGCCGCACCCGCCGTTCCCACCCCGGCCGCCAGGATCGCGGCGACCGCGAGCACACCGACCGCCACGGTGGTCCCCGCCATCAGAGTCCTCCCGCCGGAGCGCACGCGCTCGCCCGGAGCGGCGGGAGGGGCAGGGGGATGCCGTGCCCCGCCGTCACCTCGGCACAGACGAGATCACCGTCGTCCGAGAAGCCGAGCGCGGCGCCCGGGACAGCGGCCGCCACCGTGCGCTGTGCCCGCGCCTCGTCCTCGCCGCGCGCGAGCAGTCGTGCGGCCTGCGCCGCGGCGTGTTCGAGCCGGATCTGGGTGCCCGCCGCCGCCAGCGCGGCGACGGCGAGCAGGACCACCAGCAGCGCCGCGGGAACCACGATCGCGAACTCCGCCGTGACGGACCCGCGCTCGTCGCGGCGGAGGCTCACTCGACCGTGAGCGCGCGGCGGACCAGGTCGGTGAGGATGCCGCGCACCTCGTCGCTGCGCATGATCACCACGAGGAGCCCCGCGAACGCGACCGCCGCCATCGTCGCGATGGCGTACTCGGCGGTCGCGGCGCCGGATTCGTCGGCGAAGAGTTGCGCGGCGCGCGAGCGGGTCAACCGCGGAAGGGATCTGTTCATGTCTGCTCCGTTCTGTCGATGGGTGTTCGGATCGGGCACGTTCTGAGGTCTTAGGGTCGGGGTCTCCCGCACCGCAGGTCATCGGGCGGCAGGGCATCAGAGGGCCACCGAGGTGCTGGACATCGCGCTGAGCAGCATCGGGGCGACGCCGATGAGAAGGAACGCCGGCAGCGTGCAGACCCCGAGGGGCAGCAGCAGGCGGGACGACAGTCGTGCGGCGCGCATCCGCCCCTCGATGCGTGCGCGGTGGCGTTCCAGCTCGGCCGTCGCACGCAGGAGGTCCACTGCGGGCGCGCCCGCGGTGGCCGAGAGGTCGAGCACCCCGCGGTCGGCCGCGGTCGTCGAGACATCGACGTCCGCCAGCACCTCCTCGGCGCGCCCGACCGACACGCCGCTCGACAGCGCGATGGCGAGCAGCTCCGCCGACATGCCGGGGACGGCCCCCTCCGGCTGCGCGCGAGCGACGAGACGACGCGTCCACACGCCCGCGCCGATCATCAGGAGCGCACCGCCGACGAGACACGCGCCGCCGACCGGATGCCGCACCGTCGCGGCGATGTCGAACCCGAGCACCAGGGCGAGCGCGACCGCGACGAGCGGCAGCCATCCCACGAGGCGTGCGGTGGAGGTGGGCTCGGCGAGCGCGACGCGGATGTCGTCGCGGGCTTGTTCGGCGTCGCGCAGCGCCTCGGACATCCCGCGCAGTGTTCGAGCCAGTGGGGCGCCGACGGCCGTCGCCACGTGCCATGCCGCGGCGACCTCCCGCCACGCGCCGTCCTCTGCTGCGATCGCGGACACCAGCGGCGTCCCCGCGCGACGGCGGTCGGCTACGCGTCGCGCGGCCGCGCTCTCCGTCTCGGCGAGATGCTCCCACGCCCGATCCGGCGTGATGCCCGCCTCGAGCAGCACCGCGAGCCGATGGAGGATCGGGGCGACATCGGCCACCCGGCCCGCGTCGGTGTCCGCGGTGGATCGCCGCCGCCACCGGATCACGACCACTCCTCGACGACGAGCCGGCCGTCCCGGAGTGCGGGCCGTGCGATCCCCGACACGCGTCTCACACCGTCGGCGTGTCCGACGTGGATCACCGCGCCGATCGCGCTCACGACCTGGCGAGCGACGCCGTGATCGTCGAGACCGGCAAGCGCGCCGAGCGCTTCGAGCCGAGCGGGGACGTCGGCGAGGCTCCCCGCGTGGACGGTCCCCGCTCCGCCGTGGTGTCCGGTGTTGAGGGCCGTCAGGAGCTCCCGCACCTCCTCGCCACGGCACTCGCCGACGATGAGCCGATCGGGTCTCATACGCAGGGCCTCGCGCACCAGCCGGGCCAGCGGCACAGCGCCGGCGCCCTCGAGATTCGGCTGCCGCGCTTCGAGACGGACGTGGTGCGGATGGTCGAGGCGCAGCTCGGCGACATCCTCGATCGTCACGATCCGCTCGGCGGGGCTCGCGCACGACAGCAGCGCCGCGAGCAGGGTGGTCTTGCCCGCTCCCGTCGCTCCCGTGACGAGGAGGTTCGTCCTGTTCGCGACGAGCCGCCGGAGGCGACCGGCGACGTCGGCATCGAACATGCCTCGCCGCTCGAGATCGTCGAGACTCAACTGCTCGATCGCGGGCAGACGGATCGAGATCGCCGACCCCTCGCAGGCCACGGGTGACAACACCGCGTGAACCCGGATGCCGCCGGGCCAACGCACGTCGGCGCAGGGCGTCGCATCGTCGAGGTGGCGCCCTCCGAGAGCGATCGACGCGACCGCCAGCGCACGCACCTCCGCGTCGGTCGGACGCCACTCACCGGCCCGTTCCGCGCCGCGTCCGCGATCGACGAAGACACCCCGCTCACCGTTGACGAAGACGTCCGTGACATCCGGGGCGAGCAGATACTCGCGCAGCGGATCGAGCGCCGGATCGTCGGGAATCCGTCGCCGCTGCGCCGGCGCCGGCTCCGGCCCCGCACCCGTGTCGCTCCGCGACGCCACGGAAGAACCCCGGCGCGGCGTGACGACGAATGCTCCCATGTCTCCGACAGTAAGAAGCGCCCGAGACGACCCCTCCCCGCGGCAGCGGATCGGCGCACAGACCGTGTCTCATCGCGATTGGGGAGGAACCGGGGCGAGAGACTGTCCTGATGACGGAGGACGCCCCCACCGGACCGGTGCACCGCATCGCGGGCTTTCGCCGACTGTGGGCCTCGAACGCCCTGCAGGAGACCGGAGGCCAGTTCGCGACACTCGCCCTGTCGGTGACCGCTGTGACGGTCGTCGGCGCCGAGGCGTGGCAGGTCGGCGTGATCTCCGCCCTCGGCCTGAGCGCCTATCTCCTCATCGGTCTGCCCGCCGGCGTCTGGGTCGACCGATGGCCCAAGCGCTCCGTCCTCGTCGGGGCGGAGCTCATCCGTGCCGTCGCGGCGGCGAGCATCGCGGTGGCGTACATCGCCGGTTGGCTCACGGTCTGGCAGCTCATGGCGGTCGCCGCCATCGTCAGCGTCACCTCCGTCTTCTCCGACACCGCGCAGACCGCGTTCGTCCCGGCCATCGTCGGGCCGGCGCGGGTCTCGGAAGCGACGGCGAGGCTCCAGTCCACCGACACCTCGATGCAGGTCATCGGCCCCGCACTGGCCGCGGCAGTGCTCACCCGGCTCGCCGCTCCGCTGCTGTATGTCATCACGTCGGTCACCGGCATCCTGGCCGCCCTGACAGCTTCGCTCATCCGCGCGCCCGAGCCGCGGGAGAAGGGGGTCGCCCCTCCCCCGTTCTGGCGCTCGCTCGTCGAGGGGATCGCGTTCGTCCGGCGGCATCCCGTCCTGCGGACCATGCTCGTCACGAATGCCCTCATCAATGCCGGCGCCGGCGTCTTCGCCACCCTCATCGTGCTCGTCGCCCTCGACGACCTGGGGATGACCGCGAGCGGCTACGCGCTCGCGAGCGGCATCGGAGCGACCGGCGCCATCATCGGGTCGCTCGTCGCGATGCGTATCCGAAGCCGGTTCGGCCCGATCCGGACGATGTTCGTCGGGTACTGTCTCCTGCCGCTGGCCGCACTGATCCTGCCGTCGGCATACATCCTTCCGCTGCCCCCGGTCGTCTTCGTGGCGGCATCCGGTTTCGCGTTCGGGCTCATCGTCGTCACGACGATGATCAGCTCGGCCGGACTCCGCGCCGAGGTCACACCCCCGCAGCTCATGGGGCGAGCCGCCGCAGCGAACCGTTTCGTCACGCAAGGCGCCATGCCGATCGGCGCGCTGACCGCCGGCGTCGTCGGCAGCGCGACCTCGAACGGCGTCGCCCTGCTGCTTTCTCCCGTGCTGCTGACTCTGGCCGCGGTGGCCTTCGCCGTCTCACCCCTCCGAAGTCACCGCACGCTGCCGGACGAGTGGAAGCACCGTCCGGCGGGCTGACACCGAGGAAGAGAAGAAGGGCGGCACCCCCTATTGGGGGATAGGGGTGCCGCCCACATGGCGTCCCGCCGCTTGGGGGGTAGGTCGGGGCACCACGGGCGCGATCGATGTCGCTGCCACTGCCAGCTTACGCCCCCGATCCGGGCGCGAGCCAATCTGAATCGCCGCGCGCCACGATCGGTACGACCACCCACTATCGGCAGTAGTCTCCTGTTCTCGCCGCGGTCTAGATTGACCGCACGCCGCCCGCGCGGCGCCATCGACCGCGAAGGAGCGTGCCGCATGAGCAGCCAGATCGACCACCTGCTGACCGAGACCCGTCGTTTCGCCCCGTCTCCCGACTTCGTCGGCGGGGCGGTCGGGACAGCCGACCTCTACGAGCGTGCTGCGGCCGACCGCGAGGGATTCTGGGCCGATCAGGCGCGCGAGCTGCACTGGCACAAGCCCTTCACCCAGGTGCTCGACTGGTCGAACCCGCCCTTCGCCGAATGGTTCGCCGACGGCGAGCTGAACGTCGCGTACAACTGCCTCGACCGTCACGTCGAGGCGGGTCTCGGCGACCGCGTCGCGCTGTTGTGGGAGGGCGAGCCGGGCGACGACCGGGCCGTGACCTACGGCGAACTGACGGACGAGGTCAAGCGCCTCGCGAACGTCCTGACCGAGCTCGGCATCGAACAGGGCGACCGCGTCGCGATCTACATGCCGATGATCCCCGAGGCCGTCGCCGCGATGCTGGCCGTCGCGCGCGTCGGCGCCGTCCACTCCGTCGTCTTCGGCGGGTTCTCGGCCGACAGCCTGCGCACGCGTCTCGACGACGCGGGCGCGAAGCTCGTCATCACTGCGGACGGCGGCTACCGCAAGGGCAAGGTGTCACCCCTCAAACCCGCCGTCGACCAGGCCCTCGCCGATCGCGGAGCCGGTCCGCAGACGACGGTCGAACACGTCCTGGTCGTCCGGCGCGGCGGCAACGACATCGACTGGACGCAGGGCCGCGATGTGTGGTGGCACGACGCCGTCCCCGCCGCCTCCCCCGAGCACGAGGCCCAGGCCTTCCCGGCCGAGAACCCGCTGTTCATCCTCTACACCTCCGGCACGACCGGAAAGCCCAAGGGCATCCTGCACACCTCCGGCGGCTACCTGACGCAGGCGGCGTTCACCAACCGCGTCGTCCACGACCTCCACCCCGAGACCGACGTCTACTGGTGCACGGCCGACATCGGCTGGGTCACGGGTCACAGCTACGTCACCTACGGCCCCCTCGCCAACGGCGCGACGCAGGTGCTCTACGAGGGCACCCCCGACACCCCGCATCCGGGCCGGTCGTGGGAGATCATCCAGAAGTACGGCGTCACCGTCTACTACACGGCGCCCACCGCCATCCGCTCGTTCATGAAGGTCGGACGCCAGGTGCCGGCCGAGTACGACCTGTCGAGCATCCGTCTGCTCGGATCGGTCGGCGAGCCCATCAACCCCGAGGCGTGGATGTGGTACCGCAAGGTGATCGGCGGCAAGAAGGCCCCCATCGTCGACACGTGGTGGCAGACCGAGACCGGCGCGATCATGATCTCGGCACTGCCCGGCGTGACCGAGACCAAGCCCGGCTCGGCCCAGGTCGCCGTCCCCGGCATCTCGATCGACGTGGTGGACGAGTCCGGAGAACGCGTCGGCGAGGGCAACGGCGGCCTGCTCGTCATCACCGAACCGTGGCCGAGCATGCTGCGCGGCATCTGGGGCGACCCGGACCGGTTCGTGGAGACGTACTGGGAGAAGTTCCAGAAGCAGGGCTACTACTTCGCCGGCGACGGTGCGCGCCTCGACGACGACGGCGACATCTGGCTCATGGGGCGCGTGGACGACGTCATGAACGTCTCCGGCCACCGGCTGTCGACGACCGAGATCGAGTCCGCCCTCGTCGCCAACGAAGCCGTCGCCGAAGCCGCCGTCGTGGGCGCGGCCGACGAGACCACCGGCCAGGCCGTCGTCGCGTTCGTCTGCATCAAGCAGTCGTATGCGACCAAGCACGAGGAGCTCACAGGCCTCGTCGACGAGCTGCGGGCCTGGGTCGCGCAGCAGATCGGTGCGATCGCGCGTCCCCGCGATGTGTACCTCGTCACCGAGCTGCCCAAGACGCGGTCGGGCAAGATCATGCGGCGCCTGCTCCGCGATGTCGCCGAGGGCCGCGACGTGGGCGACACCACGACGCTGGCGGACACGATGGTCATGAGCACCATCAAGGGGCAGGTGTCGAAGAGGTAGCGTTCGCTCCCGCCGCACCCGCCGTAGTGGGACGATGAGTGGATGGATGCCGCCGATCCCTCCTTCGTCACGTCCGGCGAGGTCGAGATCGCCGCGTGGGACTGCGGAGGCCGTGGTCCCACGCTGGTCCTCCTCCACGGGCTGGCGGGGAGTTCGAGCGAGCTGCTGCCCACGGCGCGCGCCCTCGCCGGCCGCTTCCGCGTGATCCTCGTGGATCTGCGAGGTCACGGACGAAGCTCGCGCCTCCCCCGTGACACGTCGCGCCGCGCCTACACCGACGACGTGATTCGGGTCGTCGAGGAGCTCGCGCCCGATGAGCCGGTCGTGCTCGCAGGCCAGTCGATGGGCGCGCACACCGCCTTCCTGGCGGCGCACCGCCGACCCGATCTGGTGCGGCTCCTGGTGATGCTCGAGGGGCATGTCGCGGGGTCGGACCGCCCGGAGGACAGCGCCGAGCTGGGCGCGTACTTCCGCAGCTGGCCCACCCCGTTCGCGAGCGTCGCCGACGCTCGGGAGTTCCTGGGCGATTCGGCCCTGACCGACGCGTGGATCGCCGACCTGGAAGAGACGGACGACGGTCTACGTCCCCGCTTCGACGCGGATGTCATGGAGCAGACCATCCGCGAGGTGCACGAGCCCCGCTGGACCGAGTGGGAGTCGCTCTCCGTGCCGACGGTCGCGATGTTCGCCGAGCACGGGATGTTCACCGCCGAGCAGAAGGACGAACTCGTCCGGCGACGTCCGCAGACGACGCGCGTCGACATCGCCGGCGCGACCCACGACGCCCATCTCGACGCTTTCGACGCGTGGATCGCCGCGCTGCGCCGCGTCGCCGAATAGCACCGGCCACGCCGAGCTCGGCTGCCCGTCAGTCGTCGTCGCGGTCGAGTCCGCGGGCGCGGATCTCCTCGAGGTCGAGCCCGGCGAGGATGCGACGGGCGACGAGGTCGTCGATCGTCCCCTCGCGTCGCAGACGGAGCAGCACCTCGCGCTTGCGGTCGAGGAGGGCGAGTCGCAAGCGCGTCGCCTCCTTGTGCCGCAGCAGCGGCGAGCGCTGCGACATGTCGATGTCATCGCTGACGGCGATCATCTCCAGTTGCGGTGCCGCCCGGCGCCCGTCCTCGTCATCGGAGGAGGAGGCGGGAGGCACCGGTCCCATGCGCGCCGCGTCGTCGTCGTCGGCGGCCTCGTCGGCGTCCGTCCGCTCCTGCTCCTCGGCGGCGCGAAGCCGCGCCACGGCCCGCGCGTTCGCGAGTTCGAGCCGCTCATAGCCCTCCCGCCGCGCCCGATCGCGCACCCGGTCGCTGACGCCGTGCTCGACCGCGAGGTCGTCGAGAGCAGCGAGCGCGGCCCCCGAGATCGCCCGCTGTGCGAGCTCGTACTCCTCGATCGCCGCGTCGTCGGCCGGCAGCTTCGCCCACCGGATGACGGCGGGCAGCAGGGGTCCCTGCACCAGCAGGGTGAGGACGATCACGCCGGCGGTCACGAACACGACGGCCTCGCGCCCCTCGACCGGATCACCGCTCGACGTGGTCAGGGGCACCGACAGCGCGATCGCGAGCGACACCGCGCCGCGGAACCCCGAGACGGTGCTGACGACGCGCGAGCGATGCCGGAGCGACCGCGACGAACCGGTCGCGGGACGCGAGAACGGCGAGAACATCCACTGGAACAGATACCGCACGACGAACAGCGCCACCCAGGCGGCGACGGTGATGAGCAGCAGGGTCGCGATCTCCGACGGTGAGATCTCGTGCAGGACGAGCTGCACCTCCAGGCCGATGAGCACGAACAGGGCCCCGTTGAGCAGGTACACCCCGAACGGCCACGTCGCGTCTGCGGACCGACGCGAGATCGCCGTCGTGATGCGCGGCGACACCCACGCGACGATGAGCCCGGCGAACACGACCGCGAGCACTCCCGACGCCCCGATCAGCTCGGCGACGAGGAACGCGACGAACGGCACGAGCAGCAGCGTCAGGTTGATGGTGAGCGTCGCCTGCATGCGACGGAGCGCGAGATACGCGGCGGCCGCGACGGCGACGCCGGCCGCCGCACCGCCGAGGTACGACAGCAGCACCATGCCCGTGATCGACAGCGGGGTCACCTGCTCGCCGAGGAGCAGCGAGACGGCGATCGCGTAGAGCACGAGGGCCGTGCCGTCGTTGGTGAGGCTCTCGGCCTTGAGCTTCATGAAGGTGCGGGGCGGGAGCAGCCGGCCGAGCGCCGCGACGGCCGTGGCATCGGGCGGGGCGACGGCGGCGCCGAGCACGAGCGCGGCCTCCCACGGCACACCCATCCAGGTCGCGACGGCCGCGACGGCGAACGCGGATGCCACGACGAGCAGCGTGCTCATCGGAACGATGTAGCGCAGCGAGCGGCGCACCGAGCGCAGCGACGTCGTCCAAGCCTCGCGGAACAGCAGGATCGGCAAGAACAGCAGTAGCACCGTCTCCGGTGGCAGCTCGATCGCACGCAGCTCCGGCACGAAGCCGAGCAGCAGCCCGATGACGAGCAGCACGAGGGGTGTCGCGACCCGCAGACGCGGCGCCAGCACGGTGCCGACCAGCAGGGCGATGCCCAGCAGAACCGTGACCTCGAGTCCCTGCATCCCTACCGCCTTTTCGCGTCAGCCTTCCCCGAGCGTAGAGCCGCCAGGACGCGCGGAGGGCGGTGTTCGCGGTGAGCGCGCCCGAGCGAGCGGGTGACGGTCAGACGAGCGCGAAGACGACCTCGACCTCGACGGGCGAGTCCAGCGGCAGCACCGGCACTCCGACGGCAGACCGGGCGTGGCGGCCGGCGTCGCCGAAGATCTCGCCGAGCACCTCGCTGGCCCCGTTGATGACGCCCGGCTGGCCGGTGAACTCGGGGACGGATGCCACGAACCCGGTCACCTTCACGACCCGGCCGAGCTTGTCGACGCCTCCGGCGACGTCCGCCGCAGCGGCGATCGCGTTGAGGGCGCACTGTCGCGCGAGACGCTTGGCCTCATCGGCAGGGACGAGGTCGGGACCGTCGCCGACCTTGCCGGTCGCGGGCAGGGCGCCGCCGATCATCGGCAGCTGACCGGAGGTGTAGACGAGGTCGCCGTGCACCGTCGCCGGGATGTACGCGGCGACCGGGGGCACGACCGGGGGCAGCTCGATGCCGAGCTCGGCGAGACGGGCTGCGACGCTCATGCGCCGGTCCCCTCGAACTGCTGGGCGGCCTGCTGCGCGGCACCGAGGCCCGCGTTGGCGGCTCCCCCGCCGGCCGGCCGCTTGAAGTACGCGACTAGCCCGCCCTCGGGTCCCGGAACGACCTGCACGAGCTCCCAACCCTGCTTGCCCCAGTTGTTCAGGATGGCGGCGGTGTTGTGGATCAGCAGGGGCGTGGTGAGGTATTCCCACGTCGTCATCGGGGCTCCGATCTGTGGCACGGACGGGCGCGAGAACACGCGAATCGCCGCGCGCGCAAGGGGTGGACCTGAGGCGTTCGCCCAGGTATCTCGCTTACGATCACCCTATGCCTCACAAGAAACGCACGGCCACCGGTGTGCTCGGCGGTCTCGCCGGCCTGGTCGGCCTGAGCGCCGTTGCGGGCGTGCTCGTGACCGCGACCGTGACCCCCGCGATCGCGGTGTCGGGTTACGCCGCGACGAGCGCGATCGACGTCTTCGACAACATGCCGAGCTACCTCGAGGTCGACGAGCTCATGCTCCCGACCGAGTTCTACCGCAAGGACGCCGACGGCAACGACGTCCTGATGACGCAGTTCTACGACCAGAACCGCATCCCGGTCACGTGGGACGAGGTGGCGCCGGTCATGTTCGACGCGATCACCTCGAGTGAGGACAAGAACTACTACACCCACGGCGGCGTCGACCTGATCGGCACTGCCGGCGCCGTGCTCGGCAACCTGCGCGGCAGCGACACCCGCGGTGGCTCCTCCATCACGCAGCAGTACGTCAAGAACGTGCTGCAGCAGGCGTGCGAGAAGGAGGCCAAGTCGCAGGACGAGGTCGAGGCGTGCTTCCGCTCCACGACGGTCGCCAGCGGCACCGACGGCATCGAGCGCAAGCTCCAGGAGATGCGCTACGCGATCCAGCTCGAGAAGCGCTACCCCAAGAACGAGATCCTCCTCGGCTACCTCAACATCGCCCACTTCGGTGGCACGGTCTACGGCATCGGCGCCGCGGCGCAGCACTACTTCGGTGTGTCCGCTGCCGACCTCACCATCGGCCAGGCGGCCGCGATCGCCGGCATGGTGCAGGAGCCGAACTCCTACCGTCTCGACCTGCCCGACAGCGAGTCCAACGGCGCCGCGAACGGGTACGAGCTGACGAAGGACCGTCAGATCTACGTCCTCAACCGCATGTTCAGCGACGGCAAGATCACGCAGGAAGAGCGGGATGCCGCGGTCGCCGAGCCGATCACCCCGAACATCCAGGAACGTTCCCAGGGCTGTCAGCTGGCGACCGGCGCGGAGTTCTTCTGCGAGTACGTGCGCAACATCGTCCTCGAGAACCCCGCCTTCGGCGATTCCCTCGAAGAGCGCCAGCAGAATCTGCGTCGCGGGGGCATGAAGATCTACACGACCCTCGACCCGCAGCTCCAGAGCGCCGCGCTCGACGCCATGTCGATCGTCCCGGCCAACGACGACCGACTCGACCTCGGCGCCTCGGGCGTGCAGGTCGAGGTCGGCACCGGGCGCGTGCTGTCGATGGTGCAGAACCGGCCATTCGCTCCCGTCGCGAGCGACGACACCACGACGCCCGTCAACTACAACGTCCGCAACGACGACGGCGGCGGCGGACACTCCGCCGGCTCGACCTACAAGCTCTTCAGCCTGATCAACTGGCTTGAGCAGGGCCACTCGGTCAACGAAGTGCTGAACGGCCGAGTAGGCAACAAGCGTGTGCTCACTAGCTGCGACGGCGCGACGCAGAACGTCCGCGCCGGCAACAGCGGTGGTGCGAACGAAATCGGCAACTTCCAAAGCAGTAGCGGGTACTCCGGCACGGTCCGCAAGTTCACCGAGGACTCGCTCAACTCCGGCTTCCTCGCGATGGCCGAGCGCATCTCGGTGTGCTCGACCAACCAGGTCGCGATGAAGCTCGGTGTGATGCAGTCCGACGGCGAGCCGCTCGATCTGCAGAACAACCCTTACGACATCCTGGGCTCGGCTGCTGTCGCCCCGATCGACATGGCTCAGGCCTATGCCTCCGTCGCCGGCGCAGGTTCGCTCTGCCAGACGAAGGTCATCGACCGGGCGATCAACTCCGCCGGTGAGGACATCACGCCGCAGACGAACTGCGAGCAGGCGATGTCGGCCAACGTGGCCGCGACGGCGGCGTACACGCTCGAGGGCGTCATGAACGCGACCGGTCAGGGCGCGCGGATCTACGATGGCGTCCCCGTCTTCGGCAAGACCGGTATCCACGAGTACATCCACACCTGGATGGACGGCGCGAGCTCGAAGGTCGCGACCGTCGTCTGGGTGGGCAACGTCAACGGCGATGCGCTGCTCAACGAGTACCGCGTCAACGGCTGGCGCCTCGACCAGATCCGCAACTCGATCTGGCCGGCGATGCAGGGCGCGGCCAACGCGAAGTTCGGCGGCGACCGGTTCCCGACCCCCGACTCGAACCTCACGAAGAACGTGCTGACCGATCTTCCGAACGTCGTCGGATCCACCGTGGACGACGCGCGCCGCACGCTCGAGGCCGCCGGCTTCAGTGTCAACGTCGCCGACGCCACCGACTCGACCGAGCCCGAGGGCCGCATCGTGTCGCAGGATCCGGGTGCCGGTCGCGCTGCGGGTGGAGCGACCATCACGATCACCCCGAGCAACGGCCAGGGAGCCACGGTCCCCCAGGTCAACGGCACCCCCCAGGAGGCCGAGCGTCAGCTCCGCTCCGCCGGGTTCACGAGCATCGACACGTCGTGCACCGAGAAGGGCGACGCCCAGCAACCGACCGTGACCGGAACCGAGCCCGCCGCGGGGAGCGCGGTCGGGCGCGGGACCAAGATCACCGTGCAGTACACCGCGAAGGACTGCTGATGGCGGGCGTCCGACGGACGCTGAACACGATCGCCACCGCCGGCGCCCTGGGCGCCGGCGGTGCGCTCGTGTGGGGCGTCGGCATCGAGCGGTACCTGTTCACGGTGCGCCGCCATGAGCTGCACGTCCTCCCCGCGGGCAGTCCCTCCGTGACCGTCCTGCACCTGTCCGACGCGCACATGGCGCCCTGGCAGCATCGCAAGCAGCAGTGGATCGCCGAAGTCGCCGAGACGACCCAGCCCGACCTGGTCATCAACACCGGTGACAACCTCGGTCACCGGCGCGGCCTCGACGGCATCCGCTCGGCCTTCGCTCCCCTCCGTGGTGTGCCCGGGTTCTTCGTCCACGGCTCCAACGACGTCTACGAGCCGAGCGCTCGCAACCCCCTCCGCTACTTCATCGGGCCGTCGAAGCACGCGCATTCGGCCACGAAGCTCGACACCCCCGCGATGGACGCCTTCTTCACCGACGACCTCGGGTGGTCCGAGCTCGACAACGCCGCCGCGACCGCGACCGTCGGATCGCTCCGCATCGACGGGGTCGGCGTCGACGACGCGCACCGCGAGTGGGACGACCTCGATGTCCTCCCCGGCGCCCTTGCAGCCCTCGGAACGCGTGACGAGGCGGCGCTGACCGTCGGGGTCACCCACGCCCCCTACCGGCGCGTGCTCGACCGTTTCGTCGATCTCGGAACCGATGTGATCTTCGGCGGGCACACGCACGGCGGTCAGGTGCGTGTGCCGTTCTCGTCGCGCGCGATCGTCGCCAACTGCGACGTCCCGCTCGACCAGGCTCGCGGGCTGAGCACGTGGGGCGCGCCGGCCGTGCCGCTCAACGTGAGCGCGGGACTGGGCCACTCGATCTACGCGCCCGTCCGCTTCGGCTGCCGCCCCGAGGCGACGGTGTTGGTCCTCCGGGCTCGAGCGTGAGCCGATTCGTCATCCGGGCCGGATCGGGGTAAGCTTGGAGGGTTGCCACGGGGTGTGGCGCAGCTTGGTAGCGCGCGTCGTTCGGGACGACGAGGCCGCAGGTTCAAATCCTGTCACCCCGACAGCAGAGAGGCTCCGCCGAAAGGCGGAGCCTCTCGCATGCCACCGGAGAACGGAGCACGGATGCCCACCCCCCGCCTGGTCGCGTTCGACCTCGACGACACCCTCGCCCCCTCCAAGAGCGCGATCGACCCGCGCATCGGTCGGCAGTTGCTCGACCTCGCGTCGCGCGTCGAGGTCGCGATCATCTCGGGCGGACAGCTCGCGCAGTTCACCTCGCAGGTCGTCGATCAGCTTCCCGAGACGGATGCCGAACTGCTGTCGCACTTCCACCTCATGCCGACCTGCGGCACGCAGTACTACCGCCTCTCGCCCGCCGGCATCGAGACGGTCTACGCGCGGTCGCTGACCGACGACCAGAAGACGCGCGCCCTGAGCGCGGTCGAGGAGGAGGCTCGCCGCCTCGGCCTCTGGGAGAGCGAGACGTGGGGACCGATCCTCGAGGACCGCGGCTCGCAGATCACGTTCTCGGCCCTCGGCCAGCAGGCACCCGTCGACGCGAAGATGGCGTGGGACCCCACCGGCGAGAAGAAGAACGCCCTGCGCGCGGCCGTTGCCGACCGCATCCCCGACCTCGAGGTGCGGGCGGGCGGATCGACGTCGGTCGACATCACCGAGCGCGGCATCGACAAGGCCTACGGTATGACGCGGCTCATCGAGCAGACCGGCATCCCCCAGGACGAGATGCTCTTCATCGGCGACCGGCTCGACGAGAACGGCAACGACTACCCGGTGCTCGCGATGGGTGTCGCCTGCCAGGCCGTCGAGGGCTGGGAAGACACCGCCGCCTTCCTCGACACGCTGCTGCCGACGCTCCCCCCGCGCTGAACGAACCGCGAGACGTCACTCTCGCGCCGAGACGATGGGGTGAACCCAGCGTCTCGGCGCGAGAGTGACGTCTCGCGGCTATCGGAGCCGGCCGGTCAGGCGCGCGTGCGGGTGCGGGTGGTTCGGGCGATGGGGGCGAGGCGCTGGAGCTGCGTCACGTGCCGCGGCTCGAGCTCCTCGAGGCTCGAGACGCCCAGAAGCTGCATCGTGCGCTCGATCTCGCTACGCAGGATCGCTATGGTGCGGTCGACACCCTGACGCCCTCCGGCCATGAGGCCGTAGAGGTATGCACGACCGATGAGCGTGAACTTCGCGCCGAGCGCGACGGATGCCACGACATCCGCACCGTTCATGATGCCGGTGTCGACCATGACCGTCGCGTCCTTGCCGACCTCGCGGACGACCTCCGGCAGCAGGTGGAACGGCACGGGAGCGCGGTCGAGCTGGCGTCCGCCGTGATTCGAGAGCACGATGCCGTCGACGCCGAGGTCGATGAGCCGCTTCGAGTCCGCGACGTTCTGCACGCCCTTGATGACGATCTTCCCCGGCCACAGGCCCCGGATGACCTCGAGGTCCTCGTAGCTGATCGTCGGGTCCATCGCGGAGTTCAGCAGCTCCCCCACCGTGCCGCCGGTGGTGGTGAGCGAGGCGAACTCGAGCTTCGGGGTGGTGAGGAAGTCGATCCACCACCACGGTCGAGGGATGGCGTTGACGATCGTGCCGACCGTGAGCGCGGGCGGGATCGAGAATCCGTTCCGCTTGTCGCGCAGGCGCGCACCGGCGACGGGGGTGTCGACGGTGAACATGAGCGTGTCGAAGCCGGCCCGAGCGGCGCGCTCCACGAGGCCGTACGAGATCTCGCGGTCGCGCATGACGTACAGCTGGAACCAGTTTCGGCCGTGGGGGTTGGCCGCACGGACGCCCTCGATCGAGGTCGTGCCGAGCGTCGACAGCGTGAACGGGATGCCGGCGGCCCCGGCCGCGGAGGCGCCGGCGCTCTCTCCCTCGGTCTGCATGAGGCGGGTGAATCCGGTCGGTGCGATGCCGAACGGCAGTGCCGAGCGGCCCCCGAGGATCTCGGTGGACATGTCCACCGACTCCGCCGGACGCAGGATGTCGGGGTGGAACTCGATGTCCTGGAACGCCTGACGCGCCCGCCCGAGGGAGATCTCGCCCTCGGCGGCGCCGTCGGTGTAGTCGAACGCCGCCTTGGGCGTGCGACGCTGCGCGATGGTGCGCAGGTCGTCGATCGTGAGCGCGGCGCTCAGACGGCGGCGGCGCCCGTTGAGGTCGGGCGCCTTGAACTGCATGAGCTCGAGCAGTTCGGGGATCTTCGGCAGCTGACGGGTGACCATGTCTCTCCTCGGTTCCGGCGCGATCGCCGGGATGGGTGGTGCCGGACGGGCGGCTCAGGCGGATTCGGGGCGCACCGGGTTGGCCGACGCGTAATAACCGGTGATGTGGTCGTGGACGGCGGCGCGGGCATCCGCGACCCGGTTCTCGTCGATCGCCTGCACGATCGCCTTGTGCTCGGTACGCAGGCGCTCGGCGGTGCTCTCCCAGTCGGGGATGCGCGCCGCGCCCTCGAGCACGTAGTCCTCGATCGACGAACGCAGGCCGGCCATCATGGCCGCCACGACCTCGTTGCCCGAGGCCTCGGCCAGCGCGACGTGGAACTGCGCGTCGAGAGCGAGGAAATCGGCGGGCGTGAGGCCGGCGGCATCCATCGCCGTCAACGCCTCGCGTGCGGTGTCGAGGTCGATCCCGTCGCCCCCCGCGAGCTGGGCGGCCACCCAGTCCTCGAGCAGCACACGGGTGCTCACGACGTCGGAAATCGCGAACCCTTGAGCGGCGACCTGCAGTTTCAGCAGCGCCTGCATGCCTCCCGAGGGTCGTGCCACGACGATCGCGCCCGCGCTCGGTCCTGAGCCGGTCGCCGTGCGGATGAGGCCCATGACCTCGAGCACGCGCAGCGCTTCGCGCACGCTGGAGCGGCCGACGCCCAGCTGCGCGACCAGATCGCGTTCCGAGGGCAGGCGGTCTCCGGGACCGAGCTTGCCGGCGAGAAGATCGGACTCGATCTTCTCCAGTACGACGCGCCAAGCGCGCGCCGGGGTCTCGTCAGCCATGACGCCCCTCTCCTTCGTGGCCGGACCACTGTACATCTTGTGGTCAGACCGCGCAAAGCGCTGGACACGAGGAGATGAAACGTCTCAGGCGAGGCGGCCGCCCGACTCGCGCAGATAGCACTCCGCGCACATCGACTCGTAGGTGACCCGGTCGGCGGTGAACTCGTCGATCGCGACCTGATCGCCTTCGAAGACGAAACGCCCGCCCACGAGCCGAGCGTTGAACAGTGCCTTGCGTCCGCACCGGCAGATCGTCTTGAGCTCCTCGAGGCTGTGCGAGAGCTCCATCAAGCGCGCCGACCCCGGGAACGCCCGGGTCTGGAAATCGGTGCGGATGCCGTACGCGAGCACGGGGACGTTCTCCTCGACCACGATGCGCAAGAGGTCGTCGATCTGAGCGGATGTCAGGAACTGCGCCTCGTCGACGAGGAGGCACGCGACATCCGTCCCCTCTTCGGCTCGGACCCGTCCGCGGTGTCGGGCGAACACCGCACGCAGGTCGTCGTCGGCCGCGACGAGGAAGTCGACGTCGCGCTGCATGCCCAGACGGCTCGCGATCTGGCCGGCGCCCTTCGTGTCGATCTCGGGCTTGGCGAGCAGCACATGCTGGCCGCGTTCCTCGTAGTTGTAGGCCGCCTGCAACAGCGCGGTCGACTTGCCGGAGTTCATCGCCCCGTAGCGGAAGTAGAGCTTCGCCATGCCCGTCAGGGGTTGATCGACAGCGCGTCGGCGGTCGCCTCGACCGACGCGCGCGCCGCCTCGCCCCGAGGGTTGAGCGGCTGCCCGTAGCTGGGGATGAGCTTCTTCAGCTCGACCTCCCAGCCGTCGATGCGATCGGGGAAGCACGTCTTCAGCAGCCCGAGCATGATCGACACGGCCGTGGAGGCACCCGGCGAGGCGCCGAGCAGGCCCGCGATCGAGCCGTCGGCCGACGTGACGACCTCGGTGCCGAACTGCAGCACGCCGCCCTTCTTCGGGTCCTTCTTCATGACCTGCGCGCGCTGACCGGCCTGGATGAGCTCCCAGTCCTCGTCCTTCGCGGTCGGCATGAACACGCGCAGCGAGTCGACCTTCTTGCGGTGGGTCTTGACCAGCTCGCCGACGAGGTACGAGATGAGGCTCGGGTTGTCGACGGCGACCTTGAGCATCGGCACGAGGTTGTGCGGACGCACCTGCGCGACGATGTCGGTGATGCGGCCGTTCTTGAGGAACTTGGGGCTGAACGTCGCGAAGGGGCCGAAGAGCAGCGAGGCCTCGCCGTCGACGACGCGGGTGTCGAGGTGCGGCACCGACATCGGCGGTGCTCCGACGGATGCCTGCGAGTAGACCTTCGCCTTGTGCTGCGCGACGATCGCGGGGTTGGTGGTCTTGAGGAACTGCCCCCCGATGGGGAACACGCCGTAGCCCTGGATCTCGGGGATCCCCGACTTCTGCAGGAGCTTGAGCGCCCAGCCGCCCGCGCCGACGAACACGAACCGCGCGTCGGTGTGCCCGGGCGTGCGGCCGAGGCGGTTGCGCCAGAAGACGCGCCACGAGCCGTCCTTCTGACGGGTCAGGGTGCGCACCTCGCGGTCGGTGATGAGCTCGACACCGTGATCCTGCAGGTGCGCGAACAACTGCCGGGTGAGCGCGCCGAAGTCGACGTCGGTGCCCGCGGGCACACGTGTCGCGGCGAACGGCTCGCCCTTGCGCCGCTGCTGCATGAGCAGGGGCGCCCACTGGTTGATGACGCGGGAGTCCTCGGAGTACTCGATGCCGGCGAACAGCGGCTGGTCCTTCAGGGCCTCGTAGCGCTTCTTGAGGTACGCCACGTCCTTCTCACCGCGGACGAACGTCATGTGCGGGGCGGAGTTGATGAAGGTGGACGGCTCGTCGAGGATGCCGAGCTCGATGAGCGAGGTCCACAGCTGACGGCTCTGCTGGAACTGCTCGTTGATCGTGATCGCCTTGCCGGGATCGACCGATCCGTCGGGCGCCTCGGGCATGTAGTTCAGCTCGCACAGGGCCGCATGGCCCGTGCCGGCGTTGTTCCACGCGTTCGAGCTCTCCTGCGCGACATCCGAGAGCCGCTCGTGCACCTCGATCTTCCAGTCGGGCTGGAGCTGCTTCAGCAGCGCGCCGAGGGTGGCACTCATGATGCCACCGCCGATGAGGACGACGTCGACCTTTTCACTCACGATGCACCAGTCTATCCCCGCCCGACCGGGCGGATCCCGCGGCTCAGAGACGCTCGGCGACGATCTCCGCGATCTGGACGGCGTTCAGCGCCGCCCCCTTGCGGAGGTTGTCGTTGCTGATGAAGAGCACGAGCCCCTTGCCCTCCGGCGCCGACTGGTCGGCCCGGATACGGCCGACGTAGCTGGGGTCGTTGCCGGCGGCCTGCAGCGGCGTGGGCACCTCTTCGAGCACGACCCCGGGCGCCGACGCGAGCAGCTCGCGAGCACGGTCGGGGGTGATGTCGCGGGCGAACTCGGCGTGGATCGACAGCGAGTGGCCGGTGAAGACGGGCACCCTGACGCAGGTTCCGGCGACGCGGAGATCGGGCAGCTCGAGGATCTTGCGGCTCTCGTTGCGGAGCTTCTTCTCCTCGTCGGTCTCGTTGTCGCCATCGTCGACGAGGCTGCCGGCGAACGGGATGACGTCGAACGCGATGGGGGCCACGTACTTCTCGGGCTGCGGGAAGTCCACCGAGGAGCCGTCGTGCACGAGGCGCAGCGTGTCCCCCTGCGCGAGCACGCCCTCGACCTGGCCGAGCAGCTCCTCGGCTCCGGCGAGCCCGGATCCCGAGACGGCCTGGTAGGTCGAGACGATGAGACGCTCGAGCCCGGCCTCCGTGTCGAGCACCTTGAGCACCGGCATGGCGGCCATCGTCGTGCAATTGGGGTTGGCGATGATGCCCTTGGGCGGGTTCACTGTCGCGTGCGGGTTGACCTCGCTGACGACGAGCGGGACCTCGGGGTCCATCCGCCACGCGCTCGAGTTGTCGATGACGACGGCGCCGGCCTCCGCGAAGCGCGGGGCGTGCGCGCGCGAGCCGGTGGCGCCGGCCGAGAAGAGCGCGATGTCGATCCCCGCGGGGTCGGCGGTCGCGATGTCCTCGACGACGACGTCGTGCCCGGCGAACTCGATGGCCGTTCCCGCCGACCGCGCCGTGGCGAACAGTCGCAGCTCGCGGATCGGGAAGCCCCGCTCGACGAGGATCTCGCGCATCACCTTTCCGACCTGGCCGGTGGCGCCGACGACGGCGACGGAGAGTCCGGAATCGGAGATGCGGGTCATAGCTGTTCCTTGCGTGGAGCGGGATCGGGTTTCCGCGATTCTACCGGCGGCCGGGAACGTCCCCGACGCGCATGACCGCCGATGACCGCCCGATTCACGCCATCGCGGGACGGTTCCACTCCCCCGGCACGTCGAGGGCCCCGTACGAGACCTCGACGCCATCGGCGCCCACCGACGCCGTGCACACGAGGAGCGACAGCGTCGGGATGCCGTAGGGGCGGTTGTCGCGGATGATGGCGGCGTCGTCGGTGGCGGGGGTCCGCGCCGTGTCCTGGAGGACGTCGAGCCAGGGTTGCAGGCCGCCGGCCCGCTCCAGATCGGGCGCCGCGTCCGCGAACGCCCCCAGCCAACGGCGGATGCGGGCGGTGCGCGGATCGTCGACGTCGTCGTGCGCGATCATGTGGGTGCCCGGCTCGAGCTCGACGGTCCGCAGCGTTGCGGCGTCCCACATCGACACGCGCACGCTGCCGGGAGCGGCCTCGACGAGGTTGAACCCGTGGGTCGGCGGGGCTCCCGTCGGCGGCTCGCCGGCCACCGCGGCGAGGACGATCCCCCCGCGCGACGCGGCCGGTGCGTCGTCGGGGAGGACGTCGGCTCGGTTGAGGATGACCGCGAGACGGCGCTCGGAGGGATCGGCGGCGAGCCACGCACCCCCCGCGCGACGATCGCGCACGCCCACGACATCCGGATGCGTCTCGGGCCACCAGGCGCCGAGCGGATCCCAGGCGCGGGCGGGATCCTCGTCGCGCACCGCGAGCAGACGCACCGGACGCGAGGGATCGGCGGGCACCTGGACGATGACGGTGCACATGGCGTCTTCCGGTCCCGGCTCCCGGCGTTCGCTCTCGGCTCCCGACCGGGGGCCGTGGGAGGATCGGGGCATGTTCATCGTAGTCGGGGTCAGCGGGGGCATCGCCGCCTACAAAAGCGTCCAGCTCGTGCGTCTGCTCGTCACCGCGGGCCACGACGTCCACGTCGTGCCCACGGTCGACTCGCTCCGGTTCATCGGTCTCACCACGTGGGAGGCCATCAGCCGCAACCCGGTGACGACATCGGTCCACGACGACGTGTCGCGCGTGCGCCACGTCGCCCTCGGCCAGAGCGCGGATCTCGTCGTCGTCGCCCCCGCGACGGCCAACACGCTCGCCTCGATGGCCGCGGGGCTCGCCGGCGATCTGCTCGGCACGACCCTGCTCGCCACGACCGCGCCGGTGCTCGTCGCGCCCGCGATGCACACCGAGATGTGGCGGCATCCTGCGACGACCGCGAACGTCGCCACGCTCCGTGCCCGCGGCGTCCACGTCGTCGGTCCGGCCGACGGCCCGCTCACGGGGGGCGACAGCGGGCCCGGACGCATGTCGGAGCCCGAGGAGATCGCGGCCGCGGCCCTCGCCCTCCTCTCCCCCGCCGGCGGCGACCTCACCGGACTCCGCGTCGCCGTCTCGACGGGTGGGACGCGCGAACCGCTCGACCCGGTGCGGTTCCTCGGCAACCGCTCGAGCGGACGCCAAGGCGTCGAGATCGCCGCCGAGGCCGTCCGGCGCGGCGCCACCGTCACGCTCGTCGCCGCCGCGGTCGACGCGGGCGTCCTCGACCCGGTGTCCGCCGACCGGCGGGTGCGGGTCGAACGCGTCGAGACGGCGGCGCAGCTGGGCGCCGCGATGACGGATGCCGCGGCATCCGCGGACGTCGTGATCATGGTCGCCGCGGTCGCCGACTACCGTGCCGCAAGCGTCTCGGACCGCAAGCTCCGCAAGGAGGACGGGCCCCTCGAGACGATCGCCCTCGTCCCCAACGACGACATCCTCGCGGGGCTCGCCGCAGCCCGCCGCGACGGCCAGACCGTCGTCGGCTTCGCCGCCGAGACGGCCGACGACGACATCCTCGATCGCGCACGCCGCAAACGCGAGCGCAAGGGCGTCGACCTGCTCGTGGTCAACGAGGTGGGATGGGACACCGGCTTCGGCAGTGGCGACAACTCCGTCGCCGTCATCGGGACGGGCGGCGCCGTGCTCGCCGAAGCCGCCGGCAGCAAGGCGGCCGTCGCCACGGCGATCTGGGACGCGATCGTCGCGGAGCGCGCCGCTCGCTGATCCAGCCGGCCCGCGGACCGTGTGACGTTCGTCGGGCCGATGGTGCTGGTGATGCCTCGGCGGCCGCCGGAGGCGACACCCACCCCGGCCGCCCGACGAACGTAACGCCACCCGACCGCTGTGCCGCGGTGGGCGGGGCTCAGCTCAGTGCGTGCTCGCGGATGAAGGCGCGGAGGGCCTGGGCGTCGTCGGGCAGCTCGACCACGCGCTGCGGCGCCTCGAGCATCGCGAGCAGCTCGTCGGAGTACGTCAGCTCGACGCCGATCGCCTCGCGGATCGTCTCGGCGAACTTCTCGGGCTTCGCCGTCTCGAGCACGAGCATCTTCTCGCCCGGGTGGACGTAGCCGCGTGCGACGCCGACACCGTCGGCGGTATGGGGGTCGATGATCTCGCCGGAGGACTCGTAGACAGCGCGGATCGTCGCGAGACGATCGTCGTGCGTCGAGGTGCCGCTGACGATCCCGAACTCGTCGGCGAACCGGGCGAGCTCGGTCGAGAAATCGGCGTACCCCTGCTCGTCGAGGTCGCGCCACGCCCCGAGCACGCGCTCGGGGTCGCGTCCGACGAGCTCGAACACGAACCGCTCGAGGTTGGACGCCTTGGAGATGTCCATCGAGGGGCTCGAGGTCGCGAGGGTCTCGGCCGCGGTCCGGGGCTTGTAGATGCCGGTCCGGAAGAAGTCGTCGAGAACATTGTTTTCGTTCGCAGCCAGCACGAGCCGGCGGATCGGCAGCCCCATGCGGCGCGCGTAGAAGCCCGAGAGGATGTTGCCGAAGTTGCCGGAGGGGACGGTGAAGGACACCTCCGCGGTGCCGCCGGCATCCGTCGCGCGCAGCCAGCCCCAGAAGTAGTAGACGACCTGCGCCGTGATGCGCGCGAGGTTGATGGAGTTGACCGCGCCCAGGTGGTGCGCGCGCTTGAGCTCGAGGTCGCCCGCGAGCTCCTTGACGAGGTTCTGGCAGTCGTCGAACACCCCGTCGACGGCGATGTTGTGGATGCGCGGGTCGTCGATCGAGAACATCTGGGCGCGCTGGAATGTGCTCATCCGTCCGTGCGGCGACAGCATGAACACCGCGATGCGCTCCTTGCCCAGCAGCGCGTGCTCGGCGGCCGAGCCCGTGTCGCCCGACGTCGCGCCCAGCACGTTGAGAACCGAACCGGTGCGCTCGAGGGCGTACTCGACGACCTGTCCGAGAAACTGCATCGCCATGTCCTTGAACGCCAGCGTCGGCCCTTCCGACAGCCCGACGAGCGTGATGCCGTCGCCGATCTCGCGCAGCGGCACGACCGCGTCCGGGAACGGCTCGTACGCCGCCTCGGTCATGCGCGCCAGGTCGTCCCGCGGGATGTCGGTGGCGAAGAGGCCGAGGACCTCGGTCGCGAGCTGCGGGTAGGTCAGGGCGCGCCAGCGCTCGAGCGTCTCGGGCGCGACGGTCGGCATCGTCTGCGGCACGGCGAGGCCGCCGTCGGTGGCCAGGCCCTCAAGCAGGGTCTCGGTGTACGACAGCGGCTCGGAGCCGCCGCGTGTGGAGATGTACAGCATGCGGGGCCTCAGCGTCCGGTTCCGGCGTACACGACGGCCTCGGTGTCGCCGTCGAGTCCGTAGGCGGTGTGGACGATGCGGGCCGCGTCGGCGAGCTCGTCGCCGCGGACGATGACGGAGATGCGGATCTCGGAGGTCGAGATCATCTCGAGGTTGACGCCGGCGTTGGACAGCGCCTCGAAGAGCGTGGCCGAGACACCGGAGTGCGTGCGCATGCCCGCGCCCACGACCGAGAGCTTGCCGATCTGGTCGTCGTGGACGAGGCTCTCGAACCCGACCTGCGACTGCTCGCCGGCGAGCGCGCGCAGGGCGAGCGTGGCGTCGGTCTTGGGGAGGGTGAACGAGATGTCGGTGCGACCGGTCGCGGCCGCCGAGACGTTCTGCACGATCATGTCGACGTTCGCGCCCGACTTCGCGACGATCTTGAAGATCTCGGCCGCCTTGCCGGGCACGTCGGGCACGCCGATGACGGTGATCTTGGCCTGGCTGAGGTCGGTGGCGACGCCCGCGACGATCGGCTCTTCCATCTCTTCTTCCTTTCGGCCTTCGGGCAGCGCCATGCCGGGGCCGAGCACGAACGTGCCGGAACCGGAGCTGAACGTCGACCGGGCATTGATCATGACACCGTGGCGGCGGGCGTACTCCACCGCACGGATGTAGAGGACTTTGGCGCCGTTGGCGGCGAGCTCGAGCATCTCCTCCGCCGAGACGACGCCGAGCTTGCGGGCCTTGGGCACGACCCGCGGGTCGGCCGTGTAGATGCCGTCGACGTCGCTGTAGATCTCGCAGACGTCGGCGGAGAGGGCGGCGGCGAGCGCCACGGCGGTCGTGTCGGAACCGCCGCGACCGAGGGTCGTGATGTCGCGGGTGTCGCGGTTGAAGCCCTGGAAGCCGGCGACGATGACGATCGCGCCCTCGTCGAGGGCCTCGCGCAGGCGCACGGGGGTGACGTCGACGATGCGGGCTGCTCCGTGGGTGGCGTCGGTGATCATGCCGGCCTGGCTGCCGGTGAACGAGCGCGCCTCGAAGCCCATCGAATGGATCGCCATCGCCAGCAGCGCCATCGAGATGCGCTCGCCCGAGCTGAGGAGCATGTCGAGCTCGCGCGGCGCGGGGATGGGGGCGACCTGATTCGCGAGCTCGAGCAGCTCGTCGGTGGTGTCGCCCATCGCGCTGACGGCGACGACGACGTCGTGTCCGGCGCGGCGGGTGTCGACGATGCGCTTGGCGACGCGCTTGATGCTCTCCGCATCGGCGACGGACGAGCCGCCGTACTTCTGCACGATCAATGCCATGTGGGTACTCCCCGATGCCGGAACCGGCGCACTCTCCCGGGGCGCCCGGATGCCGCGCCCGCCCGCCCCATCTTACGGAGCGTCCCATGCGTGCGGAGCCATGTGACGACGGCCGCGGAGGATGCGGCGGCGACGCGGAGCGGGCGCGCGGAATTAGGCTGGACCGCATGGGACGCCTGCCGCTCTTCGCGTCGTTGAACGCACTCGTCCGCACCGCCGACGCCTCGACCGGACCTCTGACAGAGGCGCTCCCCGTGATCGACGACGCGTTCGCCGTGCGGGTGCTCGATCTCGCGATCCGGATCGGAGAGACGATGCTCGTCGCGGGCTCTCCCGCGAGCGAGGTGACACTGACGATCGTGCGGGTCGCGGGGATGTACGGACTCGATCCGGTCCACGTCGACGTGACCTACAACTCGATCACCGTCGCACACCACCGGAGCGGCGACGACCGTCCGATCACGCTGATGCGCGTCGTGCGCGGAGCGGCCCCCGACCACGCCCGCCTGCAGCGACTGCAGGCGCTCGTGACCGAGATCCGCGCCGGGCTGCCCTTGGATGCCGCCGCGCTGCGCTTCCGCGGCATCCGCCGGACGCCCTTCCGCTACCACCAGCCCGTCGTCGTGGCATCCCAGGCCCTCCTCGCGGTCGGGGTCGCGGTGATGTTCGGGGCCAACTGGCTCGCCATCCTGCTGTCGTTCCTCGCCGCCGGCTCGGCGGCGTTCACCCAGTTCCTGCTGGGACGGGCGCGCGTTCCCTTCTTCTTCAGCCAGATCGCCGGTGCGTTCGTTCTCACGATCGTCGCGGCCGCGTCACCGCTGCTGCGCGCGACGGGCTGGGAGGCCGCGATGACGATGCGCCCGTCGGTCATCGTTGCCTCGGGCATCGTGCTGATGCTCGCGGGCCTCACCGTCGTCGGTGCCGCCCAGGACGCCATCGACGGATTCGCGCTGACGGCGATGGGGCGGATCCTGGAGCTCATGACGCAGACCCTCGGCGTGGTGCTCGGCATCCTCGTCGGCATCGAGACCGCGCGCGTGATCGGCCTGGGCCTGGAGGCGCCCACCTCGGCGCTCCCGCTCGGCCCCGTCGCGCTGCAGTTCCTCGGCGCCGGCCTGATCGCCCTGGCCGTGGCGGTCTTCAACGGCGCGGGGCTGCGGATCATCGTCGTGAGCGTCGCGCTGAGCGTCGTCGCCTGGCTCGGCTACATCGCGGCGTCGTCGATCGGGTTCGACACCGCGGCGGCGAGCGGCGTCGGGGCGTTCGTCGGCAGCCTCGTCGGGATCGTCGCGGCCTACCGGCTGCACGTGCCGTCGGTGGCGATCACCACGGCGGCCATCCTTCCGCTCGTCCCCGGAGCGGCCGTGTTCCGCGGTCTCCTCGGCATCGTGGAGTCCGGCGACAGCGCCTCGACGCTGCTCGCCGGCTTCACCACGCTCGCCGGCGCCGCGACGATCGGCATCGCCCTGGCGGTGGGCGCCTCGCTCGGCATCTACGTCGGCCAGCCGTTGCGCGCGTCGCTCGGATCCGTCATCCGCTCGCGTGCCCGCGTGCGCTGACGACGGCGCATCGGCCCCGGTACGAAAAACGACCGCGCCCGGCGCACGCGGGAAGCGGCGACGGGCGCGGTCGGGAACGGCGCTGCGCAGATCAGCCGAAGAGCGCGGCGGCCTCTTCGTAGCGGTACAGCGGAACCGTGTTGAGCTCGCCGAGCGCTTCGTCGAACGAGACGCGCACGATGTCGGTGCCCTTGAGCGACACCATCTGGCCCCAGGCGCCGTCGACGAGCGCGTCGGCGGCCGCCAGCCCCAGACGCGTGGCCAGGACGCGGTCGAACGCGGAGGGCGACCCGCCGCGCTGGATGTGACCGAGCACGGTGGCGCGCGTCTCGATGCCGGTGAGCCGCTCGATCTCAGGCGCGAGCACCTCGCTGATGCCGCCGAGGCGGGGACGGTTGAACGCGTCGAGGCCCTTGTCGCTGAACGCCTCGTCCTGGCCCGTGAGCTTGAAGCCCTCGGACACGACGACCAGGGGCGCGCGGCCGCGGTCGAAGGCCTTCGTCACCTGGGCGGTGATCTCCTCGATCGACATCGGCACCTCGGGGATGCAGATGACGTGAGCGCCCGCGGCGATGCCGGCGTGCAGGGCGATCCAGCCCACGTGGCGGCCCATGACCTCGGCGACCATGCAGCGCTGGTGCGAGTCGCCGGTGGTGCGCAGGCGGTCCATCGCGTCGGTGGCGATGTTGACCGCCGTGTCGAAGCCGAACGAGTAATCGGTGGCCTTGAGGTCGTTGTCGATCGTCTTGGGCACGCCGAGCACGTTGATGCCGTCGTTCGCGAGGCGGTTCGCCGCCGCGAGGGTGCCCTCGCCGCCGATGGCGATGATGCCGTCGATGCGGTGCTTGTCGAGGGTCGCCGCGATGTTCTCGGCGCCGCCGCGCGGTCCTTCGTAGGGGTTCGTACGGCTGGTGCCGAGGATCGTGCCGCCGACCTTCGACAGGCCCTTGACCTCGTGGCGGGTCAGCGGGAAGAAGTCGCCGTCGACGACGCCGCGCCAACCGTCGCGGATGCCGACGAACTCGATGTTGTACGAGGTGGTGCCCTTGAGCACGACGCCTCGGATGACAGCGTTGAGTCCGGGGCAGTCGCCGCCGCTGGTGAGGATGCCGATCTTCATGGGGAGATCCTTCGTTGTTGCTCGGGTGGGGTGTGGCGACGCTGCCTCAGACCGAGACTATCGTCGTCGCGCGGGCGCTGCCAGGCGCGTGCCGCCGGGAGAACCTCCCGCGCCCCGGTTCGCGGTCCGTGAGCAGTTGCGCCACGATCGAAGGATGCGGAGGCTGCGGCGATGATCGGACGCGACCACGGCGACGCCGTCGCACCCGACGAGCTCGCCGCCGCGCTGCGAGAGCTGCGCAGCGCGCACGGCTCGCCCTCGTACGAGGAGATCCGCCGGCGCATCGGGCGCGATCGGTCGCGGCGCGGCATCCCGCACACGCCCGGACGCGTGACGGTCTACGACTGCTTCCGTGCCGGGCGCGCCCGCCTCGACGCCGAGCTGGTCCACGACATCGTGCTCGCCCTCACCGGCGACGAAGACGAAGCGCAGACCTGGCGGCGCCGGTCGGCCGCCCGGGCCGGCGACGACCCCGTCTCGGCGTCGATCCTGACGCCGACCCGCTCCCCCGGCGCCGCGGCGCCGCTTCCGCCGCCCGGGGTCGTGACGGTCATCACGGGGCTTCCCGGGGTGGGCAAGAGCACCCTGGCTCGCGAGCTGGCGGAACGGGCACGCTCCGCCGGCGCCGTCGAACGCGTCGTGCACGTGCCCGCTCGGGGATACCACCCGGCGTACGAGCCCGCGGCTCCCGCTGCGCTGCTGCGCGCCGTCGCCGCCGCGATGGGAGTGCGCGACGCGTCGCGCGGCGACCTCGGAGCCGTCGCCGCGGCGCTGTCCCGAACGGCACGCGATCGAGCCACCGCCGTCATCGTCGACGACGTGCGCTCGGCCGACGGCCTGACGACGCTGCTCGCCGCCGACGTGCACTGGATCGTCACGAGCAGGTCGCGCCTGCCCGAGCTGGAGGCGGCGATCCGCACGACCGACTCCCCGCGGGCGCACCGCGTCCGTCGCCACGAGCTCGCGCCGCTGTCGCCGGACGACGCCGCTCGGCTGATCGGCGACGCGTGGGAGGCTCCCGTGGATCCGGCAGCCCTGGCCGCGTTGGCGGAGACGAGCGGCGGCATCCGGCTCTCGATCGAGCTCATCGTGCGGTTCGCCCGAGACCACGCGGACTGGTCGGCAGAGGACGTCGCGCACTACTTCCGGACGGCCGGGTCGCGAGACGCCCTGCATCCCCTCCTCGACACCCTCTACCGCGATCTGAGCGGCGAGGAGGCTCTCGTGCTGCGGACGCTCGCCGTGATCGGCGCACCCGTTCCGCTCGAGGTCGTCGACGAGGCGCTGCGTCCCGCTTCGCGCACCGTTCCGCGCCTGATCGCTCTGCACCTGCTCGAGCACGAGGGCGGCACGTTGCGGATGCACGACACCGTGACGGCGTTCGCCCGCGAGCGCTCCGAGGTCGACGACCCCGCCTCGGCTCGCCGGGAACGCATCGCCCGCGTCGCGGACGCTTTGCGGGTCGTCGTGCCCCGGCCCCTGTCTCGGTCCGCCGCCGACCTGACCGCGGCGACCGCGGTGGCGGCACGGCGGGCCGGTGCGCAGGAAGCGCTCGTTCGCCTCGCGGTGGACCTCGGCCCCGCGCTGGAGGAGGCGGGCCACTGGGGCGAGATGACCACCGTCCTCGAGCACGCCGGATCACCGGCGGACGACGCGGACCGCGCCCTCATCGCCGAGCACCTCGCCCGCGCCTACGAGATGCTCGGACGGATCGACGAATCGCTCGCGGCCCTGCACCGTGCTCGACGCGCCGGGGCGGAGCGGATGCCGGGACGTCTGTGGAACGTGATCGGCAACCTCCAGCGCCACCTCGGGCGTCTCGATCACGCCGAGGCGGCCTACCGGAAGGCAGCCGACACGGCGTCCGCAGCCGACAACCCCGTCACCCTCGGCCGGGCGCTGGGCAACCTGGCCAACCTCGCGCGGATCACCGGGGACCTCGCGGACTCCGAGGCCCTCTTCGACGAAGCAGGACGAGTGTCGGCCGACGCCGGCGACGAGGTCAACCTCTCGATCCTGCGGGCGAACCGCATCCATCTCGATCTCGATCTCGGTCGCACCGACGCCGCGCTGGAGGCGAGCACGACACTGCTCGAGGCAGCACCTCCCACGCCCTCTCCCTTGGCGATCCGCCTGCTGCGCGCGCGGTCCCTCGCCGCTGCCGGTGACGCGGCGTCGGCAGACGACCTGCTGGCCGACGTCGATCCCGATACGCACACGTCGTTCGACGCCCCCATCGACGCGCTGGTGCTCCGCGCCGCCATCCGACTGCGCCTACGGCACCTCGATGCGGCCGAGGCGGATGCGCGACGCGCCCTCGCCGATGCCGAACGACTCGACGTCGCTCTGCCGGTACCCGACGCGCTCTGCACCATCGCGGAGATCGCGCTCGCCCGCGGCGACGCCGAGCTCGCGCACGAGCACGCGCTCGCCGCAGCCGAGAGCGCAGCGGCTCTCGGCGACCGCCACGAGATCGCCCGGTCGCACGTGATCCGCGGCGACGCGGCGGCTCGGCTCGGCCTCACCGAGCGGGCCCGCGCCGAGCTGCGCATCGGTCACGACATCCTGCGATCGATGGGGCACATCCGCGCCCGCGAAGTCTCGGCGAAGCTCGCGGCACTCGCCGACGACGTTCGGGAGCGTTCGGGATGAGTGCCGCCGAGGATGCCGTTCCGCGAGGATCGTCCGAGTCCCGACGGGCCGGCATCGTCGCGCCCCCATCCCCACCCCGACGAGAGGACAGCTCATGGGCCTGTTCGACAAACTGACCGCCGCCTTCGCGGGCGCCACCCCCGACTACGTCGCCGAGATCGCCGCCGCGAACGACCACGACGGCGACACTGTGCTCACGTTCTCGAGGAGCTTCCCCGCCGCCTACACCCGCGGGGGCGCGGCGGGAACCCTGTCGGTCGACGGCGTCCTCTTCAGCAAGGCGCTCGCCGCCGTGGAGAACAAGGTCGCCGGATCGAAGCACGTCGTCGGTGAGGCGGGGTCGATCGCCCGCACCCTCACTCAGGAGAGCGATCTTCGCGTGCTCGCCCTCGGAGAGCACCGTGTCACGTGGTGGGACTTCGGCATGACCGGCACGCAACCGCCCGCCGAGCTCGTGCAGAGCATCTCGCGGGACGACATCGCCTCGATCGTCGACACCGGCAAGCGCGCGCAAGGCGGCACGCTGGTGACCCGGTTCACGTTCGTCGACGGTTCCGCCTTCGACTACCGCCTGCTCCAGCCGTCGGACGACTTCTGGACGGTCGCCGCGCGCTACCCGCGGACCGCCTCGGTGTGAGACGAGAACGGGGGCGGTGACCTTCCGGTCGTCCGCCCCCGTTCTCGTCACCGCGCGGTGCGCGGCGCTCGCATCACGCGGCGCCGAGAGCCTGCCGGAGCAGGTGCATGAGCGCCGACAGCTGCACCGAGTCGCTCGACGTCGGGTCGACGGCCTCACCGTCGAGGGCGCGCGCCGCGAGCCCCTGCTTGGAGTCGATCAGCTCGGCGATCTTCGTGTCGATCGTGTGGGCTGCGATGATCCGCCACGCCGTGACCGGCTCCTCCTGACCGATGCGGTGCACGCGGTCGATGGCCTGCGTCTGCTCGGCCGCCGTCCACGACAGCTCGGCCAACACGACGTTCGAAGCAGCCTGCATGTTCACGCCGACTCCCGCCGCCGTGAGCGAGCACACCGCGATCGCCACACCCGGATCGGTGTTGAACGCATCGATCGCGGCCTGTCGCGCGGTCGCCGTCTGATCTCCTCGCAGCGACACCGTGCGCAGCCCCGCGGCGGCGAAGTGCGCCTCAGCGGCGTCCATGACGTCGATGTGCTTGGCGAAGAAGACGACCTTGCCGACCGAGCGCTGCAGCTGGGCGGCGTAGTCCGCGGCGAGCACGGCCTTGGCCTGACCGATACGGCGCACCATCGTGAAGACGTTCTCGGCGCCCGTCCCTGCGGCCTTCGACTCCTCGAGCTCCTGCGAGGCGACCAGACGCACGATGTCGTCGTCCGCCTCGCCGATGAGCACCTTGTCGCCGCGTGCCTCGATGATCCGCCGGTAGCGGGCCGCGAGACGCTCGCCGAGCTCGTGCTCGGCCTGGCGGATCGACCGGCCGTACTCGTCGTCGAGCTGAACGGGCAGGTCGGCCACGAGCTTGTCGGGCAGGTCGGCGGCGACATCCTTCTTCTTGCGCCGCACGATACCCATCGAGATCACCGCACCGCGCGCGGCAGGGTAGAAGGCCTTGTCGGCGGGGGTGAATCCCGTGTCGTCCAGACGCTCCATCAGCAGCGGACCGGGCTTCTCGCCGTTGGTCCAGCCGAGGAAGCGCCAGATGGCGTCGAAGTCCTCGACGTCGTTGATGAGCGGAGTACCGGTCAGAGCCAGCATGAGGGGGTCGCGGACCTGCTCGCGGATGCGGCCGGCGAGGGCCAGCACATTCTGCGACCGCTGCGACCCGAGATTCTTGATGAAGTGCGCCTCGTCGACGACCATGCCCTTCAGGCCGATCGATCCGAGCCACGACAGGTGCCGGTCGAGCACCTCGTAGTTGACGATGAAGACGTCGGCGAAGGCGTCGATCTGATCTCCGTCGCCCGAGATCACGGTCGCGCGGCGTTGCGGCGTCCACCGCTCGACCTCGCGTGCCCAGTTCATTTTCACGACGTTGGGGACGACCGCGAGCAGCGGGTACGACCCGGCGACGGATGCCGCGAGGACCGACTGCGCGGTCTTGCCGAGGCCCGGCTCGTCCGCGAGCAGGAACGAACGATGCCCCGCACGCACCGACTCGAGGAACCGCGACTGGTGCGGCATGATCTCGAGCCCCTTGGGCGAGAGCCGGTCGAACTCGGGCACGGGCGGCAGGTCCATCGACGCCGCGGCGCCCCCCGCTCCCGTCTCGAAGGCCTTGTAGAGCGGCCCCATGAGCTCCCAGCCGTCGAGACGGCGCCGCGGGGTGGCGTGCGGCACGCGCAGCTCGAGGTCGGGCGGGAGGAAGGGGTTCGCGTCGCGGCGCGTCAGCACCTGCGGCGGGACGACCTGCCGCTCGGCCAGCGCCGCGGGCACGACGGGCGCCTGAACGGGCGCGACGTCGGTGATGATGAGCTCGTCCTCGGCGAGCTCGGCGCCCGACTCGAGCAGCCAGTCGCGACGCATGCGCTTCGCGACGGGCGACGTCGCCTGGTCGACCTCGAGCAGCTGGATGAGCGAGGTGTCGCGCGCGGCCGTCTTCGCGAGGATGGTCGCCACGCCGTCGAGACGCTTGAGCAGCTCGGCGCGTGCGGCGCTCGAGACGTTCTCGTCGGCCTTGACCCCGCGCCCGCTCCTCGCGCACGAGGAAGGCGATCACCTGGAACTTGACGCGGTTGGTAGGTCCGAGCTTGCCGCGCTGCGCCTTCGCCTCGACCTCGCGTACCTTGCGAGCGAGGATCGGGATCAGCGGGGCGTCGTCATCGCGGCGCGCGGATGAGGACTTCCTGCGGCGGTTGGCGGTCGCTGCGGCGGTGGCCATGGTCGGCATGCTCCTCCTGAGCCTGTGTGCCGGAGTTCCGTCGTGACGGAAACGTACGGTGAGCCGCTCGAGCCGACGCCGAGGCGTCACGCGAGCGAAGAGACGTTCACGTCGATCGGCCACGGGCACTCGCTTCAGCGAGCAGCGGCGTCGAATACGACGATGTCCCCGACGAGCATTCTACGGCATCGCGACCGCGGGCCGCGAGAACACGCGGCCCGCATCCGATCCGACGGAGACCGCGAAGGCGGCGCGCACGGACGGCGTACGCTGAAAGCATGTCCACGATCTCCGAGCGCGAGCTCGCCGCGACCCTCGACCACGCGATCCTGAAGCCCGAACTGACCCGCACGCAGGTCGATGCCGAACTCGACATCGCCGCCGAGTGGAAGGTGTTCTCCGTCTGCGTGCGCCCGTCCGACGTCCCCTACGCCGTCGAGCGTCTCGCGGGCACGGGCGTGCTGGTGGGGACCGTCATCGGGTTCCCCCACGGCACGACGTCGACGGCCGCGAAGGTGGCCGAGGTGCGGCAGGCCGACGCCGACGGCGCGTCCGAGTTCGACATGGTCGTCAACATCGCCGCGTTGCGTTCCGGCTTCGATGACGTCGTCGTCGACGACATCCGCGCCGTGGTCGACGCCGCCGCCGGCAAGGTCGTCAAGGTCATCCTCGAGACGAGCCTGCTCGACGACGAGCAGATCGCCCGCGGCAGCCGGCTGACCGAGGCGGGCGGTGCCGCGTTCGTGAAGACGTCGACCGGCTTCGCCGGCGGGGGCGCGACGGTCCCGCACGTGCGCCTCATGCGCGAGAACGTCGGCGCGTCGGTCCAAGTCAAGGCCTCGGGCGGCGTGCGCAGCTACTCCGACGCGATCTCGATGCTCGACGCGGGTGCGACGCGCCTGGGTACGAGCGGCAGTGCGACCATCCTCGGCGAGGCACGACGTCTCGACGCGGGCGATGAGGCGACCGGCGCGGTCGACGAGTCGTCGTACTGACGCCGCGCGTCACGCGAGGGCGGCGCGCACGCGGACGACGTCGTCGTCCATCTGCGCGATGAGCGCCGGGATGCCTTCGAACGCGACCATCCCCCGGATGCGCGCGGTGAAGCGCACCTCGACGTGGTGGCCGTACAGGTCGAGGCCCGTCTCGTCGAGGACGTACGTCTCGACCTGACGCTGCGGCACGTCGTCGAACGTCGGGTTGGTGCCCACCGAGATGGCGGCGGGGTAGCGGATGACGCTCGCCGGTGCACCGCTCCCGGTCACGCCGATCTTCCCCTGGTCGACCAGCCAGCCGGCGTACACGCCGTCGGCCGGGACGAACCCCGCGGCATCGGTCTCCAGGTTCGCCGTGGGGTATCCGAGCTCGCGTCCGCGCTTGAGGCCGTGAACGACGACGCCCTCGACGGCGTGCGGACGCCCGAGGAGGCGCGCAGCTCCCTCGACGTCGCCGGCGGCGAGCAGGTCGCGCACCCACGTCGACGAGACGCGGCGACCCGCGTCCCGAGCCCGGACGTCACCGACGACCTCGACGTCGAATCCGAGCTCGCGGCCGAGTTCGACGAGGACGTCGGGATCGCCCTCGCCCCCGCGTCCGAAACGGAAGTCGTCGCCGACGAGCACACCCACCGCGCCGAGAGCCCCGACCAGGATGCGTTCGACGAACGCGCGCGCGGGGAGCGATGCGAGCTCCTCATCGAAGCGCAGCACGAGCACCGCGTCGACCCCGGCCGAGGCCAGCAGCCCGATCTTCTGGTCGAGCCCGACCAGCGGCTCCGGGCAGAGCTCGGGCCGCAGCAGGCTGAGCGGGTTGCGGTCGAAGGTGACCGCGACGACGCGCGCGCCGAGCGACGCGGCATCCACCCGCGCGCGATCGATGACCGCACGATGTCCGGAGTGCACGCCGTCGAACTTGCCGATCGCGACGACGCTCGGGCCGAAGCCCGCGGGCACCTCGGCAGGGTCTCGGAACACGGTCACCATGACGATCCTTCCAGCTGAGCGGTCCGCTCCCCCGATGCCGGCTCCCCGTCGCGGTGCGAGAGGAGCCACCAGATGCCGACGAACGGCAGCGCCAGCGGCACCCAGAAGTAGCCGAAGCCGTAGCCCGACCACACCGTCGCGTCGTGCGAGAAGAGTTCGGGGAGAACGAGACTCAGGGTTCCGACGACGAGCACACCGACGAGCTCGAAGCAGATCGCCACCCACGCGACGACGTACCAGGCGCGTGAGGCCGACTTGACCAGGGCGACGGTGGCGAGGACGTAGACGAGCGCGGCGGCGGCGGAGAGCGAGTACGCCAGGGGGGCGTACGAGAAGTCCTCGACGATCTGCACGAACGAGCGGCCCGTCGCGGCGAGGGCCATGACCGCGTACACGACCACCAGGACGCGGCCGATGCCGGTCATTCGCGGGCGGGGATGATCCATGACCTGTCAATGATAGGCGTCGTCGCGCCGGCTTCAGGCGACCTGAACGGTCCAGATGACCTGCATGCGCCACACCATCACGGCGACCGACAGCGCCGCGACGCCCAGGATGACGGTGCTCCACCGGCTCCGTTCGATCAGCGCCCAGAAGACGGCCGCCGGCGGCAGGAGCACGGCGGACACCAGGTAGACCCAGAACTCCAGCGCGCTGCCGCTCGGCGGGTTGCCGGCGAACGGCGCGACGACGGCGATGACGACCTGCGCGACGAGCAGCACCTCCACGAGGGCGAGCGAGCCCACCGAGAGGTCGCTCGGACGCCGACCGGCCAGCCCCAGGATGACGCACAGGAGTCCCGCGGCGACCGCCACGGCGACCTGGACGATGGTGAACGCGAAGATCATGCGTTCTCCGCCATGTTCATGAGGCTCTTGACGTCGTCGCCGCGTCGCTCGACGATGCCGATCAGTCGCCCGTCGGGGTCGATCGCGGCGGGACTGCGACCCGACAGGCGCGACGCGGCCCCGACGAGCCGCTTTCCGTGTCGGAGGTCGCGCGCTTCGTCTGCGGTCACGTCGAACGTCCCCAGCACGGAGGCCGCGACCGCCGCGTCGCTCAGCAGCGGGATGCCGGGGGCGAGCTCCGAGAGGGCATCCGCGACGTCGAACGGGCCGACCCGAGTGCGCCGCAGCGCCGTCAGGTGCCCGCCGACGCCGAGGCCGGCACCGAGGTCGCGGGCGAGAGCGCGGATGTAGGTGCCGCTCGTGCAGTCGACGACGACGTCGAGGTCGATCGCGCGGTCCCCCTCGCCGAGGTCGACGGCGCGCCGGTCACGCACCTCGAATCGCGACACCGTGACACGGCGCGCGGCGAGCTCGACCTCTTCGCCGGCCCGCGCGAGGTCGTACGCCCGGCGTCCGCCGACCTTGATCGCCGAGACGCGGCTGGGCACCTGGTCGATCTCACCCGACAGCGACGCGATGCCGCGCGCGAGGGCGTCATCGGCGATCGCTTCGACGGCGGCCGGAGTCGACCGCGTCGTCTCGACGCCGTCCGCATCATCGGAGTCCGTCGTCACCCCGAGCCGGATCGTCGCCTCGTAGGTCTTGTCGAGGCCGACGATGTACGTCAGCAGGCGCGTGGCCGCGCCGACGCCCAGGACGAGCAGACCGGTGGCCATGGGGTCGAGCGTGCCGGCGTGGCCGATCTTGCGTGTACCGAGGGCGCGGCGGGCTCGCGACACGACGTCGTGGCTGGTCATCCCGCCCGGCTTGTCGACGAGCAGGATGCCGCGGGGGGCGGGTTCGGGCATGCCTTCCAGCCTACGGCGCTCCCCCGCCCGCTCGTTCTCGCCGCCCGGCCCGAGCTGCCCGACGCACGCGGCGACGTAGGCTGATCGGATGCCGGATCTCGCCTCGCCGCTCATCGCGTGGTACCGCGAGAACGCACGCGACCTCCCCTGGCGTCGCGCCGGCTTCGGCGCCTGGGGCACGCTCGTCAGTGAGTTCATGCTGCAGCAGACGCCGGTCAGACGCGTCATCCCCCTCCTGGAGGCCTGGCTCGAGCGATGGCCGACGCCGGCCGACCTCGCCGGCGCCCCACCTGCCGAGGCGGTGCGCCAGTGGGCGAACCTCGGCTACCCGCGCCGCGCCCTGTGGCTCCACCGCGCGGCGACCGAGATCCGCGACCGTCACTCCGGCGTCGTCCCCCGCGACGTCGACGCGCTCCTCGCCCTCACGGGCATCGGCGACTACACCGCACGCGCCGTGGCGGTCTTCGCCTACGGCGACCGGCATCCCGTGGTCGACACCAACACCCGGCGTGTGCTCGCGCGCGCCGTCTCCGGACGCTCGCAACCCGGGCCCGCGGCGAAGCGCGACCTCGCCGACATGGCCGCGATCCTCCCCGACGACGTCGCCGACGCGGCCGTCGTGAACGCCGCGGCGATGGAGCTGGGAGCCCTGGTCTGCACCGCCCGGACGCCCCGGTGCGACGCGTGTCCGCTCGCGGATCGATGCGCCTGGCGTGCGGCGGGCTACCCCGACACGGGCGACACCCGCACCAGACAGGCGCGGTACGAGGGCAGCGACCGGCAGGCTCGCGGCGCGATCCTGCGGGTGCTCCGCGAGTCGGTGTCGCACGAGATCCCCGCCGATCTCGTCGCGGCGGAGTGGCCGGATCGCGGGCAACGCGACCGGGCGATCGACTCGCTCATCGTCGACGGCCTGATCGAGGCCGTCGACGGCCACCTGCGCCTCCCGCGCTGAGACGACGCGTTCCCGCACCCGCGGGTGAGACGACGAGAGGGATGCCGCCGCAGCAGCATCCCTCTCGTGTCCGGCGCCGTCTGCGGCGCGCGGGGGCTCAGTCCTCGTCGTCCGCGATCTCGCGCGGCTTGACGTACGGGTCCGCCTCGCCGGCGTACACGGCGCCCGTCGCGGTGGCGGCGGTGGCGGCGTCGCGCTCGCGCGCCTCGCGGAGCAGGTGCTCGATGTGCCCCGCGTTCTCGGGCAACGCGTCGAGGATGAACTCGAGCGTCGGGGTGAGGCGGACGCCGAGCTGGCGGCCGACCTCGCTGCGCAGCATCCCGGTCGCGGCACGGAGCGCCTCGGCCGAGTCTGCACGCTCCTGGTCGGAGCCGTACACGGTGTAGAACACCGAGGCGTGCTGCAGGTCGCCCGTCACCCGGACGTCGGTGATCGTGACGAAACCGAGCCGCGGGTCGCGCAGCCCCTTCTCGAGCCGCTCCGCGACGAGCACGCGGATGCGATCGGCCAGGCGCGACTGACGTTCGCTGGACATACCTTCTTCTCCTTCTTCCCGCCCGCCAATTCGGCGGATGGATGCAGCGAAGGCGTTGGATGCCTCCTCGATAGTCGGGGTCTCGGGGGTCCTGTTATCGAGGAGGCATCCAACGCCGAAGCGTCTGACAGAAATCAGCCGCGCGGCTTCTCCACCATCTCGGTCGTCTCGATCTCGTCGCCGATCTGGATGTCGTTGTACTTGCCGAGACCGATACCGGCCTCGAAGTCGGTACGGACCTCGGTGACGTCGTCCTTGAACCGGCGGAGCGATTCGATGGCCAGGCCGTCGGCGAGGACGACACCGTCGCGGATGACGCGAGCCTTGGCGTTTCGCGTGATCGTTCCCGACCGCACGATGACACCCGCGATGTTGCCGAACTTCGAGGAGCGGAACACCTCGCGGATCTCGGCGACACCCGACTGGACCTCTTCGTACTCCGGCTTCAGCATGCCCGTGAGCGACTGCTCGACGTCGTCGATCGCGTTGTAGATGACCGAGTAGAACCGGACATCGACGCCCTCGCGGGCGGCGCGCTCGCGTGCCTTCGTGTCGGGCCGGACGTTGAAGCCGATGACGATCGCGTTGTCGATCGTCGCCAGGTTGATGTCCGACTCGGTGATGGCGCCGACGCCGCGGTGGATGATCCGCAGCTGAACGGAGTCGTCGACCTCGATCTTGAGCAGCGACTCCTCGAGGGCCTCGACGGCACCCGAGACGTCACCCTTGATGATGAGGTTGAGCGACTCGACCTTGCCCTCTTCGAGAGCGCGGGTGAAGTCCTCGAGCGAGATGCGCTTGCGGGCCTTGGCCAGCTGGGCGTTGCGCTCGGCGGCCTCGCGCTTCTCGGCGATCTGACGTGCGGTGCGGTCCTCTTCGGTGACGATGAACACGTCGCCGGCTCGGGGAACCGAGTTGAGACCCTGCACCTGGACCGGACGCGAGGGGTAGGCCTCGTCGACCGGATCGCCGTTCTCGTCGATCATCGCGCGGACGCGGCCGTACGCCGTGCCGGCGACGATCGCGTCGCCGACGCGGAGCGTTCCCGACTGGATGAGGACGGTCGCGACCGAACCACGTCCCTTGTCGAGCTTCGCCTCGATCGCGACACCACGGGCGGCCTTGTTCGGGTTGGCCGTGAGGTCCAGGCCCGCATCCGCCGTCAGCAGCACCGCGTCCAGGAGTTCCTGGATGTTGGTGCCCTGGCGTGCCGACACGTCGACGAACATGACGTCTCCGCCGTACTCCTCGGCGACCAGACCGTACTCGGTGAGCTGCTGGCGCACCTTGGCCGGGTTGGCGTCGGGCTTGTCGACCTTGTTCACCGCGACCACGATCGGCACCTGGGCCGCCTGAGCGTGGTTCAGCGCCTCGACCGTCTGCGGCATGATGCCGTCGTCGGCCGCGACCACGAGGATCGCGATGTCGGTCACCTGCGCACCACGGGCACGCATGGCGGTGAACGCCTCGTGACCCGGGGTGTCGATGAAGGTGATCGCGCGCTCGATGCCGTCGTGCTCGGTCCACACCTGGTACGCACCGATGTGCTGCGTGATGCCACCGGCCTCGCCCGCGACGACGTTGGTCTGACGGATCGCGTCGAGCAGTCGCGTCTTACCGTGGTCGACGTGGCCCATGACGGTGACCACGGGGGGACGGATCTCGAGGTCTTCGTCGCTCTCCGCCTCGAGTTCGGCGTCGAGGTCGAGACCGAAGCCCTCGAGGAGCTCTTTGTCCTCGTCCTCGGGCGAGACCATCTGGATCTTGTAGCCGAGCTCGGCGCCGAGCACCTCGAAGGTGGCCTCGTCGAGCGACTCGGTCGCGGTCGCCATCTCCCCCAGGTTGAACAGGATGGTCACGAGCGTGCCGGGCTGCACGGTGTAGCCGCGCAGGGCCTCGAGCTTGTCCGCGAAGTCGGCGATCGACGCGCCGCGGCGCAGACGGATGATCTCGCCGTTACCCTTCTGGACGTTGACGCCGCCGACGACCGGCGCCGACCGCATCTCGAACTCCTGCCGCTTCGCCCGACGCGACTTACGCTGCTTGGACTTGCCGCCGCCCTTGCCGAACGCACCTGCGGTACCACCGCCGGGGCCGCGACCACGGCCGCCGCCACCACCCGGACGACCGGCGAAGCCGCCGCCGGGAGCACCGGGACGCTGGAATCCGCCACCGGCGCCGCCGGGACGGCCGGGACCGCCGGGACGCTGCTGGAACGGAGCACCGGGACGACCGCCGCCACCGGGACGACCGGCACCGCCGGGACGCGGGGCACCGGGCCGGGGCGCGCCGGGGCGCGGAGCCTGCGGACGCGGGATGTTGCCGGGGTTCGGCCGCTGGCCCATGCCCTGCGCAGAAGCGAAGGGGTTGTTGCCGGGACGGGGGCCGGCGGGACGCTGGCCCATGCCCTGCGAGGGGGCGAAGGGGTTGTTGCCGGGGCGGGCGCCGCCGGGACGCGGCGGCTGCGAGCCGCCGGGGGTCGCGCCGCCCGGCTTGGCCGGACCGGGCTTGCCGGCGCCGGGCGTCGGGGCTGCCGAGCCCGGGGTGGGCGAAGACGCGGCCGGAGCGGGCGCGGCGGCCGCGGCGGGAGCCGGGGTCGCGGGTGCGGCTTCGGCCGGAGTCGGCGCGGCGGGCGCCGCGGGAGCGGCGGGCTTGGCGGGGCCGGGCTTGGCCGCGGGACCGGGCTTGGCGCCCGGAGCGGCGGGCTTGGCCGCACTCGGACGGGCAGCGCCGGGACGGGCGCCGCCGGGGGCGGGCGCGGCCGGAGCCGAGCCACCGTCGGCCTCGAGCGCAGCCCGAAGCTTACGAGCCACGGGGGGCTCGATGGTGGATGAGGGGCTCTTGACGAACTCGCCGAGCTCCTTCAGCTTCGCGAGGGCGACTTTGCTGTCGACGCCGAGCTCGGAAGCGATCTCGTGTACGCGTGGTTTTGCCACAATTCTCCTGTCTGAAGGCCCACCCTCGGACAGGGCGGACCGTTTAAGCGCGGACGGGTCTCATCTCGAGCCGTTCACTTCGTGTCCATAGCCGTTCAGCCTTTGCGCTGGTGATCAATCTGGAATTCCTGCGTATCCAGTGGGCCGGATGACCGCAGGGCTCGCCCGAAAGCACGACGCCGCAGGGCGGCATCCACGCATTCGGGTGTGTCGTGGACCCACGCGCCTCTCCCGGGGAGCGAAGCGCCCGGGTCTGCGACCAGGACGCCGTCGCGGGCCACGACTCGGAGGAGCGAGGCCCGGGAAGCGCGCGCGCGGCAACCCACGCACGTTCGAACGGGATCCATTCTACCCCCGGTCAGGAGTCCTCGAGGATCGAGTCGGGCTGAATGTCGATCTTCGCGCCGGTGAGTTTGGCTGCGAGCCGCGCGTTCTGCCCTTCTTTGCCGATCGCGAGGGAGAGCTGGTAGTCGGGGACGAGCGCGCGCACCGCCTTCGTCGCGGCATCGAGCACGAAGCTCGACGTCACCTTCGCCGGCGACAGCGCGTTGGCGACGAAGGTCGCGAGGTCGCCGTTGTAGTCGATGATGTCGATCTTCTCGCCGCCGAGCTCCTCGGTGACCGCCCGGACGCGACGCCCGAGCTCGCCGATGCAGGCACCCTTGGCGTTGATCGAGGGATCGTTGGCCTTGACCGCGATCTTGGTGCGATGTCCCGCCTCGCGCGCCAGCGAGGTGATCTCGACGAGGCCGTTGGCGATCTCGGGGACCTCCATCGCGAACAGCTTGCGCACGAGACCCGGGTGCGTGCGCGAGACGGTGATCGAGGGACCCTTGGTGCCCTTCGAGACGGAGGTGACGTAGACGCGCAGACGCGAGCCGTGGCGGTACTCCTCACCCGCGACCTGCTCCTCGGGCGGGAGGATGGCCTCGATCGTGCCGAGGTCGACGTGCACCATGCGGGGGTTCGGCCCCTGCTGGATGACGCCGGCGACGATGTCGCCCTCCTTGCCGCGGAACTCGCCCAGCACGGCGTCGTCGGCGATGTCGCGCAGACGCTGGCTGATGACCTGCTTGGCGGCGAACGCGGCGATGCGGCCGAAGTCGTCGGGCGTCGACTCCTCCTCGCCGATGACGGCGTCGTCCTCGTCGCGCAGCGGCACGTAGATCGCGACGTGACCGGTCTTGCGGTCGAGCTCGGCACGTGCGCCCTCGGGCAGCTCGCCGTCGGGCGAGGTGTGCTTCGCGTAGGCGGTCAGAACGGCCTGCTCGATGATGCGGACGAGTTCGTCGAAGGGGATCTCCTTCTCTCGCTCGACCGTGCGCAGCAGTGAGAGATCGATGTCCATGGTGCCCTCCGTATTCAGCTCTCGTCCGGGGGCGTCTGGCGCTCCCGGCATCCACCCAACGTTACCCGATGCCGGTCGCGCCGTGTTTGCCCGGCGGAGGCCGCGAGAGCACCGCGGGCGACCTCGGGATACTGGTCGGTATGACCGAACGCACCCCCCGCCTGGCCGACCCCGGACTCATCGGCCTGCTCGGCTTCGTCATCGCGACCCTCACCGCGCAGCTCGAGCACCTCGGCCTGCAGAACGAGAGCCCCGTGTTCTGGGTGGGCGCGGTGTTCGGCGGCGTCGTCCAGGTCACCGCGGGCATGCTGTCGTACTTCGCGGGCGACGACTTCCATTTCATCGTCTACAACGCCTTCGGGTGGTACTGGATCTGCATGCCCGGATTCCTGCTGGGCGGGGAGCTCGGATTCTTCGAGGTCGAGGGCCCTGCACGCGGAGTGTTCACCCTGATGTTCTCGATCCTCGCGCTCGTGTTCGCCGTATCGGCCGCGAGCCGCAACACGGTCCTGCCGGTGACCCTCCTCGCCGTGACCGCGGGGCTGGGGCTCCAGACCGTCAGCGCGTTCGGCGGGCCGGCGGCCTTCGGCGCAGCGGGATCGGCCGCGCTGCTGCTCGCCTCGGCTCTGGCGGCCTACATGCTGCTCGAGAAGTTCTCTGCGCGGACGCTCGGACGCAGCATCCTGCCGCTCGGGCGCCCGTGGTACCGCGTCCCCTCCCCCGCGATCGAGGACGCCGCCGCCTAGACCGCTGCAGCGAGGTTCGCAACCCCCGGCCCGGCCGATCGATTCAGGCGCATACTGTTTGAGGACCGGGCGGCCCGCGATGCGGGAGACGACGCCCGATCGTGACATCGGTCGCGACGACGGCTGTGCCGCCGCGACCGCGAACGCGAAAGGAACCTCCCTATGACCACCACCGCGCACGCCGCCGTCCTCCACGCTCAGGACGCCCCGTTCCGCTTCGAGGACATCACCCTCGACGACATCCGCCCCGACGAGCTGCTCGTCAAGGTGGCCGCCACCGGCCTGTGCCACACCGACCTCGCAGTGCAGCACGGCCACATCCCCGCCGCCTTCCCCTTCGTGCTCGGTCACGAGGGCGCCGGTGTCGTCGAACAGGTCGGCGCCGCTGTTTCGGGGTACGAGGTCGGAGACAAGGTCGCGGTCTCGTTCGCCTCGTGCGGCCACTGCACCAACTGCCTGACCGGACGCGAGGCGTACTGCCGCAACTTCATGGCGCTGAACTTCGGCGGGGCGCGCGAAGACGGCTCCGCCACGATGACGGCGGCCGACGGGTCGGAGATGCACGGATCGTTCTTCGGACAGTCGTCGTTCGCGAGCCACGTCATCGTCGAGGCCCGCAACGCCGTCAAGTTGCCCGAGAGCGCCGACGTCGAGATCGCCGGACCGCTCGGATGCGGTGTGCAGACGGGCGCGGGCACCGTGCTCAACTCGCTCGACGTGCCCGCCGGCGCGTCCATCATCGTGACCGGCACGGGGGCGGTGGGACTGTCGTCCATCATGGGCGCGAAGGTCGCCGGCGCGACCACGATCATCGCCGTCGACATCATCCCCGAGCGGCTCGAGTTCGCCGCGAAGCTCGGCGCGACGCACACAGTCAACAGCAAGGACGAAGATGCCGTCGCGCGCATCCTCGAGATCACCGGCGGGGTCGGGGCCGACTACGCCGTCGACACCACGGCGGTCCCGGCCGTCGTCGACACGATCGTCGCGGCGACCGCCTTCGGCGCCAGGATCGCCCTCGTGGGGGTGCCGAAGCCGGGCGCCGAGATCCCCCTCGGATCGATCTCGGGATCGGGCAAGACCTTCGTCGGCGCCATCGAGGGCGACGCGGTGCCGCAGAAGTTCATCCCCGAGATGCTCGCTCTGCACGAAGCCGGACGCTTCCCGTTCGACCAGCTGATCACGAAGTACCCCTTCTCGGACATCGAGCAGGCCATCGCGGACACCCAGTCGGGCAAGGCCGTCAAGGCCGTCCTCGTCATGGACTGACGGAACGGACGACAACGGACCGGTGGCCGATCCACGGCTGCCGGTCCGTGCTTTCGCGGAGCCGCGCGACCCGTCGTAGGCTCACGGGATGGGCGAACCCGCGCACGATGCCGCACGCGCGGTCGAGCGTCAGCCGGCGGCTCGGGCTCTGGCCCGCGGCGGGTACGTCGCGAACGGGGTCGTCCACCTGCTCATCGGGTCGCTCATCATCGCCGTCGCCTTCGGAGGCGATCGCGACGCCGATCAGACCGGTGCGTTCCGAGCCGTCGCGGAGCTGCCGCTCGGCTTCGTCGTGCTGTGGATCGCTGCGGCCCTGCTGGTCTCCCTCGGCGTCTGGCACCTCGCCGAGGGGATGCTCGCGTCGCGCCGACGAAGCGGTGCCGCGGCGTGGGGTGTGCGTGCCTCGGAATGGGGACAGGCGCTCGTGTTCCTGTTCTTCGGCGGGCTCTCGGCGGCCGTCGCGCTCGGCGCCCGGCCGCAGGCCGATGAGACCGCGCGCGACGCGAGCCGCGGCGTGCTGGCGATGCCGGGCGGCGTCTTCGTCATCGTTCTCGTGGGCCTCGGAGTGGCCGTGGCCGGTGTCGTCTTCGCCGTCATGGGCGTGCGCCGGTCGTTCCGCTCCAAGATGACCATTCCGCACGGGCCGGTGGGCGCGGCCGTGACCGGGCTCGGCGTCGTCGGCTTCGTCGCCAAGGGCATCGCCCTCGGTTCGCTCGGCGGCGTGCTCGTCGTCGCCGCCGTGCGCTCGCGCGCCGACGAGGCCGGGAGCCTCGACGCCGCCATCCGCGCGCTGCTCGAGCTGGCGCTCGGGCCCGCGATCGTCGTCGTGGTCGGTGCCGGGCTGATCGCATACGGAGTGTTCACGGTCTTCCGCGCCCGCTACGCCGACCTCTGAGGCCGGTCTCCCCCGGCCGCTCCTCCCCGCCTTCGGGCGCACGTCGGCACGTCGAGCGCAGACAGAAGTGCGCCGGATGCCGCGAAGTGCGCGGCATCCGGCGACAGGGAGCTGGGCTCAGCGGGCGGTGAGACGAGCGACGGCGTCGGCGACGGCGACGGCCTCGCGCTCCCCGGTGCGACGGTCCCACAGCTCGACCTGGCCGTCGGCGGCTCCGCGCCCGACGATGACGATCCGGGGAACACCGACGAGCTCGGCATCGCCGAACTTCACGCCGGGCGAGACCTTGGGACGGTCGTCGTAGACGACGTCGAGGCCCGCGGCCTCGAGATCGGCGGACAGCGACGCGGCGAGCTCGAAGGCCGCGGCATCCCGGCCCGTGGCGACGACGTGGACGTCGAACGGTGCGACGGACTCGGGCCAGATGAGGCCGCGGTCGTCGTTGTTGAGCTCGGCGATGATCGCGAGGATGCGGGTGACGCCGATGCCGTACGAGCCCATCGTGACCGTCACGAGCTTGCCGTTCTCGTCGAGCACCTTCAGGCCCAGCGCCTCGGCGTACTTGCGTCCGAGCTGGAAGACGTGTCCGATCTCCATGCCGCGCGCGATCGAGACGGGGCCCGAGCCGTCGGGGGCCGGGTCGCCCGCGCGCACCGTCGCGACCTCGACGAACGCATCCGCCGTGAAGTCGCGTCCGGCAACGAGCGAGTGCACGTGCTTCTGGTCGATGTTCGCGCCGGTGATCCACGAGGTGCCGTCGACGACGCGCGGGTCGAGGACGTAACGGATGCCGGTCGCCGACTCCTCGCCGAGCACCGGCCCCTCGGGCGACCAGGGCCCGATGTAGCCCTTGACCAGGAGCGGGTTCTTCGCGAAGTCCTCCGCCGTGGCGGGCTCGACCTCGGCGGGGGCGAAGGCGACCTCGACGCGCTTGTCGTCGACGTCGCGGTCGCCGGGAAGGCCCACGACGACGAGCTCGCGCGTGCCGTCGAGGTGCGTGAGCGCGAGCACGACGTTCTTGAGCGTGTCGGCCGCGGTGAAGTCACCTTCGAGCACGGCGTTCGAGTGAGCGACGAGGGTGTCGATCGTGGGGGTGTCGGGAGAGTCGAAGACGACGGCCTCGGGCAGGCCCTCGACGGGGCGCGCCTCGGGGGCGACCGTCGTGAACGCCTCGACGTTGGCCGCGTACCCGCCGTCGGAGCGGACGAACGAGTCCTCGCCCACGGGGGTCGGGTGCAGGAACTCCTCGGATCGGGATCCGCCCATCGCACCGGCATCCGCCTGCACGATGACGTACTCGAGGCCGAGGCGCTGGAAGATGCGCTCGTACGCGTCGCGCTGCGCCTGGTAGCTCGCGTCGAGCCCGGCGTCGTTCGCGTCGAACGAATACGCGTCCTTCATCGTGAACTCGCGTCCGCGCAGGAGGCCCGCGCGGGGGCGCGCCTCGTCGCGGTACTTGTCCTGGATCTGGTAGATCGTCAGCGGCAGGTCCTTGTACGACGAGTACAGGTCCTTCACGAGCAGCGTGAAGGCCTCCTCGTGCGTCGGGGCGAGCAGGTAGTCGCCGCCCTTGCGGTCCTGGAGCCGGAACAGCAGGTCGCCGTACTCCTCCCAGCGCCCCGTCGCCTCGTACGCCTCGCGGGGCATCAGCGCCGGGAAGTGCACCTCCTGGGCGCCCGCGGCGGCCATCTCCTCGCGCACGACGCGCTCGATCTTTGCCTTGACGCGCAGGCCGAGCGGCAGCCACGCGAAGATGCCCGCTGCCTGCGGTCGGATGTAGCCGGCGCGGATCAGCAGTTTGTGACTGGCGACCTCGGCGCCCGCGGGGTCTTCACGGAGCGTACGGAGGAACAGGTGCGACATACGGGTGACCACGAGTCGAGTCTACGGATGCCGCGGGGCCGCGACGTGCGCTCGGCCGCTGAGACCCACGGTGTCGCAGCCGCGCCCTAGCCTGGATCCATGGCCACCGTCCTGCTCACCGGATTCGAGCCGTTCGCGGGCGACGCGACCAACCCGTCGGGAGACGCCGTCCTGCGTATCGCCGATGAGTGGAAAGAACGGGAGACCCTCGTCGCGGCCGTCCTACCGGTGGAGTTCCGTGCGGCGCGACGGCATCTGCTGGAGCTGCTCGTCGATCACACGCCGGACGTCGTCATCGCGACGGGGTTGGCGGGCGGACGCTCGGGCATCTCGGTCGAGCGCGTCGCGATCAACCTGAAGGATGCCCGGATCCCGGACAACGCGGGCGATCAGCCCGTCGACGAGCCGTCGCGTCCGCACTCGCCGGCCGCGTATTTCTCCACGCTGCCGGTCAAGGCGATCGTCTCGGCCGTCGAAGGCGCCGGCATCCCGGCATCCGTCTCGCACTCCGCGGGCACGTTCGTCTGCAACCACGTGATGTTCTCGGCGCTCGACGGCGGCGAGCCGGGCGACCGCAAGGCCGGGTTCATCCACGTGCCCTATGCGAGCGAGTCCGCGCCGGCCGACAAGCCGTCGCTTCCGCTCGACGACATCGTCCGCGCTCTGCGCATCGCCATCCGCACCTCGATCGACACCGAGGTCGACGACTCCTACGCCGCCGGTTCGCTCTGGTAAAACCGCGCCGCGCGGCCGCGCCGGCCCCCGCGAGGCGTCGAACGCGCGCCGAGACGTCATTCGCACGCCGAGACCGCGGGGCAAACCCACCGTCTCGGCGTCGAACTGCAGTCTCACCGGCCTGGCAGGAAGACTGACGCCGTCGCGGCATCCGCCGTCGAAGCGTTACCTAACCGATCTCAGGCGGTGACGACCTGCGCGGTGCCGAGGGGGGCGTCGGGGCCGAGGTCGTCGGCGATACGGCGGGCCTCTTCGATGAGGGTCGCGACGATCTCGGACTCGGGCACGGTCTTGATGACCTCGCCCTTGACGAAGATCTGCCCCTTGCCGTTGCCCGACGCGACGCCGAGGTCGGCCTCGCGCGCCTCGCCGGGTCCGTTGACGACGCAGCCCATGACGGCGACGCGCAGCGGCACGGTGACGTCCTTCAGCCCCGCCGTGACGTCGTCGGCGAGCGTGTAGACGTCGACCTGCGCACGTCCGCACGACGGGCACGAGACGATCTCGAGCTTGCGCTCGCGCAGGTTGAGCGACTGCAGGATCTGGTGTCCGACCTTGACCTCCTCGGCCGGCGGCGCCGACAGCGAGACGCGGATCGTGTCGCCGATGCCCTCGCCGAGCAGGATGCCGAACGCGGTCGCGCTCTTGATCGTGCCCTGGAAGGCCGGCCCCGCCTCGGTGACCCCGAGGTGCAGGGGCCAGTCGCCGCGCTCGGCGAGCTGCCGGTAGGCCTTGACCATGACGATCGGGTCGTTGTGCTTGACCGAGATCTTGAAGTCGTGGAAGTCGTGCTCTTCGAAGAGCGACGCTTCCCAGACGGCGCTCTCGACCAGGGCCTCGGGCGTCGCCTTGCCGTACTTCTCGAGCAGGCGGCGATCGAGCGAGCCGGCGTTGACGCCGATGCGCAGCGAGACGCCGGCCGCCTTCGCGGCGTTCGCGATCGCGCCGACCTGATCGTCGAACTTGCGGATGTTGCCGGGGTTGACGCGCACCGCGGCGCATCCCGCGTCGATCGCCTGGAAGACGTACTTCGGCTGGAAGTGGATGTCGGCGATGACGGGGATCTGGCTCTTCTTCGCGATGATGTGCAGCACGTCGGCGTCGTCCTGCGACGGCACGGCGACGCGCACGATCTCGCAGCCGGATGCCGTCAGCTCGGCGATCTGCTGCAGCGTCGCGTTGATGTCGGTCGTGGGCGTCGTCGTCATCGACTGCACGCTGACGGGCGCTCCTCCCCCGACGAGCACCTTCCCGACACGGATCTGGCGGCTCTTGCGACGCGGGGCGAGGACGTCGGGTACCTGAGGCATCCCGAGATTGACTGCTGGCACGCGCTCAGCCTACGCGCCGCCGCCGCGCACGGGCTGGGAACGTCGCCCGCCCCTCGGGTGTGATAATTTCGGCCCATGCGCACGCGCCTCTCCTGGTGGCACACCGCCTAGGCGGTGTGTTCGACGTGCACACGTATCAGACCGCCCGGCGTTGAAGGCCCGGCGGTCTTCTTCGTGGGGCGGGCGTTCCGACGAAGAAGGACGACGATGACCGGTTCCCTCCCGACACTGACCGATCTCGCCGCGAGCGGTGAGCCGTTCGCGCTGATCGCCCGCGACGGCGCGACCGTCGAGGTGCTGCGCGGCGACGTGGTCGACGTCGACCTCCTCGGCGACATCCCGCTCGAGGACGCCGACGGCACGAGGCGCGAGGTGCTCGCGCTCGTCCCGTTCCGGCAAGTGGTCGAGCGCGGTTTCGTCTGCCACGACGATCACGCCCCGCTGCGCTGCCTGCGGGTCTCGGATCACCGCGCGCTCCCCCTCGTCGAAGCGCTCCGTCAACTCCCGTCCGAGCGCGTCCCCCTCGAGGACGCCGGCTTCGACATCTCCGACGACGACTACGCCGACATCGTGCGCCGCGTGATCGCCGACGAGATCGGACGCGGTGAGGGCGCGAACTTCGTCATCCGCCGCGATTTCACCGCGACCGTCGACACGGATGCCGTGACCGCGGGGCTCACGTGGTTCCGCGCGCTGCTGCAGCACGAGCGAGGCGCGTACTGGACCTTCCTCGTCGTGACCGACGGCCACGTCGCCGTCGGAGCGAGCCCGGAGGCGCACGTCAGTGCGCGCAGCGGCGCGCCGGCGGCACCGGGCGAGAGCGTCGTGACGATGAACCCCATCTCGGGCACCTTCCGTCACCCGCGCGGCGGTGCGACGACGGAGACGCTGACGGAGTTCCTGACATCGACGAAGGAGACCGAGGAGCTCTTCATGGTGGTCGACGAGGAGCTGAAGATGATGTCGGCGGTGTGCTCCGACGGCGGACGCATCACCGGCCCCCATCTGAAGGAGATGTCTCGGCTGACCCATACGGAGTACATGCTCCGGGGCTCGAGCACGATGGATCCGCGCGACATCCTGCGCGAGACGATGTTCGCCCCGACGGTCACGGGTTCGCCGATGCAGAACGCGTGCACCGTGATCGCGCGCCACGAGCGCTCCCCACGGGGCTACTACTCCGGCGTCGCGGCGCTCTTCACCCCCGCGGCCGGCGGCGGCCACGATCTCGACGCCCCGATCCTCATCCGCACGGCCTACCTGGTCGAGGGGCGACTGCGGGTCCCGGTGGGTGCGACCCTCGTGCGGCACTCCGACCCGGCCGGCGAGGTCGGCGAGACCCACGGCAAGGCCGCGGGCGTGTTGGGCGCCATCGGCGCGGTCGAGCGCGACGAGATCGCCGCGGACGTCGCCGACGGCACTCAGGTCGACGAGGACGCCCCGGCGTCGGCCCACCGACCGAGGCTCGGCGACGATCCGACGATCGCGTCCCTGCTCGCATCGCGCAACAGCCGGCTCGCGCAGTTCTGGCTCGACCCGCAGGCGGCCGAGGGCGGCCCGTTCTCGGGTCGTGACGTGCTCGTCGTCGACGCCGAGGACCGCTTCACGACGATGCTGGGTCACCAGCTGCGCCATCTGGGCTTCGAGGTGCGCATCGCACCCTGGAACGAGGTCTCCGACGACGCGGTCGACTCGGCCGGGCTCGTCGTGTTCGGCCCGGGACCGGGCGATCCTCGCGACGGTTCGAACGCCCGCATCGCCCGTATGCGCGAGCTCGTCGCCCGGCGCGCCGACGCGGCACGACCGTTGCTCGCCGTCTGCCTCAGCCACCAGATCCTCGCCGACCGCCTGGGCATCGACCTCGCCCCCCTCGCGTCGCCGCATCAGGGACTGCAGAAGAGCGTCGACGTGTTCGGCCGTCCGGCCTCGATCGGCTTCTACAACACCTTCACGGCGCGGGTGACGCCGGGGACGAACCGCCTGGGCGCCACGGATGTCGCGGCGGACCCGACGAGCGGCGACGTGTACGCGCTCCGGGGCCCCGGTTACGCGTCGGTACAGGGACACCTCGAGTCGATCCTCTCGCGCGACGGACTGCCGACGCTCGAGCGGCTGATCGGCTTCGCCGTCGGCTCCTGAGCCCGGAGGGTCAGCCGAGGAACGAGATCGGGTTGAAGAGGTCGGCGAGGATGAGCGTCCCGCCCATCACGATCAGCCCGATCACGACCACGAAGGTGACCGGCACGAGCTTCGTCGCGTCGACCGGCTTCGGGGCCGGGCGACCGGCGAGCTTGGCGAAGGCGCGCTTGACCCCGTCCCACAGCGCGACGACGACGTGGCCGCCGTCCAGGGGCAGGAGCGGCAGCAGGTTGAACACGAACAGAGCGATGTTCAGCGCGCCGAGCAGGCTGAGCAGGTCGACGACGCGATCCTGAACGGGCGCCTCGGTCGCGGCGACCTCCCCGGCGATGCGCCCGGCCCCGACCACCGACAGCGGCCCGTTGGGGTCTCGCTCACCGCCCGTGACGAGGGACACACCGGTCTCGTACACCTTGACCGGGAGCTGCCAGATCACCCCGGCGACGGCGCCGACACGGTCGATCGCGGCCTGCGGGCCGGTCCAGATCGGCTGCGGCACGTTGACTCGGGTTCCGGTCATTCCGACGAAACCGACCGAGACCCGCTCCGACCCGCCGTCGGCGGTCGGGAGGATGCGCTCCGCGCTGATGGGCGTCACCGACAGCGAGACCCGCGCACCGTCGCGCTCGACGACGATCGGGATGGTGCGCCCGGGCGCGTCCTGGATGATGGCCGTCGCGGCGGCGAACCCGTCGACCTCCGTGCCGTCGACCGAGACGATGACATCGCCCGGACGGATGCCGGCGGCAGCCGCCGGCGACTGGGGATCGCCCGGCTCGCAGTCCGTGCGGTTCGCCCCCGCGGGTACGACGCACTCGTTGACGGCGGCGATGGTCGGGGACACGCTGGGGACGCCGATGGCGCTGAGAGCGATGGCGAACAGGACCATCGCGAGCACGAGGTTCATCAGCGGGCCGCCGACCATGATGATGATGCGCTTCCACACCGCGAGCTGGTAGAACGCGGGACGGGTGTCGCCCTCGACGAGCGTCTCGGCGTTGGCCAGGCGGGCGTCCTGCACCATCGTGGCGAAGAAGCCGCCGCCGGCACGGCCGGTCGTGCCGGTCTCGCCGGGAGCCGGCGGGTACATCCCCGACATCGCGATGTAGCCGCCGACCGGCAACGCCTTGACCCCGTATTCGGTCTCGCCGAACCGGCGCGACCACAGCGTCGGCCCGAGGCCGATCATGTAGCGCCCCACGCGGACGCCGAAGAGTTTCGCGGGAACGAGGTGCCCGATCTCGTGGAGGGCGATCGACACGGCCAGTCCGATGACTAGCAGCACGACGCCGACGACGAAGAGGAGAACACTCACGGCCGTCGAGGCTACTCGCCGAGCCTTTGAATTGCCCCAGGCTCTAAGCTCGGAGCCATGATCGGGCCCGGCGGCGAGAGCGCGCGGCGCCGCCGTGCCGTGCGCGGAGCGGCATCCGCCGCGGTCGCGACCGTGCTGGCCGCGACCGCCCACACGATCGGCGGCGGCCTGGCGCCGGCCTGGCTGATCGCCGCCACGGTGCTCCTGGTCTCCCCGCTCGCCGTGTGGCTCGTCGGCCGCGCCCCCTCGCTCCGGCGCACGGGTCTCGTCGTCGTCGCGAGCCAGGGCTTCTTCCACGCCTTCTTCGCGGTCGCCGGCGCCGCCGATCCCTCCGCCTCCGTCGTGCATCAGCACGCGGCATCCGCGAGTGCTCCGATCATCGGCCTCTCGATGAGCCACCCGCACGTGCTCTCGGTCGGGATGGCCTCGACCCATCTGATCGCCGCGGCGCTCACGGTCGCCGTGCTCGCCCTCGCCGACCGCGCCGTCGACGCCGTCCGTCGAGGCATCCGCCGGATCCGGCGCTTCTTCTCGCCGGCCGTGGCCGAGCCCCGCGCATGCTCCCCGACCGCCGTGCGCCGACGCCGACTCGCACCGGCCCGACGCCTGCGTTCCGCTCTCTCGCTGCGGGGTCCACCCGTCACCACTGCGTGACCCCGTACCCCACACCTTCGCGGACCGCCCCGCGCGCCGCACCGAACTGAGAGAGACCCATGTCCCGTACCGCTCCTGCACGCCGCCGCGCGCGCCTCGCCGTCGGCGTCACCGCCGGCGCCGCCCTCGCCATCGCGCTCCCCCTCGCCGCCTCCGCCCACGTGCACGTCTCCCCCGAGGACGTCGCCGCCAACGGCTCCACGCGCATCGACTTCACCTTCAGCCACGGCTGCGAGGGCTCGCCCACGACCGCGCTCGTCGTCGACGTCCCCGCCGAGGCGCAGGGAGCCACGCCCGTCGTCGACGGCGCCTGGACCATCACGACCGAGGCCGGTGACGCCGGCATCCCCACGCGGGTCACCTACACCGCCGTCTCGCCGATCCCGGACGGCTTCGAGGCGTCGGCGGGCATGAACGTCATCTTCCCCGGCTCGACCGAGGGCGAGAGCTTCGCCTTCCCCGTCACGCAGCAGTGCGAGACCGGCGAGGCGGCGTGGGTGCAGATCGCCGACGACGGCCAGGACCCGCACGACCTGGACTACCCCGCCCCCGTCGTCACGGTCGGCGCCGCCTCGACGTCGTCCGGCGAGCACGCCGGACACGGCTCCGACAACGACGCCGAGGCCGCCGGGTCCGAGCACGACGAGACGGCAGCGCCCGCAGCCGCCGCGAGCGACCCGCTGCCGATCTGGCTGTCGGCCGGCGCCCTCGTCGTCGCCGCGGCCGCTCTGGTGCTCTCGATCGCGCGTCGCCGCGCCTAGCCGATCGGGGCGGATGCGTCCAGGATGCCTCCGCCCCGACCCCGGGATGAGACAATCGTCGGCAATGCCTACCGACGCATCGAATCTTCCTCCTGTCCTCCGCCCCGAGAATCCGCCGCGCCGCTCACTGGAACACCTCGCTGCGCACATCGGCGGACGGGTGATCGGAGCGCCCGCGGGCGTCGACGTGACCGGCATCACCCTCGCGACCGCTGATCTCCGCCCCGGCGAGGCCTTCGTCGCCCTACGCGGGGGGACGCGGCACGGAGCGGAGTTCGCCGCGATCGCCGCGGACACCGGTGCGACCGCGATCGTGACGGATGCCGAAGGCGCCGAGCTCGCCGCCGCCGCAGGACTCCCGATCGTGGTGGTCGAGGATCCGCGGGCGCGGCTCGGCGAGCTGTCGGCATGGATGTACGGCACCGGCCGCGACGACCGCCTGCCGGTGCTGTTCGGGACGACCGGCACGAACGGCAAGACGAGCGTCTCGCACCTCATCGAGGGCATCCTCGGCCAACTGGGCGCCGTGACGGGGCTCTCCTCAACGGCGGAGCGTCACATCGCGGGAGACGTGATCGTCTCGCGCCTGACCACTCCGGAGGCCTCCGAGTTCCACGCCCTCCTCGCTCTCATGCGCGAACGCGGCGTCGAGGCCGTCGCCGTCGAGGTCAGCGCTCAAGCCCTCACGCGTCACCGTGTCGACGGTGTCGTGTTCGACGTCGCCGGGTTCACCAACCTGACCCACGACCATCTCGACGACTACGGCGACATGACCGAGTACTTCGAGGCCAAGCTCCCCCTCTTCCACGGCGACCGGTCGCGTCGCGCGGTCGTCTGCCTCGATTCGGCCGCCGGGTCCGAGATCGTCGCCCGCGCGCAGGTGCCGGTGGTGACGATCATCACGCCCGCCCTCGCGGAGGATCCGGACGCCACGGCGGACTGGAGCGTCGAGATCGTCGCAGAGCGACAGAACGGCACGGAATTCCGCCTCCGCGGCGCCGACGGCCGCGCGCTCACGACCACGGTGCCCGTCATCGGCCGGCACATGGCCGCCAATGCGGGTCTCGCGATCGTGATGCTGCTCGAGGGCGGGTACGCTTGGCAGGACCTCGTCGACGCTCTGGAGGGCGGCCGCATCGACGCGCACCTCCCGGGCCGTACCCAGCGCGTGTCGGGCGATCGTGGACCCGCCGTCTACGTCGACTTCGGGCACTCGCCCGACGCGTTCGAGAAGACCCTCGCCGCGGTGCGCCGCGTCACTCCCGGAACGGTGCTCATGCTGTTCGGCGCCGACGGCGATCGCGACAAGACGAAGCGCCACGACATGGGGGCGACCGCCGCGCTCGGCAGCGACATCCTCATCGTGACGGATCATCACCCCCGGTTCGAGGACCCCGACGCGATCCGCGCCACCCTGCTCGAGGGTGCGCGCCGGGCGGCGCCCGATGCCGATATCCGCGAGTGGTCGCCACCCGAGCGCGCGATCGTGGAGGCGGTATCGCTCGTCGGCGACGGCGACGCGATCCTGTGGGCCGGTCCGGGGCACCAGGACTACCGCGACATCCGCGGCGAACGCACCCCCTACTCCGCCCGCGAACTCGCGCGCCGCGCGCTGCGGGACGCCGGGTGGCCGGTTCCGGAACCACGGTGGTCGGTGCCTTACCCCGACTGAGCGCGTTTGTGGTCAGACCACTGTGAATAATGGTCGGACCCCGCGAGCGCTGTGCGCGACGTGCATGGACCACCACCCCTGCGGCGGTGCGGCGTAGCGTCGCCCACAGGCACGCCGCGGCAGGCACGACCAGCGCCTCCCCCGCTCCCGGCGGGCCTTCCGACAGGACGAAGGACCCACGATGAGCACAGTCATCCCGACCCCGACAGCACACGACGACGACGCCGTTCCGGCGGCGTGGGAGGGTTTCGCCCCGGGCCCGTGGCAGGACGACATCGACGTCCGTGACTTCATCCAGCGCAACTACGAGCCCTACACCGGCGACGCCTCCTTCCTCGTCGGCCCGACCGCGCGCACGACCGGCCTCTGGGAGACCCTCAGCGAGATGTTCCCGACCGAGCGCGAGCGCGGGGTCTACGACGTCGACGCCGCGACCCCCTCGACGATCACCTCGCACGCCCCCGGCTACATCCGCCGAGACGACGAGCTGATCGTCGGGCTGCAGACCGACGCGCCGTTGCGCCGCGCGATCATGCCGAACGGCGGATGGCGCATGGTCAAGGGCGCCCTCGAGACGTACGGCTACCCGGTCGACCCGATGCTCGAGACGGTGTTCACGCGCTACCGCAAGACCCACAACGACGGCGTCTTCGACGTCTACCCGCCCGCCGTGCGCCGCGCCCGCAGCAGTCACATCATCACGGGACTGCCCGACGCCTATGGCCGCGGCCGCATCATCGGCGACTACCGCCGGGTCGCCCTCTACGGCACCGACGCGCTCGTCGCGGCGAAGAACGTCGAACGCGCCGAGCTCGACATGCACCCCTCGACCGAGAACATCCTGCGCTCGCGCGAGGAGAACGCCGAGCAGATCCGCGCCCTCCACGAGCTCGCCGAGATGGCCGCGACCTACGGCTTCGACATCACCCGCCCCGCCGCCACCGCCCGCGAGGCGATCCAATGGCTGTACTTCGCCTACCTCGGCGCCGTGAAGGAGCAGAACGGCGCGGCGATGAGCTTCGGACGCAACACCTCGTTCCTCGACGCCTACATCGAGCGCGACATGGCCCGCGGTGTACTCACCGAGGTCGAGGCGCAGGAGCTCGTCGACGACCTCGTCATCAAGCTGCGCATCGTCCGTTTCCTGCGCACCCCGGAGTACGACTCGCTGTTCTCCGGCGACCCGACGTGGGTCACCGAGTCGATCGGCGGCGTCGGCGAGGACGGCCGCACCCTCGTCACGCGCACGGCCTTCCGCTTCTTGCAGACGCTCTACAACCTCGGCCCGGCACCCGAGCCGAACCTCACGGTGCTGTGGACCGACGCCCTGCCCGACGGGTTCAAGGAGTTCTGCGCGCAGGTGTCGATCGACACGTCGTCGATCCAGTACGAGTCTGACGACCACATCCGCGCCCTGTGCGGCGACGACGCGGCCATCGCGTGCTGCGTGTCGCCGATGACCGTCGGCAAGCAGATGCAGTTCTTCGGGGCCCGCGTGAACCTGGCCAAGACCCTCCTGTACGCCATCAACGGCGGACGCGACGAGGTCAGCGGCAAGCAGATCGCCCCGGCGGTGGCCCCCGTCTCGACCGACGTCCTCGACTACGACGACGTGCGCGAGCGCTTCCGCGGGACGATGGAGTGGCTCGCCGAGACGTACGTCGACGCCCTGAACTGCATCCATTTCATGCACGACAAGTACGCCTACGAGCGGCTGGAGATGGCCCTGCACGACGGCAACGTGCTCCGGACGATGGCCTGCGGCATCGCCGGCCTGTCGGTCGTGGCCGACTCGCTCTCGGCGATCAAGTACGCCCGGGTCGAGCCGGTGCGCGACGCGACCGGACTCGTCGTGGACTACCTCGTCGAGGGCGACTTCCCCACCTTCGGCAACGACGACGACCGGGTCGACGCGATCGCCCGCGAACTGGTCTCGGACTTCATGACGATGATCCGCCGGCACCAGACGTACCGCGACGCGGTGCACACGCAGTCGGTGCTGACGATCACCTCGAACGTCGTCTACGGAAAGGCCACGGGCAACACCCCCGACGGCCGACGCGCCGGCCAGCCGTTCGCTCCGGGCGCCAACCCCATGAACGGCCGCGACACGCACGGCATGCTCGCCGCGGCGCTGTCGGTCGCCAAGCTCCCGTTCGACCAGGCCCAGGACGGCATCTCGCTGACCACGACCGTCACCCCGGGCGGTCTCGGGCGGACGGCCGAGGAGCGCGTCCACAACCTCGTGGGACTGCTCGACGCCCAGATGGCCTCGGAGGGCTACCACCTCAACGTCAACGTGCTCACGCGCGAGACGCTCGAGGACGCCATGGTCAACCCCGAGAAGTACCCCCAGCTGACCATCCGTGTCTCCGGATACGCGGTCAACTTCGTGCGTCTGACGCGCGAGCAGCAGCTCGACGTCCTCAGCCGCACGTTCCACACGGGCGTCTGAGTCCCGTGTCCGCCATCCTGGTGCCGTGGGCTTCGAGCGACGCTGATCTGTGCGAGGCCCCTCGTGACCGTCTCGCCGCACGACGGTCGGGCCATATCGCGAGCGTGCATTCCTGGGAGCTCGTCACTTCCGTGGACGGCCCCGGCACCAGGATGACCCTCTTCCTCGCCGGCTGCCCGCTCCGCTGCCAGTACTGCCACAACCCCGACACGTGGCGTCAGCGCGACGGCGAGCTGACGGCGATCGACGACATCCTCGCCCGCATCCGCCGCTATCTCCCCGTCTTCCGCGCCACCGGCGGCGGGCTGACGATCTCGGGCGGCGAGCCGATGCAGCAGGCGGCGTTCGTCACGCGCCTCGCGCACGCCGCGTCCGAGCTCGGCGTCCACGTCGCGCTCGACACCTCGGGCAACCTCGGCCGCGCGGCATCCGACGCCCTGCTCGACGACCTGTCGCTCGTGCTCCTTGACGTCAAGTCGGGTCTACCCGACACCTACCGCGAGGTCACCGGGCGCGAGCTGCAGCCGACGATCGACTTCGGCGACCGGCTCGCCGCGCGCGGGGTGCCGGCGTGGATCCGCTTCGTTCTCGTCCCCGGGCTCACCGACGCGCGAGAGAACGTCGACGCGGTCGCCGACATCGTCGCGCGGTGGTCGAACGTGCAGCGCGTCGAGGTGCTGCCCTTCCACCAGATGGGCACCTCGAAGTGGGAGCGCCTCGGCATCGACTACCCCCTCGCCGGCTGGGAGACGCCCGATGCCGCCCTGCTCGCGCGCGTGCGGGCACAGTTCGCGGCCCGCGGGCTCACGGTCTACTGATCGCGCGGGGCGCGCCGGGAATCGCAGCGGGCGACCGGCGCGCTCCGCGTTCTGCGTGCTCTCACTCGGCTGCGGCGATGAGCCGATCCGCCGCCGCCCGCGCCCAGCTCTCGGCCTCGGCGAGGCTCTCGCGCGTGAGCTCGGCGGGCGGCTCGTGGGCGTCGACGGTCCGCTGGACGGTCTCGACGATCCCGGGGAACGTCAGGGCGCCCGCGTGGAACGCCTCCACCGCCTGCTCGTTCGCGGCGTTGAAGACCGCGGGATAGGTGCGACCGGCGCGCCCGACCTGCTTCGCGAGGTCGACCGCGGGGAAGGCATCGGCGTCGAGCGGCTCGAACGTCCACGAGGTCGCCCGCGTCCAGTCGATCGGCGCACCGACGCCGGCCACCCGGCGCGGCCAGTCGAGGCCGAGCGAGATCGGCAGGCGCATGTCCGGGGGCGACGCCTGCGCGATCGTCGACCCGTCGACGAACTCGACCATCGAGTGCACGACGGACTGCGGGTGCACGACGACGTCGATGCGGTCGTAGTCGACGCCGAACAGCAGGTGCGCCTCGATCACCTCGAGCCCCTTGTTGACGAGCGTCGCCGAGTTGGTGGTCACGACGCGCCCCATGTCCCACGTCGGGTGGGCGAGGGCCTCGGCCGGGGTGACGGCGCTCAGCTCGTCCCGACCGCGGCCGCGGAACGGACCGCCGGATGCCGTCAGCACGAGGCGTCGCACCTCGCCCGGGTCTCCCGACCGCAGCGCCTGGGCGATGGCCGAATGCTCGGAGTCGACCGGGACGATCTGACCGGGCGCGGCCACCGAGGTGACGAGCTCGCCGCCGACGATGAGCGATTCCTTGTTCGCGAGCGCCAGCGTGCGGCCCGTCTCGAGAGCCGCGAGGGTCGGGCCGAGACCGACCGATCCGGTGATGCCGTTGAGGACGACGTCCGCCTCGACGTCGCGGACGAGCTGCTCGGCGTCGGCCGCGCCGATCGCGGTGTGCACCACGCCGAAGCGTCGCGCCTGCTCGGCGAGGAGCGCTCGGTTCGAACCGGCGGCGAGTCCCGCGACGACGAACCGGTCGCGGTTGGCGTCGATGACCTCGAGCGCCTGGGTTCCGATGGAGCCGGTGGAGCCGAGGATCAGGACGCGACGCATGGCCTCAGCCTAGGCCGCGGCGGGTCAGCCCGCGGCGGGAACGGGGGTGCGCTGCACGCCGAGGATGTCGATGACGAACACGAGCGTCTCGTTCTGCAGGGCGTTGCCCTCCTGCGCTCCGTAGCCGGCGGACGGCGGGATGACGACGAGCACCTGCGAGCCGACCTGCTGTCCTTCGAGCGCCTGCTGGAAGCCGGCCACGACCCCCGTCGTCGGGAAGGCGGCGGGCTGGCCGCGGTCCCAGCTCGAGTCGAAGACCGAGCCGTCCGACCACTTCACGCCGGTGTACTGCACGAACGCGGTGTCGCCGGACTGGACGGTCGCTCCGTCGCCGGTCTTGAGGTCTGCGAGCTTCACCTCGGTGGGAGCGTCACCCTCGGGGATCGTGATCGTGGGAGCACCGTTGTCGGCGAGGGTGACCGACGGCATGCCGTCGACCGGAGCCTGGTCGGCGCCGGTCGCGCGCGTGTCGAGCTTGCCGACGGATTCTGCGACGACGACCACCGACGTCCGGCCTTCACCGAAAGCCGAGCCCGGGATCGCGAGGGCGGCGGTCGAACCGAGCGGGGCGCACTCCAGCGCCGCGACGAAGACCGAGTACTGCTGCGGGTCGAGCAGGATCGGCACGAGACCCGACGAGTCGGGAGAGGTGTCCTTCGACAGCTCGAGCTGCTCGCCGGTCGCCCCGTCGTAGATCGCGTACGAGCCCGAGACCAGATCGCCCGCGGCGAGGTCCTCGCCGTCGCCGGTGGTCGTGAGCGTGCGCTCGATCGTCGCGGGCTCGAGGCCCGCGTTGACGGTCGCGGTGAGGTCGGCGCCCGACCCCGAGACCTGGACGCTGTTCGACGAGTCGCCCGGCTGCGCGTCGACGAGGCACTGCGACGACGCACCCGAGGCACCCGGTGTGGGGCTCTCGGTCGGCTCGCCACCACCGGCGCACCCGGCGAGGGCGAGCGCCGACACGGCGACGACGGACAGAGCGGCGAGCGGGCGCAGACGCACGGGTGACCTCTTCGATCGGTGAACGGAAGACTCCATCTTCCCCCATCACGTTCGGTGCGGGCTGAGAGCGCCGGTGGCGGCCGCCCGTGTCGCCCGCCAAGATGATCGGATGCAGCGCGACACCACGACCGAGGTCATGTTCCTCGGTGGCCGCTCGGGCGTCGGCAAGACGAGCACGGCCGCCGAGATCTCCCGGATGCTCGCGCGATGTGACATCCGCCACGCTGTGATCGAGGGTGACAACCTCGACCAGGCCCACCCGCAGCCCTGGCGCGAGGGCATCGACCTCGCGGGACGCAACCTGGCGGCGATGTGGGCGAACTACCGGTCACTCGGATACTCGCGGCTCGTCTACACCAACACGGTGAGCGTGATGGAGGTCACACCGCTGTCGGCCGCCCTCGGCGGCGATGTGCGCGCGTTCGCGGTGCTCCTGACGGCGACGGATGACGCCGCGAACGCGAGGCTGATGCGGCGCGAGAGCGGCGGATCGCTCCGAGAGCACGTCGAACGCAGCGCACGGTCGGCGGCGGAACTCGACCGCGCGCACGGCGCGGGCCTCGTGGACGCGGTCCGGATCGACACCACGGGGCGGACGATCGCGGAAGTCGCGGCCGAGGTGCTCGAGCAGTCGGGGTGGCTCCGGCCGTAGAGCGGGTCGGGGGTAGCTGGGTCGGCGGGTCGGGGGCGCTGGGTCGGCGGGTCGGAGGTCGTGCTTGGGGCTGTGGATAGTGCGGGGTCGATGTCGGAGGTTCGTGACAAGATTCGAACATGTCTTCGATAGACCGGTTCGGGAGCGACGCGGATGCCGCGGCCCTGGCCGAGCTCGTCGCCGATGCTGAAGCCATCTCGGATGCCACGCGAGCCGCGCAGATCCGCGAAGTACGCATGCTCGCCGCTGCCGGGCGGTTGGCTCGGGAGCAGGCTGCGGGCGCGTCGGAGCGGGTGAAAGCACGCGAGATGGCGTTGCGCGGGATCGCCGCGGAACTCGCCGGGGTCTTGGTGTTGACGGACCGAACGGTGCAACGGCGCATCGATGAAGCCTGCGACCTCGTGGAGAACTATCCCGTGGCATTCGCGGCGTGGGAGGCGGGGCGGATCACCCGCGGGCACGTGCGGGTCATCCAGGATGTCGGATGCATCGTGCCGGTCGGGGAGCGGGAAGAGTTCGAGCACGTCGCTGTGCAGCGGTGCGAGGGTGAGACGCCGAACCGGGTGCGGGACGCGTTGCAGATGGTGGCGGAGCGGATGCACCCGCGCACGTTCACCGAGCGGCATGAGGAGGCTGCGGCGGGGCGGTGCGTGCGGGTGCTCCCAGGGCCGGACGGGATGTCCGATCTCATCGCGACGTTGCCGACGGCCCTCGCCGATGGGATCGCGGACCGGCTCACGCGGCAGGCGCGTGAGATCGTGCGCGCCCGGACCCGTGTCGATGGCGCGGCGGTGGTGGACGGTGCGGGTGGTTCGGACGGGGCGGCCGGGGTAGGCAGCGCTAACGGAGCGGGCGATGCCAGCCGGCCGGACGGCGCTACCGACGCCCTCTGCGACACCGGGACGGAGCGTTCGACCTTCACCGGCGACACGCGCACCATGGATCAGGTCCGGGCCGATGTGTTCGCCGATCTTCTCCTCGCGGGGGCGCCGAGCTTGGATCCAACAGAGACCGGAGACGCTAACGGGGCGCTCGGGGCGATCCGCGCGAAGGTGCAGGTCGTCGTATCCGCCCTCACCCTCGCCGGACGCGACGAAGACCCCGCCGACCTGGTCGGGCGCTCCCCGATCGACGCGGTGACGGCGCGGTTGCTCGCGGGCGAGAACACGTCGTGGGAACGGCTGCTCACCCACCCCGTCACCGGGACCGTGCTCGAATGCGACGCGTACGAACCGACCGCGGCGATGAAACGCCTGTTGCGGGCACGGGACCGGCACTGCCGATTCCCCGGATGCCGACAACCCGCCATCCGATGCGAACGAGACCACACCATCGCCGTCGCGGACGGCGGCACGACGCACGTCTGCAACCTCGCGCACCTCTGCAAGAGACACCACGACGTGAAACATCACACGAGGTGGAGAGTCCGACAACTCGCCGGCGGGAGGTTGATCTGGACCTCGCCCACCGGACGGGTCTACCGCGAAGACGCACCCCCACCCCTCGTCGCTTTCACCATCGACCCCGGCACCGAGCCCGAATGCGGTACCGAGCCCGGACCGGACATAGATACCGGGCCTCCATCACCATCGTCCCGAACGCCGCACGGCAGCGGGCCGCGTGCACACGAGCGGCCACCGTTCTGATGTGCGTCACGCCTGCGCGCCGCGACGCGGCGGACTCGTCGCCAAGCCAGAACCGACACCGCAATCGAAGCCGCTGCCGAAGCCGAACCCGCAACCGCAAGCGATGCCGAACCCGAACCCGAAGCCGAAGCCGAAGCCGGACCCGAGGCGTCAGCCCGTCAGCAGGCCCGCGCGACGAACACCATCAGTGGGTCCTCCGACCGGAACGGCGTCTCGGACCAGTCGCCGAAAACATCGACGACGGCGAAGCCCGCTCCGATGAGGTCCCGCTCGATGTCCTGCCGCGAACGGAAGACGAGATGCAGCACCTCACGCACGATCTCGCCCGTTTCGACGAAGCGGTTGAACGACGCGAGCTCGACGACCCGCCCATCCATCGTCGTCGCGGTCATCCACTCCTCGAGGGCTCCGTGGACGGTCTCACGCGTCGTCGGCGCCGCTGCGTCCCAGCCTTCCCAGGCCCGCGCACGCGGATTGCGGCTCTCGAAGGCGAGAACGCCGCCCAACGACATCCGGCCACGCACGTCGGCGAGCGTCCGCTGCCACGCCCCCTCCGGGATGAGCTGCGCCACGTTCCCCGTCATGAGCGCGAGGTCGAATGGCCCGTCGGGCGCCGCCGCGCTGTCGCCGTCGACCCAGGTGACGCCTTCCGCGCCGGGCCGCCGACGGGCGGCCGCCAGCATCGCGGGCGAAGGGTCGACCCCGACGACACGACGGCCGGGCCGGGCGAGGCTGGTGGTCAGCATTCCCGTACCGCATCCGATGTCGAGCACCGCGCCGGCGCCGATCCCGTCGGCGAGAGCACGGAAGAAATCGTGGTCCGCCCCGTCCGGGTTGTCCTCGTCGTACAGGTCGACGATCCGCGGGTCGTAGTCGGGCACGCGGTCAGCCTATCGACGACCCACCCCGCAGAAACCGGGATGCCGGACCCCGCAGGGCCCGGCATCCCGGCTGAACGTCAGATCCGACGCGTCATCCGCGGTTGCCTTCCCGACGCAGACGCGCGCGCTCCTCCTTGGCCGCGGCCTCGTCGAGCGCCGCCTCACCGAGGCCCTGCGTGCTGACGGCGCCGGTGTCGTCCGACATCCCGTCGTGGCCGTGACCGGTGAGCATCGACTCGTCGAACGGTCGCTCGCCCGAGAGCACCGCGCGGGCCTGATCGCGGTCGAACTCACGCGTCCAGGTTCCGATGAGGATCGTCGCGACGGCGTTGCCGGTGAAGTTCGTCAGGGCACGGCCCTCGGACATGAACCGGTCGATCCCGACGATCACGCCGACGCCGTTGACGAGATCGGGACGGTAGGCCTGCAGACCGCCCGCGAGGGTCGCCAGTCCCGCCCCGGTCACACCGGCCGCACCCTTCGAGGCGATGATCATGAACACGAGCAGACCGATCTGCTCGGGGATCGACATCGGGGCGCCCATCCCCGCCGCGATGAACAACGACGCCATCGTGAGGTAGATCGCGGTGCCGTCGAGGTTGAACGAGTACCCCGTGGGGACGGTGATGCCCACGACGGGCTTCGATACGCCCACGTGCTCCATCTTGGCGATCAATCGGGGCAGCGCCGATTCGCTCGACGACGTGCCGACGATCAGGAGGTACTCGCGGGCGAGGTACTTCATGAGCTGGAAGATGTTCACGCGCGCCACAGCGTACAGAATCGTGCCGAGCACGGCGACGATGAAGACGATGCACGTGATGTAGAAGGCGATCATCAGCACGCCGAGGCTCACGATGGCCGACACGCCGGTCTTGCCGACCACCGCCGCGATGGCGCCGAACGCACCGATGGGCGCGAGCCACAGGATCATTCCGAGGATGCGGAACACGAGGGTCTGCAGGTGCTTCACGGCCGACATGATCGGCGCGCCCTTGTCGCCGAGGCCCTGCAGAGCGAACCCCACCAGCAGGGCGATGAACAGCACCTGCAGCACGCTCTCGCCCGTGAAGGACGAGAAGAAGGTCGTCGGGATGATGCCGAGGATGAAGTCGGTCGTCGACTTCGCCTCGGCCGCCGAACCGGCGTCGTACGAGGCGCCCTGCATGTTCAGCCCCTCACCGGGGTGGATGATGTTGCCCACGACGAGCCCGATCGCGAGAGCGAACGTCGACATCACCATGAAGTACAGCAGCGCGAGTCCGCCGATGCGGCCGACCGTGGCCGCCTTGGCGATCGAGCCGACACCCACGACGATCGTGCAGAAGATGATGGGGGCGATCATCATCTTGATGAGGTTGACGAACCCCTTTCCGAGCGGCTCGAGCCCGATCGCGAACGTCGGCCACACGAGCCCGACGATCGCGCCGAGGACGACGGCCAGGATCACCGAGACGTACAGCCACGTGTGCTTGTCCCAGGCCTGCTTGCCTTTGCGGGCGTTGTACCGCGGCAAGCGGAAAGATGATGTGAGAGCCATGGTCTCCTCCAGCTGAACAGTCGTTGTCCGATGCCGACGCCTCTGTCGGTGCTCCACCCAGCGTGCGGCGGTCGCCCCTGCGGCCGGACTTGTGGTCGTATTGGTCGCGGACCACCACACGCGGTTACCGACGCGATGAAGCGAGAGGACGACATGCGGCCACCACGACGCACCCGAAGCGCGGCCTCGCTCGTGTTCGTCGCCGTCACGATCGCCGTCGCGTTGCTCAGCCTCGCCATCGCCGGCATCCTCATCGTCGACGGGCAGCGCACGGCGCGCGGCGAGGCCGAACGCGTCACCCAGGCCGTCGCCCAGACCGTGGCCGACACCACCTCCGTCGCCGACGCCCTCGCGCGCGGCGATCGAGCGACGGCATCCGCGACCCTCCAGCCGCAGGTCGAAGAAGTGATCGTCGACGCCCGCGTCGACTTCGTCACGATCATGGACGCCGACGGCATCCGCATCACCCATCGCGACCGCGACCGGATCGGCGAACCCTACCTGGGCACGATCCCCGCCGAACCCGCCGAACTCACCGAGGAGTTCACCGGCACCCTCGGCCCCTCGGTCCGCACGATCGTCCCCATCGACTCGGACGGACGCCTGGTCGGATGGGTGTCGGTCGGCGTCACCATCGGCAGCATCTCCGCCACCCTCGCACCGCGCATCCTGGTCGTCATCGGGATCGCGACCGCGCTCCTGGCGGCGGGCCTGATCGGTGCGGTGGCCGCGCGTCGCGCGACCCGCCAGGTGACGGGCGACCTCCCCGCGAACGCGGTGCGCGACGCCCTGTCGTCGTTCGAATCGCTCCGCACGCTCGGCGAGGCGCTGCGGGCGCAGACCCACGAGCACGGCAATCGCATGCACACCGCGATCGCACTGCTCGAGCTCGGCCGCACCGCCGAAGCGATCGAGATCCTCGCCGAGACGTCTCGTCAGAGCCAAGTGCTCGTCGACGAGGTCGCCGCCCGTCGCGACGGCGACCCGACCGTCGGCGCCCTGCTGCTCGGCAAAGCGTCGCAGGCGAAAGAACACGGCATCCGGTGGCGCTCCCCGCATCGAGCCCGACGCCCCGCGGTCGGTCCTCTCCCCCGTCGACGCGGTCTCCGTCGTGGGTAACCTCATCGACAACGCCCTCGACGCCGCCGCGAGCGGCCCCCGAACCGAGATGGGTGGAGATCCGCATGACGCGCACCGACGAGGACGAGCTCGAGATCGCCGTCGCCGATTCGGGCACCGGCGTCCCCGCCGACCTGCGCCGACGGATCTTCGAGCAGGGGTTCTCGACGAAGCCCGCCGGTGCCGAAGGACGCGGCGTGGGTCTCGCCCTCGTGTCGGCGATCGTCGACGATGCCGGGGGCGTCGTGACCGTCGACGACGAGCCGACGACGTTCCGCGTCATCCTGCCGCGGCGGGCCTCATGATCGGCGTCCTCCTCGTCGACGACGAGGCGCTGACCCTCGACCTCCACCGCCACTACGTCGAACGACTCGACGGGTTCCGCGTCGTCGCCGAGTGCAGCGGGGCTCGCTCGGCCCTCAGCGCCCTGCTCGAGAGCCCCGCCGCGGCCGACATCGACCTCGTGCTCCTCGACATGACGATGCCCGACGGTTCGGTCTCGACGTGCTGCGACACCTGCGTGCCCGCGCTCACGACGTCGACGTCATCGCGATCACCTCGGTCCGCGACGCCGACGTCGTCCGGCAAGCGGTCGGCCTGGGCGCGGTCCAGTACCTCGTCAAACCCTTCACGTTCGCGGACTTCCAGGAGCGGATGGCGCAGTACTCGCGGTACCGCGCCCGAGCGCACGCGACGACGGGGCGCCGCGACCCAGGCGGAGATCGACGCCCTGCTCGGTGCGCTGCGCCCGGTGACGGCGCCCGTTCCGAAGGGGCTCGCGCCCGAGACCCTCGAACGGGTCTCGATCCACCTGCGGGAGACCGGAGCGCTCTCGGCCCGCGAGGCCGCCGAGGCGCTCGGGATGTCGCGCGTCGCGGCCCGCCGGTACCTCGAACACCTCGCCGACGCGGGCCGAGCCGAGCGCGCCCAGCGCTACGGCACCCCCGGTCGCCCCGAGGCCGAGTACCGCTGGCGGACCTGAGGGTTACTGCGAGAGCGACGAGCGCGGGCGGCGGGCGGGACCGACGCGGATGTATGACGGCAGCTTCGGCGCGATGCCGTCGCCGGCGGTGCGTCGCGCAGTCGGCGCCACACCCACGGCAGGGGCGTCGCGGCGCAGCCACGTCCCCGCGACGGGCGGGTCGTCGTCGAGGTGGAAGGCCTCGTCGAGTCCGGCGAGCGCCTCGGCATCGGGCACCCCGAGGGCCTCCGCCGCCCGGTACGCGACGAGCCGGTGCCCGCGCGAGCGCAGGTGCACCTTATCGTCGGCCCACAGGTCGAGTCGCCCCGAGCTCGGGCACCGCCTCCAGGTCGACCAGCATCGCCCCCGTCGTCTCGGCGATCCGACGCAGCCGCGCGTTGTACTCCGCGAATCTGCGTGACAGGATGCCCGCGGCCGCCCGCGCGGGAAGGAACACCGTCGCCAGCAGGACGTCGGCGCCCGAATCGCGCAGCCGCCGGACGGCGATCTCGACCTCGTCGGCCACCGCCTCGACATCGACGCGCGCCCGCACGAGGTCGTTCGCGCCGATGAGCACCGACACGAGATCGGGGCGCAGCGCGAGACACGCCGGCATCTGCTCGTCCACGAGGTGACGCACGCGCTTGCTGCGGACCGCCAG